>DASSEV010000020.1:0-193006 GCA_035695105.1 Gaiellales bacterium
TGCGACGAAAGCGATCAAACTCGACGGCTTCACCGGTCCCGACGAGCGGACCGGCGCGCAGATCATCGAGCGCGCGCTGCAGGAGCCGCTTCGCCAGCTGGCCGAGAATGCCGGCCTGGAGGGCTCGGTCGTCGTCAACGAGGTGCGGGCCGCGAAGTCGGGCCAGGGCCTCAACGTCGACACCGGCGAGATCGTCGACCTGGTCAAGGCGGGCATCATCGACCCGGCCATGGTGACGCGCTCGGCGCTGCAGAACGCGGCGTCCATCGCCAAGAACATCCTCACCACCGAGGCTGTCGTGGCGGAGGCGCCCGAGAAGCCGGCTCCCGCCCCCATGGGCGGCGGCATGCCGGACATGATGTAGATCGATCGCGATCTGCAAGTGGTACGGAGGGCGGCGAAAGCCGCCCTCCGGCGTTCATGGGGTCAGGCCTCAGGCCTGACCCCGTTGCCGACGGCGCCAGACGCCGCGCTTCAGCGGGGCGGCACCCTTCGGCTGCTCACGTCCTTAACGACGTCGAGGGCCCGCTCCCAGGCCCTCGATCGAAACGCCCTGTGCGTGCCCCCTACCCGAGAAAGAGCCACGCGGTGTAGCTCCAACGTACACCGACCGCGGGCGCTGTCAAGGCGTGAACGTGCGCGGCCCGAACGTGACGAACACGAGCGCCGCGAGGAGCAGCGGCGAGGCCACCTTGACCACCGTGTCGATCCGCTCGTCGCGGCCCAGGTCTGCGAGCGCCCAGAAGAACGGGAACGCGACCATCCCGAACCGGCCCATCGAGACGATCAGCCCGCCGCTGGTCGGCAGGATGATCATCAGGCCGGCGAAGATCAGGTACTCCCACGGCAGCCGCATCCGCCGCCAGCACCAGTACCACAGGCCGCACCAGAGCAGCGTGAACCCGACGTGGATGAAGTAGCGGAAGTGGCTGGCCGTGACCCCGTCCCAGAAGCCCTGCGCGAGCACGATCGGCAGCACCGACACGCCTCTGCCCCAGCCGCGCTTCTGCGCGTGCAGGCTCGCGAACGGGTCGCCGGTGCGCCAGTAGAGGTAGCCGAAGAACGCGAGCTCGGCGGCCGGCAGCAGGAGCAGCGGCAGGTACGCGCGCAGCTCGAGGCCGCGCTCCCGGTACCGGCGCCAGGCCAGCGCCGGGAACAGCGCGATGCCCGTGGGGCGGGCCAGCACCGCCAGGGCGCCGACCGCCGAACCGCTCCACCACCGTCCGTGCCAGGTGAGCGCGAACGCGCCCAGCGCGCAGAGCAGGAACAGCGACTCGGCGTAGGGGAGCGAGAACACGAACGTGAGCGGGAAGATGGCGAGGTAGAGCACCGTCCGTCGTGCCATCCCCTCGTCGAACCGGCGCTGCGTGATGCGGTAGAGCAGGCAGAGCGCGGCACCGAACATGCCCGACGAAAGCAGCGTGCCTGACACCGTCACCGGCCCGGGCAGCCAGGTGAACGGCGCCCACAGGATCGGGTAGAGCGGGAAGAACGCCGCGGTGTTGCCATGACCGATCGAGGGGTCGTAGCCGTGCAGGGCGATCCAGCGGTACCAGGTCGCGTCCCAGTCCGACAGCGGCGAGAACAGCGCGTTCCACGAGAACGCGGCGCCATGCGGGTGCCTGCTCGTCCAGCTCTGCATCGCGATCACCAGGTAGACGGCGGCGCGCGACCCCGCCCACACAGCCAGCGGATAGCCGAGTCCCCACAGCCGGCGCCTGGGTGCAGCCTCCGGCGCGGGCGCGGCCTCCGCCACCGCGGTCACTCCGGCCATCCCATGCGCCGCCAGAACCAGCGCACCCCGAAGAACACCGCGGTCGCGTAGACGATGCCGATCAGCAGGTCGATGACGTAGTGGTTGCCGGTGTAGACGGCTGCGAAGCACTGCACGACCGGGTAGAGGAAGGCGAGCGCGGCCGTCCACCGCCAGCGGCTGTTCCACGCCAGCATCGCCAGGAACAGGAACACCAGCCACGAGTAGCCGCTGTGCAGCGACGGGATGGCGGCGTACGGATTGCCGTCGACCAGGTGGTACAGCGGCCCCGAGTCGGTCGGCAGCGGCGAGTTCGCGGCCTGGACGCCGGCCGGATTGGCCACGTAGGGGATCAACCCCTTCAGGGACGCGGCCCATGGCGGCGCCGCGGGGTACAGCGCGAAGGTGAGGGCGCCGGCATAGCTCAGCGTCAGCAGCGTCGCTGCGAAGCGGTAGAACAGCGCCCGCCGTTTCAGCCACAGCACGAAGGCGAGCGTCGGTGGCACGATGAAGTGGATCCGCGTGGCCGCTGAGAGCGCCTGGTCGTACCACATCAGGTGGCCCTTCCACAGCCAGTCCTGCAGCACGACGGTGGGCACGCGGCCGAAGAACATGGCCTTCTCGACGTCGAGGTGCGGCGTGTAGTACGGCGAAGGATGCACCGTGTGCGCGAGTCCGCGACACTCCTCGTACCAGACGATCAGCAGGACGAAGGGAACGAAATCGAGCATGAACCGCCGGCCCCGCCCGATCACGAGCGCGGGGGCGAGCAGCACCAGCAGGTAGCGGTCGGGCGTGAGCGACAGCCCGAAGGTGAGCACCTGCGCCCCGAGCGCGATCAGGAACGCGACGAACGCGAGGATGGCGGTGGGGCGGTCGATGTGGGCTCGTGGTGGCCCCCAGCGCTGGCCGCCGTGCTCGCGGCCGCCCTCGCCGCCGCCGTCCGCCTGCCGTTCGTCCGCGCCCCGCTGACCGCCGACGAGGGCGGGTACGGCGAGGTCGCCCGCCTGTGGGCCGGCGGCGCTCGCCTGTACGACCAGGCGTGGGTCGACCGCCCCCAGGGGCTGCTGCTGGTGTTTCGGGCGATACTGCATGTGGAGAATGGCTCGACGGCCGCGATCCACGTGGCCGCCGCCGTGGTCGGGGCGCTGGTGGTCGTGGCCGTTATGGCCCTTGCGCACCGGACGGCGGGCAGAATACCTGCGATAGCCGCCGGCCTGCTCCTGGCCACGCTCGGAGCGTCGCCGCTGATCGAGTCGTTCACGCTGTCCGGGGAGCTGCTCGCCTCCCTTCCCGCCGTGCTCTCGCTGCTCGCCTTCGTCGCATACCTGCGCCGCGGCGGTGCCGTCTGGCTCGTCGTCTGCGGGCTGCTGACCGGCGCCGCGGTGCTGCTGAAGCAGTCGGGGTTCGACGGCGGCCTGGCCGCTGTCGTCTACCTGCTGGCCTGCCGCAGGCGGGCCGGAGTGGCTCCTGCGGCCATGATCGTGGGGGCGGCGATCGTGCCCGTGGCGGTGGCGGCGATCAGCGCGCCGAGCTTCTCCGACTGGTGGTACGCGATGGTGACCTACCGCGGCCAGGGCGACTCGATCGTGTCGGGATCGCTGTCCGGCCGCCTGTCCCAGTTCTGGGATACCTTCCCGACCGCCGTGCGCGCGTTCGCGCCGCTGATCCTGCTCGGCGCCTACGGCTGGCGGCGCTCGCCGGTGCTGATGCGGATCTGGCTCGGCGCGGCCGGCCTGGCCGTGCTCGGCGGCGGCAACTTCCACGCCCACTACTACATCCAGCTTGCGCCGCCGGTGGCGGTGCTCGCGGGCGTCGGCGTGCAGCGCGTGCTCGACCGGCGGTCGGCCCTGGTGGCCGGGATCGCTGCCGGCCTCGCCGTGTGGTCGTTCTCCGCGGCGGTTCCGCTCTGGTTCGACTCGCCGGCGGCGCAGGCGCGCGCGGTCTTCCCGAACGACTCCCATCTCCAGTACGACGGTGAGATCGTCCGCTACGTGCGGGCGCACACGCGGCCCGGGCAGCGCATCTTCGTGATGTGGGCGGCGGCCAACGTGTACTACCTGGCCGACCGCCCGCCGGCCGTGCGGTACATGTGGTACCGCAACATCCAGGCGATCCCGGGCGCGCTGGGTGAGGTGCACCGGGCGCTGGCGGCTCCCGACCGGCCGGCCTTGGTGGTGGGCGAGCAGCCGCCGGGGAGCCTCGATCCCGGAGGCGAGACGGGCCGGCTGCTGCGCGAGCACTACCGGCTGGCGACCACCATCCACGGGGTGCCGATCTACCAGGCGCGAGATGGATGATTCCACGACGCCTACCGGTCGCAGCCCCCACACGGTTGACAATCACCCGCAGTCAGGCGGTCAGACGTGCGGGGTCGTGGAATCAATCATCCGGCGAAGCGCCGCGACGGCGTCGTCGCTGAGCGGCAGCTCGCCGTGCGCGTGTAGCCACTCGACCAGCCGGATGGTGCCCGGCCGGCGGGCGATCAGCTGGCGCAGCTGCTCGAGGTCGCCGCCGCCGGCCCGCAGCATGGCGTCGAAGGCGAGCACGTTCTGGTCGTGCGGCGCCAGTGCGCGCGCCCGCGCCGCGGAGTGCGCCGCAGCGTCGACCTCGCCGCGCTTCGCCGCCTCGGTGCCCTCGTTGACGAGCCGGTAGGCCTCGGCCACGTCGACCAGCCTGCGCAGCGCCTCGAGCGGCGCGCGGTCGTCGTCCACCCGCAGGTCGGTCTCGACGCCCTGCCACGGCTCGTCGGCGGGCTCGGCGCCGACGACGAGCAGGGCTGCCGACTGCCGGCCGCGGAAGTCCCCGCCCGCCGCTTCCGCCGCCTCGAGGGCGGCCAGGATGCGGCGCTCGAGCGAGCCCGGTGCTACCAGGTACGCCTCGCGCATCGCCTCGGGCACGCCCGGGCGGGCCATCATGTTCGCCTGGCAGCTGAGGCCGTCCCCCTGGACGTCTCCGGCGTCGGCGATCGTGTCGGCGCCGGTGAAGGCCGCGGTCGAGCCGTCGGCCGCGACCACGGCGACCTGGCGCTGCTCGCGCCGGCCGTCCTCGGCGCGGAGCGCCTGCAGCGCCTGGCCGGGCGACTCGCCGGACGCGAGGCGGTCGAGCAGCCGCGGGCCGTATCCGCGCTCGCTGAACGCCTGCGTCGCGACGGCGCCGACGCCCGCGCGGGCCCACGAGCAGACGGCGCCGACACCCATCACGCATGTCTGTACGCCCACTCCGAGACGGCCGTCGTCGCCCCAGGCCACGATCGAGTAGGTCACGTCGCCAGCATAGTCCGCCCACCGCGCAGCAACCGGCTCAGCCCGGTTCGCGCAACCATACCGCTGCCGCCGGGCCGGTCATCTACACTCCCGCCCGGTTGAACGCCGGCGCCATCCTCACCGCCCTGCTCGCGATGGTGATTCCGGGGGCCGGCGCGAGCCTCGCACTGCACCGGCCTGGGCAGGCCGGAATCCCCACGCGGCTCGCCCTCTGCTTCGGGCTCGGCTACGCCGTCTGCGCGTTGTGCGGCGTCGTGCTCGAGATCCTTCACGTGCTGCACGCGTGGACCTACCTGCCGCTGCTCGCCGCCGTCACCGCCGCGCTGTGGCTGGTGGCCGTCCGGCGCGACGGGCTGCGCGCGCACGCGGCCGCGCTGCGCGCCGAGTTCACCGCGCAGCCGTGGCTGGAGGGCGCCGGCCTGGCCTCCATCCTCGTCTTCGCGCTCGTCCGCCTGCGCTTCTCGCCGCTGCTCAACTTCAGCATGTTCGGCCCCTGGAGGTACTGGGCCGACGGCATGGAGATCGCCGACGCCGGCCGCGTTCCGCACCAGACGCTGCAGTGGGGAGCCGCCTACACGCCCACCGTCAGCAAGGTGGTCCTGAACAGCTACCAGGCGGGCATGAGCTACCTGATCGGCTCCCAGCCCCTGCCCGCGATGGGGGCGCTGCTCTGGGTGGCCGCCGTCGGCTTCGCCTGCGGGCTCTACGGCCTGGGCAGGGAGCTCGGCCTCCGCCGGCTCGCCATCCTGCTTCCGCTGCTCATGCTCGTGCTGGTGGACAACGAGCTGCACCGCGACCTCGATGTCTACACCGCCGAGAACACCGGAAGGATGGCCGCGACCTGCGCGCTCCTGCTCGGCATCCGGGCGCTCCGCGGCCGCTCCGGCCGGGCCGAGCCGGTCGCCGCGGGCGTGCTGTTCGCCGTCGCCGCGGGCAGCCACGGGATCCCCGCATTCGTCCTGATGCTCGGCCTCGGCTGCTACGCCGCCGCTCTGCTCGTCACCGGCCCGGTGCGAAGGCCCGTCATCCTGCGCCTCGCCGCCATCGTCGCCGTCGCCGTCGCCGTGTGGGGCGCGGCGCTCGGCCTCTCCGGCGGCGACGTGGGCTTCCAGGGTGCCAGCGGCACGAGCAAGTACGCCTCCTTCGGCGCCTCCAACGACCCCACGGCATCGCTGTTCAACGGCCGGCTCGTCCACAAGACGACCGCGGACGGGCACTGGTACATCGCGCCGGAGAACCTCGTTCGCGGCTACGTCGCGAGCACGATCACCCGGCCCGCCGGCGACCTGGCGCTCGTCGGCGTCCCCATGGCCGCGATCCTGATCGCGCTGCTGATGCTGTGGCGGTTCCCGGATGAGCTGCGCCCGCTGGGCCTGTTCGCCGTGCTGCTCGGCGGGGTGATCGTCGCCATCGCGCTTGCCTTCTCGTACCGCTACGACACGTACATCCCCGGCACGTTCGGCCCGCACCGGCTCTATGACTACGCCTGCCTGCTCGGCATCCTGGTCGTGCTGGGCTGCGCCGAGTGGGCGGTCGGGCTGCTCGGGCGCGTTCGCGTCTGGCTGCCGACCGCAGTCTGTGCGGCGGCCATCGCCCTCACCGCGGCAGGCGTTGCCTACGCGGGCGCCCCGGCCCGCCACGGCTGGCGGGAGAACGGCGACCGGGCCCTGCAGGTGACGAACTGGGTCGATGCCAACGTCCCCTGCGGCTCGCGGCTGCTGGTCGACCGGCTGACGCTGGGGACGTTTGCGGCGCAGACCGGCCGCGTCAGCGTCGCCGAGGGGATGGGGCCCTACCTTCGTCCCTCCGAGCTGCACACGGTGCTCGACATCGTGCTCGGGGCGCACGCGTTCTTCCGCGACCCGGCGGCGCATCGCGCGTTCCTGCGGCAGGAGCGGGTCAACTACGTCGTCCTGCTGAAGGACGTGCGGATCGGCAGCATGGTGAACACGCTGGAGCAGGGCGTCGACCCGGCCGCCTTCCGGTCGCTGCCCTTCCTGCACCTGGTGCACAGCGACGACACCATGGACGTCTACCGTGTCGACGGAGCCCCGAGCAGCCCGGATCCGGATCCGCGCAACTTCTCGGGGCTCGACTGCAGGCAGGCATGAGCGGCACGGCATACGACCCTCCCGGCGACACGGCGGCTCGCAGCACCGGCGCCGGCCGGCTGCGCGCGCTGCCGGTGCCCCTTCGCTACGGGCTGGCCGCTGCGGCGGCCGCGGTCGCCTGCCTGCTGTGGGTCGTCGGCGAGGGCGCCGGTGGACGATTTGCGCCCGTGCCGGCGTCCGCGTCCCCGCCGCCGGCGCCGCACCGGATACCGCTGCCCGACGCTGCGTCGGCGACGCCGATCAAGCACATCGTCTACATCATCAAGGAGAACCGCACATACGACAACCTGTTCGGCCGCTTCCCCGAAGGCGACGGCGCAACAACC
The DNA here is from genome assembly GCA_035695105.1 of Gaiellales bacterium. Taxonomy (GTDB): domain Bacteria; phylum Actinomycetota; class Thermoleophilia; order Gaiellales; family JAICJC01; genus JAICYJ01. The sequence continues at coordinate 7,457 of DASSEV010000020.1, forward strand.
GGCGTCACATACGACGGGCGGGTCGTGCCGCTGACGAAGCTGCCGGACAAGCAAATCGATCTGCAGCACAACCACTCGTCGGCGGTGCAGGACATCAACGGCGGCCGCATGAACGGCTTCTCCCGCGTGCTGGACAAGGCCGGCGAGCGCACGATGAACGCGTACACAACGGCGTCGCCGGGCCAGCTGCCTGCCTATTGGGGATGGGCGAAGCGCTACGGCCTCGGCGATCGCATGTTCACCTCGGTGCCGAGCTCCAGCTATCCCAACCACCTGTACGCGGTGGCCGGCCAGTCCGACGGCGTCATCGACGGGCCCAGCATCGGCACCCGCTGGTGGGGGTGCGACGGCCCACCGGACGTGACCGTGCCGATCGCCGCGCAGGACACCATGTCGGTGGCCGGCCACAGGGACGTGTGTCTGAACATCCGCAGCGTCGCGGGCGTGATCAACGGCCGGCACGGCGTCTCCTGGGGAACCTACGGCGCCATGCCCGGGCAGCTCGGCTACGGCTGGGTCGCGCTCGACGCCGTCAAAGACGTCCGCGAGCGCGCCGACTGGGGGCGGCACTACGCACCGTGGCAGTGGTTCAGCTCCGACATCAAGCAGGGCTACCTGCCATCGATCAGCTGGATCACGCCGCCGTTCGACGAGAGCGACCACCCGGGCGGGCCATCGCTGTGCGCGGGAGAGAACTGGACGGCGAAGATGGTGAATGCGGTGGTGAGCTCGAAGTTCTGGAAGAGCACCGCGATCGTCATCGTCTGGGACGACTTCGGCGGGTTCTACGACCACGTCCCACCGCCGAACGTGGACCGGTTCGGGCTGGGCGTGCGGTCGCCGCTGCTGGTCATCTCGCCCTGGGCGAAGCGCGGGATCGACCACACCACGTACGACTTCACGTCCGTGATCAAGTTCGCCTCCGAGAACTTCGGCCTGCCGCTGCTCACCGCCCGCGAGCGCGAGGCGAACTCCCTGCGGTCCGCCTTCCAGTTCCGCCATCCGCTGCCGCGCTGGACGGCGCCCGTGCGGAGCTGCCCGAACGTGAAGTTCGTGCAGAAGGAGGCGGACGGCTCGATCGACTACAGCTGAGCGCCGTGCTCGATCATGCGCACGGCCAGCTCGAGGCGGCGCTCGAGCGTCTCCAGCTCGATCCACTCGGCCTCCGTGTGGTCGAGCGCTCCGACCGGGCCAAGGCCGTCGATCGTGGGCACCCCGGTGGCGCCCGTCCAGCATCCGTCCGAGACGCCGCCTGAGAGCTGCTCGCCGGCGGTGAGTCCGAGCTCGGCGGCCACGGCGAGCGCCGCCCTGGCAAGCCGCTCGTCGCGCGGCATCGGCGGCCACGTCCCGCGGTCGACGATCGCGATCGAGACGCCGTCGTAGGGGCCGCCTGCCTCCAGCTCGGTCAGGGCGTGATCGAGGTCGGCGGGCACGCTTGAGCGGATGTCGAGCGTGGCGGTCGCGTTGCCGGGCAGGGTGTTCGCCGCGGTTCCGCCGAGCACGGTGGTGACCACCGACGTCATCTCGGGCCGGCCGGCCTTGAGGCCCTCGATGCGGAGGATCTCGCGGGCCAGCGCCGAGACGGCGCTGCGGCCGCGGGCAGTGTCGGCCCCGGCATGTGCCGCCACACCGGTCAGCTCCATCGTCCGCCAGATCGCGCCCTTGCGGGCTGTGACCACGTCTCCGTTCTCGCGCCCGCACTCGAACACCAGCGCGGCACGTGCGCCGGCGGCGTGCGCGCAGACTGCGGGCGCGCGCAGGCGCACCTCCTCATCGGCGCAGACGAGGAACCGGAGCTCCGAGAACGGCCGCGCACGCTCGGCGAACCGCTCCATCGCCATGGCCGCCAGCACGAGGCCGCCCTTCATGTCGGCGACGCCGGGCCCGAAGCAGCGCATGCCCTCGCGCCGGAACGGCCGCTCCGCGACGGTGCCCATGGGGAAGACCGTGTCGGTGTGCCCGAGCAGGCAGACGGCGCCTTCGCCCTCTCCCGGCATGGTGATCAGGAGGCTGCGCGCGGGCCCGTCCGGCTCATCGACCCACGCCGCCGTGCATCCGGCCGGCGCCAGCCACCCGGCCAGCAGCTCGGCCACGCGCTCCTGCTCCAGCCCGTCCGACGGGGAGTCGATGTCGACAAGCTGCTCGAGCCGGGTGGTGAAGGTCTGGACGGTCAATCGATCAGCCGCAGGGTCATCCGCCACACCGCGACGCGCCAGGTCAGCACCGCGAACCCGATCAGGAAGGCGAGGTGCCCGATGTCGGCCGGCATCTGGAAGCCGAACGCAGCGTGCCGCACGAGCTCGACGGTGTGGTGGAGCGGGTTCAGGTTCGCCAGCAGCTGGGCCCATTGCGGCAGCGCGGTGAGCGGGAAGAACGTGCCGGCGACGAGGAACAGCGGCGTGATGATGCCGCTCATGACGTACGAGAAGTTGTCGATGGAGTCGAGCGTGGCGGCGACGGCGACGCCGAAGCCGGCCCACCCGATCCCGGAGATGAGTGCGATGAAGGGGACGGTGAGCATGCCCCACGCCGGGTCGAGCCCGAACACCATGGCGACGAGCAGCGGCACGCAGCCGTAGACGCCCGCGCGGATGCCGATCCACAGCACCTCTGCCGAGACCAGCTCCTCGGTGTCGACCGGTGCGGCCAGGATGGCGTCGTAGGTGCGCTGGAACCGGTACTTGACGAACGTGCCGAACATCGCCGGCATCGCGCTTGAGAACAGCACCGCCGTCGCGACGGTTCCGGTGCCCACATAGGCAACGTAGTCGTAGCCCTGCACGTGGGACACGAGCGAGCCGAAGCCGAAGCCGAATGCGAGCAGGTAGATGGTCGGGTCGACCGTCGAGGAGAACGTGGCTGAGCGCCAGAAGGACGAGAAGTTGATGACCTCGCGCACGAGCACGCCGGCCATCGCCGGCCGCTCGAGCCGGCCGAGCCGCCGCTGCTGGGCAGCGGTGCTCACTCGATGCGCTCCCCGGTGAGCAGGACGAACACGTCCTCGAGGTTGGCCGGGCGCGTGGTCGTCGATGCGTCGCCGGCGAGGAAGCCGTTGCGGCTCTCCCCGAGCACTGCCACGCTGGTGCCGGTGCGCCGGGTGCGCAGGCCCTGGGCCGCCGCGGCGGTCTCCACCTCGGCCAGCCGTGCCGGCGGGCCGTACACCTCGAGCGCCTCGCGGCCGGCGTGCTGGACGACCAGCTCCATCGGGCGCCCGGTGGCGATCGCACGGCCGTGCGACATGATGGTGACCGTGTCCGCCAGCCGCTCGGCTTCCTCGATGTAGTGGGTCGACATCAGGATCGAGACGCCCTCGCTCCGCAGGCCGTCGATCAGCGCCCACAGCTCCTGGCGCACCTGCGGGTCGAGGCCGACGGTCGGCTCGTCGAGCAGCACGAGGCGCGGCCGGTGAACGAGCGCGCGGGCGATCAGCAGCCTGCGGCGCATGCCGCCGGAGAGCTTGTCCACACGGGTGTCGCGCCGGTCCGCCAGGTTGGCGATGCCGAGCGCCCGGTCGATCGCGCCCGCCCGCTCGCCCCGGCCCAGCCGGTACAGGTACGAGAAGACCAGCAGGTTCTGCTCGACGGTCAGCGTCGTGTCCAGGTTGTCCAGCTGGGGCACCACTCCGCACTCGAGCCGCGCCTGCTTCGACTGCTCGGGGAGGCGGTGGCCGAGCACCTCGATATCGCCCTCGTCGGCGATCGCCTGCGCGGTCAGCATCCGCATGGTGGTCGACTTGCCCGCGCCGTTTGGGCCGAGCAGTCCCACGCAGGTGCCGGCCGGCACGTCGAGGTCGAGGCCGGCGACGGCGGTGATGTCCCCGTATCGCTTGATCGCGCCGCGGATGCGCACGGCGAGGCCGGACGTCGTCACCGCGTCAGGCTGACCTGCCGTCAGAACCCGTACCGCTCTTCCTTCCACGGGTCGGCGTCGTTGTGGTAGCCGTAGCCCTCCCAGAAGCCCGGCTTGTCGACGTCGCTGAACTCGAGCCCGCGCAGCCACTTCGCGCTCTTCCAGAAGTAGCGGCTCGGCACCAGCAGCCGCAGCGGGTAGCCGTGCTCGGGCGTCAGCGGCCGGCCCTCCGCCTCGTAGGCGAGCATCGCGTCGTCCGCCATCACCGCCTCGATCGGCAAGTTGGCGGTGAATCCCTGCTCCGCGTGGGCGATCACGAATCGCGCGCTCTCGAGCGGCTGAACCTGCTTGAGCACGGTTCTCATGGGGACGCCCTTCCACGGCATGTCCAGCTTCGTCCACCGCGTCACGCAGTGGATGTCGCTCGTCTGCTCCTGCGAGCCGAGCGCGAGCAGGTCGTCGAACGAGAGGCGGATGGGGTTCCGGACGAGCCCGAACGCGCGAAAGTCCCAGGCGCCGAGGTCGACGCGCGGGACGGAGCCCGCGTGCAGCACCGGCCACTTGTCGGTGTAGTACTGGCCCGGCGGGATCCTCGATTCGTCGACGCCCGCCTGCTTTGCCTTGCGATCCTGGCTTGAACGGAAGAGCGACACGGGCGCATCGTAGACGGTTCGTTTCGCAGCGAATCGTCGCCTACGCTTCGCGCATGGCGACGCTGCTCGACCGCACCTGCATCACGGCCGAAGGGCCGGACGCCACGGCGCTGCTCCAGAGCCTGCTCTCGAACGACGTCGATGCCGCCGGGCCGGGCGGTGCGGTCTACGCCCTGCTGCTCACGCCCAAGGCGCGCGTCATCTCCGACCTCGAGCTCTACAACGCCGGCGACGCCTACGTGCTGGCCTGCCCGCCCGCCCGCGCGGAGCTCGTCCAGCAGGCGATCCTGCGGGCGCGGTTCCGGAAGAAGGTCGAGCTCGCCGCGTCACCGCACGTGGTGGTGTGGGGCGACGCCGGCGGCGCGCTGGCGACGCTCGATACGCCGGCGGGCCCGCTGCGGCTGCTCGCCCAGCCGCCCGCCGACCTCGATCCGCCCGACGCCTGGGAGGTGGCGCGCATCGAGGCCGGCATCCCCGTGTTCGGCCGGGAGTTCGACGAGGAGTCGATGCCCGCCGAGGCGGGTCTGGTCGACCGGGCGGTGAGCTTCACCAAGGGCTGCTATCCCGGACAGGAGCCCGTCGCCCGGCTGCACTACCGCGGCCATGCCAACCGGGGCCTGCGCGGGCTCGAGCTCTCGGCTCCTCTGTCCCAGCCCGCCGCCGTCGTGACGGGAGACCGGGAGGTGGGCAGGGCCAGTTCCCCGATCGTGTCGCCCCGGTTCGGCCCGATCTCCCTGGCTGTCCTACGCCGTGAGATCGAGGACGGCGCCGAGGTGGACGTGGCCGGGGTGCGTGCGGTGGTGCGCCCGCTGCCGTTTGCCGCTTGAGGGGGCGCCGCGCCGGGCGCTACGCTGGCGCCTCGTGGATGAGGCCACCACCCTCACCGACGCCGGGCTCCTGATCGGTCTCTGCCAGTACGACGAGGCAGAGCGCCTGCTCGAGGGCCTGGTCAGATGGGCCGAGGAGCGCGGCGACGACGGGCTTGCGAGCCACGCCCTCGAGGGCCTGGGGACGATCGCCACCCGACAGGGGCGCGAGGCGCAGGCGCTCGAGCTGTTCGAGCGCGCGCTGGCCGCGGCCGGGGATCCGGATCCGGCAGAGCGCGAATCCCTCTACTCCAACACTGCCCGGCTGCGCGCGTACGGCGGCGACCCGGGCGGGGCCGTGGCGCTGCTCGAGGAGGTGCTATCCCGGGTGGAGTCCCAGGCCGACCATGACGTCGCCGTCTTCGCGCACTACGCGATCAGCCTCAGCTACGCCTACGCCGACTCGGGCGACTACGGGAAGGCCGGCACCGTGCTGGCCCGGGTGCTGCGTGACGGCGGGGAGGACCTCGATCTGCGGGTGCGCCAGCGTCTCTACTACGCGCTCACCCGCCTCAACATCAACACCGGGCGTACGGATCAGGCGGTGGAGTACGGCCGCAAGACGCTCGACCTGACGATCTCCGCCGGGCTCGAGGAGTTCGTCTTCGAGAGCTATCACCAGCTGGCCTACACGCTCCTTGACGCGGGCGACACGGAGGAGGCGGGCCGCTACCTCACCGAGGCGCGCGGCCACGCGCAGGGGCCGCTGGACGAGGGCTTTCTCGAGGTGGAGTGGGCCAGGTACGCGCTCCAGCTCGGCGACCTCGACGGTGCGATCGCGCACGCGGACGCGGCCATCGACCTGCTCGCCGACAGGGCTGTGCCCGGAGTGCTCGGGCGCGCGTACCTCGTCAAGGCCAGGGCTTACGAGGCGCTGGGAGAGCCGTCCCGTGCCGACGGGGCGTACCTGATGGCGATCGACGGGCTCGAGCAGCAGACCGGTTGGCCCACGGATCTGGCCAAGGCCTGCCGTCGCTACGGCAAGTTCCTGCGCAGCCAGGGGCGTCTCGACGCCGCCATGCGCATGCTCGAGCGCGCCGGAGACGCGGGGATCTAGCGGCGGGCGCCGGAGTCGGCGCCGGCGTACTCGTAGATCAGGCGGCCACCGTGGCTGAACCCCAGCTTCGTGTAGAAGTCGGGGATGCCGAGCTCCTGGTCGTCAGGCGTGACCCGCAGCTCGATCGACGCGATCCCCCGGCGCCTGCACTCGGCCACCGCCGCGCGGAGCAGCCTGCTTCCGAGCCCCTGACCGCGCGCGGACGGCTGCACCCAGATCTCCTCGATCTCGGCGCTCGCGCCGCCGCCGGCCGAGATGCGGATCGTCGTGGTCGCCACGCCGCGGTCGTCCGCGAGCGTGAAGAAGCCGCGGCCCGGATCGTCCAGGATCGCCTCGACGTTCTGCCCGAGGTGCGGCACGACGCGCCCCTCGTGGCTGAAGAACGCCTTCAGGAGGCGCGTGACCAGTGCCGCGTCGGCCGTTGTCGCCATTCTCAACGGGATATCCGCCACAGATGTCACGCCGGCCGGCTTGTCCATTCAGCCATCGACCCCACAGTAGCGGATCGCCGCGATCGCAAGCCCCTGTGCGCAGCGGACGAGGTCGTCGACGGGGACGTACTCGTCGATCGTGTGCGCCCAGGCAATGCTGCTCGGGCCCCAGCCGATGCAGGGCGTGGAGCCGAAGCGGCTGAAGCTGGCAGCGTCGAACCAGGAATCGAGCCCGGAGAGCCGTGACGGCCGGCCGACCGCGGCGCTCGCATCGAGCATGGCGGCCACGATCGGGTGCTCCGGATCCACCTCGTAGGGCGGGATGTCGAGCCCCCAGGTGATGCGCGGCGGATGCTCCACCAGCCACGGGTCGGTCGCGGCGGCCCGCATGATCCAGTCGGTCACCTCGCGCTCCACCTCGGTGCCCCACCCGTCGGCGTCCGCGTTCGCCGGCAGGTACATCAGCTCGTTCTCCAGGGTGCAGCTGGACGGGTAGGTGACCACCCACTCGCCGCCCGAGATCTTCGCCGGGACGATGTCGCTGGCGGAGAGGTACGGGTGCACCTTGTCCGGCCGGTTGCGCCATTCCTCGCGGAGCCGGCGGATGGCGTCCAGGATCACACCCATCTTCTCGATCGCGTTGACGGCGCCGCCGTCCCGCCAGTGCGGCTGGGCCATCTCGGCGTGGCCGGGGCGGCCCTCGACGACGACCGTCGGGGAGAGCGAGCCGCGGCAGCCGACCCAGACGTCAAAGGCGGTCGGCTCCGTCACGATCCCTGCATCGGCGCGGATGCCATGGCTGACGGCCGCGAGGCCGCCGGCCCCGGACGACTCCTCGTCGGTGACGGTGTTGACGATCAGATCGCCCTTCAGGCGGACGCCGGACTCGGCCAGCACGATCGCGGCGAAGGCCATCGCGGCGACGCCGCCCTTCATGTCGCAGGCGCCCCGTCCGTACAGCTTCCCGTCGCGCACCTCCGGCGAGTTCGGATCGCTCGTCCAGCGATCGCGCGGCTCGCCGGGAACCACGTCGATGTGGCCGTTGAAGAGCAGGCTGCGGCCCCCGCCGGAGCCCCCGAAGCGCGCCGCCATCTGCGGGCGGCCCTCGAAGCCGATCGGCTCGGGGATCTGGCGGGTGCCGGAGATCTCGTCGGGCGCGGGCTCCCAGACGTCGACGTCCGCTCCGGCGTTGCCGAGCGCGTCTGCGAGGTGGCGCTGCAGCGCCGCCTCGTCCCTCGCCGGCTCGTCCCCCGCGCGCGCCGTCGTGTCGAAGGCGATCAGCCGGGAGGTGAGCTCGACGAGACGATCCGTGCCCGCCTCGATCGCGGCGGCGACATCCTGCTCCAGCGTCACGGTGCGCGATGATACCGAGCCGTGGGGGAGGAAGAGGCACACGCCCGCCGCCGCGCCATGCGGCTTCACCGCGCAGAGCTCAGGCGGCGCCAGCTGCGCCGTCGGCGCGCGGTCGCCGCGGCCGTCGCGGCAGCGGTGCTCCTGGTCGCCGGGGTGGCGGCGGGGCACGTCCTCGGCGGCGGCGGCGCGTCTGCGCCGTCGACCACGGGGGTGACACACCGCGGCGGCAGCGGGACGTCGGCGCCCTCGGGCGGCGCGGCGCCACCACCCCAGACGCCCACGGGCACGGTGACGATCTCGGCCGTGGGCGACACGATGCTCGGGTATGCGAACACGCTCGCCCCGGACCCTGGCCACTACTTCGACGGCGTGCGGTCGCAGATCACGGGTGACATCCGGTTCGCCAATCTCGAGGGCGCGCTGACCGACCGAACGGCCGGGAAGTGCGCCGTGCTGACCAGCTCCTGTTACGAGTTCCGCGTCCCACCGGGCTGGGCGCGGTACTTCAAGCGCGCGGGCTTCACGATCGTCAGCAACGCGAACAACCATGCCTTCGACTTCTGGCAGGGCGGGCTGGACGACACGGTGACCGCCCTCGACCGCGTCGGGCTGGCGCACACCGGCCGGACGCATGAGATCACGTACGTCAAGGTGCGGGGCATCACGGTCGCGTTCATCGGCGTCGCCAGCTACTCGAACACCGGGCCGCTGAACGACTACCCGGCCGCGGCGCGCCTGATCCACCGCGCCGCACGCCACGCGAACATCGTCGTCGTCGCCATGCACGCCGGCGCGGAGGGCACCGCGGCGCTGCATCTGACGGGGCAGGACGAGATCTACGGCGGCGAGAACCGCGGCAACCCCGAGGCCTTTGCCCACATGGCGATCGACAACGGCGCCGACCTGATCCTCGGCTACAGCCCGCACGTGCTCCGGGCGATGGAGGTCTACCGGCACCGGCTGATCGCCTACAGCCTGGGCAACTTCGCCGGGTATCACAACTTCACGATCGAGGGCGACCTGGGCGTGTCGGGCATCCTGCACGTCAGGCTGGCCGCGAACGGGCGCTTCGTGTCGGGGCGCTTCGTCTCCACCGCGCTGGTCGGTCCGGGCACGCCCGAGCTCGATCCGGACGGTCGCGGGGCGGCGCTGATCGAGCAGCTCTCGCGTGAGGATCTCGGTTCCCGCGGCGCGCATGTCAGCCCTTCCGGCCTGATCTCGCCCTAGATCCCCCGTTCGGGGCATTCGCCGTCCCCGAGGTGTGGCCTATCACGTGTGGAGACGCGAAGGAGGCTCCACGCGGCTCTCCGGACTTCGCTCCCCAGGTACACCGCAATTGTGCCGGTTGCGAGGAATCCCTCCCCAGCGAAACGCCTGAGTGGTTGTCACCCGAAGGGAGGTGCAAGCAGATGATCAAGTGGAACTACCGCGCAACGCGGATCGCTCTCGCCCTTGGTGCCATCGCCGCGTTCGCCATCGCGAGCGGCGCGAACACGAAGTGGGCGTAGCCCACTGACTCCCCCGGGCCTCGGCGCTCAAGTGCCGCGGGGATGCTGACCGATAAGGCTTGAAGCCGTGACGAATTCGTCCCAAACGTATCCGCCCCGGCTGCTCCGGTTCGTCATCGCAATCGTTGCGGTGACGGTGCCGGTGGCGGTCGGGGCGGTCTTGCATATCGTCTCCGAACCCCCCGGCGCAGGCACCGCCGTCGGCGTGGCGCTGTTCTTCGTCGCCGCGCTCGCCGCGGAGTACAAGCCGGTTCCGCTGGACGAGACGGGCGCTCGCACCGTCTCGCTGGCCTTCGTCTTCCTGCTCTCGACCCAGTTCCTGTTCGGCTGGGAGTACGCGGTGCTGGCCGCCATCATCAGCATGGCGGTCGTCCAGTCCCACGACCGGGCGCCCCTGCTGCGGCTGGTGTTCAACGCCTCGTCGTGCGGCCTGTCCGCGTTCGTCTCGGCGGCGCCGGCGTTCCTGCTCGGCTGGACGGTGAGCCCGCACAGCGCCGAGCGGCTGGCGCTGCTCGTCTTCCTCGGCGGCGCCGCGTACGTGATCACCAACGTGGTCACGGTGGCGATCGCCGTTTCGATGTTCTCGGGCAACTCGCTGCGCGCCATCCTCGAGGACTACGTCCGCCACTCGGGCCCGGCCTTCGGGATCATGGCGTTCATCGCCGCCCTGGCGACCTCGCTGTGGATGGTCAACCCGCGGCTCGAGCTGCTGCTGGCCGGTCCGCTGTTCGCCCTGGCGCTCTACCAGCGCTACGCGTACCGCACGGTGATGGCCACGCGCGACGCCGAGACCGACGCGCTGACGCTGCTCCGCAACCACCGCTCGTTCCAGACCGACCTGCGCGAGGCGCTGGCCATGGGGGCGTCCACCAGGTCGGCGTTGTCGCTCGTGCTGATCGACATCGACAACTTCAAGAGCATCAACGACCGGTTCGGCCATCCCGTCGGCGACCAGGTGCTGATGACGCTCGCCGAGCTGATGCGCGAGGAGTACGGCGACGGGCAGTCCTACCGGATCGGAGGCGAGGAGTTCGCGCTGCTGCTGCCGGACGACGGGGAGCAGGAGGCGTACACGGCCGTCGAGCGCCTGCATGCGCGGCTGTGGCAGACCAGCTTCCCGCACGCGGAGCCGGTGACGGTCAGCGCGGGCATCGCGTCGTATCCGACCAGCGCGAGCGACCGGGACCAGCTGTTGCGGGTGGCCGACGGCGCCCTCTACTGGGCGAAGAACCACGGCAAGAACCGCTCGTGCGTGTACAGCCCGTCGGTCGTCCGCATCTATTCGCCGGAGGAGCTGGCCGAGACGGCCGAGCGCCACGCCCGCTTGAAGGCGGCCGAGGGCCTGATCCGGGTGGTGGACGCGAAGGACACCTACGCCGGGGCGCACAGCCAGTCCGTGTCGCGGCTGGTCGAGGGGATCGCCCGCGCGATGGGCCTCGACGAGGAGACGGTGGAGCAGGTGCGCCTGGCCGGGCTGCTGCATGACCTCGGCAAGATCGCCATCCCCGACCGGATCCTGCAGAAGCCGGACAAGCTCGACCCCGACGAGCTGCGGACGATGCGCGAGCACGCCGAGCTCGGCTACCGGCTGCTCGAGGGCCTCGGCGTGTCCCCGGTCGACCGGTGGATCCGCCACCACCACGAGTGGTGGGACGGCAGCGGCTACCCGCTGGGACTGGCCGGTGAGGACATCCCGCTCGGCTCCCGGATCATCCTCGTGGCAGACGCCTTCGACGCGATGACGTCCGACCGGGTGTACCGGGCGGCGGGCACCTCCGCCGACGCGGTTGCCGAGCTCCGGCGCCGGTGCTGGACGCAGTTCGACGCGCGGGTCGTGTCGGCGCTCGAGAAGTATCTCGCCTCGCTGGGCGAGGAGATCCCCGACCAGCAGTCGGCAACCGCCTGATGTTCCTGCTGCCGGTGATCGCCCTCGGCGTGGTGGTGGGGCTGGCGCTGGGCGGCCGGCTGGGACGGATCGCGGACATGCGGCTGCGCGCCCCCTGGCTGTTCTACCTGGCGATCGCGCTGCAGCTGCTGGCGTTTCCGTCGATGTTCATGTCATGGCGCGCGAGCGAGGGCATCGCCACCGCGCTCTCGATAGGCTCGTACGCCTGCCTGCTCGCGGTCTTCCTCGCCAACCGGCGGCTGACCGGCATGCCGATCGCGGGCGCCGGGATGATGCTGAACCTGGCCGCGATCCTCGCCAACGGCGGGCATATGCCGGCGCTGCCGGGCGCGATGCGCGACGCCGGCCTGACATACACCGGGGTGCACAACAACAGCGTCGCCGAGGCGCATCCGCATCTGTCCTGGTTCGTCGACCGCTGGGCCGCTCCCGATTGGCTTCCGTGGGGCAACGTGTTCTCGGCCGGCGACGTGCTGATCGGCATCGGCGCCGTCGTGCTGATCGCGTCGGCGATGGGTGCAAGGCTGCCGTTCCGCGGATCGGCGCCTGCGGCAGCGGACGCCGACGGCCCGGCGTAGACGCCGCCACACGCGTCGGCGGCCGTGATGCTTCCGTAACAGCCGCGTATGTCACGGTCGCCGCTCGAAACCGTCACGGCCCCCGCGACGGTGTCCAACTCCTGTCGAGTGGGCGTGACCGTTCTGTGAGCTTCTCGTGACACCTCGGCGGCCAGGCTAGGCGAACCCGGGCGGCAACCCAACTATTGGAGACCAACACCGGTCGGGTGGATGTGACCGTGGCGTTGCTGAGTCGTGACGGTTCTCACCGGCGCGGAGGTGTCACTGAGTCGTCACGCGCCGGTGTTCAGCCCGGCGGCTTGACGGGCGGTGCCGAGTTGAAGTCGAAGTAGCGCTCGTGCATGAAGTGCGCCGCCGTGACCATCCACAGGCGCTGCACGAGGTGCGTCCGCCGGTCGACGATGATCCGGAAGAACGTCGGCCCCTCGGGCACCGCCAGCGTCGCATCGATCGACCGCGCGTTGGCTGCCCGCACATAGGCGGCGACCGCGCCCTGCGCCCAGAAGGGGTCTGGCACGCGCACCGGCTCGGTCGATCGCTTGATCCAGCTCCCGTTCTGGAGATCCCACCGGTCGCGCCCGATGATCCGCGACTGGATGCCTCCGAGCACGTCGATCAGCAGCCGGTCGGGCGCCTGCACCGTGAAGTGCGTGGCGACCGAGTGCACCGGATCCGAGGCGATCACGTTCTGGATGCGCACGCTGTTGAGGCGTCGTAGCGCCGTTGCCGTCTGGCGAACCAGCGCCGACGCCCGGGGGGCGTCGGCCGCCGGCAGGTCGAGCGTCCCCGAAACCGCCGGCCGTCCGGGCCGCAGGACCCGCACCGGCATCGGCCCAGCCGACGGCGAGGCGGGCGCCTCCCAGCAGACATCGACCGCCTGCCGGCACGGCGTCGCGACCGTTCCGCCCACGAGGATCGCCAGCATTCGCGGCGCCGAGCCGTCCGCGCCGAGCACGGTGAAGCGAACCCGCCGGCGGCCCTCGCGCTGCGCTGCGACGGCGAGGTCGCCAGCCTCGGCCGCAGCCACCGCTCCCGCCTGCGCCGGCATCGGGGGCACGCCCGGAGCCCGCTTCGGACCTCCGATCCGCAGGGTCGCTCCCCACGTCCTCGCGCCCGATGCGATCTGTGCCGTCAGCGCGCCGGGCTGCACACCCTGCACCCAGGCCAGCCACGCGTGCGGCCCGGCCCGCACCAGCCGCACCGGCTGGGCCCCGCCGTTCTGGCGCTGCAGCACCAGGGTCGGTTGCGTGGCGCCCTTCGGCAACGAGACGCCGACGGCGTTGGTGCCCGCCGTACCCGGCCACACCGAGACCGTCGCCCCCGGACGTGCGCGCACGACCGCGGGGCCACCTGCGGGCGGCGGCGCGGCGGCGCTCGCGGCAGACGGCCGGCTGCCGGGCGGCAGGTTCGTGAGCAGCGCGACGGCGGCCACCACCGCCGTCAGCACGACCAGCTCGCCGGCGATCGACCTTCGCAGCAGCGAGAACCGCCGGAACAGCAGCCGGCTGCGCGACGCCAGCATCAGCGTCACGGCGAACAGCACCGTCTTCACGATCAGCGTCCGGCCGTACGACGTCGTCCAGATCTGGGAGACGCTGGAGAGCTCCCACAGCGCGCGGACGGCGCCGCTGATCGCCAGCGCGCCCACCGACACCACCGCGATCCGCGAGAAGCGGCCGGCGATGTCGGCTCGCACCGCATCGCGCTCGGGCTCGGGAAGGCCGCGCGTCGCGTGCGGGGTGACGACGAGCAGCTGGAGCAGCCCGCCGATCCAGACCGCGGCGGCGGCCACGTGGATCGTGTCCACGATGATCGCCAACGTTCCCCGCCCCGGATCGCCGGCGTGCCCGCTGATCCCGGGCGCGGCCAGCGCCCAGACGCCCGCGGCCGCGGCCGGCACCGCCAGCAGCGCGGTCAGCCGCCTGCCATAGGGTACCGCGGCGTAGGCCAGCGCCACCAGGATCGTGAAGACGGCCGTCACGTCGATGCCGCGGCCGAACTGCCGCCCGAAGCGCGTCGCGTTCAGCGCCGAGGCCACCGGCCCGCGGTGGTCGAACGCCTCCCAGAAGGTCACGCCCGCCACCTCGGATCCCTGCCTGGTCAGCGCGATCCATCCACCCGCCAGCACGAGCACCGCCGACAGCGCGAGCACCTGGTTCGCGCGGTGCCGTTCGCGGAGGGACATCAGCCGTCCGCGCTCGCCTCCCACCGCTCTCGCCGCCGGGGCGTACACCGCGACCCGGTAGACCACCCCGCCCACCAGCAGCAGCAGGCCGGCGAAGTACACGAACCGCGCGCTCAGGAACGGCCAGTCGAGCGGCGTGCTCTGGGACGCGGCCTGCGGCGGCGGTCCGCCGCTGCCGACGCCGATCGCATAGACGCCCGCGATCAGATGCCCGTCCGTCGAGACGATCGACCAGTGCACGGTGTAGTCACCGCGCGGCAGGTTGGGCTTCAGCGGGATCACCAGTTGCTTGACGTTTCGAGGAGCGTTCCGCGGCGAGCCGGCCATCACCGACGTGCCGGCGTCGTTGACGACGTCGGTCCCCCCGGAGACCGGCCGCACCTGCTGGTCGAAGGTCAGCACGAGCTGCCGCGGCGCGGTCGCCACGCGGGTGCCGGACGCCGGAGTCGTCGAGAGCAGCGTGGCGTGCGCGAGCGCCGACGCCGGCCACACCAGCGGCGCGCAGAGCGCCGCGGCGATCAGTGCCGCCCGCCTCAGGCCGCCCGCCTCCGCTGCGCCCGCAGCGCGAGCACCAGGGCAACCGCACCGAGGGCGACGCCGGCGCCTGCCAGCACACGCGCCGCGGTGTCGCTGTCGTTGGACGCCGACTCCACGTCCACCACGGGGGAGTGCCACAGCCTCGTCGACCCATCGGCGAACGTCTGCAGCGCGGTCAGGCGCACCTCGCCCGTCGAGTCGGGCACCGTGCCTGCGAACTGGAACAGTGCGAGCCCGCCCGGCGGCACGTTGCCGCCCTGCCATGACAGCGAGACGACACGACCCGCCTGGTCGCGCACGACCTGCGTGCGGAATCCGGGCGTGTTCGCGGCGCCCTCGATCACCAGGCTGGACGGCACGGTCAGCCGCACACCGGTCAGGTGCTGGGTGGTGGACTCGTTCGGCGACTTGACAGTGAACAGCACGTCGGAGCCCGGTGCCGCCGTGTCCGGCGTGAGCTCGACGTGTGCTGAGGCGCTCGACGGAAGCGCGAGCGCCAGGATGGCGGCGACGCTGATGGCGCGTCGGACCATGGCGACCTCCTAACCGTGGTAAAGACGGGTCAGGCGGTCAGCGGCGGCGCTCGGCCGCGCGCCGTGGCGCACGCGGTGCCCGATGGGACGTCGATGGCCGTCGGACGCTGCGGCGCCGTCGGGCGCGGCCGCACCGTTCCGGCGAGGGCCCGGGCGGCGGTGGCGACGGTGTGCCGGTCGATGCGGTGCACGAGCCAGGCGGCCACCACCGCCAGGGACAGGTGCAGGGCCAGGGATCCGTTCGCTCCGCCGTGCGCGGCCGTGCCGGCCGCGAGCAGCGCGAGATGTGCGGCGCCCTGGGCCACCAGCATCGCTGGGATCAGTGCAGCGAGCGAGGCCTCGGACGCATGCTCTCCGCGTGCGGCCACCAGCCGCCAGCCGGCGAGCAGGACTGCGGTCGCGACGGCGGAGCCGGCCAGCGCGGGAAGCGCCCACGCCGGGTCGCTCAGCGCGGAGACGCCGCCGTGGGCCACCGCCGCCGACGTCGCGGCCAGGCCCGCGAAGCTGAGCGCGCGAAGGCGGCTGGCGACCATACCTGCAGTATGGCACCCGGCCGCCGCCCGGCTCGTCGTCCCCGCTACGCGACCAGATCGAGCGGAGTGAACGAGCCCGCGCCCGGGATCACGTCCATCGGGTCCGTGCCCATCCAGTTCGCGAGCAGCGCGGTGTAGATCTGCCGGTAGTCGGTCGGCACCTTGAGGTTGCCCCACTGGTCGAGATCGCTGTCTGCGATCCCGGGAAACTCGCCGGCGAGCCCGGCCTTGGCGTGGGTGCCCACGACCAGTGCCAGCCCACCCGCCCCGTGGTCGGTGCCGCCGCCACCGGAGCTGTTGTCCTCGACGCGCCGCCCGAACTCGCTCCACACCAGGGTCAGCACGCGGTCGGCGAGACCGCGCGCCTCGAGATCGGCCTGGAAGGCCGCCAGCGTCGTCGACAGGCGCGTGAGGTTCTGTGCCTGGCGGTCCACCTGGTCGTCGTGGAAGTCCCAGCCATCGTCGAAGGACAGGCAGGCGACCCGCATGCCCAGGTTCGAGTCGAGCATCCAGGCCAGGTTGGCCATCCGCCGGTCGAAGTCGGTGGCCCCGTAGCCGAGGCCGGTGGGGGGCAGCGAGGGCTGCGTCAGCGCGGCCAGCCGGTTCGCCACGTTCACCGCGCCGCCGATCGATTCGTCCGCGGCGGACATGGCCACGTTCGACGCCGTCCGCTGCGTCAGGCCGGACAACGCGCTCACCATCAGCTGCGGATCCTGCCAGACGGTATCCATCGTGAACTTCGCGTCGTCGACGCTCGAGAGCACCGCCACCGGGTTCTGGGCGCTCTTCAGCGAGCCATCCAGCGACCAGCCGGCCGACACTGCCTGCAGCGGGTTGTCCGCCGCCCCGTTCTGATCGACCCAGCGTCCCAGCCATCCGGTCGCGGGGTCCGGGTCGAGCTCGCCGGCCTGCCAGAACGCCCGGGAGTGGAAGTGCGACAGGTCGGGCGGCATGTAGTCGACGGCCGGGATGACGGCCATCTTGCCGGCGTCGTACAGCTGCTGGAACCCGGTCGCCGCGGGATTCCAGGCCCAGTCCGGCGTGGCGGCGGGGCCGGCCAGGGGCAGGCAGCTCTGCGGCTGCAGCCCGATGTTCGGCCGCTTGGCCGCATACGCGGCAGCATCGCTGCCCGTGACCGGCACGAGCGTGTTCAGTCCGTCGTTGCCGCCGTCGAGGAAGATCGACACGACGATCGGATCGGTGGCGGGCGTCGCAGCCTGGGCCGACGCCGCCTCCCAGATCCGGTTCCACGAGACCATCTGGGCGCCGTAGACCGTCAGGAACGCGATCGCGCCGTTGCGGAGGAAGTCGCGGCGGCACATGCCCGCGCTCTCGCCCTCGAGGACGGCGCGCGGGATGGGCACGACCTGGCCCTGCCGGCGCAGGAGCGCCCGACGCTGGGTGACCTGCCAGTCATTGCATCCGCAGTGGTTCATGTCGGTTCGCTCCCGGAGTCCCGTGGTCAGTGAAGGAGCCCGTCCGGGCCGGCCATGGCGAGGGCGCGGATCACCTTCTGGCGCTCGGTGCGGTCGTGGCTGTCGAGGGTGGGGCCGTTCCGCGTCACGTAGTCGCCCGCGTACGTGACCAGCTTCGCGTGGGTGTCGTTGCTGACCCACGGGTGGCTGACGGCGGCGAGCGCGCCCTTGACCGCCTGGTCGGGCGTCTGGGTGCCCGGATCCTTCACCGCCTGGTAGAGCAGGTAGTCCGTCGTCTGCCAGTAGGCGTGGGCGGTGTTCGTGTTGAGGAACGCCGGCCCCTGCTTCCAGCCCGAGACGTTCGGCGGGTAGAACGGCACCTGGCCCATGTTGTCGAGCAGCCAGCTCCAGTCGTTCGTGGTGATGTAGCGGCCGGTCATGCGCAGGCCGGCGGCGACGTAGACGATCGGCGGCTTGACCAGGTCGGGTGCGTCCAGCGTCGCGTAGAAGTCGGGGTGTCGCAGGATCACGCGCAGCACCGGCACCAGCTCGTGCCCCGACGCTCGGTAGTTGTCGACCATCTCGCGCATCGCGCCCGGCGGCGGCGGCGTCGGCACGAAGTAGCTCCAGAGCGAGTAGGCCAGGTAGGGCGCGTGGTTGGGGTGCGCGATGATCAGCCGGCAGACGTCCGACCAGCTCCACGTGCCGGTGTGGCCGAAGATCGTCTTCGTCCCGCCGTCGTGGTAGGACGGGTCGTAGAAGGTCGGGTTCTCCCGCTGCGCGAGCGTGCCGTTCGCCGCCTTGTTCCAGTCGTACCGCCAGCCGGTGAGCGCGCGCGCGGCCTCGTGGATGTCGGTCTGGGTGTACATCGCCGCGTTCGTCCACATGCCGAAGGTGAGCGACTCGAGGTTGGGGTCGTTGCCCAGGCAGAACAGCTCCATGACCTCGCGCGCGTAGTTCTCGTTGGGCTCCCACTTGTCCGACTCGGCGCCGTTCAGCCACAACAGCATGGCCGGGTCGATCGTGATCTCCGACAGCAGGTCGGCGAAGTTGCCGACGGCGTGCTTCCGCAGCAGGCGGTTCTGCCGGAGCATGTGGCGGGTGTTGCCGACGCCGTCGTTCGACGTGGCGAACAGATCGTGCAGGTTCAGCGTCATCCGCTCGACGAGCTGGTTGCGGCTGCGCACCATGCGGTCGAGCCACCACAGGCAGTCGTGGCCCCAGTGGTTGATCGGGTCGAGCTTCTGGCCGCCGTCGGTCGGAGCCGGGCCGACCAGCACACTGGCCGTGTACGGCGTCAGCAGGCGGTCGACGGCGTGGCCGAGGCCCATGTTCACGTAGTGGGTGACCTGGTCGGTGCTGCCCGAGTAGCCCGCACGCCACAGCAGGCGCTGGAAGTGCGCCCGCGTCGGATTCGACGGCAACTTCGGATAGCTGTACGCCACGGATGACCCCCGCATTCGAGAACGAGCAGACCCAGAGCAGGTATCGGCATCGACCCCGCGCCCGCGCCCCCGCACACGGGTGATTCGGGCAGGCCGCGCCTACGGCGTGTTGACAAGCCCGCTGGTGTCGACGACCTCGAGGTCGCGGCCCGTGATGCGGTTCAGCGTGCGCAGGTCGTCGTCGTTGAAGTTCGGGTTCGACGTGCCCGACACGTACCAGGCGGATCCGTTGTCCGCCAGGATCATCCCGTAGTGCTGCAGCGCCACGGCGATCACGCGCGCCTGCGGCGAGAGCTGCGACAGGTCGAACGACGCCTTCAGCCGCACTCGCAGCCCCATCGGCGGCAGGGAGCTCGACGTGCCGGAGCCTGCGTCGTGCCGGGCCGGGTAGATGTGCGCGTCGCGCGTGCGCGGTGCCGTGAAGCGGAGCGCGTGGTCGATCACCCCGGACGCCACCTCGGAGTAGCGCACCAGGCCGGGGAGGATCGGCAGCCCGGCCGCGTCGGCGCTCGTCCAGCCGTCGGGCCGAAGCGCGTTCGATTCCATGTCCCAGATCGCACCGGAGCCCGCCCGCCATCCGGTCGACGTATGCCGGACGTTCCACATCTCATACAGCGTGCAGTGGTCGCGGTCGACGATCAGCATGTGGTGGTCGCTGCCCGCCTCGATGTGCGGGTGCCTGGGGATCGGGTACGGGCCCCTGTCGGATTCGGAGGAATAGTCGAAGCGCACCCGCACCTTGGTCTGCGTGCCCGCGACGGTGTTGTACGGGATGCCGTAGCCCTTGAAGCTGCCGAAGTCTGGGTGCAGGCCGGTGTCGAGCCCGATCGTCTTGATCAGCGTCGCCGAGTCGCCCGCGACCGGGAGCGCCGAGATGTCCTCGTTCCAGACGTTGCCGGCCGGGAATACGGGGCAGTTCGGTGCAGCGCGAAGCGGCGCCGCCATCGGCGTCCCGGCGCCGGCCGAGAGCCCGGCGACGATCACCGCGAGCGCCGCGCCGATCCGTCGGATCCCCATCCTGCACCGTTCATCGGCTCGGTGCCCGGCGAGCGCGACACCCGTCGGGGTTACCACATACCATCTGCGCATGGCCATGTACGACGCCCCTGCGATCCCGACCCGGCGGCCGGTGCCTCATCTCGAGCCGCCGCACCTGCAGCCGGGTGACCACGTCCGCATCCGCGGCGTGCCGGGAGATCTGCCCGCGCACGCCCAGCTCGAAGGGGCCTTCGGCCGCGTGGCCCGGATCCACGGCGCCAGCGTCGTGCTCGAGATGGACGAGCCGTACACCGCCGGCGGGCTCGCGCACCGCCAGTACTTCGCCTCGCCCTACCAGCTGGTGAAGGTCGAGAGCGTCGGCCGCATGGGCGCGCGGGAGCTCTACGACGACGAGCCGGAGGACGACTCCGCCGCCTGATTGCGCCGCCGCCGGGGCGCCCGTACCCTCGAACGGTGAGCAGCTACTGGCAGAATGCGCTCGTGCTGGCGGTGACGTTCGGCATCGTCTGGCACCTCAGCTGGCATGGCACGGGGTAGGTGCTCAGACCGTGCCGGTGTCCGCCTCGTCCGCGAAGCGCAGCGCGACCAGGTAGGCGTCGCGCAGCATCAGATCCGCCTGCGGTGAGGGCGCCAGGCACTCGAAGTGCCCGCGCTCGTAGGTCAGCACCCAGGACAGCACCTCGCCCAGCGGGCCGCTCTGGTCGAGCAGCGCGGCGGATACCTCGGGCGACAGCGGCAGCTCGCTGAGCACGTCCTGCATCCGCATGTTCATGAAGGCGTCGACGACGGAGAACAGCCCGACCGTGAAGTGGGCGTCGGGGTTCGGCCGGTCGAGCGCCTGGGCGACCAGCTCGCACATCTTCGCGCGCGTCATGGCGGTGCGGATCAGCTCGCTCGGCTGGTCGTCGATGCCCGCAAGCGTCATCAGCAGCGCCCAGCTGCGCACGTTGCGCACTCCCAGCAGCATCAGCGCCTCCCGCACCGAGCTGACCTTGCGCGGCAGCGAGAAGTACGCGGAGTTGATCCACCGCAGCAGCCGGAAGCTGACGCCCAGGTCGTTGCTGATGGCCCGGTCGAGGTCCTCGAGCTCGCAGTCGGGATCCTGCAGGACGGCCATCAGCTTCATCTGCGTGAGCCGGTTCGACGGGATGCCGCGCCCGGCGACGGTCTTCGGCTGGCAGAAGAAGTAGCCCTGGAAGTACTCGAATCCGGACTGCTTGCAGAACTCGAACGTGTGGTGATCCTCGATCTTGGCGGCGATCAGCTTGACCTTGTGCGGCTCGAGGTCCGCCACCTGCTCGGCCAGCTGGTCGCGGGTGAACGCCTGCACGTCGAGCTTCACGAAGTGGGCGACCTCGAGCAGCGGCAGGCTGTCCTCCCGCATCACGAAGTCGTCGAGGGCGATCGAGTAGCCGAGGCCGGACAGGCGGCGCAGCTCCTCGAGCACCTCCGGGTCGAGCGCGTCGCTGCGGTGCAGCTCGAGCGCGACCCGGCCGGCCGGGAGCAGCGTCACGAACCCGCGCATGATGAAGTCGCGCGTGGCGTTGACGAAGCCGCAGCGGCCGCCGACCAGCGAGTCGAGCCCGATATCCGCGAACGTGGTGACGACGGTGCTGGCCGTCGCCGACTCGTCGTCGACGACGTCGGCGTGGTCGACGTCGCCTGCGCGGAAGAGGAGCTCGTACGCGTACACGTCGAGCAGCCGGTCGTAGATCGGCTGGCGTGCGACGAAGCTGGGCGACGACTCGCCCGATCCCGCGCTCGCGATCGCGCGCGACAACGACGGCGGCGGCCACGACTCCAGGCGCCGCGCCTCCGACCAAGCCCGTTCGATCATCCCGCCTCCCCCGTTCGACTCACAGTGGTGTGATCGACACGCGGGCCGAGAGGTTGATCACCCGGTTGGCGGGACTGTGACGGAATTGCGGTACGGCCAACCGGTGGCCGGGCGGCGGCGTCCGAGCGGCATGGACTACGAGCGTGACCTCGACTTCTGGCTCGGGACGTGGGACTGCTCCTGGGAGGGCGGCGGCGGCCGCAACGTCGTCGACCGGATCTGCGAGGGGCGCGTGGTGCGAGAGCGGTTCGATGCGGCGGCGCACGGCCTGGTCGGCACCAGCATCTCGGTATACGACGCGTCGGCGAGGCGGTGGGTGCAGACCTGGATGGACAGCGACGGCTCCTGGTTCCACCTCACGGGCGGGATGCGAGACGGCGCGATGGAGCTCCTGACGGCCGCTCCGGACGCCGGCGGCCACCGCAAGCGCATGCGCTTCTCGGACATCACGGCGGACTCGTTCCGCTGGACATGGGCCCGGTCGCGCGACGGCCGCGACTGGGAGACGCTGTGGGCGATCGCGTACGAACGGGCGTAGCTACCAGCGGCACGCCCAGCCGGGTGCCTCAATGGGCTCCGGCTCCCTGCCGGTCAGGTCGTGGCGCCAGACCGGCTCCCACCCGTCGCGGATCCTGTTTCGCACTTCCAGTGCACCCTCGCGGGTGGCCACGATCAGCCGTCCTGAGACGTCCCAGTCCGCCCAGGTGACGCCCTCGGCCGGTTGCCGCCGGCTGTCGTCCCGGATCAGGTACCGCACCACCGCTCCTTCGACCCAGCCTCCGCGGAGGTCGTGGCCGCAGTGGACGAGCTCGAGCGCGGCGCCACCGCCGGGCTGGTCGCGTTCGAGAACGATCTGCGGATCGGGCGGCGGTGCCAGCGCTGCCACTGCGGCCGCGCATGTCGCATCGTCGGCCACGCGCCAGCCGCGACGCAGTTCGTGTGCGAGGTCGGCGGTCGCCCAGACGTTCTTCCCACGGGACGGAAGCGGCGTCAGCGCGCCGAGCCGTCCCGGATAGACGCCGTAATCAGGCGGTGTTCCCGGCGTCAACCCGAGGGCGAGCGTCCCGTCCTCGTGGAACTGGCATGCCGCCGCGTAGGTTGATCCGATACGCCACGCAGACAGGGCGGAGAGCCAGGGCAGCCTGGAGACGGCGAAGTAGCTGTCCCACGGAGGCGGCCGTGACGCGAGGACGAACGCGCAGAGCAGCCTGCCGTCCGGTGACACGTCACAGCGCCGTGGATAGATCTTCGCGCGGATCCACGCGCCGGGCTCGACCAGCCCGGCTTCGATGTCCCAGCGCAACACCTGAAACCAGTCGCTCGGCCCGCGCGCGAACACGGCCGCGCACGCGGCGGATCGGGCAGGGATCACGTGCAACCGGGGAGGCGGCGTTTGCACAGTCACGTCTTCGGTGCATATGCCCTACAGCATGGTTTCCCTTCCAGCTGGAATCGACCGGCTCGACGACGAGATCGGCATGCGGGTCGCAAGCGCGGTCTGCTCGCACCATTCGCGCCGGCTCAAGCATCTCGGTAAGCGCGCGCTCGACGCGCCCCCCGGCGGTTGGGCGGAGGACGCGTTTCCTCCGACCTCCGGAAACCGGCTGGACGTGCTGGTCGACGGCGAGCAGATGTTCGGCACGCTGCTCGAGGAGCTCGCCGCTGCGCGGAGCCACGTGCACATGACCGGCTGGTACATGTCGCCCGAGTTCGTGCTGCGGCACGGCGATCCGCCTGTGGTGCTGCGCAACCTGCTCGCCGACCTTGCGGGGCGGGTCGACCTGCGCATCCTGCTCTGGGCGGGATCGCCGGCACCGGTGTTCACGCCGTCGCGACGGGACACGGCGCGCGTCGCCGAGGAGTTGCGCGCGGCGTCCGACGGGGTGCACGTCGTCCTCGACAGCCACGAGCGGCCGATGCACTGTCACCACGAGAAGACGGTCGTGATCGACGACCGGGTCGCCTTCGTCGGCGGGATCGACCTGACCGCGCTCTCCGGAGACCGGCTGGACACGCCGGCCCATCCGGCCCGGGCGGCGCTCGGCTGGCACGACGTCGCCACCCGGATCGAGGGGCCGGCCGTCGCGGACGTGGCGCGGCACTTCCGGGGGAGGTGGATCGCGGTGACGGGGGAGCCGCTGCCCGAGCCGCAGATGCCCCCGCCGGCCGGCGACGTGGAGCTGCAGGTGGTGCGCACGCTGCCCGAGCGGATGTATCCGGGGGAGGACCGCGGGCAGTTCGGCATCCTCGAGTCCTACGTCCGCGCGATCCAGGCGGCCGAGCGGTTCATCTACATCGAGAGCCAGTACCTGTGGTCGCCCGAGATCGCCTCCGTGCTGGCCGAGAAGCTCGCGAACCCGCCCGACCCGCGGTTCCGGGTCGTCGCCGTGCTGCCGGCGAAGCCGAAGGGCGGAGGCGACGACACGCGTGGCGTGCTCGGCGAGCTGATGGCGGCCGACGGCGGCGCCGGACGGCTGCTTGCGACGACGCTTGCCGCCCGCGCGGGCAACGCCCACGATCCGATCTACGTGCACGCGAAGGTCTGCATCATCGACGACGCCTGGATGACGGTCGGGTCGGCCAACCTGAACGACCACTCGCTGTTCAACGACACGGAGATGAACGTGGTCACCCACGATCCACGGGCCGCGCGGGACACGCGGCTGCGGCTCTGGTCGGAGCATCTCGAGCACCCGGCCGAGGAGCTCTCCGGCGATCCGTGCGAGGTGGTCGATCGCATCTGGCGGCCGATCGCCGAGGAGCAGCGCGAGCGGCTGGAGGAGGGGCGGCCGCTGACCCACCGCCTGATCCGCCTGCCGCACGTCTCGCGGCGCACAGCCCGTCTGCTCGGCCCGCTGCAGGGCCTGCTCGTCGACGGCTGACCGCACGATCGCCCGCCGAGACAACACCGTTCAGAACACCGAGGGGCTGAGCGGCGGTCGCTGCCATGACGCGGCGCTGCCGTGCTCGACCATGCAGGCGCCGACGCTCTACCACTCGCCGGAGGCGGTGGCTGCGCAGCTGGCGTCCCTGCAGTCCGGCCAGTGGCTGACGCTGCAGGCCTACGTGCTGGTCACGGGCGCCCGCAGCGGGCTTTGGGACTGCACGTCCCCGAACTGGCAGGATCACTGGACGAGCGATGCCGAGCGGTACTGCTGGAGCGATTACCAGCGAGTGCTCACCGCGATCCGAAGCGATGAGGTCGTGACCGACCCGAAGAGCGTCGCCGTCGCCCGGGGCCGCACGGGGTACAGCCCTCCGCCGCCGTAGCGGCGCTCCGTCATCTCGCGGCGGTCTCACAGGAAACTCCCAGGATTGCGCCGTAGGCTGTGCCCATGTCTGCACTGTCCGAGCTGGGCGAGCCCGCCGCGCGCGTCCTGGTCGTCGACGACGAGGACAGCATCACGCAACTCGTCTCGACCGTCCTGCGGTACGAGGGGTTCGAGGTGCAGTGCGCCGCCGACGGCCGGTCGGCCGTCAGGCAGGCGCGCGCGTTCCGCCCCGATCTGGTCGTGCTCGACGTGATGCTCCCGGATTGGGATGGCTTCGAGGTGTACCGCCGGCTGTCCGCGGAGTCGCCGGTGCCGGTGCTGTTCCTGACCGCCCGGGATGCGCCGTCGGACCGCGTGCATGGCCTCACCCTGGGGGCCGACGACTATGTGGGCAAGCCGTTCAGCCTCGAGGAGCTGGTCGCGCGCGTCCGGGCGGTGCTGCGGCGCACGCGCGGCGAGTCGTCCGGGGGGTCGCTCCGCTATGCCGACCTCGTCATGGACGACGAGGCGCACGAGGTGCGCCGCGGCGACCGCGTGATCGAGCTGACGCCGACGGAGTACCACCTGCTCCGCTACCTGCTGACCAACGCCGGCCGCGTCGTCAGCAAGGCGCAGATCCTCGATCACGTCTGGCGCTACGACTTCAACGGCGACGCCAGCGTCGTCGAGACCTACATCAGCTACCTTCGCAAGAAGCTCGACCGGGCCGGCCAGCCGCCGCTGATCCAGACGGTGCGGGGCTTCGGATACGCCATCCGGCTGCCGCGGGAGTGACCGTGCTACGGGTGGCGTCGTGGCCGCTACGCGTCCGGCTGGCCATCCTCGCCGTCGTGCTGGCGGCCTGCGGCCTGCTCGTGGCAGGCCTGGCCACGCGCTACGCGCTCGAGCAGTTCCTGATCCACCGGGTCGACGAGCAGTTCACGTCCGCCCAGGGAGCGCTGGTGCACCTCGGTGACTACGACCACGGGCTGCCGCCCGGGGCGGTGCTTCCCTCGCACAGCTACGCGGTCGTCTATCCGGCTGGCGCCTCCGTGTACTTCCCAACCGGCAGCGCGCCGCCCAGCCTGGTGAAGCAGGCCGCCGCTGCGCCGCCGGGGCGGCACTCCATGGAGGGCTACCGGTTCGACGTCGTGTCGACCGCCGTTGCCGACCCCGACTCGGACGTGCCACGGAACGGGCGGTTGGTGATGGCGATCCCCCTGTCGGACGTCAACGCGACGCTCGACCGGCTCGCGGTGCTCGAGTTGCTGGTGGGGTTGGCGGTGCTGGCCGCGGTCGCCGTGCTCGCCTACCTGCTGGTGCGGCGCGAGCTGGCCCCCCTCGGACGCATCGAGCACACCGCCGCGGCGATCGCGGCGGGCGACCTGTCCCGGCGCGTGGAGGAGGGCGATCCCTCGACCGAGATGGGCAGCCTCGCCATGTCCCTGAACGAGATGCTCGCGCAGATCGAGCAGGCGTTCGAGGAGCGGCGTCGCTCGGAGTCGCGGCTCCGGCAGTTCGTCGCCGACGCCTCGCACGAGCTGAAGACCCCGCTCACCTCCGTACGAGGGTTCGCCGAGCTGTTCCGGCGGGGCGCCGCGGAGCGCCCGGCCGACCTCGCGCTGGCCATGTCGAGGATCGAGGCGGAGGCCGAGCGGATGGGGATTCTCGTCGACGACCTGCTGACGCTGGCGCGGCTCGACCAGGGCAGGCCGCTGTCGCGCGACCTGGTCGACGTCGGCGCGCTGGTCGGAGAGCTGGTCGAGGATCACCGGCTGCTGCACCCGGAGTGGCCGGCGGAGGCGGAGCTGAGCCCCGATGCGGAGGTGGTGGGCGACCGTGTGCGGCTGCGCCAGGCGTTCGCCAACATGCTCGCGAACGCACGCTCGCACACGCCGCCCGGCACGCGGATCGAGGCGCGGGTGAGCCAGGAGGACGGCGGGGTGTCGGTGTCGATCGCCGACGAGGGGCCCGGGATACCGCAGGACGTGCTCGACAGCGTGTTCGAGCGCTTCGTGCGGGCGGATCCCTCACGGGCCCGGTCGAGCGGCGGCTCGGGCCTGGGCCTCGCGATCGTCGAGGGCATCGTGCACGCCCACGGCGGCCGGGTCGAAGCGGCCAACCGGCCCGAGGGTGGTGCCGTGTTCACGGTCTGGCTGCCGCAGGAGCCCCCGGTGCAGGGCGACGAACCTCCGGTCGAGTAGCGCCGGCGCCATCCCCGATGACCCGTACGCGCGTGGGCGGTCGCCGGGTTGCGCTGTGCGTGACAAACCGTCGCCAGCGCCTCCCGTACGGGTTGGTACACCATCTGGAGGACACCATGAGCACACCATCACCCGGACGTATCGCGGTTGCCATCGTCGCCGTCGCGCTCGTCCTCACCGCCGCCGCGTGCGGCTCGTCGAGCTCGGCGTCGAGCGTGAGCCCGGCCGCCGGCGGATCCGCGCCCACCGTGGCGACCCGCCACAGCAGCAGCCTGGGGGCCACTGTCCTCGTCAACGCGGACGGCCGGACGCTCTACACGCTGTCGGCTGAGGGCAACGGGAAGTTCATCTGCACGAAGACCGCCACCATCCCCGGGTCGACGACGGCCTGCACGACCGTCTGGCATCCCCTGATCGCCAGTGGGCCCGTGACCGGCAGTGGCGTTTCCTCGCTAGGCACCGTCATGCGGCCGGACGGCGGCGGGCGCCAGGTCACCTACCGCGGCATGCCGCTGTACACCTTCGCCGACGACAAGGCTCCCGGAGACGCTGCCGGAAACGGCTTCCACGACGTGGGCGTGTGGCGAGCGGTGACCATCGGCGCAGCCACAGGCGGCTCGAGCGGCGGCTCGACTGGCGGATCCAGCGGCGGCGGTGGCTACGGATACGGCTACTAGCCCTACGGGAAGCGGCATGGACAGGCCCGATCCTGCAGCGTACAGTTGCCCGCCATGGAGGCAGGGGACCGATCTCCACTCTCGGTCGACGCCGAGACCATGCGCGAGCTCGGCTACAGGACCGTGGACATGCTCGTCGACCGGCTCGCCGGCGATCCGGGCCCGGTCGTGCGGGCCGGAGACCCGGCGAGGTTGCGCGACGCCCTGTCCATGCCGCCTCCCGAGCAGCCCTCGCCGTTCGACGCGATCCTGGCGGATCTCGAGCGCGAGGTGCTGCCCTACGTGGCCCGGATCAGCCACCCCGGCTACCTGGCGTTCATCCCGGGCGAGGGCACGTGGCCCGGCGCTCTCGGCGATCTGATCGCCAGCGCCCTCAACATGGACACGTGCTGGTGGCTCGGTGCGTCCGGGCCGGCCGCGCTCGAGCTGGCCGTCATCGACTGGATCCGCGGCTGGGTCGGCTACCCCGAGGGCGCCGGCGGCGTGCTGGTCTCGGGCGGGTCGGCCGCGAACCTGACCGCGCTCGCCTGCGCGCGCGAGTCCCTGGTCGGCTCGATGACCCCGGATGCAGTCGTCTACCTGAGCGACCAGGCGCACGTCTCGCTGGCCAAAGGCGCCCGCGCCCTCGGCTTCCGTCCAGACCGCGTACGGATCATCGCCAGCGACCGGCAGGGCCGCATGCGCTGCGACGCCCTGCGGGCTGCGATCGAGGCCGATGCGTCGGAGGGGCTGCGGCCGCTGGCAGTGGTTGCCAACGCCGGCAGCACCGGTGTCGGCGCGGTCGATCCGTTCGCCGACGTCTCCGCGATCTGCCGCGAGCGTGGCCTCTGGCTGCACGTCGACGGCGCGTACGGCGGATTTGCCTGCCTGACGGAGCGCGGACGAGCCGCCCTGGCCGGCATGGAGCTGGCGGATTCGATTACCCTCGATCCGCACAAGTGGTTCTACCAGCCGATCGAGCTGGGGACGCTGCTCGTGCAGGACGGGCGGCTGCTGCGCCGGGCGTTCGAGATCTCGCACGACTACCTGGACGACGTCCAGGTGTCGGCCACCGAGGTGAACTTCTCCGACCTCGGGCTGCAGCTGACGCGCACCAGCCGGGCGCTGAAGCTGTGGATGTCCGTTCGCTATTTCGGGCTGGCGGCCTTCCGACAGGCGATCGACACCTCGCTCGACCTGGCCGAGCACGCCCAGCGCCGCATCGAGCAGGAGACTGAGCTCGAGCTGGTGACGCCCGCGTCGCTCGGCGTCGTCACCTTCAGGCGCTGCCCGGCCGGCATCGAGGATCCCGGGGCGATCGACACGATCAACGCGCAGATCGCGGCGGCAACGGCGCAGGACGGGCGGGTGTTCCTGTCGACGACGCTCGTCCGCGGCAGGCTCGTGCTGCGGATGTGCGTGCTGAACCACTCGACCACGCGCAAGCACATCGATCTGGCCCTGGACATGGTGGCGCGGGGTGAGTTCGACGCCGGCGCCGTGCCGGCCAGGCCGCCGTCTCGTGAGCCTGCGATCGCGGCCGGGTGGCTGGATCAGCGGCCGCTGGACGCGGACGCCCTGCGCTCGTTGCCGCTCCTCGCCGAGCTGGATGACGAGCGGGCGCGCCGCGTGCTCGCCCGCCTGCGTGAGCGGCGCGCCGCACCCGGCGAAACCGTGGTCGGGCAATGGCAGGCGGGCCGCGACCTGTTCGTGATCCTGGCCGGCTCGGTGCGGGTCGCGGACGGCCATCGCGAGCTCGGAACGCTCGGGCCCGGGGAGTTCTTCGGCGAGATGGCGGCGCTTGACTGGGGCGCCAGCTTCGGCCGCTCACGCGTGGCCACCGTGGTCGCGGCGGAGCCGTGCCGGATGGCGGTGCTCGACTGGGAGCTCGTCGCCTGGCTCGCGCAGGCGGTGCCCGCGGTGCGCGCCGAGCTCGAGCGCGCGGCGCGGGAGCGCATGGCCGCGCTCTGACGCCGAACCGAGGCCCGGACCGCTGCTAGTCGTCGCGGGTGACGTCCTCGAGCAGACGCGGGAAGTCGGGCCCGTCGAACTCGGCTGTCGCGCGCTCGTACTTCTCCATGCCCCATTCCCAGAAGTCGAAGTCGATCTCCGAGACGCCGTCCTGGATCGAGGCCCACAGCGTCCAGCCGTACTTGGACATCAGGCCCCAGAGCCGGGCCCGGGCCACCTTGTTGCGCAGCGGCCGGCCGTAGTAGGCCGCGACCAGCTGCTCGAGCTGGTCGAGCGACAGGTTCGACTCGCTCCAGACGTTGCCCAGCTCGAAGCAGGCGTCGTTGTTGCCCGAGTACTCGTAGTCGATCAGGCGGAATTCCCCGCCGACGTCGATGAAGTTCTCGGCCAGCAGGTCGTTGTTGCAGGGCACCGTCCCCTCGTCGCGCACGGCCATCGCCCGCTCGATGTCGCGGACGGCCGGCTCGAACTCGAGGTAGCGCTCGGGTAGGCGGAACCCGCGCTCCTGCACGAGCGCCAGGTAGCGCCGCTGGATGTCGAACATGTTGAAGTCGTCGCGGAACCGGCGTGCGCCGTGCAGCCTGCGGCAAGCGCGTGCGATCATCTCGATCTTGTCGCCGCGACGCAGATCCTCGGCGCTCTGGGCCTGGCCCTCGATGAACTCGAGCACCATCAGCGATCGCTCCGGCACGTAGCCGACGACGCGTGCGCCGACGCCGGCGTCAGCCGCCGCAACGGAGTTCTGGTACTCGTTGTCACGGTCGATCGCGAGCAGGCCGGCGTCCTTGGCGCTGATGCGGACGACGAAGGCGCCGGCCGGCGTCTCGACCTTGTAGTTGGTGTTCGTCAGGCCGCCCGCGAGCTCGCTGACGGTGCGCTCGCCGCGGAGCTCGGGGACGACGTCGACGAGGGCCTCGATGGCGTCTTCAGGAGGGTGTTTCACGGTGGCGGTGGATAGATCCGGTGAGTGGCGCGCCAGCAGGAGGCGGCGGCGGGACGAGCCGATATCGGGAATATTGGCGAGGAGCGACGGCGTCTCCTGCGCCAGCGCGACGCCGCCGGGCGCCGCCAGTCATCGTGAAACAACCTCCTGCACGGCGCGAGTATATTCAGCCGCGCGCCCGTGGTTCAGACCCTTCCCGACCGAGCCCAGGTCGTCGTCATCGGCGGCGGCGTCACGGGCTGCAGCGTTGCCTACCACCTCGCCCTCGCGGGCTGGAAGGACGTCCTGCTGGTCGAGAAGGCGCAGCTGACCAGCGGGTCGACGTGCCACGCGGCTGGTCTCGTCACGCAGTTCAACCCGTCCCCGACCATGATGCGGTTCCGCCGGTACAGCGTCGAGCTGTACGAGCGGCTGGGGGTGTTCGACCGGCTCGGCAGCCTGCGCATCGCGTCCTCTCCCGAGAGCCTCGTCGACCTGCGCCGGGGCGCGAGCCGCGCGCGCGGCATCGGCCTCGACGTGCACGTGCTCTCGCCCGACG
The DNA here is from genome assembly GCA_035695105.1 of Gaiellales bacterium. Classification (GTDB taxonomy): domain Bacteria; phylum Actinomycetota; class Thermoleophilia; order Gaiellales; family JAICJC01; genus JAICYJ01. The sequence goes on from DASSEV010000020.1 coordinate 38,705, forward strand.
AGGCGCTCGAGCGGATGCCGCAGGCGAGCCGCGAGAGCCTGTACGGCGCGGTCTGGGTCGAGGCGGACGGGTGCGTCGACCCGCACCGGGCGACCCACGCGCTGGCGGACGCGGCGCGCGAGCTGGGCGTGACGGTCGCCATCAACACGCCGGTGACGGGGATCGAGCTCGACGGCGGACGGACCGTGCGGGCGGTGCGCACGGCGGCGGGCGCGATCGAGACAGAGCACGTCGTCAACGCCTGCGGCATCTGGGCGCCGCAGGTCTCGGCGATGGTGGGGGCGTTCACACCCTCCGTGCCGGTCGACCACCAGCACATCGCCCTGCAGGCGGTCGAGGGCCACGAGCTGCCGCGCGACATGCCCTGCTTCCGGGACACTGACAACCTGGTGTACGGCCGCTCCGAGGCGGGCGGGGTGCTGTTCGGCGGGTACGAGCCGAACCCGGTCTCCCGGTGGCAGGACGGGGTGCCCTGGGAGCACGCGGGCGCGAACCTGCCGGCCGACGAGCAGCGCTTCGCCCAGCTGTGGAGCGGTGCGGCGCGCCGGTTCCCGTTCCTCGAGGACGCCGGCATGGTCACGCTCGAGTGCCACCCTGACGCGATGACGCCCGACGGCAACCCGCTGCTCGGCCCGATGCCCGGGATCCGCGGCTACTGGATGGCCGCGGGGCTCTCGCTGAACGGGTTCGGCGGGGCGGGTGGGATCGGCAAGTCGATCGCGGAGTGGATGACCGGCGGCGAGGCCGAGCTGGACACGCACGGCATGCGCGCGTGGCGGTTCGGCGACGCGTACCGCCGTCCCGCGGAGGTCGACGCCGCGGGCAGGGAGGTCTACCGCTACTACTACCGGCTCCGCTACCCGGACGATCAGGACGAGTGGGGGCGGCCGAACCGGCTGAGCGCCCTGCACGGCCGGCTGCAGGACGCCGGCGCGGTGTTCGGCGCGAAGAACGGCTGGGAGCGGGCCGATCACGTGGTGCCGGGGCGGCCGTGGCGGCGCGCGGGCGCTGACCAGCGCGCGTACGGCTGGGCGGCGCCGCCCTGGCTCGGCACCGTCGGCGAGGAGCACCGCGCCGCCCGCGAGCGTGTCGCGCTGATCGATATGACCTCGTTCGGCAAGATCGAGCTCGAGGGCCCCGGGGCGCTGGGTCTGCTCGAGCGCGTGTGCGACAACCGCATCGACCGGCCGAAGGGCAGCGTCGTCTACACCCAGTTCCTGAACCGACGCGGCGGAATCGTCGCCGACGTGACGGTGACGCGGCTGGGTGAGCAGCGGTTCCGGGTGATCACCGGGGCCGGTGTTGTCGAATCCGACATCGGCTGGCTCGAGCTGCACCGGCAGGCGGACGACGGCGACGTTGCCATCCGCGAGGTGACCGAGGAGCTGGCGGTGATCGGGATCTGGGGGCCGCTGTCCCGTGAGGTGGTCGCGGCCTGCACGGACGACGACGTCTCCGGCGCGGCGATCCCGTTCCGCACCGCCCGCGGCATCCGGATCGGCGCGCCGGTGCTGGCACAGCGGATCACGTACGTCGGCGAGCTCGGGTTCGAGCTGTACACCGGCCGTCGAGACGCCGTGCAGGTGTGGGACAGGCTGGCCGCGGCCGGCGAGGGCCACGGCCTGCGCGTGATCGGCTATCGGGCGCTCGACGGGCTGCGGATGGAGAAGGGGTACCGGTACATGGGCACGGATCTGACGGGCGGTGACACGCCGTACGCGGCCGGCCTCGGGTTCTGCGTCGCGAAGGACAAGGAGTTCATCGGCCGCGAGGCGCTGGTCGGCCGCGAGCAGCCCGAGCTGCGGATCCGCACCCTTCTCGTCGGCGACGAGGGGTACCGGCCGCTGTACGGCGGAGAGGCGGTGCTCGTCGCAGGCGAGACCATGGGCCGCGTTCGCAGCGCCGCCTACGGGCACACGGTGCGAAGGAACATCGCCTACGCCTACCTCCCGGCGGATCTCCCGGACGACGCGCCGGTCGCGGTCGAGGTGCTCGGTGAGCCGGTGCCGGCGGAGCCGGCGCCCGACGTCCTGGTCGACCCCGAGAACGCCCGGATCCGCGGCTGAGCATGGAGCGGCCGGACGAGCTGCAGGGCCTGCCCGTCCTCCCATTCGAGACCGTGCGGGAGTGGCGCGACTGGCTGAGCGCCCAGCCGGAGGGGGCGCGCGGGCTCTGGGTGCGGTTCGCCCGGTCGGGCTCGGGCATCGCCTCGATCACGCACGCCGAGGCGCTCGAGGAGGCGCTGTGCGACGGCTGGATCGACGGGCAGGTGCGCCGGCTCGACGACCGGTGGTGGGCACAGCGGTTCGGCCCGCGCACCGCGCGGAGCCGCTGGTCGAAGGTCAACCGGGAGGCGGCCGAGCGCCTGATCGACCAGGGCCGGATGCGGCCGGGCGGGCTGCGGGAGGTGGAGCGGGCGAAGGCCGACGGCCGGTGGGTGGCCGCGTACGACCCGCCCAGCCGCGCGCGTGTGCCGGAGGATCTGGCCGCGGCGCTGGCCGTATCGCCGGAGGCCGCGCGCTTCTTCGAGGCGCTGGACAGCCGCAACCGCTACTCGGTGCTCCACCGCGTGGAGGCTGCGAAGCGGCCCGAGACGCGCGCCCGCCGGATCGCCCAGTTCGTGGCGATGCTCGAGCGCGGCGAGAAGCTGTACCCCTAGATCACATTGCTCGCCAGACCGTGTGCCGCGGCGCCGGATCCCCGTGCCCGGTCGTCCGCGTGAGCAGGCACCGGTTCAGCCGGAGCTCGAACAGCTCCCACTCCGCCGGCACCGGGGAGCCCGGCTGATCCCGCTCCTCGCGGAACTGCGAGCCGGCCTGATCGCGCGTCGCACCGTCGGTCACCTGCGTCGCGCGGCCGTAGATCGAGAAGGCGTCCTCGTTCGTCTCGGTCGGAAACGAGTGGAGCGCGAAGCGGCCGTCGCGGTGGAGGTCATTCCGCTTCGGCGACGGGATCACGAACAGGAACAGGCCGGAGCCGTGCACCTGGGGACACACGGGATGGACGCGCGGGGCGCCGGTGCGGTCCACCGTCGCCAGAAACGCCAACCCGACGCCGTACTGGTAGAAGAGCTCGCGGCCGGCTTCGGCCAGGTCCGGCCGCTGGGCGGCGAATGCGTTCCAGCCGATGGACGCGGCATCGCTCACGGTTCCGCCGTCAGCTCCTGCGGAGGCTGCAGCCACAGGATCCATGCCACCGGCGAGAGCGCCACCAGCGCCGCGCCCACCGCAAGCGCTCCGACGCCCGAGGTCTCCAGCCCGTAGCCTCCCACCAGCGCCATCGTCGCGCCGGACAGCGCGGCCACCAGATCGTTGAAGCCGAGCAGCGTCCCGCGCTCCACCGCGCTGGTCAGGTCCGCCATCTGCGCGGTCGCCGCGACGAACGAGATGTTCCAGCCGATGCCGAGGCCGAACAGCAGCACCGCGGTCGCGGGCACCCCGGTCGTCCACTGCAGGCCGAGCACTGACGCGGCCATCACCAGCAGACCGCCCGCCAGCGCGGGCCGCCGCCCGATGCGGTCGATCAGCCCTCCGACCACCAGCACCAGCGCGTACATCCCGAGCACGTGCGCCCCGACGATCGGGAACACCGAGTCCTGGCTGTGGCCGTGCACCTCGACGACGACGTAGCCCGTCAGGTTCATCACCGACACCATCGTCGCGAAGCTCGCCAGCCCGGCGCCCAGCGCGGGCAGCACGCCGGGCCGCCGCAGGATCTCGCCGAGAGGTGCCGCGGGCGCCGCCTCCGGCTCGCCGCGCGACCTGCCGAGCCGCACGGCGATGTCCCGGGGATCCGGCCGCACGAGCAGCATCACGCAGAGGGCGACGAGGGCCACGCCCGCGGCGGCCAGCCACGGCACCGTCAGCGTGCTCGCCTTCACGTCCCGGTTCGCGAACATGGGGCTGAACACCGCCGGCCCGAGCACCGCGCCGAACACGGAGCCGACGAGCACATAGGAGATCCCGCGCGCCCGGCGCTCCGGCTCGTACATATCCCCGGCGGCCGCCCTGATCAGGAGCGACGTCGCCATTCCCGTTCCGATCAGCACGAAGCCGAGCACCAGGATCGGCACCGACCCGGTGCGGGTCGAGAGCGCGGTCAGAGCGCAGCCGGCCGATAGCGTCAGGAACCCCGCGGCCAGAACCGGGCGCCTGCCGAACCGGTCCATCGACCGGCCCGCAACCACCGCTGTCAGCCCCGAGGACGTCAGGAAGATGGCCGGCCCGAGGCCCAGCAGCCCGTGGTGCCCGGTGACGAGCACGAAGGTCAGCGACGAGACCGCCGCCGCCAGCTGCAGCACCACCGAGTTGACCGCAGTGGTGGACGCGAGCAGGACGGTGTTGCGCCTGACGGTGCGCTGCAGCTCCGCGTCCATGGGGAGAGCCTCCCACATCGCCCGCGTATGATCGAGGCCGATGGCGAAGGCCGAGGCAGTCGAGGTCGAGGCGGCGGGGCGCACGCTCCTGCTGTCGAACCCGCAGAAGACGTTCTTCCCGGAGCGCGGCGAGACCAAGCTCGACCTCGCGCGCTACTACCTCGCCGTCGAGCAGCCGCTGATGCGGGCGCTGGGCGGACGGCCGGTGCTGATGGAGCGCTACCCGGACGGCGCCGGTGGGTCGTCGTTCTTCCAGAAGCGGGTGCCGAAGAACGCGCCCGACTGGCTGCAGACCGCGACGGTGCAGACGCCCAACGGCACCCCCTCCGAGGCGCTCGTCGCGGCCGACGTCGCGCACATCGTGTGGGCGGTCAACCTCGGCTGCATCGGGCTGCACGTCTGGCCCTACCGCGCGGCCGACCCGGAGCACGCCGACCAGCTGCGGATCGACCTCGATCCGTCACCGGGCGTGACGCTCGACATGGTCAAGGAGGCGGCGGCGGAGACGCGCTTGCTGCTGGCGGAGCTGGGTCTCGACGGCTATCCCAAGACGACGGGGCGGAACGGCATCCATGTGTACCTCGAGGTGACGCCCGATCAGGACTCGATCGTCGTGCGGGAGGCCGCTGTGGCGCTGGCCCGCGAGCTCGAGCGGCGGCGGCCGGATCTCGTCACCGCGGCGTGGTGGAAGGAGGAGCGGGGGCAGCGGGTGTTCGTGGACTTCAACCAGAACGCGCCGCACAAGACCGTGCTCGGCGCCTGGACGGTGCGGCCGCGGGTGGGCGCGCAGGTGTCGACCCCGTTCTCATGGGACGAGCTCGAGTCGATCGACCCCGACCGGCTGACGATCGAATCGGTGCCGGCCCGCGTTGCCGAGCGGGGCGACCCCTGGCAGCGGATGTCCGATCCGCCGCAGCGGCTGGAGCCGCTGCTCGAGCTGCATCGCCGCGACATGGCCGCCGGACTGATGGATGCGCCGTGGCCGCCCGTCTACCCGAAGATGCCGAACGAGCCGGCGCGCGTCGCGCCGAGCCGGGCACGTAAGAGCGACTAGAGCCCCTGCCGCCGCGCCCAGATGCCGGCCTGCACCCGGTCGTCGACGCCGATCGTGCGGTAGGCGCTGGTCAGGTGCGCCTTCACCGTCTTCTCGCTGATGTCGAGCCGGCGCGCGATCTGCTTGTTCGGCAGCCCGTCGGCGACGAGGCCGAGCACCTCCCGCTCACGGTCGGTCAGCGACTCCAGCGGCCCCGTCGCCCGCTGCGCCGAGAGCATGGTGCGCGCCGCCCGCGGGTCGATCGGCGATTCCCCACGGGCGGCCGACCGAATGGCGCTGATCAGCTCGGCCGGCTCGGTGTCCTTCAGCAGGTAGCCGATCGCGCCCGCGTCCAGCGCTTCGACCACGCGGTCGCGGTCGACGAACGAGGTCAGCACCAGCACCTGTGCACCCGGGCAGCGCTCACCGATGAGGCGGGTCGCCTCAATGCCGCTCATCCCGGGCATCGACAGATCCATCAGCACGATCTCGGGGCGCTGCTCGGCAGCCAGCTCCACGGCTGCCGTCCCGTCGCCGGCTGACCCCACCACCTCGAGGTCGGGCGCGGCGGCGAGCAGCTGGACGAGGCCGTCCCTGACGATGGTGTGGTCGTCCACGACGAGCACGCGGATCACCGCAGCGGCACCTCGAGCTCGACGGTCGTGCCCGTTCCCGGCGCCGAGTCGACCCGCAGCCTGCCGCCGGCCGCCTCGGACAGATCGCGGAGCATCGAGAGCCCGAGGTGGCCCTCGCTCCGCCGAGCAGCGGCGTCCGCTGCATCGAAGCCGCGGCCGTCGTCGCGTACACGCAGCGTGACCGCCGTATCGGTCGTGTGTACGTCCAGGTCGACGTGGCCGGCGCCCGCGTGCGAGCCGGCGTTTCGCAGCGCCTCCTGCGCGGCGCGGAAGACCAGCTGCTCCACCTCGGTCGGCAGCCGCAGGCCGGGCTCGACCTCGACCGACACGTCCACACCGCGGGCCGTGAGTGGTGCTGCTAGATCGGGCAACGCAGCCGAGAGGCCCTGCTCCTCGAGCGCGGGCGGGTAGATCTCGAGCAGGAGCGACCGCAGCTGGCGGATCGCGCTGCGGGTACCGGCGGCGCCGTCCTCGAGCGCGTCGCGCAGTTCCGGCTCGGTGTGCTCTCCCTCCAGAGCGGCCGCCATCCGGAACCCGTGGCCGGCCAGCTCCTGCACCACGCCGTCGTGGAGGCCGGAGGCGATCGCACGCCGCTCGTTGGCCGAGGCGTCGACCGCGTGCTGCAGCGCCAGCTCGCGGTCGCGCTGGGCGTTTCGCATGCGCCGCGCCATCCAGTAGGCGAGCGGCAGCTGCAGGATCGCCAGCACCAGCAGCGCCAGGATGCCGACCGGCGCGAAGAGCCGCGCGACGCTGCGGCTGTCGCCGGCGATCGCGCTCGACCGCAGGTACTCCTCGTAGAGCACCGGCGTGCCGTCCTGCGCGCGCAGCCCCAGGTAGACGGAGGTGAGCGACCCCAGGTTCGTCTCGAACGTGTTCTCCGGCGAGTTGATGTTGGTCGGCTCGGCGGCGGTGGTCTGCGTTCGCAGCGCGGCGCGCTCGTCGGGGCCAAGGGTGAACGTGCGGCCGATCAGCCGCGGCTCGTCGGAGTAGAGGATCTTCCCGTCGGCGTTCCAGATCTTGATCCGCGCCACGTCGCTGGTCTTCACGCGTGTGCGGATGGTGTGGTCGAGCCGCGCAAGCGCGGCCGGGTCACCGCGCACGACGCCGGTGGTCAGGGCCGGCTCGACGATCCCTCGGCCGGTGACCGTGGTCAGGCGCCGCGCGTCGCGAACCGCCTCCTGGTTTGCGAGGCTGCGGAGCGCCAGCGTGGCCGCCACTGCGACCAGGACCAGCACCGCGAGCCCCGATAGGGCGAACACGGCGACCGGCCGCAGGATGTCGTGCCGCGAGTGCACCCGATCAGCATGCCTCCTGGGAAGCGGCCGCGCCACGGTCCTAGGACCAATGTCTCATTGCGACGTGGACCAGGCCGGCGCCACCCTGCATGCGACGCGGCCATCACAAACCAAAGGAGCAGGAACCATGCGTCGATTCATCACCGTCATCTCGTCGTCCCTCGCGCTGCTGGCGGTGCTCGCCATCGCGGTGCCGGCGGCCTCAGCTGCGGTCCAGCGCCAGATCGCGCTCCATGGCAGCAGCTCGTTCCCCAACGCCACGGGAACCGCGCAGTACCAGGCCAGCTCCTCGCAGCGGGAGCTGCAGGTCGAGGTCGAGCACATCAAGGTGCTCGTGGGAAAGCACGTGAACATCTTCGTGAACGGCGCCAAGTGGGCCAGCCCCACGGTGAGCAGCCTTGGCAAGGTCGATGTCAGCCGCAACACGGAGCTGGGCCAGTCCGTGCCCACGATCAAGAGCGGCTCTACCGTGCGGGTGCGCACGCTGGGCGGCACGCTGATCGCAGGCGGCACGTTCTAGAGAGAGAGGCGGGTAGCGGGCGGGGCGGGGAGGTGATCCCCCGCCCCGCCACCGGCCTGTCAGCCGCCGCTGATCGCCGCGATCACGTCGACCCGCGCACCGTCCGCGATCGGCGTGTCGAGCGCCGCCCGCTCGCGATCGACGTAGACGTTGATGTGGGGGCGAAGCGCCGGGCCCTCCTGGCAGAGCCGGTCGCGCAGCCCGGGCCAGCGGGCATCGAGCCGCTCGAATGCCTCGTCGACGGTGGCTGCCTCCACGTCGACTGTGCGCGGCAGGTCGGTGTACATCGACGGCAGCGTGGCCGGCAGGTGCACCGTCGCCATGGCTACTCCACCACCGCCACCGAGACCGAGGCGATCGCCGGCAGGTAGCTCGCGATCTCCGTCCAGCTTTCGCCCTCGTCGCTGCTCGCGAAGACCTGGCCGGTGCTGGTGCCGAAGTAGAGGCCGGGCACGTCGAGATCGTCGATCGCCATGCCCTCGCGCAGGACGCCGAGATGGGCGTTGGCGTGGGGCAGCCCCTGGTCGAGGCGCTGCCACGAGGAGCCGGCGTTGCGGGTGCGCCAGACCGCGGCGTGGCCGTCGGGCATCATGCGGCCGTGGCCCGGGTCGAGCGGGATCACGTAGAAGCTGTCGCGGTCGTGCGGATGGGCGGCCGCGGCGAAGCCGAAGTCGGTCGGCAGGCCCTCGGTGATCTCGGTCCAGGACATGCCGCCGTCGTCGCTGCGGTGCATCCCGCAGTGGTTCTGCTGGTACATGCGCGAGTGGTCGGCCGGCGACATGACGAGCTTGTGGACGCAGAATCCGACCTCGTCGTACTCCCGCGGCCATGCGGCGCGCAGGCCGCTGTTGCGCGGCGTCCAGGTCGACCCGTTGTCGGTCGTCTCGAAGATGCCGATGCCCTGGATGATGATCCAGTAGTGGTCGCGGCGCTCGGGGTCGGCCAGGATCGCGGGCATGCCGAGGTGGCCGGGCGGCTGGTTCGAGGGGACATTCCAGATCTCGCGGGCGGGCTGGTCGTCGAGCGTGGAGAGCAGCGACCAGGTCGCCCCCTGGTCGACGCTCTCGAACAGGCCGGCCGCCTCGGCGCCAGCCAGCAGCCGGCCGTGTGACGCGGTCAGCCCGGAGATCTTCGAGAGCTTGAGCTCGCCTTCGTCGCCGTACGAGAGGCCCTCGCTGGAGAGCGTCCAGCTCTCGCCCATGTCGGGGCTGCGCCAGACGCCGGCGCCGTGCCACTCGCTGGCCGCCGCGGCGTAGAGCGCGCCCGACTCCGCGTCGCGGATCGCGCGGTAGACCGGCCAGCCGTCGCAGTAGGGCCCGCGCATGTCCCAGCTGCGGCGGTCGCTGTCGCTCTCGAGGATGAAGCAGCCCTTGCGGGTTCCGACGAGCAGGACGACTCTGGATGGCATGGCGGCACTCCCTGGGTTCGTGGTCAGAAGGGTTGACCGGCGAACACGGCCGAACTCATCGCCACGATAGCGCTACGCGACCAGGAGCTCAGGCGAGTCGTTGCGCACGCTGTTCACGGCAGGCGATGCGAGCGCCGCCGTCATCAGCCCGGCCGGGTACGCGCGCAGCATGGAGAGCGCGTGCTCGACGCTGACGGCGGGGTCGAGCCAGTCCTCCTCGGCCTGGTCGCCGAGGATCGCGGGCATGCGGTCGTGGACGGGAGCGACCAGCCCGTTCGCGCCGGTGGTGATGATGGTCGCGCTCTCGATCTGCTCGCCGGTCTCGCGGTCGGTCCACCTGGCCCAGAGCCCGGCGAAGCCGAACACCGCGCGGTCGAGCAGCGAGAACCGCACGGGCTGCTTCGTGCCGTCCGGCATCACGCGCCATTCGTAGAACCCGTCCGCGACGATCAGGCAGCGGCCGGTGCGAAGCAGCGAGCGGTATGCGGGGCGCTCGGTGAGGGTCTCGGCGCGGGCGTTGATCATCTCGTAGGCGAGCTTCCGGTCCTTGGCCCAGGCGGGGATCAGCCCGAAGCGCAGGAGCGCCGCCTCGTCGGCGCCGTCCCCGCCGCGACGGACGCCGAGCATGGACTGGCCCGGAGCGATGTTGAATCGCGGGCGCCAGTCGAACGGGATGTCGAGCGAGTAGGCCCGGATCACGGCATCCGGATCCGCGCCGTTGGTGAAGCGTCCGCACATGGCCCCGACTGTAGAGACGCTCGCGGACGTCACAATCGGTCACGGATTGGTGCCGGTCTTCCCGCCGACCGGACACCGTGCTTTGAGACCGCTGGGCCGGCCCGGCTCGGCCGTCCGGCCCGGTGCGAGTGCCGCGGCTTGCCGAGCGCCGCAGGCCGGCAGCCGTCAGAATCCGCCGACTGTCCGACTCGTCCCGCCCGGTGGCGGTGGAAGGAGCCTCCCATGATCGATCCCCAGCGCCGCTGGGCGGCATACGCCGACGGCAAGCCCGATTACGCCGGACTGCTCACCTACGGCGGCCTGCCCTACACCGAGGACGTCTCCGACCTCGAGGGCGTCGACGTCGCCATCGTCGGCGCGCCCATGGACGAGCTCGTGTCCGACCGTCCCGGCACCCGCTTCGGCCCGCGCGCGATCCGCGCCGCCAGCGCGCCGCACGGCGTCCACCTGGAGGCTGGGGTGGACGCCTTCGAGGTGCTGGGGGTGGTCGACTACGGCGACGCGCCGATCCTCCCCGCCGACCCCGAAGCCTCGCATGCAGCCATCTCTGCGCTCGTCGCCGAGGTGGCCGCTGCCGGGGCGATGCCGGTCGTGCTCGGCGGCGACCACTCCATCGCCCAGCCGGAGGGCGAGGGCCTGGCCCAGGTGCACGGGCCGATCGGGATGATCCACTTCGACACGCACACCGACACGGCGACGCACCTCTGGGACGTGAAGCGGTCGCACGGCACCCCGATGTACTGGCTGGTGGAGGACGGCCACGTCGACCCGCGCCGCTACGTGCAGATCGGGCTGCGGGGATACTGGCCGGGCGAGGCCGAGTTCGGCTGGCAGCGTGAGCGCGGCATCACGTCGTTCTTCGCCCACGACGTGCGCGACCGCGGCATCCGCGAGGTGGTCGAGGAGGCGATCGCGATCGTCGGCGCCGGGCCCGTGCTGCTCACCGTCGACGTCGACGTGCTCGACCCCGCCTTCGCACCGGGAACCGGCACGCCGGAGCCCGGCGGGCTGACGCCGCGGGAGCTGCTCTGGGCGTGCCGCACCGTCGCCGCGAGCGTCGACCTGGTCGGCTCCGACGTGGTCGAAGTGGCCCCCACGGGCGTTGGCTCGGCCGACGTCACGGCACTTGTCGCCGAGCGCGTCGTGCGGGAGACTCTTACCGGCGTCGCGGTGCGCCGCGGCTCCTCGACGAAGGGGGAATGATGCGACATCGGTGGACGGCGCTGGCCCTGACGGCCCTGCTGGCCGTGGTCGTCGCCGGCGCGGCGCCCGCTCGCGGCGCGACAGCCGGCCTGGAGGGCGTTCCGGCGTTCGGGAAGGTCTTCGTCATCGTGGGTGAGAACACGGATCTGTCCGCCCTCACCCCGAAGAACGCGCCCTACCAGCTCTCGACGGTCGCCCGGTCCTCCGCCTGGTTCACGAGCTACTTCGCAACCACGCACTGGTCGGGTGCGAACTACATCGCGATGACGAGCGGCCAGTACATCCACTGCGAGCAGGAGGACATCGCTCCGGCAGACTGTCACCAGGACGTGAACAACCTGTTCCACCAGCTGGACGTCGCCGGCGTGTCGTGGAAGGAGTGGAACGAGTCGATGCCCGAGCCGTGCGCGCTCACGAGCTCCGGCACGAGCAAGGACGGCAACAGCTACCGGGTCAAGCACAACCCTGCCGTCTACTACGCCGACGTCGAGGGCGCCGGCGGCGTCTGGTCGGCGACGCACCGCTCTGCGGAGTGCCTGTCCCACGTCGTGGCGACCGGATCCACAGGCGTCAACGACATGAGCCGGTTCAACCGCTCGCTTGCGGCGGGGTCGGTGCCCCGCTTCAACTTCATCGTCCCCAACCAGTGCGAGGACGGCCACGACAACTGCAAACCGACCGGTGGCGTGATCACCCAGTTCGACGACTTCCTCGCCCGTGAGGTGCCAGCCATCATGCGGTCGCCCTCGTGGGACGCATCCAGCGTGATCGTGATCGTCTACGACGAGGGCCAGAGCGGCGGCCCGAACAACGGGACGAAGTTCGGCGGCGGCAACGTCCCCTTCGCGGTGATGGGTCCGCTCGTCCACCCCGCTGTGTACACGCAGCTCAACAACCACTACGGGCTGCTGCGGACGCTCGAGGACGGGTTCGGGATCGCTCGGCACCTCGCCGGGGCGTCGGAGGCGGCGCCGATGTCGCAGATCTGGAGGTGACGACCTGCGCCCGGCCTCAGCCGAGGTCGGCGGCGACCACCGTCTCGGTCAGCCACATCGCGCCCAGCTCGAGCGCTCCGGTCAGCATGGCCCGTTCCCGGCTCTCGGGGGAGTCGAGCCTGCCCATCATCTGCTCGGCGGCGCCGCGATCCTCGAAGTAGAGCGCGACCTCGGTCTCGCTCGGATCGTCCGCCGAGCGGGAGATGGTGTAGGTCCGCACCCCGGCCTCGCGCAGCGCCCGCGCGATTCCGGCCAGCCGGTCGACCACGTCGTCCACCTCGCTCACCCGGCGGCGGATGGTCAGGCGGAACCTGGCCGGCGCGTCCGGCTCGGTCACGCCTGCTCGCCGTCGATGGTGACGTGTCCCGGCTGCGAGCGAACCCGCTCCAGCCATGCCGCGATCGCGGGGTACCGGCCCATGTCGAAGCCGCCCTCGTCGGCGACGTGGGTGTAGCCGTAGAGCGCGATGTCGGCGAGCGTGTAGCGGTCGCCCACGAGGAACGACCGGCCGGCGAGATGCCGCTCCATGGCGTCAAGCGTGCGGTACCCCGCCTCCTGCTTCGCCGGCAGCTGGTCGGCCCACCGCTCCGGCGTGCCCGAGACGCTCAGCCAGAACCGGGCGACCGCGATGTTGGGCTCGAGGTCGTACTGCTCGAAGAACATCCACTGCAGCATCTGCGCGCGCTCGAACCGGTCATCCGGGATCAGCGCCGTGCCGTCGGCCAGATGGAGCAGGATCGCGCCCGACTCCCCGAGCGACCGGCCGTCGTCGAGCACGAGGGTCGGCACGCGCAGCGCCGGGTTCAGCCCGCCCAGCACCTGCGGGCGGTTGCTGCGGTCGATCACGTCGAGCTCGACGAGCTCGAGCTCGAGTCCGAGCTGTGCCGCCGCCAGCCGCACCTTGTAGCAGTTGCCGGAGACCTGCGAGTTGTAGAGCCGCATGCGGACGCATCGCCGCCCGGGCGCGCGGGGGCGCGCCCGGGCCTGCGCGATCAGGAAACGCCGGCCTTCTCGCTGTCCGGCTGGGGGACGATGCGGATGTAGGGCTTCGGCTCGTCCCAGCTGCCGAAGAGCTCCTTGGCCTGGTCGTTGTTGACCGAGCCGGCGATGATCACGTCCTCGCCGGGCTGCCAGTTGACCGGGGTCGAGACCTTGTGGTTCGCGGTCAGCTGCAGCGAGTCGATCACCCGCAGCACCTCGTCGAAGTTGCGGCCGGTGGTCATCGGGTAGACCAGGATCAGCTTGACCTTCTTGTCGGGCCCGATCACGAACACGTTGCGGACGGTCTGGTTGTCCGCCGCCGTCCGGTCGGCCGGGTCGCCCGAGACGTCCGCCCCGAGCATGCCGTAGGCCTTCGAGATGCTGAAGTCGGCATCGCCGATGATCGGGTAGTTGACGGTGCTGCCCTGCGTCTCCTCGATGTCCTTCGCCCAGCCCTCGTGCTTCTCGACGGGGTCGACGGACAGCCCGATGATCTTGACGCCGCGGCGGTCGAACTCCGGCTTGATCTTGGCCATGTAGCCCAGCTCGGTCGTGCAGACCGGGGTGAAGTTCTTTGGATGCGAGAACAGCACGGCCCAGGAATCACCGATCCAGTCGTGGAATCGGATCCGGCCCTCCGTGGTGTCGGCCTCGAAATCGGGCGCGGTATCGCCCAGTGAAAGTCCCATCTGTTCCTCCTCTTGTGGTGGCCGGATATTACTCCCAGAAGGAGTTTGGATCCAAACGCCAGGTGGCCGCGGGAGTAGGGTCGCAGACGACCAGCGTCCACCGGAGGGGATCATGAGCAACGACCGCTACGCGCAGCTCTGCGCCGAGCACGTGTGGGACGTGCCCGAGCGCTACAACATCGCCGCGGACGTCTGTGACAAGCATCCCCATGACAAGCCGGCGATGGTGTGGGAGAGCTTCGACGGCAGTCGGCGTGAGCTGGTGTGGGGCGACCTCCAGGACCTTGCCAACCAGGCCGCGCACACGCTCGCCTCGCACGGTGTCGAGCGGGGTGACCGCGTCGCGGTCGTGCTGCCGCCCGTCCCCGAGACCGCCGCCGTGTTCTTCGGCACCTGGAAGCTCGGCGCAATCCTGCTCTCGCTCTCCCTGCTCTACGGCGACGAGGCGATCCAGCACCGGCTGTCCGACTCCGGCGCCCGGCTGGTCGTCACCGACGCCGCCTCGGCGCCGCGCTTCCCGGCCGGCGCCGGGTACGACGTGCTGGTGCTCGGCGCCGACGGCTTCGGCGACGCCCCGTGCGACCACGTCTCGTGCGACACCTCCGCCGACGACCCGGCGCAGCTCTACTACACCTCGGGCACCACCGGCCTCGCGAAGGGCGTCGTGCACGCCCACCGTTACCTGCTCGGCCACGAGGAGTTCATCTACTCCCACGAGGTGCAGGACGGCGAGTCGTTCCACGGCATGGGCGAGTGGGCGTGGGCGGCCGGCATCGCGCCGCTGCTCGGGCCGTGGCGTCTGGGCGCCGTCCAGTACGTCTACCGCCGGGAGGCCGGCTTCGATCCACACCGCCAGCTCGACTTCCTCAGCCGAAACCAGGTCTCGAACGTGTTCACGACGCCGACGGCGATGCGGGCGATGATGGCGATCGAGGACGCGGGCACCCGCTACCCGCAGCGGTTCCGCCGCGTGTGCTCGGCCGGCGAGCCGCTGAACCCGGAGGCGATCCGCTGGTTCCGCGAGCAGTACGGCGTCACGGTGCTCGACTACTACGGCCTGACTGAGTCCTATCCACTCGCGGCCAACTACCCGTGGCACCCGGTGCGCGAGGGATCGATGGGGCTGCCGATGCCGGGCTGGGACGTACAGATCCTGGACGAGGACGAGCGACCGGTGGAGCGGGGCGAGCGCGGAGAGATCTGCCTGAGGGCGCGCTCGAATCCGCACTACCCGCTCGGGTACTGGAACCGCCCGGAGGACTCGGAGCAGGTGTTCGGCGGGGAGTGGTTCCACACCAAGGACGCCGCCCGCCAGGACGAGGACGGGTACATCTGGTACGAGGGCCGCGCCGACGACGTGATCATCTCGGCCGGCTACCGGATCGGCCCGTTCGAGGTCGAGTCCTCCTGCCTCGAGCATCCGGCCGTGCGGGAGGCGGCCGTGGTCGCCTCACCGGACGAGCTGCGCGGCAATGTGGTCAAGGCGTTCATCGTCCTGGCCGAGGGGACGGAGCCGTCGGACGAGCTGGCCTCCGAGATCCAGCAGCACGTCAGGCAGCACCTCTCGGCGTACGCCTACCCTCGGCGGATCGAGTTCGTCGACGACCTCCCAAAGACGCTGACCGGGAAGATCCGGCGTGTGCTGCTGCGGCAGCGGGAGCTGGATCGAGCCGCTGCGCGGTAGATGAGCGAGCACCGTGCCGGCAGCTTGAGCAACGGTGCGGTCACGACCGGTCACAACGTCGAAACACGAACGCCGGTGAACCAAGAGTGCCTGGCACTCTTGGTTCATACGCGCTGGTCGTGGACGTTGCCCTCTATCGCTCGATTGTTCCCAGCAGCTCGCCGAGCTCGCGGGTGTTCAGCACAGCCGAGCGCGGCGCGCCGCCGCGCCGCGCGGTGTGCACGGCGTAGAGCATGCTGTCCAGACCCGCGACGGAGTGCGCGTCGCTCGAGCAGACGATCCGGACGCCCGCCGAGATCGCCTCGCTGACGTGTGCGCCCGACAGGTCGAGGCGGCTCGGCAGGCCGTTCACTTCGAGGGCAACGCCGGTCTCGATCGCCGCCTCGATCGTCCGTTCCAGGTCGAGCCGGTTCTCGGGCCGGTGGCCGATGATGCGTCCCGTCGGGTGGCTGAGGCACCGAGCCGAGGGGTGGTGCATCGCGTGCAGAACGCGCGCCGTCAGCTCCGCCCGCCGGGTGCGCTGGCCGGCGTGCACCGAGATCTGCACCCAGTCCAGCTCGGCGAGCACGTCGTCCGGCAGATCGAGCCGGCCGTCGGGGAGGATGTTGCACTCGGTGCCCCGCAGGACGCGGAACGGCGCCAGCTCCGCGTTCACCGCGTCGACCTCTTCGGCCTGCCGCCGCAGCGCATCCGCATCCAGCCCGGGAACCACCCCGACGTTCGTGGTGTGGTCGCAGACGGCGACGTAGTCGTATCCGCGCGCGATCGCCGCCTCGGCCAGCTGGCGCACGGTGGCCCTGCCGTCCGACCAGGTCGTGTGGCAGTGCAGGTCGCCGCGGATGTCCGCGGGCTCGACCAGGTCGACCGGCGGCGGCGATGCCCGCTCCTCACGCAGCTCCGGCGGCACGTAGGGCAGGCCGATCTTCCGGAACAGGCGCTCCTCGTCCGGGACGGCCGGCAGGGGCTCCAGCGCGGCGACGTACTCCGGGGCTCCGGTGGCGCGCACGAGTGCCGTGCCGAGCTCGGCCGGCGCTGTGGTCACGAGCTCGACGGCGGTGCCGTCGACGGTGACGCCGATCGACGGCCCGATCAATGCGACGATCTCGGGCAGCTCGGCAAACCGTGCCAGAGCGTCCTCCGGGCTGTCGGTGGCGACGACCACTGCCAGCCTCGCCGGCGTGTCCACCCAGCGGCGCGTATCGCCCGCCGCGATGCCGTCGAGGGCTACGGCGATCCGCGAGCAGACCTCGCGGGCCTGATGGAGCAGCAGGCTGCCGGCAGGGCGCACTGAGGGAGCGTCGAGCGCGGCCAGGATGGACGCCTCGGTACTCGGCCCGATTCCCGGCACCTCACGCAGCCGGCCGCGCTCCGCGGCGTCCCGCAGCTCGACGACCGTGCGGATGCCGAGCGCGGCACCGATGTCCACGAAGCGCTTCGCGGTGAATCCGTGCATGCGTCCGAACGCCGCCAGCTCCAGCGAGACCGAGTTGCGCAGCTCGTCGAGCTCCGCGATCCGGCCCGTCTCGACCAGCTCCGTCAGCCGCTGCTCGATCCCGGGGCCGATGCCGCGGAGCCGGCGCACCCGCCCCTCGCGGACGAGCGCTGCCACGTCGACCGGCGTTTCCCGGATCAGCCCGGCCGCGCGCCTGTATGCCCGAGTCGCATAGCTGTTCGCGCCCGACACGTCCAGCAGCGCGGCATATTCGTCAAGCGCTGCTGCGAGCTCTGGGTTGCCCGGTGAAGAGGCCATCCGCCCACATCATGGCCGGATCCCCTCCGGCAGCGCATCGCCGTGGGCCGCGATCAGGTCGTCGACCATCGCCTCGATCCGGGCCGGCGAGAGGGTGGCTGCCGTGTTGGGATCGAGCAGCGCGGCGTGCAGGACGTGCTCGCGGCTTCCCTCGAGAGCGGCGCGGACGGTCAGCTCGCAGACGTTCAGGAACGTCCGGTTGAGGGCGGCCAGCTGCGGCGGCAGGTCGCCGATCTGCCGCGGATGCAGCCCCTGCCCATCGACGACGCACGGCACCTCGACGCATGCCATCGCCGGCAGGTTGGTGATCAGTCCGTCGTTCGGGACGTTGCCGTAGATCTCGCGCGGCTCTCCGGTGAGGATCGAGTGGATGATCAGCGAGGCGTACTCGAGGCTGCGCTCGATCTCGAACGGCTCGGCCGCCGCCAGCTTGCGCCGCATCTCCTCGTACAGCTCGAGGTTCTCCTCGCTGCGCCGGACGTACTCGTCGACGGGGACACGGAACTCCTCGATCAGTGCGTCGTCGTGCATGAAGTAGGGCAGGTACTCGGCGGAGTGCTCGCTCGACTCGGTCGGAAACCGCCCGAACCGCCGGTACATCTCCACCCGGACACGGCGGCGCAGCTCCGGGTCGCGGGCGATCGTCTCGTCCAGCCGCGGGTAGAGATCCTCGCCGTTCCGTTCGAACTGCAGGATCCAGGCCTGGTGGTTGACACCCGCGCCGAGGTAGGTCACCTGCTCGTAGGGCACGCCGACCAGCTCCGCCAGCTGCCGCGTCGTGTGCTGCACCGAGTGGCAGAGACCGACGACACGCGTGATCGGAGTGCCGGCATAGGTCGCCCAGCAGAGCATCGCCATCGGGTTCGTGTAGTTGAGCAGCCAGGCCTGAGGGCACAGCTCGGCCATGTCTGCCGCGATCCCCTGCATCACCGGGATCGTCCGCAGGGCCCGGAAGATGCCGCCGATCCCGAGCGTGTCGCCGATGGTCTGGCGGACGCCGTGGCGGGCCGGCACCTCGAAGTCGATCAGCGTGGCCGCATGGCCGCCGACCTGGATCATGTTGACCACGTGGTCGCAGCCGTCGAGCGCCGCGCGCCGCTCGAGGTGCGCCTCGATGGTTGCCGGGGCGCCCAGTTCGCGTGCCGTCCAGCCGGCCATCGCCTCTGCCGCCTCCAGGCGCTCGCGATCGATGTCGTGCAGGGCGATGGTGGCGTCGGCGAGCTCAGGGAAGGTGAGGATGTCGCCGAGCAGGTCTCGGGTGAACTCCACGCTCCCTGCGCCGACGAAGGCGATCCGT
Organism: Gaiellales bacterium; assembly: GCA_035695105.1. Classification (GTDB taxonomy): domain Bacteria; phylum Actinomycetota; class Thermoleophilia; order Gaiellales; family JAICJC01; genus JAICYJ01. The sequence continues at coordinate 57,308 of DASSEV010000020.1, forward strand.
GTCATGCGCGAAAGTGTTCCAGATCTGATAGAAACGAGCAAGAATGTTCACGACAGCGGAGCAACGAGCCATCGGCCAGCTGTCGGGGCCGGGGGGCCGGCTCGCGGTGCTGGCCGCCGACCAGCGCACCAAGCTGGTGGAGGCGCTCGACGGGGCCGGGCTGCCGAGCGATCTGGCATCGATGCAGGCCTTCAAGCTGGATCTGGTGGCCGCCATGGCGCCGCTCGCGCCGGCAATGCTCCTCGACCCCGAGATCGCGCTGCCCCACGTTGCCGACCGCGGCGCCCTGCCCGCCCGCACCGGTGTGCTGGTGTCGCTGGAGCGCAGCGGCTCGCGCCGCACGCGGGAGGGGCTGCGCACGGCCGAACTGCTTCCCGATGTCGGCGCATCGGGCGTGCGCGCACTCGGAGGAACCGGCGCGAAGCTGCTGATCCGGCTTCGCGCCGATCGCGAGGACGCGGACGGCGCCAACGGCGAGCTGCTCCGCCGCGCCGTGGCCGACTGCGCATCGCAGCACCTGCTGCTGATCGTCGAGGTGCTGATCTTCCGCCTCGACGACGAGTCGGAGGGGCGGTTCGCGGACCTGCGCCCGCAGCTGATCCGGGAGGCGGCGCTGCTCGCCGAGTCCTGCGGCGCCCGCTACCTGAAGCTCGAGTACCCGGGCTCCGAGGCTGCGTGCCGGGAGATCACCGACGCGCTGTCGTGCCCATGGGCGCTGCTGTCGGCCGGCGTCGACCACGAGACGTTCACCGGCCAGCTGCGCGCCGCTCTCACCGCCGGGGCATCGGGGTTCATCGCCGGCCGCTCGATCTGGAAGGAGGCGATGACGCTCACCGGCGCGGAGCGCCGCAGCTTCCTCGAGGGCGAGGCCCGCCGGCGGCTGGAGGAGCTGCTGGCCATCGCTGCGCGATACTGACGCGTCGTGATCGACCTCCTCGTCGTCGGCGACTGCAATCCCGACCTGATCCTGGCCGGCGGCGACGTCGTTCCCGAGTTCGGCCAGACCGAGAAGCTCGTGGACGATGCGCGGCTGCTGGTGGGCGGGTCGGCGGCCATCGCCGCATGTGGCGCCGCCCGCCTGGGACTCTCCGTCGCGCTCGTCGCCGCCGTGGGCGACGACCTTTTCGGCCGCTTCATGCTGGAGCAGCTGGCCGCCCGGCGGGTCGACGTGTCGGCGTGCCCGGCCGAGCCCGACTGGGAGACCGGCCTCACGGTGGCGCTCGTGCGCGGCGGCGACCGGGCAATGCTGACGGCGCCCGGGGCAATCCCCGCGCTCGCCGCCCGCCACGTGCCAGACCGTCTGCTCGCCGGGACGCGGCACCTTCATGTGGCGTCGTACTTCCTGCTCGACGGCCTCCGTGATGCCGTGCCTTCGCTGGTCGAGACCGCCCACGCGGCCGGGGCCACCGTCTCGCTCGACCCGCAGGGCGACCCATCCGGAAGGTGGGACGCCGGGCTGCCGGCGCTGGCCGCCTCCCTCGACGTGCTGTTCGTGAACGAGCAGGAGCACGGCATGCTGGCGGCGTCCGGCAGCCCCCTGACCGTGGTCAAGCGCGGCGCGCGGGGCGCGACGGCACTGGCGGGGGACGAGCGCGTCGACGCCGCGCCGCCCGCGGTCAACGTGGTCGATGCCACCGGCGCCGGCGACAGCTTCGATGCCGGGTTCATCGCTGGGCGGCTGCGCGGGCTGGGCCTGGCCGAGTCGCTCGCGCTGGCGTGCGCGTGCGGGGCGATGGCCACTCGGGCGCTCGGCGGCACCGCGGCCCAGCCGACGTTCGACGAGGCGCTGGCGGCTGTGCGGTGATCCTCTGCGTCGCGGCGAACCCCTCGATCGACCGCCTGTTCGAGGTCGAGCGGCTGGTTCCCGGCGCGATCCACCGGCCCGCCGACTTCGTGCAGGTCGCGGGTGGCAAGGGGCTGAACGTCGCCCGTGCCGCCGCGGCGCTCGGCGGGCGCGTGCAGGCCGCCGCCATTCTGGGCGGCCATGCCGGGCGGTGGATCGCCGACGAGCTGCACGAGGAGGGCATCGAGCTGCACCCCGTATGGGCCACCGCAGAGACCCGCTCGTCGCTGTCGGTTGCGGGAGCGATCGAGGAGGGTCTGACGGAGTTCTACGAGCACGGCTTCCCGGTGGAGCGGAAGGAATGGGCTGCCTTCGCGGAGCTGGTGCTGCGCACGGCACCCGCCGCGGGGTGGACGACGATCTCGGGGTCGCTGCCTTCCGGCGCGCCGGCCGACGGCTACCTGCCGATGGTGCGGTCCGGCAGGACGGCGCTCGACACCCGCGAGGCGGGGGTCGAGGCGCGACCCGAGGTGGTCAAGGTCAACGCCGAGGAGGCGACCGCCATGGTCGGCCGGCCCGTGCGGACGGCGGCCGACGCCGCGGAGGCGGCCGTCACCCTGCACGAGGCGACCGGCGGCGCCGCCATCGTCACCGCCGGTCGCGAGGGGGCGGCAATGGTGTCGCCGGGCGGCGAGGTGCTGCGGGGGCGCGTCGACGTCGCCGGCCGCTACCCGGTGGGCAGCGGTGACGCCTTCCTCGCCGGCCTGGTGGTGGCGCTCGACGCCGGGGCCGGCTGGCGCGACGCGCTCGCGCTCGCGCTCGGCGCCGCGACCGCGAACGCCGAGGTGCCGGGAGCCGGCGTGCTCGACGCGGACCGCGCGCGCGAGCTGGCGGACTGCGCCCTGATCAGCCCTTGAGGCCGGTCGACGCCAGCGACTGCACGAAGTAGCGCTGGGCGACGATGAAGACGATCAGCATGGGCGCGAGCGCCATCACGTTGCCGGCCATCAACAGCGTCCAGTTGGTCTGGTGTGCGCCCTGGAAGCTGGCCAGCCCCAGCTGCACGGTGCTCGCACTCGGCGAGGTGATCACGATCAGCGGCCACAGGAAGTCGTTCCACGTCCATAGGAACGTCACGATCGCAAGCGTTGCCAGAGCCGGCGTCGACAGAGGGACGACGATGCGGAGCAGCACGCCCAGCCGCGAGCACCCATCCATGCGGGCGGCCTCCTCCAGCTCGATGGGAATCGTCTTGAAGAACTGCCGCAGCAGGAAGATCCCGAACGGCGTGACCAGGTTCGGTGCGATCAGCGCGCCGAGCGTGTTGACCAACCCCAGATCCTTGATGATCAAGAACGTCGGGATCATCGTCACCTGGAACGGCACCATCAACGTTGCCAGCAGCACCACGAACAGGACGTCGCGGCCAAAGAAGTGCAGGCGGGCGAACGCGTACCCGGCCAGGCTGCAGAAGACGAGGTTGCCGACGACCGAAGCGAGCGTGACGATCAGGCTGTTGGCGAAGTAGCGTCCGAACGGCGCCGCGTTCCAGGCGTCCGGGTAGTTCTGCCAGTGGATGCCCGAGGGGATCAGCTGGGGTGGGAAGTGGCGGGACTCATCCAGCGTCTGGATTGAGGTCAGCAGCATCCACGCAAGCGGCAGCAGCATCACGGCGGACAGCGGCAGGAGCACGAGATGTCGGGGGCTGAAGGGCAGGCGGAGTCGCATCAGCTGTAGTAGACCCTCCGGTTCCCGACCCAGAGCTGGAGGATCGAGAACACCAGCGTGATCAGGAACAGGACATATGCGATGGCTGCGGCGTAGCCGCCGTGGAACAGCTCGAAGGCCTGGTTGAACAGGTAGTAGACGAGCACGGTGGTCGCCTGCAGCGGGCCGCCGCGCGTCGTGACGTAGATCTCATCGAACACCTGCAGTGCGTTGATCGTCGACCACACGATCAGGAACAGGGTTGTCGGTGAGAGCAACGGGAAGACGACGTTGCGGAAGATCGCCCAGCGGCCGGCACCGTCCAGCTTCGCCGCCTCGACCAGCTCGTCGGGCACGCCCTGCAGCGCCGCCATGTACACGATCACGTCGAAGCCGAGCCAGCCCCACACGGTCATGGCCACGATCGAGTACATCGCCTGGTCGGGATCCTGGAAGAAGCCGTAGGGCCCGAGGCCGACGAAGCTGAGGAGGTAGTTGACGACTCCGTACGTTGGCTCGAGCAGCCAGTTGAAAATGATGCCCGTCGCCACGGTCGAGGTCGCCACCGGGATGAACACCGCCGTCCGATAGAAGCGTGAGAACCGGATGCGCGCGTTCAGCAGTACAGCGATCGCGAGCGCTCCCCCGACCGAGAGCGGCACGAACAGCAGCGTGTACACGATCGTCCGGTGGATCGACGCGCGGAACACCGGGTCGTGGATCAGCGTGCGGTAGTTGTCGAGCCCGACCCACGTCGGCGGCGTCAGCAGGTCGTTCTCCTGGAGCGACAGTATCGCGCCCCAGATGATGGGCACGATGCCAAACAGGCCGATCAGCGCGACGGCCGGCAGGACGAACAGCCAGCCGCTGACATGCTCCGAGCGCGCCGCGCGCCCGATCATTGACCGGATGCGAGCACGCTGTCGACCTTCTGAGCCGCCTGGTCGAGGGCCTGCTGAGGCTGCGCCTTTCCCAGCAGCACCGCCTGGATCGCCTGGCCCATCGCCTGGGAGACCTCGTTGTAGTTCGCGATCACCGGCCGCGCCTTGGCTGCGTTCGCCTCGTTGAGGACGAAGGTGGCAGCGCCTGGGTACTTCTTCGTGTAGGTCGCGTATTGCGGGAGCTGGGTCGTCGACTGGCGGATCGGCAGGTCGCCCGTCGCGAGCGACCACTGCAGCGACTGCTGCGGAGAGGTGAACCACTTCAGGAACGTCCACGCGGCTTGCTTGCGCGCGCTGCCCTTGTCGAACATCACCCACTGGTCGGGCCCCGAGATGGTCTGATGGTTGAGATCGCCGGGCAGGATCTGCACGCCGTAGTTCACGTCCGTGAAGCTGGACAGGTCCCACGGGCCGGTGAACAGCATCGCGATCTTGCCGGAGTTGAACAGGTTCGCGTAGTTGCCGTTCCCGCTGTCGAGGTACACGGAGTGGTCGACCGTGGCCATCTGCTGGAGCAGCGTCGCCGCCTTGACGCCGGCCGGCGAGTTGAACTCCGCCTTGGTGTTGTCCGAGTTGAGGATGTCGCCACCGGCCTGCCAGAGCAGCGCGTCGAAGCGCCACACGGTGTCCTCGCTGGCGTCGTTCACGTAGGCCCAGCCGAACTGCTTCGTGGACGTGTTGGTCAGCTTCTTCGCCGCGGCGCGGAAGTCGTCCCAGGTCCAGTTGTCGCTGGGGTAGGAGATGCCGGCCTGGTCGAACAGCTTCTTGTTGTAGACCAGGGCCAGGTTGTCGACGAGCGCCGGCACGCCGATGATCTTCGGCCCGACCTGCACGGCCTGGCGCTCGGCCGGCCAGAAGTCGTTCCAGTTGATCGACGGATCCGACTGGATCAGTGGGGCGAGGTCGACGGCTGCCGGGCTGCGGGCGATGTTCGCCGCCCACGAGCCATACAGGTACGCGATGTCCGGCTCGGCCCCGCCGCGGATCGCGGTCAGCACCTTCTGCAGCGCGTAGTCGGCGTTGCCGTAGTTCTGGACCGTGACGTGGATCTTGGGATGTGTGGCGTTGAACCGCTTGGCGGCGTCGTTGATGGCCTTGCCCTCGACGTCCTCGTAGCCGTGCCAGACGGTGATGTTGACGACGCCGTTCGATGACCCGCCGCCGCCGCACGAGGCCGCGGCCAGGAGCAGGACGAGCAGGGGCAGGACGAGGGACACCACGCGTTTCATGGCAGCACCACCGATCGTGTCAGATTGCGGGGGGAGTCGGGGTCGAGTCCGCGCACCTCGGCCAGGCGGATCGCCATCCGGTGCGCGAGGACGAGCGCCGCGAGTGGATGCGCGCCGGTGTCGACCAGCGTCGCACCGGTTGCGCGGACGTCGGCGGCGAGGGCCGGGTCGAGGGTGCCGATCGACACGACCGCGGTGTCCTCGTCGGCGAGGGCGATCGGCCCGTGCCGGTACTCCATGGCCGGGTACGCCTCCGACCAGGCCTGGGCCGCCTCGCGCAGCTTGAGCGCGGCCTCGCTGGCCAGGCCGACGGTCCAGCCGCGGCCGAGGAACTGGAAGCGCCGAAACGCCGCGGGATCGAGCGGAAGCGGGTCGCGGAGCGTCCGCTCGGCGTCTGCGGCCGCGGCCGCTGTATCGAGCCCAAGGTGGGCAAGCAGGAGCACGAGCGCGGAGGTGGCGAAGCGGGTCTGCACGACCGATCGCTCGTCGGCGAACGCGAGGACGACCGAGCGACCGGCGAGCTCGTCGACCGGGCTGCCGGCCACGGCGGTGACCGCGATCGTCGGCGTGTCGGCCGGAAGCGCGCGCAGCAGGTCGCAGACCTCGGTGGTGGTTCCCGAGCGGGAGAGTGCAAGCACGCCGTCGTAGCGGCGTCCGGCCGGGTACTCGGAGGCGGCGAAGGCATCCGTCTCCCCGTGGCCGGCGGCCTCGCGGGCGGCGGCATACGACTGGGCGATGAACAGCGACGTGCCGCATCCGACGACGGCGAGGCGCGAGCCGTGGGGCGGCAGCGGAGCGTCGGCGGCAAGGGCGGAGGCCTGCCGCCACACCTGGGGCTGGCTGGCCACCTCTTGCTCGATTGCGCTCATATCGCGCGACTCTACGCAGAAAACGAGCACAAAGCAAGCATTCAAGCACACATCGGGCCGGTACACTGGCGCGGTGCGACAGTCGGATCGTCTCAGCCGCATCGTCGAGCAGATCTCAGCCAACGGCTCCGTCGGCGTCGGCGACCTGGCCGACTCGCTGGGCGTGTCGGCGGCCACGGTGCGGCGCGACCTCGCCCTGCTCGAGGAGCAGCGGCTGCTGGCCCGGACGCACGGCGGCGCGGTGGCGCATGGGGTGCTCTACGAGCTGCCGCTGCGCTACCGGAGCGCCCGGCACCAGGAGGAGAAGGCACGGATCGCGCGGGCGGCGGCGGAGCGCGTGCCCGATGGTGCGGCCGTCGGCATGACGGGGGGCACGACCACCACCGAGGCGGCGCGGGCGCTCTCCGACCGGCGTGGGCTGACGGTGGTCACCAACTCGCTCAGCATCGCCTCCGAACTGGCGGTGCGACCGACGCTGAAGCTGGTGGTGACGGGCGGGGTGGCGCGGCCCGAGTCCTACGAGCTGGTCGGGCCGCTGGCCGAGGCGTCGCTCGCCGAGCTCAACCTGGACGTGGTGCTGCTCGGCGTGGACGGGATCTCGGCCGAGGCGGGGCTGACGACGCACCACGAGGTGGAGGCGCACACCAACCGCGCGCTGATCTCACGCGCCCGGCGGGTGATCGTCGTCGCCGACAGCTCGAAGGTGGGGCAGGTCGCGTTCGCGCGGATCTGCCAACTGGGCGAGGTGCACGAGCTGATCACCGACGACGGTGCCGACGCGGGCACCGTCGCGGAGGTGCGCGACGCGGGCGTGGTCGTGACCCTGGTCTAGCGTGGGTTGACTAGTGCCCGGAGCCGGCCAGCTCGCACTGGCAGAACACCGGCGCGTAGCCGCAGTCGCGGCAGCGGTTGCGGCGCTGCCAGGCGGCCCAGGCGGAGAGCGCGAGCAGGCAGCAGAGGATCGCGAGCACGGCGCTCAGGTTGATCGTGACCGGGAGCGTGAACGTGGCATGATGCTGCTCGGTCTGCGCCACGGCGGCCTGCGCGGCCGGGTGGCTGGGCCGGTGCGTGGCCGCGCGCGGTGCGGCCGAGCCTGCCAGCGCGGCGACGCCAACCACCACGGCGAGCGCGACCAGGACGCCTGCGGCCTGGAATGCGATGACCCATCGCTTCGACATGCTGAGAGTGTTCATCGGCTGGAGGGCTCGGGAATCGGAGCACTTTCTCATGCCGGCTTCGGGATGGCAACGATCCGCCGTGCGTAGCTTTCCGCAAGGCGGGGGTCTCGCTATCCGTCGGCGTCGAGCAGGCCCTGCAGCGCCGTCTTGCCGTCGGCGAAGGCGCCGCCGTGATCGAGGCAGAGCACCGTGAAGGGCAGGTCGACCCAGCCGGCCACCGTGCGGCGGCTCTGCTCCGGGTCGTCGTGGTGCCTGAGCGGGCCCCAGTTGAGGCCGGCCTCCGGATCGCCGCCGAGCAGGTCGGCGGTGACCAGCGCGCCCGGGTCGCCACGGCGGAGCAGCACGTAGTGCACCGGCCCCGGGCCGGGAGCGCGCAGCGCCTGGAAGCCGCCGGGCAGCTCGTCGCCGTCGCCGTACCTGTGATCGGGCTCCTCGTCGGGCGGGACGGTTCCCTTCGGCATCCACACGGGCGCGCCGAACTCGCGGCGGTAGTGCCAGGCGGAGCGCTGGTGCCCCTTGCTGGTCAGCAGGATTGCCGTCGGGCGCGGCAGCTCCGCCAGCCGTTCCGGATCGAGCTGCACGGGATCGACCAGCACGGCGCCGTCCTCGGTCGCGAACAGGTGACAGCTCGACGTCGCGCCGCCGATGCCGCTGTTTCGGATCTGCCAGTGCCAGATGCCGGGGACGACCTCCTCGGCGGACTGGGCGATCTCGGCGGGCTCGGTCACGTGGCGCAGCCTAGATGATTGGTTCCACGGCGCCGTGCGGGCAAGGCGCAAGCCAACGGCTTGCGCCGGTCACGACCGATCTGCGATCACGCAGATCGGGAGGGGCAGTCCTACCGATCGCAGCCCGCGCACGGTCGACAACAACCCGCAGTCGGACGATCAGAGGTGCGGAGTCGTGGAATCACTCATCTGGCGCGGATACTCCGGGCCCAGGCGGTCGAAGATGAACGTGTAGACGTCGGCCAGGCGATCGACGGTCTCGTCGAGCGATCCGCCGATCCCGTGCCCGCCGGATGCGATCCGAAGCAGGATCGGCTCGCTGCCGGAGGTGGCCGCCTGCATCCTCGCCGCCATCTTCTTGGGGTGGTACGCATCCACCCGCGGGTCGAACTCGCCGCCGGTGAGGAGCGTTGCGGGGTAGGCGACGCCGTCGCGGACGTTGTGGTACGGGGAGTACGCCAGTAGCGCCTGGAACTGGCCGGGATCCTCGACCGTTCCCAGCTCGCCGGACACGAACTCGCCGTTCGGGTGGAGCTCGGCCCGCAGCATGTCCATCACGGGCACGAGCGCCACCACGACCCCCGCGATGTCGGGATGCTGGGTCAGGATCGCGCCCATCAGCAGGCCGCCATTCGATCCGCCGATGATGGCCAGCTGCTGCGGACTGGTCACGCCCGACTCGGCCAGATGCGTGGCGCAGGCGGCGAAGTCGTCGAACACCCGCTGCTTTGCCTCGAGCCGGCCCGCGTGGTGCCAGCCCTCGCCGTACTCGCCGCCGCCTCGCAGGTTGGCGACCGCGTACACGCCTCCCTGCTCCAGCCAGAGCAGCCGCGTCGCATCGAACTGCGGCTTCAGCGAGATCCCGAACCCGCCGTAGCCGGTCAGGAGCGCGGGGGCCGATCCGTCGCGCGGAGTTCCGGGGGAGGCGATCAGCGTCATGGGCACGCGCGTGCCGTCGGCGGAGACCGCGAACTCGCGGCGCACCTCGTACTCGCCGAGGTCGAAGGGCGTCTCGTCGGCGAGCGCGGTCGGCCGCGGCGCGGCGGCGTCGCCCGCCCGCCACCAGACGCGGGGCTGCGTGAACGACTCGAGCGCGTAGGCGACCTCGCCGGTGTCGAGCCGGCCGAGGCTGTCGATCGCCGACACCGGAGGGACGTCGATGCCGCGGAGGCCGCTTCCGTCGAGCTCGCAGACCCGCAACCCCGACGGACCGCCGTCGATGTCGAGCAGCCACAGCCGCGATGCCGTGACGGCGATGCTCTCGATGTTCAGGTCGCTCGGCGCCACCACCGGCTCGGCGGTGGCCACCGTTGCCCCAGTGGTCAGCGGGAGTCGAAGCACCTCGCCGCGCGGCGAGCGTTCGCGTGAGAGCAGGTGGAGCGCCTCGTCGCCGAAGGTTGCGCCGACGCAGCGATCCTCGATCGCTGCAACCGCCCACCAGTCGCCGTCGCCCTGCGGCCGCACGAACACCTGCCACTCGCCGCTGTCGCCGCGCTGGGCACGGTCCATCAGCCAGCGGCCGTCCGGCGAGGACGCGAGGAAGTGCTCGACGATCCTGGGGTCGGCAAGGGGGCCGGGATGGTCGCGGCGGTCATCCTCCGGCGGCCGGCCGATGGTGTGGTGCCAGATCTCCTGGAAGAAGTCGAGCTCCTGCTCCGAGCGCTCGCCCGGTGCGGGTCCGCGTGTGTACCAGAACCCGGTGGAATCGCCTGCCCAGGCCAGCGACCCGCCGGCCGTGCCGGAGTTGACGCGCGGGATCGCGGCGTCGACCGGCTCGCCGTCGGCCGTGGCGAAGAGGTGCAGCGTCCCGTCCTCGGTGCCGTGCGAGGAGAGCGAGACGGCGACCAGCCGGCCGTCGGGCGACGGAACGAACCAGTCGATCGTGGTCGCGCCGGTCTCATCGATCACGTTGGGGTCGACCAGCACCCTCGCGCCGGCGGTGTCGTCGATGTCCGGCAGCATGAGGAGGAACGGCTGCTGCCTGGGTGGCCGGCGCTGAAGGATGAAGTAGGCGGATCCAGCCTTCCGCGGGCCCTCGTAGTCGGACTCGAACGCATGCCGGCCCCACGCCGTCGACGCTGCCGTCGCGATCTGCTCGGCGCGCTGCCTGACAGCGGCGTAGGCCGGCCGGCTCTGGAGAAACTCGCTCGTCGCCGCGTTCTGGGCCGCCGTCCAGGCGGCCGTCTGCTCGGAGGCGGCGTCCTCGAGCCAGCGGTAGTCCTCGCTGACGGTCACCCCGTGGTAGGTGGTGCTGACCGCGACCCTCGGCGTCTCGGTGGTCTCCGTCGAACCCATCGCCGCCCTCCATCCGCTCGCGTCGTCCGGTTGATCCTGTCCGAGCCGACCTTAGCGCGGCCGCGCCGGCATGGCCCTGTCGCGTCAGTCCGGCAGCATCGGCGGCGACCAGCCGCGGTCGCGGCCGAGCAGCGCCGCGCGGATCACCGCCTTCGAGCCATAGCGGTCGCGGACGGCGTCGAGGGCCGCGTCGAGCGCGTCGCGGTCGTGGCCGTCGAGCGGGAGCGTCAGCTGCGTGCGGTCGGCCCGCTCGAGGCCCGACACCGACAGGCCGATCAGCGTCACCCCGCGGCGAACGAGCGACGGCATCGCCCCGGCAAGCAGCATCCGGGCAACCCCCAGGATGGCGTCGGTCTGCGCCGTCGCCCGCGGCATGGTGTGCGACCGCGTCGCGCGGGCGAAGTCGCCGTAGCGCAGCCGCAGCACGACCGTCCGGCCGATCCGCCCTGCGGCGCGCATCCTGCGCGTCACGCGCTCGACGATGGCGATCAGGGTCGCGTCCATCTCGAGGGCGGAGTGCGGCCCGCGGCCGATCGCGCGCTGCGAGCCGATCGAGCCGCGCCGGCGTCCCGGCTCGACCCGGCGGCGGTCGCGGTTGTGGGCGAGCGCGTGCAGCTGCCGCCCGGCGGCGCGTCCGACCAGCTCGACCAGCCGCGGCTCGCTGAGCGCCGCGACCTCCCCGACCGTCGCGATCCCCTGCGCATGCAGCTTGATCGCCGTCGCAGGGCCCACGCCCCACAGCCGCTGGACGGGAAGCGGGTGGAGGAACGCGAGCTCGCCCTCCGGGGGCACAACCAGCAGGCCGTCCGGCTTGGCGACGCCGCTCGCCACCTTGGCGAGGAACTTGGTGCGCGCCACGCCGACCGTGATCGGCAGGCCGGCGTCGGCGCGGACGCGGCGCCGCAGCGCCCGGGCGATGTCCGCAGGCGTCCCGGAGATGTGCTCCAGGCCCCGCGCGTCCAGGAATGCCTCGTCGATCGACAGGCCTTCCACTACCGGGCTCATATCCTCGAAGATCCGGTAGACCGCCCGGCTCGCGTCCGCGTACGCCTGCATCCGCGGCCGCACGACGACGGCCTCCGGGCAGAGCCGGCGCGCCTGGCGGCCGCCCATCGCCGTCTTGACGCCGAACGCGCGGGCCTCGTAGCTGGCGGCGAGCACGACGCCGCCGCCCACGATCACGGGGCGGCCGCGCAGCGCGGGGTCGTCGCGCTGCTCGACCGACGCGAAGAACGCGTCGAGGTCGGCGTGGAGGATGGTGGCCGCATCCATCGAACACATGTTCGCACGGGGCGGCGCTGGCTGCACGGTTTTTCACGCACGTTGCGAACTTCGTGCTTGAACGTCGCCGCGGCCTGCCGTACGTTCTCCCTGCGCCGCCAAGGGCAGCCGAGTAGGTCGAAGCCAGTCGGACGGATCGTAGAGGTGACTCGAACGTCTGTTGGGCTGGTGGACGAAAGGCACGCCGTGGCGGCGAATCTCTGGTCCGGCCCGGTTCAGACCGCCTCGACGCCCGCCTGTGGCCGGTAGCTGTGGACGAGCTCGACCCGCGTCCGCACTCCGAGCTTGCGGTACGTGCGGGTGAGGTGCGCCTCGACCGTCTTGACGCTCATGAACAGGCGGCCGGCGATCTCCCGGTTCTGCAGCCCCTGGACGGCCAGGGTCGCCACCTGGTGCTCGCTCTCGGTCAGCTCGTCCCGCGCCACCTCCGCCGGCCGCAGCGAGCGGGCGCTGCGGCCATCCTCGGCGTCCACGCGCGCCAGCCAGGGTGCCGCTCCCAGCTCCGTGAAGGCGGCGCGGGCGTGGTCGAGCAGCTCGCGCGCCGCCCGCCGCAGGCCGTCGCGCCGGCGCCGCTCGGCGTGGAGGAGCTGCGTGCGGGCGAGGCCGAACCGGTCGCCGGCCGCAACGTGCAGGTCCGCCGCCTGTTCGAACAGCGCGGTGTCGTCCTCGAGCAGGGCCGCCGCGCGCACGGCGAGCGCGCGGCCGGTCGGCCGCGTCGCCTGCTGCGCCAGCTCGGCTGCGACCGGGGCCGCCGAAGCAGCGTCGCCGGCCCGCACCAGCGCCTCGACCAGGTCGGCCGCGACGATCGGATGGGTGGTGGCGTCGCAGTAGCCCAGATCTCGCTTTCGCTCGAGCGCGGCGCCCAGGTACCGGGCCGCAGCGCCCGCGTCTCCCTGTCCGAGCGCGAGTAGCCCGCGGGCCGCATCGGTCGTCATTGCCTGGTATGGCAACCCGAGCTGCGCGTCCAGCTGCACCTGCCGGGCGGCATGTGCCTCCATCTGGTCCGCCCGCCCCTGTGCGGCGCGGATCCAGCCGATGATGCTGTGTGCCCAGCACTCGTCGTTCGCCCGTCCGCCCTCGGCGGACCGGCGGATCGCGACCTCGAGGTTCGTCACCGCGGCCGTCCAGCCGCCCGTTCCGCGCTCCAGCCACGCCTGTGAGACCAGCGGGTAGGGGAGCATCGCGGGCGCGGCGCGCTCGCAATCGGCGATCAGCTCGCCGAGCACCTGCCGCGCCCGCTCCCACTCCTCGGCGAAGGCCAGCGTCATCCCGACGTACGCCCGCAGCTGCAGGTCTTCCTGCGCGTCCGGCCGGGCCAGCACCCGGTCGGCCACCTCCGTGACGAGCCGCGAGGCGCGCTCCGCGTCGCCGATGAACACCGAGGAGGCCGCCACCGCCACGTGCGCGTAATCGGCCGCTGCGCCGCCGATCGGCTCCGCGATGCGGGCGGCGTCCTCGGCGATCCTGTGCGCCTCGGCCGGATGCCCCGCCCGGATGCTTGGGTCGACCGCCTCGACCATGATGTGCACCGCGGCGTGCGGCTCGCTTTCGAGCAGGCGACTGGACGCCGACAGCATCAGCTCGACCGCGCGGGCCGTCGAGCCCATGCGCGCCTCGGCCCGGCCGCGTAGCATCTCCGCGCGCGCAGTCTCCTGCCCGCGGGTGCCGATCGATTCCGCCTCGTCGACGTATGCCGCTGCGATCGGCATCGAGCCGCCGCGCTGGGCCGCATCGGCCGCGTCCAGGAGCAGCCGCGCTCGCTCGTCCGCCTCGGGTGCGAGCATCGCGGCCCGGTGCAGCGCCTTAGCGGCTGTGGCATGCCCGCCGCGTTCCGCCGCCGCCCGCGCCGCGCGCTCCATCTCGGCTGCGATGCTCGCATCCGGTTCGATCGCGGCCGAGGCGCGATGCCAGGCACGGGCGTCCGCGTCCTCCTCGCCCACCATCGCCGCGGCCACCGCGGAATGCGCCGACCGGACGTCCGGCCCGCTCGCGAGGTGATACGCCGCCGACGCGACGAGCGGGTGGTGGAACGCGAACCGCCCTGGCGCAAGCGAGACGAGCCCGGCCAGCTCGGCCGGCTCGAGGTCCGAGGCGGCCAGCCCGTCCGCCGCCAGCGCGCGCCCGAGCAGCAGCATGTCCTCGCCGCCTGCCGCCGCCGCGATCACGAGCGCCCGCCGGGTCTGCTGCGGCAGGCCGAGGATGCGCTGGCCGAACACGTGCTGTGCCCAGCCGATCGCCGGCACCGGCTCGGGAAGCGGCTCTGCGCCGGTGCGCTGCTCGTCGGTCAGCTCCGCCGCCAGCTCGAGCAGCGCAAGCGGGTTGCCGCCGGTCACATCCGCCACCCGGTCGGCGACCGACGGTGCGACGTCCGCGGTGCGGCGCACGAGCTCCGCGGCGGCCTGGCGGTCGAGGCCCTGCAGCTCGATCACGTCGATGCCCCTTGGGTCGAACACGCCGTCGCCGGTGCGCACGCCGAGCAGGAGGACGACCCCCTCGGCCTGCAGGTGGTGGGCGAGAAAGGTGATCGCCCCGGCCGAGGCGCGATCCAGCCACTGCGCGTCGTCGACCACGGCCAGGCGGGGCCGCTCGTCCGCGGTGCTCGCGAGCAGGTTGAGCGCGGCCACGCAGACGGTGACGGGGTCGGCCGCGACCGGCGGCCCCAGTGAGAGCGCGCCCTCGAGCGCGGAGCGCTGTGCGTCTGGCAGCGACGCCATGTCGCTGCCGAGCGGGCGCAGCAGCTCGCCGAGCGACCCGAAGGCCAGCTCCGTCTCGGACTCGAACCCCCGGCAGCGCAGCACCTGGAAGCCCTCGGCCGCCGATGCTGCGTGTTCGAGCAGGGTGCTCTTCCCGACGCCGGCCTCTCCGGCGACGACCATGGCACCGCTATCACCTCGCCGGGCGCCGTCGAGGAGGGCCTCGATCCGGCCCAGCGGTCCGGATCTCCCCAGAAGCACGTTGCCGATGCTACAGACTTCGGGGCAGCGGCCCCACCCCCGATGGCTCAGGCGTGCGCGGTGCGTCCCGGCTGCGTCCCGGCGCGGTCGCCGGCGAGCTCCTGCTCGATCTCCTCCAGGGTGCGCCCCTTCGTCTCCGGCACCTTGAACAGGAAGAACACGAAGGCGACGACGCCGACCGCCGCGTACAGCCAGAACGTCCAGTCCTTGCCGATGCTTGTCGTCAGCGACAGGAACGTGAAGGACACGAGAAAGTTGAAGGACCAGTTGGCGACCGTGCAGGCCGACATCGCGGGCTCACGTACATGTAGCGGGAAGATCTCGGAGATCATCAGCCAGAACACGGGGCCGAGCCCCATCGCAAACGACGCGATGTAGAGGATCAGCGCTCCCAGGGCGAGCCAGGAGTAGTTCTGCTGGATGCTGGCCGAGTGGAAGAACAGCCCGAGCAGCACCAGCCCGACCGTCAGCCCCGCGGTCCCCACCAGCAGGAACACCCGCCGGCCGAGCCGGTCGAGCAACAGGATCGCGATCACCGTGAACACCAGGTTGGTGACTCCGATGAACACCGTCTGGCCGATCGCGCCCGCCGCGCTCTTCCCGGTGAACGAGAGGATCGTCGGCGCGTAGTAGATGACCGTATTGATGCCGACGATCTGCTGGAAGATGGCCAGCCCGAGGCCCACGACCAGCATCGGCCGGACGGCCGAGCCGACCAGGTCGGAGAGCCGGCCCGACTCCTTCGACACCTCGTGGATCTCCTTCAGCTCCTCGTCGACGTCATCGGTACGGCGGGCCCGCTGGAGCGCCTGCTTGGCATCGTCGTCGCGACCTTTCTCGGCCAGCCAGCGCGGGCTCTCGGGCATGAGGAACATGCCCACCGCGAGCGCGACGCCGGGGATCGCGCCGATCCCGAGCATCCAGCGCCAGTTATTCGACACGCTGGTGAGGCTGAAGTTGACGATGTAGGCGGCGAGGATGCCGAGCACGACCATCAGCTGGTTGAACGAGACGAGGCCGCCGCGGATCCGCTTCGGTGCCAGCTCGGCGATGTACATCGGCGAGACGAACGAGGCGGTTCCGACCGAGATGCCGAGGACGAACCGGGCGGCGATCAGCTCGTTGGCGCTCTGCGAGAACGCGCATGCCAGGGCCGCGACCGTGTAGATGCAGCCGGAGATGATCTTCGTCGGGCGCCGGCCGATCCTGTTGGCCAGGTATCCCGAACTGATTGCTCCGACCACCGCTCCCAGCAGCAGGGCACCGACGATCGCCTCCTGCTCGAACGAGCTGGCGTGGAGGTCGCCCTTGATGTAGAGCAGGGCGCCCGAGATGACGCCGGTGTCGTAGCCAAACAGGAAGCCGCCGATGGCGGCGACCGTGGCCAGCAAGAACAGGAACGGATTGCTCTCCTGCCGAGCCTCCGAGATGAACCCTGCCATGTCTCCCTCCCCGTGAGAACGACGCTCTGCCGCACTGCGCGGTCGTGCGCGGTCGGTGCCCGCGGGTGACGGGCTGCAAACGTCACAGCCCCGGCCGCCCGCCGGGAGACGTGCCGGCCCGGGCTGCTAGATCTCGCCGCGCACCATGTCGACCAGACGCGCGAACACGCGCTCGCCCTGCTCTGCGCCGTCGTGCTCGTACTCGTTCGTGACCCAGGCGCGCAGGCCGCGCACGGTGCCGGCCGTCTCGAGCGAGCCGACGCGGTCGACGTACATGTCGTCGTGGTAGACAACGGCCGCCGCGGGCACCGCGGACTCGCGCAGCGTCGGCTCGTCGTACAGCGCCGGCCAGTCGTCCCGCTGCGCGAGCAGCTCGGCCGCCTCGCCCAGCGGCCGCAGCGCGGCGTGCGTCTCGAACATCCACGGGTAGATCATCTCGCCCGTGAAGCGCAGCTCGGCCGCGTCGGGGGCGAACTCGGGGAACTCGTCGCGCACCCGGTGCGCGGCCCAGCGCGAGGCCGTGCCCTGGCAGTAGATCGCCTCGTGCAGCGCCGCGTAGAGGGGGTTCGGCGTGAACGTCGTTCCCGCCTCGACCGCGTGCAGGAAGCGGTCGCTGAAGCCGGGCCGGTCGCCGTGCTCGAAGAACGCCTCCTCGATCGCGTAGTGCACGCGCTCGAAGCCGTCGCTCATCCCGAAGACGATGCCGAGGCACTGCAGCCGCTCCACCGTCAGCGGGTCACCTCCGGGGAGGCGCACGTCCTCGGCGAGCAGGGCCTGGCGGAGCATCGCCAGGCGCTCGCGATCGCCGGGGTAGCGGTCGAAGTAGCGCTCGTTCTTCTCGCGAACGCGCGGGTAGAGCGCCCGGTACACCTCGTCCGGCGAACGGTGCAGCGGGGGCAGCCCGCCGGTGATGTACGCCGAGCGCAGGCCGATGGGCGCGATCGAGAGGTATGTCGTGATGCAGAAGCCGCCGAAGCTCTGGCCGATCACGTCCCAGGGATCGCCGCCGGTGACCTCCTGCCGGATCAGCTCCGCGTCGCGCACGATGCTGTCGGCCCGGAAGTTGGCCAGGTACGCCGCCTGCTGCTCGGGCGACGCCATGCCCGCGAGCGTCCGTGCCGTGGCGGGCGTCGACCGCCCAGTGCCGCGCTGGTCGAGCAGCAGCACCCGCCAGTCCTTGAGCGCGCGGTCGAGCCAGCTGCCGCCCCGCGAGAGCGGGCGGGGGGATTCCATGCCTGGGCCGCCCTGCAGGTAGACCAGCCACGGCAGGTCGTCACGTTCGCGCGCCGGCGCGACGACCTCGCGCGCGAAGACGGTGAGCGTGTCGCCGCCAGGCTGCGCATGGTCGACCGGCACGGTGAAGGCATGGTCGGTGAGGACGTAGCCGGGCGGCCGATGCGTCGCGAGGCGCATCGGCGCAGCTTATGCGCTCATGCCTTCGCCGGCTGACGCTCGCGGAGCGCCGGGCCGAGCTCGGCCTTCCAGAACTCGAAGAACCTGCCGGGATGGCCGACCGGCGCGAGCGCCAGGTGGTCGTACCCGGCCTCCAGCCACCTGTCGACCGCCTGCACGTAGGCATCCGCGTCGGTGCCGGACGGCACGAGATCGGCCATGTCCTCCTCCTTGACCGCGGAGGTCGCAGCCTCGAAGTTCTTGGGGTTCGGCAGCTCGGACTGCACCTTCCAGCCCGGCACGGCGAACCGGAACCGCTCGTGGGCCGTCTTCAGCGCCCGGCCCGGGTCGTCGTCGACCGAGACGGCCATCTGCCCCATCACGGGGCCGTCGGGAACCGACGAGCGGAAGCCCTCGACCAGATCGGCGCGGGGCTCGGTGTTGATGTACCCGTCGCCGAGCTCGGTGGCGATGCGCAGCGCGGCCGGCCCGCTGGCGGCGACATAGATCGGCACCGGCTGGTCGGGCAGCGTGAAGATGCGCGCGTCGTTGACCGCGTAGTGCTTGCCCTCGTACGACTGGTAGCCGCCGGCGTGGAGCATGCGGATGATGCGGATCGCCTCGCCCAGCATCTCGTGGCGGATGTGCACGGGCGGCCACGGCGAACCGGTGACATGCTCGTTCAGGTTCTCGCCCGCCCCCACGCCGAGGCGGAACCGGCCGCCGCTCATCGCGCCGACCGTGGCCGACATCTGCGCGACGATCACCGGGTGGTAGCGGATGATCGGGCAGGTCACCAGCGAGACCAGGTCGACCCGTTCGGTGCGGGTGGCGAGCGCCCCGAGCACGCTCCACGCGAACGGGCTGTGGTGGTGCGAGTAGAGCCACGGATGGATGTGATCCGAGATGGTGAGGTAGTCGAACCCCGCCTCCTCCGCCCGGCGGGCCTGCTCGAGCAGGTCGTCGGGATGGTGCAGCTCGCACATCAGGCTGTAGCCGTACGCCGTCATGGTGGTCTCCGGTGGTTGGGGGCGGCCGCGTGGCTACCCGGTTTCGGGCGGCGCGAACCGCGAAGAGTGATGCACGCACCCCTCAAGTCGGGGATGCGACGTGCCGAGAAGGGGTGAAAGACGGCAAGCGTCGCGTGACCCCCCGAATGCGGTTGCTCCACCCGTCGCGCCCAGCGGGCCCCGGCCGTACCTGACCCCCCAACGGCCGGGGCCCGGGGCGTTGCCGATCAATCATCTAGTCCTGTGCCGGTGCCTGGATCTGCTCCCGCGCCGGCTCGCCGCGCCGCAGCTCGCGGCTACGCTCGGCCTCGGCATTGATCTCGCCGCCCATCAGCAGCGCCAGCGCCGAGAGCCACAGCCACGTCAGCATTACGATCACCGCCGACAGGCTGCCCCAGGTCTTGTTGTACGAGGCGAACCCGCTCGCGTAGAAGGCGAACACCGCCGAGGCGATCAGCCAGACCACCACGGCGAACACCGCACCCGGACTGACGAACGACCACTTCGGCGGCGACACGTTCGGCGCGAGCCACAGCACCGCCGCGAACATCGCCATCAGCGCCAGGATCAGGATCGGCCACTGCGCCGTCCACCAGACCCAACTGACGAGCGTCGTGCTGCCGACGGCCCGGCCGATCCAGTCGGTCATGAACGGCCCCAGGATCAGGGCCACGAACACGAGGGCGAATGCGACCAGGCAGCAGAAGATCATCGCCAGCGCGATCAGCCGCTTCTTCACGAAGCCGCGCGTCTCGTCCCGCTCGTACGCCATGTTCATCGCCCACATCACCGTCTGCATCGCGCCGCTCAGCGACCACAGCGCGAAGACAACGCCGACGATGATCATCACGACCCCGCCGCTGTGCGCCTGCGTCGTGCGCGTCAGGCTCTGGTCGAGCAGGTCGATGACGCTCGACGGAAGGACGGTGGAGAGGCGAGCGAGCAGGCTGTTGACGGTGCTCGGCCCGGCCAGCAGGCTGAACAGACCGAGGCCCACCAGCATCGCCGAGGGGATCGCCAGGAACGCGCAGTATGCGACCGCCTGGGCGAGGTTGGTGACGTTGTCCTTCATCGCGGACTTGACGCCGCGCTGGATGATCGCGAGGTAGTCGCGCGTGGAGAGGTCGGTCGGCCCGGGGTCTCCCAGCCGGGATTCGACGACCTCGGGCTGCGGCGTCAGCCGCTCCTCTGAGCCGCCGTCCGTCGCGTCCTCGGTGCGTGTGTGTGGTTCCTCATGTGTGGCCATGGCGGGGCGATGCCCCGCGGCTCGGCCGGCCTAACGTCATTGCACCGGCACGGGCGGCGCGGCCAGCAGATCCTCGTGCTCCGGGTGGCGCCGGACGTACTCGGCGATGAACGGACACAGCGGCAGCACCCGCTCGCCGCGTGAGCGGGCATCGCCGAGGGCAGCCTCGGCCAGCATGCTGCCGAAGCCGCGCCCGGAGCAGGCAGGCTCCACCTCGGTGTGCGTGATCGCGACGCGGCCCGGGCGCCTCCGGTAGGCGGCGATGCCGATCAGGCGGCCATCCAGGCGCAGCTCATAGCGTGATGCCTCCGGATTGTCGGTGACGGCCGCGTCCGCCGGCTCGCCCTTGGCCGGCTCGAGCTCGTCCGTCCCGCGGAAGAACTCGATCAGCTGGCCGGCCGCGTCCGACTGGCGGGCGTCCTGGTGATCGGCGAACCGCTGCCGGTGGTCGGCCGCATGGCTCCACGGCTCGCGCTCGCGAAGGTGCGCGAAGATCTCCCGCGTCCCGCGATAGAGCGTGCCGTCCTCCGCCTGCAGCACGGGGATGCCGTCGCTCCCGGCGACGCGGCGCAGCTCCTCTCGCTGCTCCGGCCACGGCTCCACCTGCTTCAGCACCACGTCCAACCCCAGCTCCGTGAGCACCTCGCGGACGGCCGACGAGAACGGGCACCACTCCGCCTGGTACAGCGTGAGCATGGCCGCAGCGTAGCCGCGGCCGGGTGGTGTGGACGGGGGCGGCCGCGGCGCCCCCGTCCACCGATCCGCTAGCGCCGAGCGTACTCGGCGTCCTGCGCCTTCCCTGAGCGTCCGAGCGCGGGGATGGACACGTCGCGCCGCATGTCCGTCCACAGCACGTGCACCCGGCCGAGCGTGTCGATGTCTGCGCCGATGTAGTCGCCGATGAACGTCGAGCACGTCTCGCAGCCGGCGATGCCTGCCCGGAACCACGGCGAGTGATTCGCGTCCGACTGCGCGGTCGACACCGTCTGCTGCGTCCACGACGCTCCGGCATTCGACGACCGGGCGAGCCGGGTGACGTACTTGCCGGTGGTGGTCTCCTGCTGGTAGGCGATCGCGACCTGGCCGGCGCGGGCCGTCACCCACGGGAACCACTTGTCCTTCGGTCCCGAGGTGACGCGCTTGACCGCACTCCAGGTGGCGCCGCCGTCCGTCGAGGTCGACACGAACACGTTCGTGTCGGTCACCGGGTTGGCGACGTCATGCTGGCCATCCCGGTTGTCCGTCCACACCGCGTACAGCTCTCCGGTCGTCTTGTCGACGCCGAGGTTGCCCCATGACCCGGTGCGGAACTGATAACCGGTCTGGGTCGCGCGGCCGTCGACGTTCGCCGGGTAGTCCGAGAAGGTGATCGCCTCGGTCCCACCGTCCTCGAGGTCGGCGACGTGGACGGGGTTCGACCACGTCGCGCCGCCGTCCGACGAGCGGACGACCAGCACCTGGTTTTCGAACTCGTTCGGCACCTCCCACGCCGCGGCGTGCTGCTGGTTGATGAAGCCGACGGCCAGGTGTCCGTTCGGCAGTACGACGCCGTACGAGAAGAAGCTCTCGTCGCACTGGTTGGGCGCACCGCCAGACCCCTGGTTCGCCGTGCATGTCGGGCTGAACCCGGAGATCGGCTTCGGCGTCGACCAGTGCTTGCCCGCGTCGTCGGAGTATGAGAACTCGACCAGCGACTGGACGAAGGCGAACTTGCTGGAGATGATCTTGTCCCAGGTCAGGTACAGCCGTCCGTAGTGCGGCGAGGACGGGTTGTTGTCCGCCACCAGCCACTCCTTGTCGAGGAACACGGACGACGCCGACGGGCTGATCGCCGCATGGCCGACCGACACCGTCACCGGCGGCCGCCATGTCAAGCCGCCGTCGTACGAGGTGGCGACGGACACGCTGATGTGCCCTGCGTTCGGCCCGTTCTGTCCCTGCGCCGCGGAGAGCTGCGCCATGTGGGCCGTGCCGAAGCGGTCGTCGAAGGCCGGAGAGGGATCGCCGTTGCCGCCGCTGCCGCCGTTCCCCATCGGGATCGAGCCGTCCTTCCACGTATCACCGCCGTCGAAGGACACGAAGAACCCGGTGGGGACGCGTGCCTGGATGACCGAGCCCTTGATCTGCAGCTTGTAGTCGTTCGAGCCGCCCAGCAGGTGGTTCGGGTTCGCCGGATCGGCGACGATCGGCGTCTCGTTGTCCGGGCTGATCGGATCGTCACAGCTCACGTCGATGTTCGCCGCCGGGTTCCCGGAGGTCGTGCACACGCCGTTGTCGACCTGGCCCCCGCCGACTCCGCCGCCGCCCGGCCCGCCGCCGAACAGCACCTGTGCGGATCCGGAGAGGTGCATGTCGATCGCCTCGGGAACCGGCTCGTCACCGGCCGAGGCGGGAAGCGCCATCACGCCGAACAGGCATGCGCACAGCACGCCCCATACAACTCGTCTAGTCACTGTTCAACCCCCCATGGAGAAACGACCGCGCGTAACGATACCGCCGTGGCTCGCGGAGCGAAAGAATCCGTCACACTGATCGTCAGTCAGCCGGCCGCACGAGCCGGCGCACCGTCACCTCGTTGAGGCCGGTCACGCGCGCGATCTCCTCGTAGGAGTAGCCGTCCGCCCGTGCCACAAGCACCGTCTGGACGAGAGCGCGCCGGGACTCCACATAGCGCTCGGCCGCGTCGGCGAGACGCTGGTCGTGATCCTCCGCCATCGAGCGGGAGGCTACCGTGGCGCGTCTCGAGCCGTGTGCCGTAGAGTCGGCGTGTGGGCACCCGCGCCGACCCGGCCGACCGGACGCTGATCAGGGGCGCGATGCTCGTGGACGGCAGCGGCGCGCCCGCCCGGCCGGCCGACGTTGCCATCCAGGGCGACAGGATCGCAGCCGTCGCGCCGCCGGGATTGCTCGGCGCATCCGGGACTGAGGTGGTGGACGGCCGCGACCAGGTCGTCTGCCCCGGCCTGATCGACATCATGAGCCACTCGCTGTGGCCGCTCATGGTTGACGGCCGCTCGCTCTCCAAGCTGGTTCAGGGTGTGACGACGGAGGTGATGGGAGAGGGCTGGACGCCCGCGCCCTTCGGCGGGCGGGTATCCGAGATCGAGCCGCCGCTGCAGGGCGTGCCGGACGAGTGGCGGGCGCGCATCCCCACGTGGCACCGGTTCGGGCAGTGGCTCCAGGCGATGGCGCAGTCCGGGGTGTCGCCCAACGTGGCATCGTTCGTCGGCGGCGGCACGGTTCGCGAGTACGCGTGCGGCCTGGCGATGGGCGCGGCCGCTCCAGAGCAGCGCGAGGTGATGCGGCGGGTCGCCGGCGAGGCGATGCGCGACGGGGCGATGGGCGTCGCCTACGCGCTGATCTACCCACCCGATGCGTACGCCGAGACCGACGAGATCGCCGACGTGGCGCGGACGGTGACCGCATCGGGCGGCATGTACATCTGCCACATGCGATCGGAGAGCGGTCGCCTGCTGGAGGCGATCGACGAGACGATCGAGATCGCCCGGGCGTCGGGTGCACGGTCAGAGATCTACCACCTCAAGGCGTCCGGCGGCCCGGCCAACTGGCATCTGATGGGGCCCGCGATCGAGCGGATCGAGGCGGCCCGCGCCGAGGGCGTCCCGCTGACCGCCGACATGTACCCGTACGCGGCGTCCGGTACCGGCCTGAGCGCTCGCCTGCCGGTCAGCCTGGCCGCGGACGGCCGGCTGTTCCAGCGGCTTGCGGAGCCCGGCGTTCGAGAGTGGGTGCGGGCGGAGCTCGCGCGCGGCACGGCCGAGGTGGACGACCCGGGGCCGCCCGACCGCACGGTGCCGATCGGCATGCGCCTCCCCGAGCACCAGCAGTACGTCGGGCGGAGCCTGGCCGAGATCGCGGCGATGCGCGGCCAGGACTGGCTCGACGCCCTCTTCGACCTGCTGATCGCCGAGGGCGCGGAGATCTTCACCGTCTACCACGAGATGAGCGAGGACAACGTGCGGCGCCAGCTGCAGCTGCCGTGGGTCGTGGTCTGCTCCGACGCCGGCGGCCTCGACCCATCATGGGCCGCCGCGCACGGCCCCGTGCACCCCCGTGACTACGGCACGTTCGCACGGGTGCTGGGCCGGTATGTCCGCGAGGAGCGGCTGCTCACGCTCGAGGACGCGATCCACCGCATGAGCGGAGCGGTCGCCGATCGCCTGCGGCTCGCCAAACGGGGGAGGATTGCCGCGGGCATGGCGGCCGACGTCGTCGTGCTCGATCCCGACCGCGTCGGCGATCTCGCCACCTTCGACGACCCGCACCGGCTGTCCGAGGGGGTTCGCGACGTGTGGGTGAACGGCGTCGGCACCGTGCGCGGCGGCGAGCATACGGGTGCGCTGGCCGGGCGGTTCCTCAGGGGGCCGGGCGCCGCGCGCGGCTGACCGTGGTCAGGGAAGCTCGGCGGTGACCAGGCGGCGCGTCGCCGCCGCCACGGCGACCGCCACCACCACGGCCAGGACGATCGCCGAGGACACGGTGCCCGCGACCGGCTTGGCCGCCTGCGGCAGCGCATGTGCGACGAATGCCCGCCCGTAGGCCGAGATCGAGAGCTTGGCCGCCGACGCGGCGAAGGTGGCGATCGATCCCTCCCACAGCAGGATGTAGATGATCCCGATCACCACCGGCCGCCTGGTCATCAGCGACAGCCAGGCCGAGGCGGCGCAGTAAGCGAGCGTGGAGAGCAGCACGCCGAGCAGCGGCCAGCCGATCAGGCGGATGCTGGCCTGGCCGCCAAGCGCCAGCACGCCGGACAGGACGAGGCTCGGCACGACCAGCGCGAGGGTGGCTGTCCACGCGGCCGCGACCTTGGCGACGACCAGCTCAACGCGCGGCTGCGGCGTAGCCACCAGGTAGAGGATGGTGCCATCCTCGCGCTCGTCGCCGAACGCGCTGACCCCGAACACGAGCGCGATCAGCGAGGCCACGGTCGGCACGAACAGCTGCTGCACGATGGTCGAGTAGAAGTCGCGCACGCCGTCCTGCGGGCTGCGGGCGAGCGCGAAGATCAGCGCGGTCACCACCGGGGCGAGCGCGATCACCGCCAGCATCAGCGTGCGCTTCTGCACGAGCAGCGCGCGCAGCGTCAGCCGGTAGATGGGTCCGATCACCGGGCCTGCCCCCGGGCCCGCTCGTGCAGGTAGGCGTAGACGCTCTCGAGGTCGTCGCCGACAGGCCGCACCTCGTGCAACAGCGTCTGTGCGCGCACCGCGGCGACCGGCAGCTCGCGGGACAGCCGCGACGGGTCGCTGGTCTCGATCTCGACCTGGCCGTCGTTCAGGCGCACGGCGTCGACCGCCGGCGTGTCGAGCAGCTCTCGTGCCAGGGCGCGGCTGTTGCCGTCGGCCGTCACCAGAACGCGCCTGGGCCGTTCGCTGATCAGACGACGGATGCCGTCGGTCGAGCCCTCGGCGACGAGGTGGCCGTTGACCAGCACGAGCACCCGGGGAGCCATGCGCTCCACCTCGTGCAGGACGTGCGATGAGACGAGCACCGTGCGCCCCTCCACGCCGAGGCGGGTGAGCAGGTCGATGACGTGGCCGCGCTGGGTCGGGTCGAGGCCGTTCAGCGGCTCGTCCAGCAGCAGCAGGTCGGGGCCGTGCACCAGGGCCTGGGCCAGCTTCACCCGCTGCCGCATGCCGTGGGAGAACTCACCGACGGGCCTGTCCGCGGACTCGACCAGGTCGACCGTCGCCAGCGCCTGTTCGGCCGCATCCGAGCTGTCGCGGATCTTGTGCAGCCGCGCCGACAGCTGCACCACCTGCCGGGCGGTGAGGAACGGCCACGGCGGGCTGTGATCCGGCACCATCCCGAGCCGGCGGTAGATCTCCGGAGACCGGCGCGGGTTCGCTCCGAAGATGCGCACCGAGCCCGTGCTCGGCGTCGAGAACCCGGCGCACAGCTTGAGCGTCGTCGACTTCCCTGCGCCGTTGTGGCCGAGCAGCCCCACCACGCCGCCGTCGATGGTGAACGTCACGTCGGCCAGCGAGACGGTGTCGCCGTACCACCGCGATACCCCGGTGAACTCGATCGCCGGCTCGCTCATGCCTGCTCCCGGCCATAGCGGACGAGCAGGACGATCAGCGCGACCACCGACACCTCGACGGCGACGGAGCCCCACACCCACGGGCCGATGTTCCCCTTGTCGGTGTACCCGGTGAACAGCCCCTGCCCGGCCTTGATCGGCGCCGCGGCGAAGGCCAGCAAACGCAGGTGCGGCGAGTTGAGCGCGTGTCCGAGCGCGCCTCCGATGACCGTGGGGATGGCCAGGAAGGCGAGGTAGCCGCCGACGGCGAACGCGCGCCGGCTCGTCAACGACGAGATCGCCAGCCCGACCAGCGCATAGAACACGGCGACGATCAGCCCCGAGCCGATGATCCGGAACAGGTCGCGATCGTGATGCTGCACGTAGCCGAGCGGGTGCACGGAGAAGAGGATCGTGCCGACGTACAGGAGCAGCACGGGCGCCAACGTGACGAGCAGCAGCGGCATCAGCGCGGCCAGCAGCTTCCCGGCCAGGTAGTCGAACCTCCCGATCGCCGTCGAGAAGTACAGCGACAGCGTGCGGTCGCGACGGTCGGGGCACACCAGCTCAGGGGTGATCACGACCGAGAACACGAGCACCACGATCGAGACGGTGCTGACGTAGTTGCTGTACGGAAGCGCGTCGACCACGTTCTTCGTCACCGAGGAGGTGCCGAACAGCGCGCGCAGGCCGAGGATCACGAGCGCGGGCGAGAACGCCAGCAGCGTCAGCGCGATCGGGATCACCTTCACCTTCCACCCGCGCCGTGCGCCCATCGCGCGCAGCGCGCTCCACCGCGCCAGCGACCAGATCGCGGCGGCGCGGCCGGCCCGGGGGCCGTCATAGCGCGCGAAGGCGGTGTCGACGAGCCGTGCCTCGGTCGTCATCCGATCGCCCCGATCAGCGATTCCTCGAGCGTCGGGCCGGCCCGGCGCAGCTGCCGCAGCCCGACCTCGGCCGTGCACGCCGCGTCGCGCACGCCCCGCAGCACCGCCCCCGCATCGGGCCCGTCGATCAGCACCCAGCCGTCGCGCCGATCGGCCTGCAGGCCGAGCGCGGCCGCGGCCTGCACGAACCGCCCGACGTCGCCGTCCACCTGCACCTGCACGGCCACCTCATGCTCGGCGTCGGCCGCGGTGAGACGTCGCGTCGCGGCCACCCGCCCCTCGCGCAGCACGATCACGGAGTCGCACGTGCGGACGACGTCCTCGAGCACGTGCGAGGACATGATCACGGCGATGCCGAGGTCGCTCGACAGCCTCCGCACGAGCGTCAGCATCTCGTCGCGCCCGGCCGGGTCGAGGCCGTTCGTGGGCTCGTCCAGGATGACGAGGCTCGGCGAGTGGACGATCGCCTGGGCGAGGTTCGTGCGCTGCTTCATCCCGACAGAGAACGTGCGGATCAGTCGGGAGCGCTCCTCCTCGAGCCCGACCTGGAAGAGCACCTCCGACGCCCGCAGGACGGCCACCCTCCGGGGCAGTCCCCGCAGCTCGCCCATGTGCACCACCAGATCGCGCGCCGTCATTCCCATCGGCAACGCCGAGTGCTCCGGCATGTAGCCGAGCCGCCGCCGGATGTCCCACGAGCGCTCGAGCCCCATGCCCATCACGTTCACCGATCCCTCGTCCGGCCGGATCAGCCCGAGGATTGTGCGCATCAGCGTCGACTTGCCGGCGCCATTGGCGCCCAGGAGGCCGACGGCCCTTTCCTCGATCCGTGCGCTGACGCCGTCCAGGGCGACGACGGAGCCGTAGCGCTTGACGACGCCCTCGACCTCGACCAGCGCCCCGCCGCTGCTCATGACCGCGGCGGGGCCGGCTCCGCGCTCACGGCAGGGCGCGCGCCGCAGCCAGGATGGTCGAGACGGGGCGGGCGCCGAGGACGACGAACTGTTTCCCGCCGCGGTCGAACGTGACGATGGTTCCGAGCGTCGTCTGCAGGATGTTGCCGCGGGCGCCGTTGATGCGCACGCTGGGAAGCATCGAGGAGGACGACGGCGCGCCGGCGTGCGAACGGCCGCCGGTCATCGCATGCTCGATCACCACGACCGCGCCGAGGCCATGGCCGTAGACGGCGAGCAGGCCGTTGCCGGCCTTTGCGCTCGAGAGTTCCCGCGCGGCTGTCCGCGGCATCCCCGCGAGCGACGCCGGCGCGGCGCTGGTCACCGCGGCGGCCGAGCTGTGGGTGGAGCGCTGGGCGTGCGTCATCGCGTGCGTGATCTCGGCCTTGCTGGGCAGGTGCACCCTGGTGACATGGGTGCCGGACGGCAGCTTCAACGCCGTCTGCGAGGCGGGAACCGCGCCGTAGTGGATGTGGCTGACCTGGAGCGCGATTGCGGGCGTCGAGGAGCCGCGCGGGTAGAGGGCGACGCGCAACGGCGTGCCGTGCGCTGCGTCGAAGGCGACGGCCAGCGGCCCGATCAGGCCGGAGTCATGGCGCGAGCTGATGCGGACGGTGTAGGCGGGCTGTCCGGCCACGTTGCCGGCGATCGCACCGGAGATGTTCAGCGTCCGGCCGAGCTCGGAGAGCGTGTGGCGGATCTCCGCCAGCGACGGCGTGCCGGACTCGTGCGGCTTCGCGTCGGCGTGCCCCTTCGGCAGCGCGAGGCGGTAGGCCGCGTGCTGCTTCGGGAGATACAGGGTCACGGTGTGGCCGTCGAGCCCGACCTGCGCGGTGCCGAGCTGGGACCGCACGACCAGCCGCGCACGATCGCCGCTCGCCCAGACGCTGCCCTGCGCGCCGGCCAGCGGGCTCGAGTCGAGCAACGAGGACGTGCCGGGGAGCAGGTGCTGCGACACCGTGAAGTCGGCGCTGACGCCGGCGACCGGCTTCGACGCCATGGCGTGGTGGATCGCCGCTGCCAGCGACCGCTTGGGCGGGTGCTTGCTCCCGCGCGTCAGCGCGTAGGCGGTGACGGTGAGCGCAGCGGCCATGACCGCGGCAAGTGCCAGCCAGATACCGATCCGTGCCGTCGAACGACGTGCCCTGCCCATGATGATCCTCGACCCTTCGTAGTGAGACGGGACGGACGATAGCGATGGTTTCTGAGGGTTCTCTGAGCGGAATCATCTAGCGTGACGGCATGGCCTCGCTCTCCCTGTTGCTCGCCACCTTCCTCGCCAGCGCGGTCGAGGCGGTCGAGGCGTTCACGATCGTGCTGGCCGTGGGGGTCACGCGCGGGTGGCGCTCGACGCTCTGGGGCGTGGCGGCAGCCTCGCTGGCGCTGGCCGTCGTCGTGGCCGCGCTCGGCCCGGCCGTCACGTCCATTCCGATCCAGTGGCTGCGCATCGTGGTCGGCGGGCTGCTGCTCGTCTTCGGGCTGCAGTGGCTGCGCAAGGCGATCCTCCGGGCCAGCGGCTACAAGGCGCTGCATGACGAGGATGCGACGTTCGCGGAGGAGCGGGCCGCCGCCAGCGCCGCCGGCCGCACCGGTTCGGGGCTCGACCCCTATGCCTTCACCGTCGCCTTCAAGGGCGTGCTGCTCGAGGGCCTCGAGGTCGCGTTCATCGTGGTCACCTTCGGTGCCAACCACGGCAACATCCCGCTGGCGGCTGCCGGTGCCGTGGCCGCCGTCGTCGTCGTCCTGATCGCCGGCGTGGTGGTGCGCGCGCCGCTGGCCGCGGTTCCGGAGAACACGATGAAGTTCGCGGTCGGCCTGCTGCTGACGACGTTCGGCACCTTCTGGGCGGCCGAGGGCGCCGGCGCCTCCTGGCCGGGCGGCGACGCCGCCCTGCTCGGGCTGCTCGTCTTCTACACGGCCGTGTCGGTCGGGCTTGTCCGGCTCCTGTCAGCGCAGCGCCCGCGGGAGCTGGCGGCGTGAGGGGCTTCGCGCGGTTTCTCTACGACTTCGTCGTCGGCGACGACCCGGTGGTCGCGCTGCTGGTCGTGGCCGCGATCGCCGGAGCCTGGCTGCTGCACCACGCGGGCGCCGACGCCTGGTGGGCTGTGCCGGCCGTGGTCACCGCCGCGCTCGCGTTGTCGCTCTGGCGCGTGGCGCGCACGGGTTAGGAAGACCGGTGGGGCGGCGGCAGTCGGTGCGATCTGGTGGAAGCGTGTCCTGCGTCACCGCTGGCGGGGGCGGTAGGATCAGCGGGTGCTCATGGCGCGCCACGCCGAGCGTCATCTCAGCCACCGAACCGGCTGGCTGAGGGCGGCGGTGCTCGGCGCGAACGACGGCATCGTCTCGACGGCTGCGATCATCGTCGGCGTCGCTTCCGCAGGGTCGACTCGCTCCGCCATCCTCACCGCCGGGATCGCAGGGCTGGTCGCCGGGGCCGCTTCGATGGCCGCCGGCGAG
This sequence comes from Gaiellales bacterium, assembly GCA_035695105.1. GTDB lineage: Bacteria > Actinomycetota > Thermoleophilia > Gaiellales > JAICJC01 > JAICYJ01. Next base: position 87,706 of record DASSEV010000020.1, read on the forward strand.
TACGTCTCGGTCAGCTCGCAGGCGGACTCCGAACGTGCCGACCTTGCGCTCGAGCAGCGTGAGCTTTCGGCCGACCCGGAGGGTGAGCGGGAGGAGCTGGTCGAGATCTATCGCGGCCGGGGGCTGTCCGACCGTCTCGCCCGAGAGGTGGCAGACGAGCTGAGCGCTCGGGACGATCTGCTGCAGGTGCACGCCCGGGACGAGCTCGGCATGACCGAGCTGTCGCACGCCCGCCCGCTCCAGGCTGCCGGCGCGTCGGCGGCGTCGTTCACCGTGGGTGCTGCGCTTCCGCTGATCGCCGTGTTCCTCGCTCCTGCGTCGGCGAGGATCGCCGTGACGTTTGCCGCCACGACGGTGGCCCTGGCGCTGACCGGCTTCGCCGGAGCCCGTCTCGGCGGCGCTCGGCCGGCGCGTGGGACGGTGCGCGTGGTCGTCTGGGGGATCGCCGCGATGCTGCTGACCATGGCAATCGGCAGGCTCGTGGGCACCGCCGTCTGAGCATCGCTACAGGTGCTGCCCGAACCAGCCGACGATGCGCTCGAGCCGGTCGCGGCGCCGGTCGGGACGGCCGTTGACCAGCATCACGTGGCTCTCGTTCGGGTAGCGGACCATCTCGACCGGGCGGCCGTTCGCCTTGCGCAGGGCGAAGACGAGCTCGCTGTTGACGGGCGGGCAGCGGTGATCCTGCTCGGCCTGGAGCAGCAGCAGCGGGCCGGCGAACTCCGTGATCCGGGACGCCGGGCTCGCCGGCCAGTACTCCTTCGCACCGCGGGGCAGCGGCGGCAGCCCCATCCACGGCACGGTGCCGTAGTCCGACGCGGCATACTCGACGAAGTAGTCCGAGACGGGGTTCTCCGCGACCGCCGCGCTGAACCGCCTGGGGTGCCGCCCGGCCAGCCAGATGGTCTCGAGCCCACCGTAGGACAGCCCGAGCAGCCCGACGTGGCTTGCGGCGATCGCCCCGCGCGCAGCGAGCCGGTCGAGCAGCTTGAGCAGCTGCCGTGAATCGGGCCCGCTCCAGTGGTCGTGGAGCGATGCGGCGAACCGGGCGCCGTAGGACACCGAGCCCGCGGGATTCGCCCAGATCACGGAGATCCCGGCCGACGCCAGCGCCGTCATCTCCAGCCAGGGAAGCGGTGAGTGCGAGGCATAGGGCCCGCCGTGGATCTGCAGCACCGCCGGCCGCCTGCCACGCCCGCCGCGGAGCATCCAGGCGTCGATCCCGTCCTCGCGGAAGGAGGACACCTGCTCCGGCTCGCGCCGGAACGGCCGGTACCACCCCGACCCGTCGCGCGTGATGCGCCGCAGCGAGCCGTCGCGCACCTCGAACAGATCGGCCGGCTCGGGGCCGTTGTTCGCCAGCACGACGATCCGCCCGCCGGCCGTCTGCACGTCGCAGACGATCACGTCGCCCGACGTCAGCCACTCCACGCTGCCGTCCAGGCCGAAGCGGACCAGCTGGCCGCTCCCCTCGTCGGTGACGACCGCGAGCAGGTGCTCCTCGTCCTCCCAGACCATGTGCGGCCCGACCTCGCCGGGGATGAGATCGCTGTAGGTGGTCAGGCCGACCGGGCGGTCGAGCTTCGCGCCCAGCACGACATGCTCCTTGCCCTGCGCGACGACGATGACGGGGTCGCGCCACGGCAGGTTGTCTTCCTGGACGACGCCCGCCATGGCCAGGCGGCCCTTCGGCGACCAGGCGGCAGCCCACACCGCGCCCCCCAGACGGTCGACCTCCGTCGTCCGGCCGGACAGCCCGGCGGCGAAGACGCGTGGCACGTCCAGCGCCGACTCCCGATCCGGGTCGGCCAGGAAGCCGATCCGGCTGCTCGAGATCCACCTCGGGGCGGCGACGTCGAACCGGTCGTCGGTGACGCGGCGCAGACGGCCGCCGCGGGCCGGCACGATCCAGGCGGCGGTGTCCTGATCCCTGACGCCGGCGCCGTCCAGCCGCCATCGCAGCACGTCCACGCGCAGCGCGGTGGGATCGTCCGCCGGGCCGACGCCGAAGCGGCGCCTGCCGGATGCCGCGGTCAGGAGGACGGTGCGCCCGTCAGGCGACCAGGACGCGTCGTACGCGCCGCCATCCGGCGCGGGCAGGTCGCTGGGCTCGCCGCCTCCGCTGGGGAGCACCCATGGACGGCTGGTCCCATCGCGCTCCGACAGGAACAGCACGCGCGACCCGTCCGGCGAGAAGCTCGGGCGGCTCTCCCGCCCGTGGGTGGTCAGCTGCCGCGACGATCCGCCGGAGACTGCGGCCAGGCGCAGGTGCCACCGGTACTCGGCGGCGGCCGTGTCCCGGCGCGCGTAGACGACGTGACGTCCGTCCGGCGACAGCGTGAACGAGGCGATCTGCCGCTCGCGGTCGAGATCCGCGGGCCGGAAGGGGCGTGGGCCGGTTTCTGCCACCCGGCCAGCCTACAGATCGCACGAGCCGCACGGTGAACCGGTTGCGCATCGTCGCGGTATCACCGGTATCGTCAGCCGCCGCGATCCGATGGCCGAGAACCCCCTCACCGCGCATGCGTTCTGGGTGTGCGAGCCCGGCCGCGGGGAGCTGCGGAGGCTCGAGCTGCCTGCCCCCGGGCCCGGTGAGGTGCTCGTCCGGACGCTGCGCTCGGGGATCAGCCGGGGCACCGAGACGATCGTCTTCCGCGGGCGGGTGCCCGCCGACCAGCGCGACGCCATGCGGGCGCCCTTTCAGGACGGCGCATTCCCCGGCCCCGTCAAGTACGGCTACCTGAGCGTCGGGTCGGTCGAGCGAGGGCCCGAGCGCATGCTCGGCCGGACGGTCTTCTGCCTGTATCCCCACCAGACCGCGTACGTGGTGCCCTCCGGCGCGGTCGCCGTCGTGCCGGACGATGTCCCGGTGGATCGCGCGGTGCTCGCAGGTACCGTTGAGACCGCGGTGAACGCGCTCTGGGATGCACCGCCGCTCGTCGGGGACAGGGTGACGGTCGTCGGCGCGGGCATGGTCGGCTGCTGCGTCGCGCGCCTGGTGCGCCGGTTTCCCGAGGTGCGGGTCGAGCTGGTGGACGTCGACCCGGCGCGCGGAGGCACCGCCGCCGCCCTCGATGTGGACTTCGCGACGCCCGACCGCGCGGAGGGTGGCCGCGACCTCGTGTTCCATGCCAGCGGAACCTCGGCCGGCCTTCAGCGGTGCCTCGAGCTGCTCGCACCGGAGGGAGCCGTGGTCGATCTCAGCTGGTACGGGGATGCCGAGGTGCGGCTCTGGCTGGGAGGCGCCTTCCACTCCGGCCGCCTGGCCATCCGCTCGAGCCAGGTCGGCATGGTCGCGCCTGCGCGCCGCGGCTCGCGCACGGCCGCCGACCGGCTCCGGCTCGCCCTCGAGCTGCTGCGGGACCCCGCCTTCGACGCTCTGCTCACGGGCGCCTCGCCGTTCACGGAGCTTCCCGCGGTGATGTCGAGGGTGGCCGGCGGGGAGCTCCCCGGCCTCTGCCATACGATCACCTACGACTGCTAGCCATGTACGCCGTCACCGTCCGAGACCACGTGATGATCGCCCACTCGCTTCGCGGCGAGGTGTTCGGCCCCGCGCAGCGGCTCCACGGCGCCACGTACACCGTCGACGCGACATTCCGCAGCCCAGAGCTCGACGCCGACGGCATCGTCGTCGACATCGGCCGCGCCACCGACGCGCTGCGGTCGGTGCTCGATGACCTCGACTACCGCAACCTCGACGAGCACCCGGCGTTCTCCGACTCCAACAGCACCACCGAGCTGCTCGCAAAGCTGATCGCCGACCGCCTGGTCGAGCGGATCCACGCCGGTGAGCTGGGCGACAGCGCTCGCCAGCTTGCGGGCGTCGCGGTGACGCTGCACGAGTCCCACGTCGCCTGGGCGAGCTTCGAGCGCACCCTGTGAGGACGCTGCACGTCGTCGTCCCCGAGGGCATCGACGACCCTCGCCGGCCGAGCGGCGGAAACCGGTACGACCGGCGCGTCTGCGTTGCGCTCGCCCACGCCGGGTGGGAGGTCGTGATGCATGAGGTGCCGTGGCCGGAGGGGACGGGCGAAGCGCTCGCGGCGGCGATCAGGACGATCCCCGATCGGTCGGTCGTCCTGCTCGACGGGCTGGTCGCCTCCCCGGCGGACGCCGTGCTGGTTCCGGAGGCCGGCCGCCTGCGTCAGGTCGTGCTCGTCCACATGGCTCTCGGAGACGAGGGCGATGCCGCCGCGCGGCGGCGCGAGGCCGCGGTGCTGTCGTCGGCAGCGGCCGTGGTGGTGACGAGCCGGTGGAGCCGCGACGAGCTCATGGGGCTCTACGGGCTGCCGGCCGGCTCGGTGCACGTTGCCGAGCCCGGTGTGGACGCCGCACCCATCGCCGCGGGAACGGACGCCGGGGGTGAGCTGCTCTGCGTCGCCACCGTCGCGCGGGCCAAGGGCCACGACGTGCTGGTCGACGCGCTCGCAGGCCTGCAGGAGATGGCCTGGTCGTGCACCTGCGTGGGCAGCGTCGACCGGGATCCGCCGTTCGCCCTGCAGCTGCGGGCCGCTGTCGAGAGGGCCGGCCTGTCCGGCCGTGTGCGGCTGGCCGGCGCGTGCAGCGATGCCGAACTCGAGCAGCTCTACCGCGCTGCGGATCTGCTCGTCCACGCGTCGCGGGCCGAGACCTACGGCATGGCCCTCACCGAGGCGCTCGCCCACGGCCTCCCCGTCGTCGCGTGCGACGTGGGTGGGATCCCGGAGGCGCTCGGTACGACCGGATCGGGCCGGCCCGGGGTGCTTGTGCCGCCGGGCGACGCCGATGCGCTCCGCGGGGCGCTGCGGCGATGGCTGGCCGACGCGCGCCTGCGCGCGCGCCTGCGTGCCGCGGCGGCGGGCCGGCGTGCCTCGCTCCCGTCCTGGCCGGCGACCGCGGCCGCCGTCGCCCGGGCCTGTGAGGCCGCCGCGCGGTGACGGGTGCCGCCGTTCCGGTCAGCCCGGCCTGGCTCGCGCTCCGCGAGCCGGCCGACGCGGCCGCTCGTTCGCTCGAGCTTGCGTCACGGCTGGCCGGCGCAGCGCCGGATGGGGGAGCGTGGGTGATCCACGACCTCGCGTGCGGCACCGGCTCCATGGGCCGCTGGCTGGCACCGCTACTGCCGGGTGCGCAGCGCTGGGTGCTTCACGACCGCGACGGCGAGCTGCTCCGTATCGCCGGGGCGGACGCACCCTCCGCGTCCGGCGACGGCGCCTCCGTGTCGGTCAAGCCGCGGCGGTCGGATATCACGCGGCTCGATCCGTCGGACATCGCGGGCGCGTCGCTGATCACGGCGTCGGCCCTGCTCGACCTGATGGCGGCGCCCGAGCTCGACCGCCTGATCGCAACCTGTGCGACCGCCCGCTGCCCCCTGCTGTTCACGATCTCGGTGACCGGCCGCGTGGCGCTCGAGCCCGTCGATCCGCTCGACGGCGCCATCGCGGCGGCATTCAACGCGCACCAGCGCCGGGACACCGGCGCCGGCAGGCTGCTGGGCCCCGATGCCGTCTCCGCGGCCGTCGAGCGCCTCTGCCGGGAGCCGGTCGAGGTGCTGGTGCGCCCAAGCCCCTGGCGGCTCGGCGCCGCGGATCGGGAGCTGACGGTCGCATGGCTCGAGGGGTGGCTGTCAGCTGCCCGCGAGCACGAGCCGCCGCTGCATGAGGCGGCGGCGGCGTACCGGTCGCGGCGGCTTGCGCAGGCGCGCGCCGGGGAGCTCTGCGTCGCCGTCGACCACGCCGACGTGCTGGCGATGCCACGGTGAGCCGCAGCCCGCGCAATCCGAGCGCGCCCCTCGGGCGTAGTCCCCACAGCCGGCGGAGAGCCACGTCCGGGCACACGACAGGGAGATCGTGACGTACAGCAGGCGGCGGTTCGGATCGCTCGTGCGCCCCGCGCTCGGTGCCGCGGTGCTCGGCGCCGTGGTGTGGCGGGTCGGCTTCGGCCCCTTCCGCGACGGCGTGCAGGCGGTGGACGGCGGGGCGCTCGCCGCCGCGGCGTTCCTGGGCGCGATCTCGACCGGGTGCTGTGCCTGGCGCTGGACCGTGATCGCACGTCGGCGCGGCCTGCCGCTGTCGTTCGGCGCCGCGGTGGCGGCGTACTATCGGTCCGTGTTCCTCAACCTCACGCTGCCCGGCGGCGTCGTGGGTGACGTCCACCGCGGCCTCCGGCATGGCCGCACCGCCGGCGGCGCCGGTCGGGCGCTGCGGGCCGTCGCGTGGGAGCGCGGGATCGGACAGGCGGTGCAGCTCGCCCTCACGATCGCCGTGCTGGCGGCGCTGCCCTCGCCCGTGCGGGACGTCGTGCCGGCCCCGGCCCGCGCGGCGGTCGTCGCGCTGCTCGCCCTCGTGATCATCGTCGTCGGCTACCGCAGCCGCCGGCGGTGGGCCGTGGTCTGCGGACTCGCCGCGGCATCGATGGTCGTCGTCGCCGCCAACGCGGCCATGTTCGTGATCGCGGCCCGGACGGCAGGGATTTCGGCGCCGGCAACGCGGCTGCTGCCGCTGGTGCTGCTGGCCATGGTCGCGATGGTGCTGCCGAGCGCCGCAGGATGGGGCCCGCGCGAGGGCGCCACGGCGTGGGCCTTCGGCGCGGCCGGCCTCGGTACCGGCGCCGGGGTCGCCGCCGCCGTGACGTTCGGGGTGATGGCCCTCGCGGCCAGCCTCCCCGGCGCCCTGGTGTTCGCCGGCGCATGGCTCGCCGACCTCGCTCCTGCGCGAGAAGGTGAGGCCGCTGATGCTTGACCGGCCCTACACGCTGCTCAGCTGCGCCATGTCCATCGACGGCTACATCGGCAGCCCCGGATCGCGCCTGCTGCTCTCGAACGACGCCGACTTCGAGCGCGTCGACGAGGTTCGCGCCTCCTGCGACGCGATCCTCGTCGGGGCGGCGACGGTGCGCATGGACAACCCGCGGCTGCTGGTGCGCTCACCGGCCCTGCGCGAGCAGCGCGCGGCCCGCGGCGCACGGCCGTCGCCGATGAAGGTCACCGTCACGCGGCGGGTGGAGCTCGACCCGCACGCGAACTTCTTCACCGCAGGCGATGTCGAGAAGCTGGTCTACTGCCCGAGCCCACGGGTGCCCGAGGCCCGGGCGCGCCTCGAGCCCTCGGCCACCGTGGTCGACGGCGGCGAGCACGTGGAAATGCGCACGCTGAGCAGCGACCTGGCCGCGCGCGGCGTGGAGCGGCTGATGGTCGAGGGCGGCGGCACGGTGCACACCCAGTTCCTGACCGGCGATCTCGCCGATGAGCTGCAGCTGGTGGTGGCGCCGCTCTTCGTCGGCGACTCAGACGGCACGCGGTTCGTGCGCGACGGCCGCTTCCCCTGGAACGCGGGCCAGCGCGCCACGCTGTCGGAGGTGCGGCAGGTGGGCGACGTCGTGCTGCTCCGCTACGCGCTGTCGTCGCGCTTCGGCGCCGCCTAGGTACGGGCGCTCGAAGGCCGCGGCGAAGATCCGTGCGAACCCGACTGCGATCGGCACCGCGAGGCCGAGCGCCACGACGAACGCCACCGCGCCGTGCCCGAGCAGCGGCAGGACGGCAAGCTCGTAGACCAGCACGACGATCGGCACGTGGGTCAGGTAGAGGCTGTACGACGACAGGCCGAGGGTGCGCACGGGCCGTGCCTCGAGCAGCGCGAGCAGCCGGCCCGGCCGGCCGGTGGCCAGTGCCGCGAGCAGGCAGGCGACCGCGGGCCCGAGCATCAGGTCGACCCACAGCAGGTGCTCGAGCGTCCAGGTGATTCCCATCAGCGCGATCGTTGCCACGACAGGCACCAGGGCCACGAGGGCCAGGCCGGGCCAGGGCAGCGAGCGGCGCCGTTCGCCCGCCGAGACGATGCCGGCCGCCAGCACCCCGACGGCAAACAGCGCGGCCAGGTCGGGTGCAGACTCGGTCACGAACACCTCGAGGCGCGGCACCTGCGGCGCGGCGACGCCGATGGCGGCGACGGCGAGCGTGACGGCCGCAACCATGGTGACCGGCCCGCGGCGGCGAACCGCCAGCAGCAGCAGCGGGAAGAGCAGGTAGAGCTGGCACTCGACGGCGAGCGACCAGAACGCCCCGTTGGGGGTCGGGAGGATGACCAGGTTCTGGACGAGCAAGCCGTTCACCAGCACCGACCCGATCCCCGGGGCTTCCTGACCGGGTGGCGGCATCACCAGCCACGCCACCGCGAGGCTGAACGCCAGCGCGGCCCAGTAGGCGGGCAGGATGCGTCGCGCCCGGCGTCCCAGGAAGTCCCGTAGGCCGCCGAGCTGCCAGCCCCTGCGTGCCGGCCCCAGTGCGAGCGAGAAGCCGGAGAGGACGATGAAGACGACCACGGCGAAGCGCCCGAAGATGAACGGCGCCGCCCAGACGGGCGCCCGGTCGGCCGGGTAGCCCGGGAAGGCCCGCAGGAACACGTGGTGCACCACCACGAACAGCGCCGCCAGGCCACGCAGTCCGTCCAGGCCGGCCAGCCGCCCGCGCTGCTCGCGGCGGCTCACCCGCCGGCTCCGGACGGCGTCGAGCCGAACGCCCGCAGGAAGCGGTCGCGGAACGCGCTCATCCGCCACACGGGCGAGGCGGGGCTCGGGCGCATGCCGTTCGCCCAGCGCCATCCCTGGATCCGCCGTAGCACGGCGGGATCATGGGCGATGACCGAGATCGGCACCTGGTGGTTGACTCCGAAGCGGGTGACGATGTGCCCGGGCTGGTGGTCGCCGAGCACGATCATGACCAGGTTGCTGCGCCCGTAGCGCTGGACGAAGGAGAAGAGCGCGCGCAGCGTGTACTGGATGGACGTGCCGTACGCGTCCGCCGTGTCGCGGACGCTCGTGGTGTCGACCGGCCGGCGGTAGAACACCGATCCGTCGCCCACCGCGCTCCACGGGATCAGCGGAGGGATCTGCGTCCACGGCTCGTGGCTCGAGACGAGATCGACCTCGGCGAACAGGGGCGGGCGGTGCCGCCGTCCCAGCTCGAGCTGCTGGAGGCCCAGCAGCACGTACTGGTCGGGCATCGAGGCGTAGGCGTACGTGGGGCCCTGGTAGCCGACGTTGCGGCGGTCGTAGACCTTGTCATAGCGGTAGAACCCCGTCCCGTCCGGCCAGGCGCGGTCGTTCGAGGGGACGTCGGCGACCGTCCGCCACCCCGCCCGGCCGAAGGCCCGCGTCAGCGTCAGGCGGGAGGTTCCCATCAGCTGGTCGTACCGCGACTGCGTGTCGACCCAGAGGCCCGACTGCAAGGTCGAGTGTGCGAGCCAGCTGATCCCACCGAACGTCGAGGAGGTCAGCCAGCCGCTGCGCGCGTGAAAGCCCGCCGCTGCGAGCTCCCGGTTGCCGGCGGCGAGCACCCTGTCGACGCCGGGGGAGTACGACGTCCCCTGCACGGCGACCTGGCCGTAGCTCTCGACGAACACCAGCAGCACGTCCTTTCCGCGCAGGGCGGTGAGCAGCCGGTTGCCGGGTGTTGCGCCGAAGCGGTCACGCCGGATCTCGGCGGCGAACCGCCCCTCGTCGGCGAAGCCGGCCTGCACCGCCTGCACCTCGTGCATCGCGAGCTCCGCGGCGCTGACGGAGGCGATCGGCGATCCCGGCACGAGCCGCGCACCGGACGTCCAGCACGCCGCCCACGCGACGCCCATCGCCGCGGCCACCCGCAGCGAGACCCTCCGGTTGCCGGCCGCAACGCGTGTCATGCGCAGCACGGCCAGGGTCGGCAGCACCAGGGCGACGAGGAACAGCACGGCGACCCCGGCGAGGACGAGGTTGCCCTCGGTGGTACCGATCGACGCGTGCAGCGTCTCGATGCCGATGCTCAGGTACCGCCAGTCGTCGAACGGATCGAAGGGGCGGTCGAACGCCGTGAAGAAGCCGACGTCGAGCACCTTCACGAGCACCACCAGGCCGAGCAGGGGGCCCACCAGCCAGGCCAGCACGGGGCGCCACCGCAGTGGCAGGACGAGGGCGAGCGTGATCACGGCGACCCCTTCGATCGGCAGCCGGACGAACGCCTCGGGGTTCAGGCGGTTGGGACGATCGGGGGCGACCAGGGCCGCCCACACGACGACGAAGGCGACCACGGTGATGGCCGTCGACGCTCCACGCGGGAGCCTGCGAGGCGCGGCCGAGCGGCTTCGATGGCGCCATAGCCACCAGACGTCCCGGCCGAAGGACTCGGCCAGCAGGGCGAGCGCGATCCCCAGCGCCGCGTCGGCCACCCCTGCCGGCAGCACCCCCGCCGCCGCAGCGGTGAGGACGACGCCCTGCGTCGCGGCGACGACCTTGCGCCAGTCCCGCGGGGGAAGCTCGGCGCGCATCCACGGCAGGGCTGCGCCTGCGGCGAGAAAGAGGTACCGGGCCGCACCGATGGCGAGCACCCATCCGCCGTGCGATCGTGCTACGTAGATGGAGAGGATGAGGATCAGGAATGCGTCCATCTCGCCGTCCAGACGGGCGCCCAGGCGGGTGACGGTGCCCGTTCGCCGCGCGATGCGGCCGTCGGCGAAGTCGAGGGCGAGCGCCGCGGACGCGAGCAGCGCCACCGGCAGGTCGAGCGAGCGGCCGCCGAGCGACTCGACCGTCAGCGCAGCGACTCCCGCGGCGGCCAGCCCGCGCGCGAGCGTGCACCATCCGGCCGGGCCGAGGCGCTCGCCGCGATGCCGCCGCAGCGCGGCCGCGACGGCGACGATCACGGCCACGCCGCAGACCGCCCCCGCGATCCATCCGGCGGCCGACAGCCCGACGGTCGCCCAGATCCCGGTGAGTAGGATGAGCAGCCCCGCCGCCGCGTACAGCGGAAACGTCACCGGTCGCCTCGTCTCGGCCATCCCGGAGAAGGTACTGCGCGTGCGCGGGATCGGTTTCCCGTGGTGCCGATGACGCGCGTCGACGCCGTGGGGCCGCGGGCGGCCCTGGAGCAGGCGCGGGCGGCCGCCTTCCCGCCCGGCGAGTTCGTCGGCCAGGAGAGCTTCATCACCGCCGGCGAGATCCGCGAGCTGGCCGAGCGGGCCGCCATCGGCCCCGGAACGCGCGTCCTCGACCTCTGCTGCGGGATTGGCGGGCCGGGGTGCTTCATCACCCGTTCCACGGACTGCACCTACCTCGGCGTCGACGACAACCCCTCCGCCGTGCGGACGGCGCGCGAGCGGGCGGGCGGCCTGCCGTGCGAGTTCCGCGTGCAGCGCGTGCCGCCGCTGCCACGGGGCAGCTTCGACGTGGTGCTGCTGCTCGAGACGATGCTGGCGTTTCCCGACAAGCGGCCGCTGCTCGACGCCGTCGCCGGCGCACTTCCGCCGAGGGGCCGGTTCGCCCTCACCCTCGAGGCCGGGTCACCGCTGACGGACGCCGAGCGTGCCGCCATGCCAGGCGGCGAAACGGTCTGGCCGGTGCCGCTCGAGACGATGCTCGCCGAGCTGCGGCGGGCGGGGCTCGCGGTGGGGTGGTGGCGCGACGTGACGGAGGGCCACCGGACGGCCGCAGAGGGGCTGCTTCGCGCCTACCGGGAGGCGGCGTCCGCCATCGGGCCCGAGGCCTCCGGCCACCTGCTCCACACGCACCGGATCTGGGTTGACTGGCTCGCCGGCGGCAGGGTGCGGAAGCTGCTGCTGGTGGCCGAGCGGAGCTCCTAGCCGCCGCCGGGGGTCGCCGCTCGGATGGCCAGCGCCGCCTCCTGGCCGCTTGCGATCGACGTGTCCGAGTAGACGCCGCCGAGGTAGTCGCCGGCGAGGTGGATCCGGCCCAGCGGGCGGTCGAGCGCGGCCTGCAGTGCGGCCCTGCCCGGCGTGGGGTAGGGCAGCATCTGCGGCAGCTTCAGCAGCCTGGTCTCGCGAACGAGGCCGCGCGTCTGCGGGAAGACGGCCGCCAGGTCGTCGAGGAACAGCTGCTCGATCCGCTCCTCCGGCAGCTCGAACAGCTCCAGGGCCGCATGGGCCGACCGGTACATCATGAAGCTGCCGCCGCGCCGGACGTGGCCCGCTTCGGCGTGGACGGCGTTGCCCATGTTGAAGAGCATCGTGAACGATCGCTTCGGCGTTGCCAGCGCATAGGTGCCGTCCCATGGCATCGGCCCGGTCTCGCCGGTCAACACCGCCATCACCACGGTCGGCCCGTACGGGATGGCAGACAGCGCGTGGCGGGTGTCCTCCGGCAGCCCCGGCGCCAGCCGCGCCGTGTCGAACGCCTTCGTGGCCATGACGACGTGCCGAGCGGTCGCCACGTGCTCGCGGCCACCTGCCGTGTAGGACACCTCGACCACGTCGTCTCGCTCGGCAACGTTGGTCACCTCCGCCGAGGTGACGATCGCGTTGCCGACCTCGGCGGCGATGCCGTCGACCAGCCGGCCGGCGCCGCCGATGATGTTGCGCGACAGCCCGCCGCCCTTCGACCAGACCAGCGCGAAGTAGCCGATGCCCTGCCCGGCCGAGATCTCCTCCGGCTCGGCGGTAGAGCGTGTGACGGTGGCCCGGAAGAGCGCGTCCGCATCGCCCGGCATCGGCCCGAGCCAGTCGGCGAAGGTGCGGTCGTTCTCGAAGGCGAGCACGCGGCGCCGCGTCTCGGCCGCCGTCTCGCCGGGCCGGGGTTCCGAGGCGCGCTGATAGCGGGCCACGGCGAGCCGCAGGCGCGCGCCCTGCCGCATCAGCGCGAGGCGTTCCGCCGGCGCGAGCGGGAGCCGGAACGGGTAGAGCTCCGGCCGGCCGCCGGACACGATCCGGCCGTTCAGCTCGATCGCGGCCAGCGTGCCGGGCACGGGCACCGACTCGACGCCGACGTCCGCGACCAGCCGGCCGGTGGCCGATCCGGGGCCGCTGAAGACGTGCGCGCCGAGGTTGAGCCAGTAGTCGCCCCGCTGCTCCGAGCGGATGCGGCCGCCCAGCCGATCGCTCGCCTCGAGCACGAGGATGTCGCGGTTACGCAGATCCCAGGCTGCCGCCAGGCCGGCGATGCCGCCGCCCACGATCACGGCGTCGTGGATGCGCCCCTCAGGCTCGGTCACGGCAGGAGTCTACGTATCGCGGCGAACCCCGATCAGAGGCCTGCCTCCTCGGCGAGGAGGGCGACAAGCTCGCGCGCCGGGAGCTCACGGATGCGGTCGTATCCTGCGCCGGCCCAGAGGTTGATCAGCGAGCCGTCGCCGGCGGCGCGGGCGGCCTGCCGCAGCGGCTGCGTGACGTAGTGGATCTCCGGGTACGCGGGGACGGCATGCGCGTCGTGCTCGTCCATGAAGTCGTTGACGATACCGCGGGCCCACCGTCCCGTGAACGCGCGGGTGAACCGCGTGGGGGCCGGTCGGTCTCGCAGCGCCGCCCGGTGGGGTTCCGAGGTTCCCGCCTCGGGGCAGAGCAGGAAGGCCGTTCCCAGCTGTGCCGCCCTCGCGCCCGCTGCGAGGGCCCCGCCGACGTCCGCGCCGGACATGATCCCGCCTGCCGCCACCAGCGTCACTTCCAGGCCGGCGGTCAGGCGCAGGAGCTCGAGCAGCGGGTGGCCGGTCGACGGATCGTCGTCCGCGAACGATCCGCGGTGCCCACCTGCCTCCAGCCCCTGGAGCACGAGCACGTCCGCGCCGGCCTCGACGGCGTCATGCGCTTCCTGCGGGGACGTGACCGTCACCCACACCTCGGAGCCCGCGCCGTGCACGAGCTCCACGACGTCCGGCGCCGGCAGCCCGAACGTGAACGAGACGGCCGCCGGCGGCCCGCCGGCGAGCAGCTCGAGCTTCGCGCCGAACTCGTCGTCGCCGAACCGCGGCTCGCCGATCGGAAGGCCGCGGCTCAACGCCCAGCCGCGAAGCTGCTCGACGTACGGCCCGTACACGGCCGGGTCGGCCGGGCCCGCACCCGGCATGAACAGATTCACTCCGAACGGGCGTGACGTGAGGGAGCGCAGCTCGGTGATCTCCTGCTCGAGCCGGTCCGCGCTCAGGTACCCGCCGGCGAGGAACGCGAAGCCGCCGGCCTCGGCGACGGCTGCGGTGAGCGCCGGGGTCGAGGGGCCGCCCGCCAGCGGGGCGAGCACGATGGGCAGCGTCAGATCGTCCAGCACCATGCGCGTGATCTTCGCCGAAGCGGGTGCGCAGCGCGTCGTTCCCAACGCCCTGACCGGCCCGGTGCTCGTCGGCCGGCCGTGAGGTGCTAGTTCCAGTCGCGGTCGAGCCGGTTGATGTTCAGGTCGAACACGGGATTGCCCGTGTCGAGCATGTCGACGCGCGCGCTCGAGCTGGCGAGCCTCCGGCCGTTTGCCGCGAACGCGGTGACGGTGATGATGTGCCAGCCGGCGAGGCGCGGTGCCCGGCCCACCCAGGTGTCCCGTGCGGGCGAGGCAACGGCGTAGCGGTGTCCGTCGAAGCTGATCGTGACCCGCGCGGTGTTCGGCGACGCGTCCGCCCACAGCACGGCGTCGCGACCGGGATAGCGGTACACGGCTTCGCGGCCGCGAGGCGCAAGCAGTTTCATTGGCGGGGTGACGCGCGGTGGTGAGGTGGTCGCGGGTTCCGGATTTGGGTACCCCGTGGCGCGCTCGATGAGATTCCCGACCAGTCGCCTGACTGCGCCCGACACATGGGAGGTGCTCGGGTAGCTCCGTCCGATCCAGCCGGCGGGGGTGATGCTCGGGTGGTCCAGGAACCAGGCGAACCCCGCCTGGCCGGAGCTGAACACCCATCCCCTGCCGCGATGGCTCGTGAGGGTCATTTCCTGCGCGGAGCCGGTCGGCGAAGGGTGCTCCAGCCTGGTGCGAGCAAGGATCAGCTCCCGGCGCGGGGTTACCCGGTTGACGGTCATGCCGTCGTACTCGTGGCCCTGGGGATCACCGAACGGGAGCCCAGGCGATACGCCTGCGCCACGCCAGGGCCAGGATGACGTCGCGAACGCCCGCTGCCGACTCGATGGCCGACCCCAGGCCTGCTGTTCGCCGGTGAGCCCGTTCTGTGGCATGCCCAGGGACTCCCATCGCACCGTCGGCTCGCGGCCGTCCTTCCGCGGATCGAGCCGTCGCAGCCGCCAGACCGTCATCGTGTGCTCCGTGCGGTTGAAGCGCGCATGCCAGACGACGTCGTTACCGCCGAGCAGCGCGAGGTCGATCCCATCGTTGCGCCATCTGCGGTATCGATCGATTTCCGGGCCGGACTGATACTCGCTATGGCCGGCGACGATGACGAGGCGCGTCGCCGCTCCGGCGACGTCACCCAACCGCACATCCTGGTCCGTCGCATACGACACGGGATACCCGCGCATCTCGAGGTACGAGACCAGGGGCCAGGACAGGCGGAAGAAGTCCGCCGCGCCATACTCACGGTCATATGGGCGGTGAAAGCTCACCATGTGAGCAACCAGCGCTTGGTTCCGCGCCTGTGGCATCGGCAACCGCAGGTCGCGATACAGGGAGAGCCGGTGCCAAAGGTTGTAGGCCTCCCACGTGTTGGTGGGGAACACGACCACCACCGGGGCCGGCACCGACGCTCGCACCACGAAGTTTGCGTAGCTCGATCCGCCGGTCGCATCGTTGGTCAGCTTCACCAGGTAGAAGCCGCTCGCCCAGCCGGCCGGCACGGTGAACTGCGACGAAACGTGCCAGCCTGTTCGCAGCAGCTTGGCGCCGGCCGCGTGATCGTCACTGATGGTGGGACGGGGCTGGGCCGGGTTGAACGACACCGACTGCTGGTACACGAGCTGGCCGCCGTTCCCCGCGTAGTAGCCCAGTCGGTACACCGCGAAGCTGAACGGTGCGCCACCGGAATCAACGAACAGGCGGACATCATCTCCGGCCGTGTAGGAGACCTCACCGGCGTATCCGTCGATCGAGGCTTGGTCGGGCACCGGAACGAACCACGACGTCGTCCCCGTTTCGGCGTTCACGGCGCGAATGTGTCGCGCAGCACTCGCCACGTCTGGCCCGCATGCCAGGGCAACCTGCACGCGACCCGCCATCGCGAGCACGACGAACGCCATCGCAACGGCCCACCGTCCCCCGGCCAGCCGGATCTCACGGGTCGCGCCCGTCCGGTGTCGCGAGCTGCGCCGTGCAATGGCCTGCATCGCACCAGCGTCGGCCGACGGGCTTCACCGCGCATCGGGATCGGCCCGAACGATCCTCCGTAGTTGACCCCGATCAAGACTCAGGCTGCGCGAGCGCCCGTCGTCGCGGTGGGCTGGTTGACGTAGCCTCAAAGGTATCTACGCGCCCCAGCGAACTCGCCCATGCGGGGAGCGAGGGCCACTACGCGGACGGCGGCACCGGTGTTCGGAGATTCGATGATGTCGCCGTTGCCCGCGTAGATGGCGACGTGGTGGACGGTGCCGGTGCCGCCATTCGTCGCGAAGAACACGAGGTCGCCCGGCCGCAGGGCCGATGCTGCGACGGGCGTGCCGTGGAGTGCCTGGCGGTCGGCATCCCGTGGCATGCCGATGCCGAACCGGCGGAACAGGGTGTACGTGAAGCCTGAGCAGTCGAAGCCGTATGCGGACGTCCCGGCCCAGAGGTACGGGAGCCCGATGAACCGCTTGGCCGAGGCCACGATGCGCGACCCGGTCGGTGTCGGGATCGCCGCGACCGAGGGATAGACGCGCACCGTGTCACTCGCGATCGCCGCCGTCCCGCCGCTGGCGGTCATGACCAGGACTCGGCTTGCGCGAGTCCCGACCACCGCGAGGCGCGTGGCGTAGGTCACCGGCAGCTTGCGCTGGTCAGTGGCGACGGCGCGCAGCCAGGCCGTCTTTCGCGCCACCACGGCGACCGGATGCGTGCGCAGGGCGCCGATCAAGGCGGGGTTGGTTGTCAGCTGCACGGTGGGCAGCCACCCAGGGTAGCCGTACCGGTTGAGCGGCGTCGGCTGGCCCCGAACGGCAACCTTCGTCCATGTCCCGCGATGCCCGAGGATGGCCACCTGCACGCCGTAGGCCGCCTGGGTGACGATGCGGCCCACCAGCCACCTACGGTCGTCGGTCGTCATGTTGCTCAGCCACCGCGGGATGTCGACCGGGCGTGTCGCCGACGGCCGGTCGAGCGGCCGCAGGATCCCGGGCTGCGTCCAGAGCGTCGCCAGCGTCACCCGGACGAAGGCCCGCTGCGGGGTGGACGCGACCGCTGCGTGCCGCGTGGTCGCCGGCTGCGACGAGGTGGCCGCACCGGGCCCGCCGGCCGCCGCCGTACCACACGCGCCGCTTGCCAGCGCCACCGACGCCAGAAACGCCAAGCCCGCGTTGAACGGAATCCTCATGGTACGAGGATGCATGATGCACGCCTCTCGCGCGCCCGGGGAGACGCGCATGCGGGGTGCGGCGTTTCCACAGGCTTCGGCGTGATCCGGGCGCTTTGAGAGCCCACCGCAGGCAGGGAGCGCCCGCACGGCGGATCAGTGTTTTGCGCGGATGTGCCCGTTCCGGCGCTTGTCCAGACTGCCACAAGCTTTTTGACGCCCCGATGGCTATCGACATGCGACGACGGACCCGCACACCACTTGCTCAGCCTCCGACGCGGCGTGGGCACCGCCTCGGTCGCGTATCCCACCCGGCACTCGTGTGGATGATCGGTGTTGCGATGCTCCTGCTTGGCGGCGCCGCGGCCCACGCGTCGGCCGTCAGCGTGGTGGTGACGAGGGGTGACACGTGGGATCCAGCCGCCGGCGTGGATGCGAGCACGGGCCGGTCGTTCCTCTCGTGGACCGGGTACAACGCCGCCGGCATTCCGCACGCCTTTCTTCGCTCCCAGCCCGGCTCTCGAGTCCAGCTCAACCAGCGTGGTCAGGGGTGGGCGTGGGGGATGGACACGGCAGCCTCGACGGTTGCCTTCCAGCTCGCGAGGTACGGCGACTCGAACGTTCGCTTCTACGACTGGGTGACCGCCGCCCGGTCGGCCGCGCCCCCGACCGTCAACTCTGAGAAGTGGGAATACGAGCCATCCATATCGGGGCCCTGGCTCGTGTTCGCGCGGTGGAACCGGGTTCCGTCACCGGACGTGCGCCGCCTGTTCCTCTACAACCTGAACACGGGATCCGAGACGCTGCTGGCCGAGTTCGCCGGCGGACGAGCGGACGGCATGCTCGAGTCTGCCCAGGTGAACGGCGATTGGGTGGTCTGGACGACCTGGCGCGACCGATTCACTCAAGCGAGAGTTACTCGATACCAGATCTCGACAGGCGCCCGTGACGTGGTTCCGGCAGGGCGTCGCCCGTTCGATTATCTGAGCTCGGTGAGCCAGGACGGGACCGTCTACTTCCTCCGATCGGGCGCCGCATGTGGCACGAACGTCAGGGTGCTCCGCTACACGACCGCAGGCGTGGTGAGTCTGGTCACGCCACTTCCGGCAGGCAGGGACGGCGGAGACGAGATGTTCGCCGAATCCATGCCAGGCGGCGGCACGGACCTGTACCTCGACACGTTTCGGTGCGACGCGCACCGCCCCAACGGAAACATCTGGAAGGTGAGCGTCGACGCCGGCGCCACAGCACCGGTGCGGCCGGCGACGGCCGGCCGGCCGACGGCCGGTGTGCCAAAGCACCTGCCGGCCGCGGCAATGAGACGGCTTTCTGCCATCACAGGAGGGTTGCAATGAGCCGGAGCTGTGCGAACCGAACCTTGCGCCTCCCGGCGTGGCTCGCCGTCGCAGCGCTCGTGATCGTCGGGTGGGCGCTCGTACGCGCAACGCCGGCGGCGGCCCTCAGGGCGCATGACGTTCCGCGGCTGACGCTGGCGCGGCTGGATCCCTGCTTCTACGCCCCATCGCCGGCGGCGTGGTGGCCGGTCGGGCCGCGGCAGACGCCGCACGAGATCCGCGCCGGATTCAACGATCCGCACGGCGAGGACCCGATGTACTTCCACTGGGGCGTCGACGTCTCGACGAGCACGAACGACGCTCGCGTGTACGCCATGACCTCCGGTCGTCTGACCGGCGTGCGCCTAACGGGCCCGAACGCGAAGTTCGCGATCGGACCGTTCTTCTATTACCACGTCGTCGCCAGCGTCGTTCCGGCCGGCTCCTACGTCACGCGCGGCCAGCTCGTCGGACACATCCTTCACGACGCGCGGCACGTCCATGTTGCGGAGTGGGAGCCGGTGTGCGGACTGGTCGACCCCCGGCGACCCACCGGGCCGTTTCATGACCCGATGAACACCGAGCATCCTGTCGTCCGTGACCTGACCGCAGACGTCGCGAACCGCGCCGCGTACCGGCCGTTCCCGTGCTGGCACACCCCGGATCCATCCACGCCGTTGTCGTTGCGTCATCTCCACGGGCGCGTCGATCTTCGCGCCGAGATCTACGACATGCCGGTTCGAAAGACGACGTTCTGGCCCCAGCAGCCGCTCATGCCCTCCGGAGCTTACGCCTGGCTGGCACCCCCGAAGAGGCGATTCCGCAGGTTCAGCCGCCTGATCACGGTGTTCGACGGTGCCCACTGGCACAACGGCGACTTCTACGCCGTGATGGCACACGGGACGGTGCGCAACCGCAGCTGCTTCAAGGATCCACGCAGGCCCTGCGAGAACCGGTTCATCTTCCACGTCGCGCGCTCCGGCCTCGACACTCGCAACTTCCCCGACGGCTCCTACCGCTACTGCGTCAGCGCAATCACCATCAACGGCCGACGCACGACCACGTGTTGGGCAGTGCGCATCGAGAACCATCCCCGCCGCAAGCCGACCGGCTGAGATCGAGACCGGCGAGCGCACCGCGCTCGAATGCGATCTCGCCAGGGTATCTACATGGCGCCGGGGGCTAGTGGGTCATGAGCGACCTGGCCGGACGCCCTGACCCGCCGCGTCCAGGTGACCCCGGACGCCTGGCGGGTGTACCACGCCGCCGTCCACGCGACCTTCGGGGGCGAGGTCGACTACGCGCGACTCCACAAGATCGTCGTGCACCGACCCAAGCGGCGAGCGGCGTTACAGCCCGCCCGTCTGCACCGGCGTCACCGGCCACGTCGTCTCGGGAGACCCCGATCGCGACCACATCTCGACCAGCTACGTCGGGCGGCAGAACCTGACTATGCGGATGGGCGTGCGGCGCTTCACTCGGCTGACCAACGCCTTCTCGCGGAAGGTCGAGCAGTTGACCGCCGCCACTACAACTACTGCCGGCCCCACACCACGCTCAAGGGGCCGACCCCAGCGATGGCAGCGGGCGTCACCGATCACCGCTGGACGCTCCAAGAAATGAACGGCCTACTCGACGCCGCTGAGGCCGCGAAGCCGCGCACGCGCGGGCCGTACAAGAAGCGGGACCCACCACCCGCCGGTGCAGTCCGGGTTCATCGTCCGACGCGCTTCCGATTCCGGTGTTTCGGCTGAACAGCGCGTTGTCGTTCGATCGCCGCGACGGCTGGTGGTCACCCGCCGCCGCGCTGGACGCGATGCGGACCGCTGTTCCGAAGGCGGCTGGGCGGTTCGGACGGCGGGCCGTCTCCGGACTGCGGCAGTAGCACGTCACCACGCGCGTCCTTCGACCCGAGCCGTTGCATGAGGAAGGCCGCACCGATCAGCGCCAGCCCCGTGACGATGAAGGACGCGGCGCGTGCGGTCGAGGGAAGGAACGCCAGGTCATAGAGGAACAGCTTGGCCGGCGTGACGAACAACAGCACGACGGCGCCTGTGCGCAGGGCTCGTGAGCGATGGCGGTAGCCCAGATACAGGAGCAGCAGGCCGACGGCACACCATGTGATCGACACGGCCACCTGTCCTTGCTGGAAGTGGCTCTTCACGTTTGCGTTGCCAGTGCCGGCATCAGGGAACTCGGCGATCCCGAGGATGGCCGCGGTGAGCGTCCAGAGCGACGCGGTGGCTGCGGCGGCCGCCCATGCCCAGGCCGGCGCCTCGCGGGGGAAGATGGTGAGGTGCTGCCGGCGCATGGCCCGCGTGCAGACCCACAGCGCTGCGGCCGCCGTCGCGATGCTGGCTATCCCTCGAGCCGGGGAAGGGTTCGAAACGAACAGGCGCCAAGGCGTCTCGAGGCCGCCGATGCTCACCAGCGCCACGAGCACGGCGAGCCAGGCTGCCGCCTCCAGTGCCAACCTCAGGTCGAGGTGCCGCCCCGTCGCGATCGGCAGCTCATCCACCAGCAGCGCGAGCCCGAGCGCGATCGTGCCCCAGGCGGCGACCGCCCAGATGTCGGGCAGGACGGTGGACAGCGAGATGCACGCCAGGGCGATCGGGATGCGAAGGGCTGTGGTTCGCGCGGGCAGCGCCCGGATGCCGAACACGATCACGAGTGATGTGGCGAGCATGCAGACCGAGAGCGCGACGCCGCGGTGCGAACCGCTGTCCACGACAACCTGCCGGAGCAGGCGATCGTGATACGACCCGACGACGAACGCGAGGGCCAGCAGCGATGACGATTCGGTCAGCAGCTGATCATTCCCGAAGATCCGTCGGAGGCCGGATGCGTAGAGACCCGCGGCCACCAGCGCAGAGAGCGCGGTCCAGGAGATGATCGCGGCATCGCCCGAGAGGACGAAGACGGTCGAATAGGCGGCGACCGCGAGCGGGATCGCAGTGCTCCATCTCGGCCCGGGTACCTCCTCGCCCGCCATCACCGATGCGCTGAGGGTGGTTGCCGCGACGAGCAGAGCACCAAGAGCGAGCAGCCCCTCATGGCTGCCCCAGCTCGCGATCGTCGTGGCGTGATCCAGCGGCGCGAAGTTCTCTGCAGTGACCCCTGCGCCGAGCATGAACAGGCCGCCGGCCAGGCCGATCGCTTCGACGGGTTGGAGCACCCGCGACGCACGCGGCCAGCGCGCGGCCCCGGCGAGGCCGGCGGCCGCCGCCGCCCACGTCACCACCACCCATTCGCCGTGAAGGGCGAACGGAACGAGGTACGTCGCCGTCGCGGCCGGAAGAAGCACCGGCCAGCGTGGCCAGATCTCGAACACGCGAAGCGCTGCGGCCGCCCAGGCGAGCGATCCGATCAGCACAGCCGTGAGCGACAGGAGGCCGTGATGGCTGCCCCAGCTCTCAACCGTCCAGGCATCCTGCGGCTGCGCGAACTGGGCGAGCGTGACGAGCATGGCGAGGGCGAGCACAGACCCTGCCGTGACGACGGCCTGTGCGCGGCCGAACCAGCGTCCCGTCGCGTCGTTGAACACGGCGGCGGAGAGCCCGACAACCAGGAGCGACCAGCCGACGACCGTCCATTCTGCCGAAACCAGGAACGGCGTGGCGTACACGGCGATCGCGACCGGCACCGCGTTGACCCATAGTCGCTCCGGCGGCCACTCCGACGCAGCTCGGATCGCGGCGCACCAGACGATCGACGCCACCAGCAGCACGGTCAACGCGAGCAGGCCATGATGGCTGCCCCACCGGTCGACGTCCAGCACATCGGCGGGCTGGGCGAATTGTGCGAGCGTCACGCCCGCCGAAAGGCCCAGCGTCGCACCGGCGCAGGCGACCGCCTGCGGATCGCCAACCCACCGGCGCGGGGCGTCGGTGAGCATCATCGTGGCGACGGCGCCCGCCAGCAGCGACCAGGCGACGATCACCCACTCACCGGACAGCAGGAACGTCGTGCCGTATACGGCGACGGCGAGGGGGAGCGCGCTCGCCCAGCGACGTGCGTCCGGCCATCGTGTGGCGCGAACTGTCGCGTAGGCCCAGGCTGCCGCGCCGGCCGTCAGGGCGATCAGGCCGAACAGCCCCTCCCGTGATCCCCATCGCGCAACCGCGAGATCCGAGGGAGGCGAGCTCATCAGGGCGGCCACACCGGCCAGCGCAAGGTACGCGGTCGCGCCGGCGTGCAAGCGGTCTGCGCGGGTCAGCGGCACGTTCTGGACGGCAGCACTCGCGACCTCACCCCGCCGCCGCAAACGGTCTGCGACGACGGCCAGGGCGCCCGCCTCGATCGCCCAGCCTGCCGTCAGCGCCGCGCCGTGCAAGAGCAATCCGGTGGCGATCGCGATCACGCTCAGGCCGTAGGCGCCCAGAAGATCCGCGAGATCGGGATGCGGACGCCTGAGCGCCCATGGCAGCGCCGCTCCCGCCATCAGAAGTACGCCCGCTGCGAGCGTGATCCAGCCGTTCCATGCGTCGCCTGCGCGGTAGCCAACCAGTCCGAGGGTTGTCGCGATGGTCGAAGCCAGCGCGAGGGTCAGCTCGTCGAGGTGCCGAGGCGCGGCTGGGCGCAGAGCGTGGAGGTACATCGTTGCGGCCCACAGGGCTGCCAGGAGCACCGGGCCGACCATCCATGCGCCCACCTGCGGATCGACGCGCAGTGACAGCCCGAGCACCTGTGGATAGGCGACGAGCAAGACCGCCCATGTCACGAGCCTCCATTCGCGACGCAGCATCACCGCCAGGCCGATGCTGCCGATCACCGCGGCGAACGCGACGCCGGCAGAGGTGACGTCGCGCGACACCGAGAGCGGCGCCAGGATCGCTGCTGAGACTGCGAACACCGCCATCGGCTGTGCGTCGATCATGAGCGCGACCACGGTTCCGAGGACTGCCACGGCGGCCACGAGGGCAAGGGCAGTTGGCTCATCGATGTACCCGTACACCTGGGTTGCGGCGTAGATGGTGACGTACAGGCCGGCAATGCCGGTTCCGGCTGCGGCGAGCACGGCCCATACGCGCTCAGGGTTCCGATGGAACCGGAGCGAGAGCGCGAGCAGCCCGAATGAGACGATTGCTCCGGATGCGATCCGGAGCGGAGGAGTGAACCAGCCGCGCTGGGCGGCAACGACGAACAAGAACGTGAGACCGAGCGTTGCGATGATGCCGCCCAGCCACGCCAGGACGACCGTGGCCGTGACGCGGCCCTTCAGCTCCTGGAGCGAGGGGAGCTCGAGCCACGGCGGCGTCCAGGGTGCGCGAGTCTGCGCCTCGGGAACGTGCGGCCGCACCGCCGGTCTCGGGATTGCTGGTGCGGGACGCTCGGACGGCCGCCGCGTCCGTGGCGGCAGGACCACCGGAGCTGCCTCGGGCTGCGCCTCTGGCTTCAGCAGCTCGCCGCAGTTGGTGCAGTACCTGAGGTCCGGCTGAACTTCCAGACCGCAGCCAGGACACGTAGTTCGCACCGCTTCGGGCGGTGGGGCCGGCGCCGGATGGCTGAGAGCGGCCCCGCACTTGGTGCAGAAGGTGGCGCCACCCCAGACGGCCGTTCCGCAGGCCGCGCACCGCCGTGGCGGCGCTGCTTCGAGAGCGATGGGTGCGGCCCTCGGGGCGGTGGGCTCCAGCGCCGGAGCGGCGACCACCGGCTCAGGCTGAACGACCTCCGCCACCCGTAGACCGTCGAGCTCGTGGCGCAGCGTCCGTTGCTCGGCTTCGAAGCGGCGTTCCAGATCGTCAAGCCGCTGCTCGAGGTCGTCCAGCTTGCGGGACTGCTCTGGTCCGAGACCGACGGGCGGGTTCATGGAGCGACCGTATGTCCGCGTCGCCTCTCAGGCGACAGTGCTTTCGCTGATCCGGGATACGGGTTCCCAGCGGCTGCTCGAGGCCGGCAGCTCCGCCACCGGTCACGTGACAGATACCAACTGGCGGCGGATCAACGCGCGCAATGGGTGTGGAACACGTAGTGGCTGGGGCAGGGTGCGAGGATGAGGGGCGGCGTCGGCTGCTGCGTGAAGTCGAAGTCGGCTCGAAGATCTCCGAGGCCCCTGGCGTTCTCGCGGACGCTCGGCCGGCTGTCCGGACGGCCGTCTGTCCTCGGGTCGAGCCGCTGGCCGCCGAGGAAGTCGTCCTCGATGAACTTGAGGTACGCATCGAACGACAGCACCTGATGATCGACCATGCCGCGCCGCGCGTACGGAGAGATGACGAGTCCCGGAACGCGGAGTCCATAGCCGTTGCCGTCCACCCTTGGCGGCACGACGTGGTCGTAGAAGCCGCCCCAGTCATCCCATACGACGAAGATCGCGGTGGACGGCCAGTCGGAGCTGCGCATCGCCGCGTCGACGATCTTCGTGACCCATTCCTCGCCCACCGAGATCAGGGCGGGAGGATGCTCGGAGCTGCGCTGGCTGGGGACGATCCAGGAGACGGCCGGCAGGTCGCCGTGCCGCGCTGCCGCGAAATACCGCTCCGCCGGCTGGATGTTGCGCCTCTGATCGTCCTGAGCGACGTCGGTGAACCTCGGGAGCGGGTTCCAGATCGAGGGCGTATGCGGACTCTGTTCGGGGAGGTTGCAGGCGATGTTCCCGTTCGCGCAGTCGGGATCTCTCCCCGGTGCGACGTAGTAGCGCCACGATATGCCGTGCTTGTGCAGGAGGTATGTCAGATCGGTCCACGGATATCGGGGTCCGTCCTTCGTAGAGTCCGGGGGGCGAGGGATCTCTCCCAGACTCGACGTGCAGCTCATCGGATCGAACGCGGATGTGCAGATCGCCGACCACGCGGACACGGCGAACAGATGGGCAGGAAGGCTCCATCCCAGGTTGGGCTGGAACATCCGATCCTGCAGCACATAGTTCTTCGCATACGCCCAGTAGTTCGGTATCTCTCGCGCCGTGTGGTAGCCCATGACGTCCGGGTGCTCAGGGTTGAACGAGCACTCGGGGAAGTCGGGATGGTGGGTGCAGTAGTACGCGTGGGCGTTGATGATCGCCTGGTTGACGAACCCGTTCATCTTCCCGCCGTTGATGACGGCGCGAGCGGCGTCGACGTGGTGCGGGCCGCCCGTATCCCCGTCGGTTAGATCGTGATAGGGACGGACGCACGAGCCACGCGCGGCGTCCGGCACGCACACCCGAAACCGCCCCCTGCGCGACCTCGGTAAGCCGTCCGCGTGGGGATACGTACCGAAATAGGAGTCGAATGAGCGGTTCTCCTGCATCACGATGATCACATGCCGGATCTCGTGGATCCCCGCGCGGGCCCTCGGCTGTACTGCGGTACTCGGTCCTGTGGTGGAGGCCGCGCTCCCGCCCGAGCAGCCACTCATCGCTGCCAGGAGCGACACGCCGATCGCTGTCAGCAAGCGCACAGGATCCCTCAGCCGTCGGTCATGCCAATGCGGGCGAAGACGTCCATGACGCCGTTGGTGTCTCGGCTGACCGCAGGGAACTTCGTCCAGAAGATCGCGATCGAGCCGTCGGCGCTGAGTACGCGCCCCAGGGGTGTGCCGACCGGTGTCGGGAAGTCGGCCCCACTGTTCGCAACGCTCGCCCGGGTCGTGACGTTGGTTGAGAGGTCGCGGATCAGGAGATCACTGTGCTGATCCGTGTCGCCGGGCGAATACCCGTCGCCCGATGCAACAAAGGCGACGTACCGACCGTCGTTCGACATCCCGCCCGCGGTGGGGTCGGACGTGTAAGGCCACACTCCTACTGAGATGCGCGTACACGTGTGGGCCACCCGGTCATATCGGTAGACCTCGCTATGCAGGAAGCCGGTTGTCATGTCCGGCTGCGATTCGTCGAACAGGAGGTATCGCCCATCCGGCGTGATCGCGTCGGCAAGGGCCGCGCCCCGGAAGGGCGATATGACCGACCAGTCGTGCTTCTCCCCGCGCCGGTGAACGTAGAGAACGTTGTGGTTCGTGTAGAAGATCATCGAGCCGTCTCGGGCAAAGAACCCACCCCAGAGCATGTCGCCGCCCGGTGTGTTGCCTCCCGTGGCGATGAGGTGTGTGGTTCGTGTGACGAGGTTGCGCTGGAGGAGCTGTTCGGTTCCGCTGTATGCGCGAAGGAACGTTGCGTAGCGGCCGTTCTCGCTGATGTCCATGCCGATCGTTCCGTCCCAGTTGGGGATCGCGTCCACCGTGTGGGTCCGGCCGCGAAGCCGGTCGCGAACGAACACGTTGTGGGTGGTCTTCGGATCGAACGCACGGAGCTGGAACTCGAACATGACGAAGCGACCGGTGTTCGTGACGGCAACCGGCCAGCCACCCCCAACGAGCGGCCGGCCGTCGTTTCCTCTACTGACGAGCCACGTTCGCCGGCGGATGAGATCGCGGACGTAGATCCCGCCGTAGCGACTGTTGCCATTCGTGAGCGCACGGGCTGACGATGTGAATGCCACGAAGCGTCCGTTCCGGGAGATGACCGCGTTGGTGCTACCCCGGTATACCTGCGACCCATCGTTCGAGAGGCTGACACGTACCGTGCGTGTGCCCGAGACGGCCTGTGCGGCCGCAGAGCTCACGTGGGCCGGTAAGCCTGCGCTCAAGGCCAGGGACGCCGCACAGAGGATGCCTCCGCGGAAGACGCGTGCCGAAACCGAGCGTCTGGGGTACATGTGCGAAAGCCTGCCCCGGTCCGGACGCGGCGGGCTTCGGTGGAATCACTGATCGGCTACCCGGAAGAGGGCGCAGACCGTGATCAGCGCTGCGCCGCGCGCGCCTCCGCAAGCGCCTGCTCTGCGGCCCGGAACTCGCGGGCGATCGTCTGCAGCAGCTTCCAGCCGATCACGCCGTTCCCCTCGACCAGCGGCCTGAACTCCCACAGGGTCAGCCCGTAGCAGACCATCTCCGTTGCGGCCGTGATGGTGGCGATCCGCGCACCCTCGTCCAGCAGCGCCACCTCGCCGAAGTGGTCACCCGCGCGCAGCTCGCCGCGCTGCTCGCCGCCGATCGTCACGATCGCGTCGCCCGACTCGATCACGTAGAAGGCGGCGCCTCCCGACCCCTCCTTGATCACCGTCTCGCCGGCGGCGAAGCGCCGCTCCTTGAACAGTGCGGCGATCGACGAGAGCTCGGAGTCGTCCAGCTCGCCGAACAGGCGCGTGTGCCG
The DNA here is from genome assembly GCA_035695105.1 of Gaiellales bacterium. GTDB lineage: Bacteria > Actinomycetota > Thermoleophilia > Gaiellales > JAICJC01 > JAICYJ01. The sequence goes on from DASSEV010000020.1 coordinate 115,313, forward strand.
AAGCGCCTCGACGCGCGGATCCGTAACCGGCGCCTCGCCGCCTCCGGCGCGTGTGATCGCGCGGCACTGCAGGAGGTACAGCGTGCCGCCGGCGAACGCCCACTCGATGTCGCGCGCCGGCCCGTACACCTCCTCGCAGCGTGTGGCCAGGCCGTGCAGCTGTTCCAGCTGGTCGTCATCGAGGCACAGCCGCTCGGCGTCCGCGCCGGGCACCTCCTCCTCGGCCGTCCCGCCCTGCGGGCGCGTTCGGATGGCGATCCGCTTCAGACCCGGCGTGCGCTCGAGCACCTCGCCCGAGCGGGAGATGCGGTAGCTGTCGGGGATGACGAGCCCGGCGACCACCGCCTCGCCGAGGCCCCAGCCCGCCTCGATCATCCGTTCATCGTGGCCGGTGACCGGGTTGCGGGTGAACATCACGCCGGCCGATTCCGGGTCGAGCAGCGCCTGCACGACGACGCCGACCGTCGGCCGGGCGAACATGCCCACCCGCTGCCTGTAGGTGATGGCGGAGTCGGAGTTCGCCGACCACCACACCTCGCGCACCGCGGCGCCGACATCGTCGGCAGTCGGGACGTTGAGCAGCGTCAGGTGCTGGCCGGCGAAGCTCGCGTCGGCGCCGTCCTCGTCGACCGCGGACGAGCGCACCGCGAGCGGCCCGCCCAGCGGCCGCACCAGCTCGCTGACCCGCTCGATCGCGGCGGCATCGCCTCCCGCGACCGCCTCCACCACGTCGCCCGCGATGGCAACGCCCGGCGGCAGCGGCAGGCCGGCCCGGGAGGCCTCACCCAGGCCGACCGCCTTCGATCCGTACTGCGACTCGTCGTGAGCGTCGTCCAGCGTGACGACACCCGTCACTCGAGCACCGCCACCTGGCCGGCGTTGCCGTCCACCCGCACCCTGGCGCCGTCCGGTATCAGCTGCGTCCCCTCGCGGGTGCCGACCACGCCCGGGATGCCGTACTCGCGGGCCACGATCGCCGCGTGCGACAGCCGGCCGCCGCTGTCGGTGACGATTGCACCCAGCAGCGGGAGGAGGATGTTGAACGCCTCCGAGGTCGACTCGGTCACCAGCACGTCGCCCTGCACGATCCGGTCGAACTCGGAGGGCCCCGCGACGCGCCGTGCCGTGCCCTCGAAGATGCCTGGGCTGGCCGCGAGCCCGCGCAGCAGCTTCTCCTCGTTCTCCTGCTCGGAGCTCCCGAACATCTCTCCCATGACGAGGCCCATCGCCTGCATCACGCGGCGCGCGCCCGGGGGCAGGCCGGAGGGGTCGGGCGGCGGCGAGGGCGGATCGCCGAGGTGCTGCGGGACATCCTTCGCCGTCAGCGAGGTGCGCAGCTCGTGCCGCTCGGCCAGCTCGTCGGCCGACGGACCGCTGCCGTCGCTGACCAGGGAGGTCATCTCGCCGAAGCCGGCGTCGATCAGGTGCTCCGGATCGTGCACGCGGCCGCTCGCAGCCAGCCTGCGGCCGGCGCCGAGCACGGCTCGCCGCATGATCCCGGACGCCCAGATGTCGCTGTAGACGCCCCGCTCGTCGCGCACCCGGTACGTGAGCCGGGCCTCGGCGAGCAGGTCGTCGAACTCCGCCCGGTGCTCCTCCGGCACCTTCGCCCGCACCTCCGCGATGCTGCGCTCGCTGTCGTCGGCGGCGGGCCCCGACCCGTCGACGGCCACCCGGATCGCGCGCAGCAGCGCGTCGGGCATCTCGAGCGCGTAGCGGCCGGAGATGTCGAACCCGTCCAGCAGCCGGTAGCCGACCAGGTCGAGGTAGGCCGACGCCGCAGCGCCGGTCTCGCCGTCCAGCGACCGCAGCTGTTCGAGCACCTCGGCCGGGTCGCCGTCGGACGCGAGCAGGCTCTGGGCGGCAGGGTCGTGCTCCACCGCGGACCGCAGCCGCTCGAGGTCGGCCGATGCGCCGGCCGAGACGGGCGCGGCGCCCCGCAGCAGGGTCAGCAGCTCGGATGGCCCGAGCCCGGTCCACTCCCCGACGTGGACGAGGAAGTCACCCGTGGGGATCGACGGCGCCGCGGTGAAGCGCATGTGCTGGTAGATCATCTCGCCGTGATGGTCGCGGCAGCGTCCGAGATAGTCGACGAGCTCGGCGTCGGACAGCGCGTCAGGGTCGACGGCCTGCAGCTCCCGATGGGTTGCGATCGATGCCGGCTTGGCCGTTTCGTCCCACTCGCGCAGCTGCTCCCGCCACAGCTTGTCCTGCCAGACCTGCTCCGCGCGCTGAAGCCGCTCGGGGATCTCCGCCTCGTCCACCGGAGCGATCGTGCTGTAGGCGAAGCCGTTCACGTATCTGTGGTCGGGCCCGTTGATGACCATGCCGTAGTAGCGCGCGAACTCCCGGACGCCGCGCGCGAACGGCTCGGGGTGAACCTCGGTCCAGTAGCGGGTGACGGGGCGGGGGAAGTGGACGGCGTCGATGTGCCAGGAGCCGGGTCCCGGGGGTTCGAAGTGCAGCTGGGTGGTGGTCTCAACCGAAGTCATGGTCACCTTCTCGGTCGGCGTCGGTGCAGGCCGCGTCGCTGTGCCTGCCGCTGGTGGGCGAAACATGGTGGAGCCTGGTGTCCGTCACCCCCTGCTGCGCGTGCGCCCCTTGAGAACCGGGGGCCGCGATTCTACGCCTGTTTCAGAGGACGGTCACGGTCACGGATGAGGCCTGCGGCCCTCCGCAGTGCAGCCGCTGGCGGTTCGGCGACGTTTCGACGGCCGACCATGGGCTCTCGTCGGTGCCCGGGTGCGGTACGTAGAGCGGAAAGTCGCTCGACGCCACCTGCACGCGGAGGCGATGCCCCGGCTCCATGCGGTAGCCGGTGTGGCTCAGGTAGACGGCGGCGTCGACGATCTCGGAGCCGGGCGTCTGCACCGTCGTCTGCCCGCGCACCAGCATCAGCGCCCGGCCGTCCGGGAACACGTCGACCAGCTTGAGGTGCAGCTGCATGGAGGGCCCGCTGCTCGCGACCCGCAGGCGGGCGGTGACGGGCCCGGCCAGGTCGAGCGGGTGCTCCAGCGGAGTGCCCGTGAACGCCAGCACGTCGGCCCGGCCCTCGACGGGGCGTTCGTCCGGGAACTCGTGCAGGAACGCAAACGGGTCGGTTACCGTCGAGGGAACGAGGTCGTCCGGGTCGTGCATCCACTCGGCCGTCGACGGTCCGGGCGCCTCCGTCCCGAGCGATCCGCCGCCGCCCGGGAACAGCTCGAGCTCCCGGCTGCCGGGAGGCGGCCACGCGGTCGACTCGCGCCAGCCGCCCGCGCCGAGGCGCCAGCGCACACGCGGCAGCGTGGCCGGATCCGACCGCCCGGCGAGCACGGCGTCGAAGAAGTCGAGCGCCGGCCCGAGGTAGGCCGGGATCATCCGTTCGAGCGCCTGCTCGTTCGCATCGTGGTCGAGCTCCGCCGGGATCGGGGCGTCGCCCAGCTGGTAGTTCTCGTGATCGGTCGCGTCGGCGATCAGGTACTGGAGGTGCGCGACGCGGGGATCGGCCACGAGGCGCATGTAGTCGAGCATGTGCTGGGGTGAGATGTTGTCGAACCAGCCGACACAGTGCAGCACAGGAATCGACAGCCGGTCGAACGGATGGGTTCCCTCGGGGTACGGGGAGCGTTGCCCGCCGCCCTCCAGCAGCGCGTCGAAGCCCGCGGACCGCTCGCCGATCGCGGCGAAGCCCGGGTCGAACACCTCGGCCAGTGGCCGGTGCGACCAGTCGATCGGCCACTCGTGCATCAGGCGCCCCGTCCAGCACTCGGCCAGGTACTGCGCGCCGTAGAGCGGCTCGACACCTTCGTCGAGCCAGCTGCCGAGATCCGCCGAGGTCACTCGCGGGACGATCGCCCGCAGCGCAGGATGGCCGCCGGCCACGGCGGCCCACTGCGTGAAGCCGTAGTAGGAGTCGCCGAACATGCCGATCGGCCCGGCCCATGGCTGCGTGCTGATCCACTCGAGCGTGTCGTAGCCGTCATCCACCTCGTGGACGAACGGCAGCGTCTCGCCCTCGGAGCGGAACTTGCCGCGCACGTCCTGGACGACGAAGGCGTAGCCGCGGCCGGTGACGTGCGGCGCCAGCTGCGGCATGAACGTGTAGCGGCCGTCCTTGTCATACGGCAGCCGCACGAGGATCACCGGCCACGACGGTGCCGCCGCATCGGCAGGCAGGTAGACGTCCGTGGCCAGCCGCACCCCGTCCCTCATCGTCACCATCACCTGCTCGGCTCCCGCCGGCACGGGCGCCGGCTCGAGCGTGTCCAGCTGCACTGCGCTGTTCTCGGTGGTCACGGCCCCTCCCGCGGTTGCAGACAAAACCTATCGGTGTTAGATTTGCCACCCTAGCCAGCCGGATGGTGTCCGTCAACCGTCACCCGGCATCCGACAGGGAGTCGTCATGAGCCACCAGACGCGGCCGCCGGCCGCCCGCGTGCGGACGCGGCGCGAGTTCCTCGCCGAGGGATCGGTGTCGCTGGCCGCGCTGGCCGGCGCCGGAGGCCTCCTCTCGGCCTGCAGCAACTCCACCAGCGCCGGCCCGAGCAGCGCCGGCAGCGGCGCCGGTGGCCAGCCGACAGGTCCCGGGGGCCTGCCGCTGCCGCGTCCCGACCATCCGGTGACGCTGCCGCGCTGGGAGGATCCGATCGAGTCGGGCCTCCAGCCCGAGACGGGCGGCGAGTTCATCGTCTTCAACTACGCCGACTACATCTATCCGAAGATCCTCAAGGACTTCGGCAAGAAGTACGGCGTCACCGTGCGGGTCGAGCCGTTCGACAACATCACGAGCGCCATGACCATCCTGGCCAGCGGCTCGATCCATCCGGACGTGATGAACCTGACGATCGACCATCTCGAGCAGGCGGTCGCCGCGAAGCTGATCAAGCCGATCAACCTCGACTACGTCCCCAACCTGAAGCGGAACGTGTGGCCGTCGCTGGTCAGCCCCTACTACGACGTGGGGTCGCGCTACACGGTGCCCTACACCGTCACGGCGACCGGCATCTACTGGCGCACCGACAAGGTGTCCGAGGACATCGCCTCGATGTCGAATCCCTGGGACATGTTCTGGCAGTCGTCCGCGTACAGCGGCGAGGTGACGGTGCTGGACGAGGTGCGGGAGACCATCGCGATGGCGCTGCTGCACGCCGGCGACCTCGACATCAACACCGAGGACCCCGCGAAGATCGACAGCGCGGTCGCCGACCTGCAGAAGCTCTATTCGATCTGCAACGTGCGGACGTTGGACACCCAGTGGCAGAAGATCCCCGAGGGAAAGGCGTTCCTGAGCCTCGCCTGGTCCGGCGATCCGCTGGCATCGGTGTTCTATGACCTGAAGACGCCGAGCGAGGCGAACCTGCTGCGCTTCTGGTGGCCGGGTAAGGGGAAGGGGCCGACGGCAAACGACACGTTCGCCGTGTGCTCGACCACGAACAAGCCGGTGCTCGGCCACCTGTTCCTGAACTACCTCGTCGACAACGGCGTGGCGTACTCGAACTTCGTCGATTTCAACGGGTACCAGCCGCCGTTGAACGAGATCGACCCGCACGCGCTGGTGCAGAAGGGCCTGATTCCAGAGACGCTCCAGAACACGGTGCTGACCGAGACGGACATCGGGCCGACATCCATCCAGGAATGTCCCCTCACCGTCGCGGGCCAGGCGCTCTGGCAGGACGGCTTCTCGAAGTTCCAGTCCGGCGCCTGAGCCGGCCGGCGCCGCATCGTGGCACGCCCGTCCACCCCGCTGCTCACGCGCGAGCTGATCGCCTCGGTGGCGCTGCGCATCATCGACGACGAGGGGATGGAGGCACTCTCGATGCGCCGCCTCGCTGCCGAGCTCGGTGTGCGCGGCCCGTCGATCTACCACCACTTCGCGGGCAAGGACGAGATCCTCGAGGCGATCATCGAGCAGATCAACGGTGCGATCGATCTCGACGCTGCCGGGCCGGGCTGGGAGGCGGCGCTGACCGGCTACGCCTATCAGCTGCGCGCGCTCCTGGTGCGGCACCCGCACGTCGTCGAGTTCCTGGCGCTGCGCCCGGTGACGAGCGACGCCGGCCTGCGCATCTACGAGCACCTGATCGCGACCCTGCAGGCATCCGGGTGGAGCGTCTCGTTCAGCCGCGACGTCGCGCTGGCGGTCGAGAACCTCGTGTACGGGGCGGCGCTCATGGCGAGCGCTCCCGACATCTCGCTGACCGTTGACCAGCGTGCCCGCTACCCGACACTGGCCGCGTACCTCGACGAGCCGCCGCACGCGACGCCCGACGACGGGTTCGAGGCGGGATTCGGAGCGCTGATGAAAGGGCTGCGACGATTGCACGACGACCTCGAACAACCACAGGAGCGCACATGAACCGCCTCGGCACCACCGACCTCGACGTCTTCCCCGTCTGCCTCGGCGGCAACGTGTTCGGCTGGACAGCCGACGAGGCGTCGTCGTTCGACCTGCTGGACGCCTACGTTGCCGGCGGCGGCAACTTCATCGACACGGCGGACTCCTACGTCGAGTGGGCTCCCGGCGGACAGGGTGGGGAGTCGGAGACGATCATCGGCCGCTGGCTGGGGCGGCGCGGACGCCGCGACGATCTGGTCATCGCCACCAAGGTGGGACAGGCGCCGGGGCGGGAGGGCCTCGCCCCGGCGAACATCGCCGCCGCGGCCGACGAGTCGCTGGCGCGGCTGGGCGTCGAATACATCGACCTCTACTACGCACACGAGGACGACCCGGTCACGCCGCTCGAGGAGTCGCTGGCGGCGTTCGATGCACTCGTCGCCGAGGGCAAGGTGCGATACGTGGCGGCCTCGAACTACTCCGCGCCGCGGCTGGCGGAGGCGCTGGCCGCGTCAGACCGCACCGGCACCGCCCGCTACCGCGCCCTCCAGACGCACTACAACCTCGTGCACCGGACGGAGTACGAGGGCGAGCTGGAGGCGCTGTGCCGGCGGGAGGGGCTGTCGTGCCTCGCGTACTCCGCGCTGGCGGACGGGTTCCTCACCGGGAAGTACCGGCCCGGCCAACCGGTGCCGGACAGCGAGCGCGCGGAGGATGCGGTGCCGTACCTGGACGACCGGGGTGTCGCAGTGCTGGCGGCGCTGGACGCCGTGGCGGAGCGGCACGGTGCGTCGGTCGCCGCCGTCGCGCTGGCCTGGCTGATCGCCCAGCCCACCGTCGCCGCCGCCGTGGCCAGCGCCCGCACGCCGGAGCAGCTGGCACAGCTGCTGCCCGCTGCGACACTCCGGCTGGGAGCGGAGGACGTTGAGCTGCTGGCGAGCTCCTCCGACCGGGCGTCGTAGCCTCAGCCCGGTGGACGGACGGCCAGACAGACAGCATCCCAGGACGATAATCCGACGCACCTCCGTCCACGACATCGGCTCCGGGACGATGTCACCTCATCGGCCCCGCTGCCGACCGCTTTAGGCGCCCTGGCGGCCTCAGGTGCCGCGGTTGAACGCCTCGCGTGCAGCGCGCACCGTCGCGTAGCGCGGCGCGGTGATCCCGAACCGGTCGAGCTCGCGTGCCATGTGGTCGTTCGCCTCCGCGACGGCGAACACGATGCCGCGCGCGTGCAGCTGCTGCTGCAGTTCGAGCAGCGCCTTGCCGCCGGTGTAGTCGACGTCATCCATCGCATCGGCCTGGAGCACGAGCCACTTCGGCGGCGCGGGAACGTCCACGAGAGCGACGATCTCCTCCTCGAGACGCTCGGTGTTGGCGTAGAAGAGGCCGACGCCGAACCGGTAGACGACCAGCCCGGGCTCCGGTTCCGACCAGACGTCGTGCGGCGCGTAGTGGCGGCGCACGTGCAGGACCAGCGACAGCACGATCGCGAGCACGATGCCCTGCTCGACGCCGAGCACGATGACGGTCACCGTCGTGATCGCCGCCACGACGAACTCGTCGCGCCGCAGCCGCCAGATCTCCCGCATGGTGCGGAGGTCGATAAGCTTGATGCCGATCAGGAAGACCACCGACGACAGCACCGCGTTCGGCAGGTACTGCAGCGGGCGCGTCAAGAAGATCAGGACCACGGCCACCACCACGGCCATCGTCAGCTGTGCGACCTGGGTGCGGCCGTGCGCCTCGTCCACCATCTCGGTCTTCGTCGGGCTGCCGTTCACGACGAAGGTGCCGCTGAGTCCGGCGGCGAGGTTCGCGGCGCTGAGCCCGAGCAGATCGTCGTTCTCGGAGAACTGCTCACGGTACTTGACCGCGTATGCACGGGATGTGGCGGCGCTCTGGGCCAGGATCACGAGGAACATCGATGCGCCGGTTGTCAGCAGCGACTGCGCGCTGCCCCAGCCGACGCCGGGCGGCAGGCCGATGTGGGGGAGGCCGCTGGGAACGGGCCCGAGCGTCGACACGCCGTGTGCCGCAAGGTCGGTCGCCCAGCTGACCACGATCGCGCCGACGACGGCCACAAGCCCGCCGGGGATCCCCTTCACCCACCGGTCGAACACCACCAGCGTTGCCAGCACGGCCGCTGACACCGCGACGGTCGCTCCGGACGCCTGGCCGAGCTGCGTGAGCGTGTCCCAGGCCTTGATCAGCGTGCCGCTCACCCGGTCGGCGCTGACATTCGGCTTCGGCGTGCCGAGCATCCCGTCGAGCTGTCCGAGCGCGACCTGGATGCCGACTCCGGTCAGGAAGCCGACCAGCACGGTGCGGGAGATGAAGTTGGCGAGCAGGCCGAGCCGCGCGAGCCTCGCCACCACCAGCAGCACGCAGCAGATCAGCGCGCTCAGGCTCGCCAGCGCGAGCCACTTGTCGGAGCCCGGCTCGACGCCGGCGATGCCAAGTCCGGCGATGCCGGCGTACATGATCGCCGCGGTCGCCGAGTCGCCGCCCACGACAAGGTGGCGTGAGGAGCCGAGGACGGCGAAGGCCACGACCGGTATCAGGATCGTGTAGAGGCCCGTGATCACCGGGGTGCCGGCGATCTTCGTGTAGCCCATCACCTCCGGAATTGCCAGTGCGGCCAACGTCACGCCTGCCAGGACGTCGCCGGACAGCCAGCTGCGCTGGTAGGGGCGGATGCTCGCGAATGGCTTGACGAGGTCTGTCATGTCGCGCTCGAATCGCGAGTATGCCGGATCGGCGCGGCGCGAGGGTGTTTGCTGCGCAGGGTGTATGGTCGCGAGGCGATGGGCATGGACGACACCTACGGTCAACTCGTGGTGCAGGCAGGAGGGCCGGTGGGCGTCGTGTCACTTCGCGGTGAGCATGACCACGTGTCCAGGTCGCAGCTGGAGGGAATCGTCGAGACGCTTCTGGACGATGTGTCGACGCGGGCGGTGATCATCGATCTGACGGACACCGACTTCGTCAACCTGCCGGTGGTCGGAGCGCTGGCGAGGGCGACGGAGCGAGCGAACGGCCGGGATAAGCACTTCATCGTCGTGCTGCCCGAGGCCGGGCGATCGATCGTCCGCCGCCTGTTCGAGCTGATCGAGGCGGACACGGTGCTGCGGGTCGTGCCCAGCATGGAGGACGCGCTTGCAGCCGCCGGGGGTGGTGCGGGGGCATGAGGCGCGAGGTCGACATGCAGCTGACGCTTGCCGCCGACCCGGCGGAGCTCGGCAAGGTGCGTCAGATGGTGCGCGCGATCGGCTCGACCCTGCGCCTGCCGGCGGCCGAGACCAACGACATGGTGCTGGCGGTCGACGAGGCGTGCGCCAACGTCGTCGCCCACGCCTACGAGCCGGATCACCCGGAGCGGATCATGCACGTACGCGCGCACACGCAGGCGGACGAGGTGGTGTTCGTCGTCAGTGACAACGGCTCGCCGATCGTGGAGGGCAAGTCGCCCGGTGCGGGGCTCGGGCTGCGGCTGATCGAGGGGCTGAGCGACCAGCTCGAGATCGAGGGACCCGGGGAGGACGGCACCCGCCTGACGATCCACTTCAGTCTCGAGCGGTAGGCGCGCCGCCCGGTCAGGCGGGCCGGTCGAAGAACGCGGCGAGCCGCCGCAGGTCGCGCTCGCCGACTCCCTGGAACAGCATCTCCCGCACGCAGGCGTGGTGGGTGACCTGCGCCTGGCGGAGCCGGCGAACGCCTCGCGGGGTCAGGGAGACGAGGAAGCTGCGGCGGTCATCGTCGTTCTGGTCGCGGTCGACCAGCCCGTCCGCCTCCAGCCGCGCGACGGCCCGCGTCATGCCGCTCGGGCTGGTGAGCACGCGCTCCGCGATGTCGGTCATCCGCATCCGTCGCTCCGGCACCGTGATCAGCGTGATGAGGACGCCGTAGTGCAGCAGCGTCAGGTCGTGGCGCCTGGCCAGCCGCCGATTGAGCTCGTCGGTGATGGCGCGGTGGGCGCGCAGGAATCCCCGCCAGACACGGAACTCGTCGTCCGTGAAAGGGTCAGGCTCGGGTGGCTCGGTCTTGGCTGTTGACACAGATGCTTTCATCTGGTACTACATAGTTGCTTTCGACTGAAACTATCCTACCAGGAGGCTCCGATGTCGGCAGTGGTTCACACGGTGCTCGCTCCCGAGGAGGGGCTGAGGCTGCAGTCGGGCCCCGGTCGCGACCTGATCTTCAAGGTGACAGGGGACGAGACCGGGGGCGCGTTTGACTACTTCGTGGTGGATGTGGCACCGCATGGAGGGCCGCCGCTCCATGTGCACCACATTCAGGAGGAGACGGTCCACGTGCTGTCGGGGCGCTTCAAGGTGCGGATCGGTGAGGATGAGTTCACCCTCGACACCGGCGGGTTCGCCTACCTGCCCTCGGGTGTGCCCCATGCCTTTCTGAACCTGACCGACGAGGACGCCCGGATCATCGTGGTGTACACACCCGGGGGCGGGCACCGCTTCTACGAGGAGCTTGGCCCGCTCACGCGTAACGGGTCACCGGATCGGGCGACGGTGGCGGCGCTCTTCGAGAAGTACGACATGTCGCTGCTCGGGCCACCGCTCTCGCTCGACTGACGCCCTACGGCTCGAGCTGCCCCGCCGCCCAGCCGGCGACCCGGTCGAGGAGCGCCGGCGCGAACCTGAAGCGCTGGAACGAGAACAGCGGTGCGCGAGCCTCGGGCGGCGGCTCCACGTTCAGCTCGTGGCCCGCGCCCGGGATGATCTCGGCGCGGCTGCGGTCGTTGCCGGCGGCCTCGAGCGCTGCCCGGACCCGCGCGGCCGACGCGTCCGGCGGGATGTTCTGGTCGCGTTGGCCGATCACGAAGAGCACGGGCATCTCCACCCGGGCGTAGTCCGCGCAGGGGTCGTACGCGATCTCGGCGTCGGGCTCGGGGATCGGCGGAAGCTCACCCGAGCCGGCCCACTGTGGGACGGCCGCCAGCGCCGGATCGATCTGCGCGAACTCCGGCACGGGAACCTCTCCGAGCTGCCGGTCGGCGTGCACCGCGGCCAGCGCTTCGTCCAGTGCGACCCGTTCCGCCTCGGAGAGGCTGCCTCGGGCGACGTAGCCGAAGATCAGCCTCCAGCACTCCGCGACGGCCTCGAGCGACCGCTCCGACACGCCCGCGAGGCGCAGCTCGCTGACGCGCCGGTGCACCTCCGCGTCGGCCATCGTCACGCCGGACGTGCCGAAGCCGATCAGAAAGGCGAGATCCGGATCGCGCCGGGCGACGACGGGTGCCGACCAGCCGCCGTTGCTGAACGCCCAGACGCCGATCCGGGCGAACCCGCGGTCGCGCAGCCAGGCGATCCCGGCGGCGGCATCGTCGGCGCGGTCGAGGATCGTGGACTCGGGCGAACCCTCCGAGTCCCCGTTCCCGCGGCGATCCCAGATCAGCGAGGCGATCCCGTGACGGGCGAAGTGGCGGGCGAACACGCGGTAGTAGTCCCGTTCGGCGGGGATCGTTCCGTGCAGCATGACGACCGCGCCTCGCGGGTCGGCCGGAGTGAGCAGCGAGGCGGCGAGTCGGCCGGCCCTGCCCTTGAACGTCACGTCAGTCGACTCGTAGGGCCGTGCGCGCTGCGCCACCTGGTCGCCCGATGACGTCCTGCACACCAGCCCGCCGCCAGGCGCCGGCGCGAACGACTCCCCGCGCTCGGACAGCAGCGTGCCGTCGCGCACGGGATACAGGCGCACCAGGGCGTCGTCCTCCGCATAGAAGTGCACGGTCTGCGTGAGCAGGCGGTCACGGATCCGGGCGATCAGAAGTGAACGTGCCCCGAGCTGATACTCGCCCGTCAGGCGGCCGAGGTCGGCCCCGGTATCCACGCGGTGGAGCTGGACATCCCCGCCTGCTCCACCGATCGACGCCGTGCCGGCCATGGCGTCGCCGCTGGGGACCAGGCGAGCGCGAACCGTGAGCTCCGCCGCGGTGGCGTCGAGGCCGACGTCCGCGCCGGAGTGTTCGAGCGACGTGATCGGCGCGCCGAACAGCAGCCGCGCCGAGAGATCGACGGCGCCGTCGTCCGCAGCGACGCGGACGACGAGTGGCTCGTCGCCTTCGGACGTGCGGAACCGCCCCGCCCATAGCCCCGCCAACTCGGCCACGACGAGAGCGTAGTCCGCAACCCATCCACCTTCTGTGACAATTCTGCGCTGTCTCCGACACTGTGGGTTTTCCGCCGGCGGGTCGTGGTTTGCGCCGAAGCGACCGGCAACCGGGACCGCGACGCTGACGGTTCCACCCGAAAGGAGAGGTCATGAAGGCGCTCGTCTACAACGGGCCCGGCCGGCGTGCCTGGGAGTCGGTTCCGGATCCCACGATCCTCGAGCCGACCGATGCGATCGTGGAGATTCGCACGACGACGATCTGCGGCACTGACCTGCACATCCTCAAAGGAGATGTGCCGGAGGTGCGGGAAGGCACGGTGCTCGGCCACGAAGCAGTCGGCACCGTCGTGGAGGTCGGCGCGGCCGTCACCACGATCGCGCCTGGCGACCGCGTGTTGATCTCGTGCATCACGTCCTGCGGTCGCTGCCGGTACTGCAAGGAGGGTCACTACGGGCTTTGCACCGGTGGCGGCGGATGGATCTTCGGCCACCTGATCGACGGGCTCCAGGCCGAACTTGCGCGCGTGCCCTTTGCCGATACGTCCGTGTACAAGGTGCCACCGGAGCTGACCGATGAGCAGGTGCTCTTCCTGGCCGACATCATGCCCACCGCCTACGAGGTCGGCGTGCTGAACGGCCGGGTCATTCCCGGGGACTCGATCGCCATCGTCGGGGCGGGGCCCATCGGGCTGGCTGCGGTGATGACCGCCAAGCTTCACACGCCTGGCCAGATCATCGCAATCGACCTGGCAGATGCCCGGCTGGAGAAGGCGCTCGAGTTCGGAGCGGACGTGGCAATCAACAACGGCACCGAGGACGCGGTCTCGCGAGTCCGCGAGCTGACCGGGGGCGAGGGTGCGGACGTGGCGATCGAGGCTGTCGGTGTGCCCGACACGTTCGAGCTCTGCGCCGAGCTCGTGCGGCCCGGTGGCCGGGTCGCGAACGTCGGCGTCCATGGGCACAGCGCCACCCTGCACCTGGAGCGCCTGTGGATCCGCGACGTGATGATCACCACCGGCCTCGTCGATACGAACACGACGCCGCGGTTGCTCAGGCTGATCGAGGGCGGCCGCCTCGATCCGACCGTGTTTGCCACGCATCGATTCCCGCTCGCCGGTAGCGAGGAGGCGTACGACGTGTTCTCGGCGGCCGCGGAGACCCACGCGCTGAAGGTCGTGCTCGAAGCCGCCTCGGTGGCCGGTCGTGCCGATGTCCGGTCGCGGACAGCTGTCGAGGCGTGACTTCGGGATCTCGCCGGGGGGGCCGCCACGCCGGGGGCGGCCCCCCGAATGCTGTGGAGAGCCTGCATTCCGGGAAGCCATGAGCCACATGTCGCGCCGTCGTGATCCGCCCGAGCCTCTCGTAGGCGGCGAGGTTCGACCACCACCGGAAGTCACGGTGATCCGCTGGGTTGGCCGTGGCTCCGCGCTCGTCGGGCTCGTGCTCGGGCAGCTCGCCTCCACAGCGTTGCTGTTCGTCACCGAGGTCACCAGCGGAAGCCGGCTGCTGTCACGCGTGGCATTGGCCGGATACGTCGCCTTCTCCGGCGTGGCGTGGTGGCTCGCCGCAAGACATCGGGGCCTGGCCGTGCTGGTCATGGCCGGCGGGTGCGCCGCGCTGCTCGGCCTGCTGCTCCTCGCCGATTCGCTGGGCGCGTAGGGGCGAGCCGCGCTCGGTGCATCGAGCTACGGGCGGGGGCCGAAGCCCCCGCCCGTAGCCACTTCGGTCACGGCTCGAGGTGGAAGATGAAGTCGAAGTTCCCGTTGCTGCGGAGATGCAGCGTCATCCACCCGCGCGCGTTCGCGTAGGCGCCGGTGCCGCCCGTGATGGCGAGCTGCGTCGTGGCCCTGGCGTCCAGGTACGGCCCCTCGACGGTGACCTGCCCGCGCGGCAGGAACGTGGTCCACATGCACTCCCAGCGGCCGTTGACAGTGCTGGCCCGGACGCAGTTGCCCTGGTCGATGCCGACCTTCCGGGTGTTGTTCCAGTTGTAGACCGGGTTGTTGAACGGCAGCTGGTCGCCGGGCGAGTCGCCCTTGGCGCCGATGTCGATCACCTGGTCGGTGATCGGGCGCTCGACCACGTGAATCCGGACCGGCGCGGTCAGCCCCCCGGAGCCCGATCCCACGGCGACGGCCGCGGCCGTCAGCGCGGAGGCGGCGATGGACGTCAACGCCACCAGCATGAGTGTGCGTCGCATGGTTCCTCCCAGCTCGTAGAACGGTGGAGCGCGAGTGTACGGCTCACGATGTCCGAAGGCCGTGTTGCGACCAGGGAACGGCCTGACCGACCTCACGGCCGCGGAGTTCGCGCCGGTGCAGCCGTGTCGTTCGACGGCGGCGCGTCGGAGGTCGTGAAGAGGCCGCGCACCGCCCGGCGCAGCTGAACGCCGAGCGGCTCGGAGGCAGGCTGCTCAGGCTGCGACCACGACGACGCGACCTGTGCGCCGAACAGCAGTGCCGACGCGTACAGATACACTGAGTAGAGAAAGACGAACGCCCCGGTGAGCGACCCATAGACGACGCTCAGGTGCGTCGCGCTGCGGTACACCAGCCCTGACGCAAGTGAGATTCCGAGAAACAGGACCGCGGTGATCACTGCCCCGGCGAGCGCATCGCCGCGGGCCAGCCGGCGAGTAGGGACGAGCCGGTAGAGGAGCAGCACCACGCCCACCCACACGGCCGCCGTCACCACCCTGGGCAGCAGCATGCCGGTGAGCGGGGTGTCGATGCCGGTCGCCGCCTCGATCCGGCGCAGGGCGTGCTCTGCCAGCCGATTGAGCGCCGTGAGCACCACCGTCGTCAGCACGAGCAACGCCGCGCCGACGACGAGCAGCAGGTCGATCAGCTTGCCGCGCACGACCGGCGTGCCGCGCACCGTGTGCGTGGCGATCTCCAGGCCGGTGCGGATGGCGGCCATCATGCCGGTCGCGCTCCACACGAACACGGCCAGTGTGAGCAGCCCGAGCACGCCCGGGGGAGGCGTGATCGCCGCCATGGCGTCGGCAACGTCAGCGCGGTTGGCGGTCTCCGCCGGCAGCGCGTTCAGGATCGTGGTGACGACCGCGTCCTTCACCGCCTCGTTGCCAAGCATGACTCCAAACCCCGAGACGAGGACGACCGCAAGCGGGACGCTCGAGAACAGCACCCGATAGGCGATGCCGGCGGCGTGCTGCGGACACCGGTCGGCGAAGTACCGGTTGGCCGCCGCCACCAGCACCCGGACGATCTTCCCCGCGTACCCGAGGCGCGCGGCGGATCGTCGCGGCTGCTCGCGATGCACAGATGCAGTGAACCACACACGGGTTGCCGGCTAGGTTGACTGGTTCTGGAGCGAGGAGTAGCGTCGATGCCGTCCTGCGACCCTGAACAAGGGGGAAACCATGCTCCACCGGCTCTTGACGACCGCAGGGGTGGCCGCGATCGTCGCATTCGTGGTCGGGGGCGGCGCCTTTGCCGTGGCGTCGAACTCCGGCGGGTCGGACGGCCCGGTAAAGACGATCACCGTGATCGAGAAGTCCTCGAACGGTGCGTACATCGACCTCGGCAAGAAGGGCTTCAGCGTCGGCGACGAGTTCATCATCAGGTCGACGTTCTGGAACCTGGCCCGCACCCACAGGGTCGGCTCCAACCACGGCTACTGCGTGGTCATCGGCGCCGAGAAGGCGCAGTGCACCGGCACGGCGCGCCTGATGGGCGGTTCGCTGTCGTACT
Source organism: Gaiellales bacterium (assembly GCA_035695105.1). GTDB lineage: Bacteria > Actinomycetota > Thermoleophilia > Gaiellales > JAICJC01 > JAICYJ01. Next base: position 131,471 of record DASSEV010000020.1, read on the forward strand.
CCGGCATCTCCGGAAGCGGCAGGGTGTTCACGATCGCGATCACCGGCGGCACCGACGCGCTCGAGAGCGCCGAGGGTCAGGTGACGATTCACAACCTCGACGCGAACGGCAACGTCTCGCGCGACGTGATCGAGCTGACCGGCTAGACCCACGGCGGGCGCCGGCGTCGTGCCGGCGCCCGCCGGTCAGGTCAGGCCGACGCGGTGTCGGCGCCGGCCTCGGACTGTTCGCCGCCCAATGCCATCGCACTGGACCGTGTAATGCCGTGTCGCTTCCCGTGCTTGTCGACGAGGCTCGGGCTCTCGCCGAAGGGCCACTCGATGTGTCCGCGATCGCGCAGCACCTGCTCGGCAAAGGCGCGCTCGTACTCCCGACACCACGCGGCGAAGTTGCCGCAGCACCCCTGCGCGCGGATCGACCATCGACCGTTGGTTCGCCGCACCTCGAATCCCGCCATCAGACCTCCTCGTCAGGTGGAACCTCTACGGCGCAGGCCGTGGTGTGGATTCCCGCACCCGATCCGGGTGGCGGCCGCACCTCGAGGGGCTGCGGCGAGGCCTACGCTGCATGCATGAACCTCACCGCCCGCAGACAACGGCTCGCCGGCTTCATCGAGCTCGCCCTTGCGCCCCGCCGGCGGCACGGGCTGCGAGTTGCGGGCATCCCGCTTCCGAGCAATGTGCTCGCCGTCTGCGGGGATGCAATGCGCGACCTCGCACACGCGCTTCGCGACGAGGATCGCACCATCGACGCCTCGTCTCTGCGTGAGATCGAGCGCGTGCTGACGCACGGAGCCGTCTCTCCGCTGTACGACTCGAGCCATCCGATCCGCGCGCTGCACACGCTGGTCGCGATGGAGTCGCGCTTCGGCTGCGCTCCGGCCCGCGCCGCGTAGCGGATCGGGAGCGCCACGGTTCGACCTAGCCCTCCGACTCGGCGGCAAGCTCGGCGACGAGCCGGTCGAGCTCGGGCACCTCGGCGCGCAGGCTTGGGAGGTTGACCACGATCCCCTCCTGCGTCGTTCGGGCGAGCACCACGATCGTCTCCTCGTCCGGCGAAGGGTTCTCCTCTCGGTGGGGGACGAAGGGTGGGACGTAGACGTAGTCGCCGGGGCCGGTCTCGATGCGGCGCTCCGTCCCGTCCTCGAGGAACACGAACACGGGGTGGCCCGAGACGACGTAGATGCCGGTCTCGGCCTCACCGTGGTGGTGGTCGCCGGACACCATGCCGGGCGCGACGATGGCCTTTCCCATCCACAGCTTCCGCGAGCCGTGCCGCTTGCCGGAGATTGCCTCGTACCGCCGCATGCCCGGCGTCTGCGCCGTGTCCTCGCTCAGCTCGTGGCCGGCCGTGTGGTGCAGCTGCCTGTGCCATGCGGCGTTACCGGCTTCGGGACCGGGGCGCTCGTGATTGGTCACGTGGTCAGGATAGACGCGAAATGTTCGTTCTAACGGAAGGCGCCTGGGCCGAACTGCTAGAGTCGAGCGTGTCCGAAGGGGACGCCTGCCGCTTGGTGGCATACCGAGTTCGGCTTCCACGCAGCCCGCCGCCCTCAGCACGTCCGGCGCCCTTGGCGCGCCGCTCACGAGAGGAATGCGATGGATGCTCGATCCCCCGCCTCACGGCGGCGCGGCACGTGGCTCACCGGCGTGTGTGCCGACGCACGTACGACAGCGGTGACGCTCTGATGGCGCGGCGCCGCCCGCGCGTCAGTGGCGCACACTTCGAGCCGCGGCGTGCCTCCCCGACGCCGGGGGCAACCTCGTCCCAGGCCGCCACCGGCCTCAGCAGCTATGACGCTCGGATGCTGGCCGAGCGCATCTCGAGCACCCAGGAACGCTTTCGCGTCGGCGCCATACGGCTGCTGGCATCGGGCTCATGCGGGGTGGTCGTGATCGACAGCCACACCGGCCAGGAACATGTCATCGACGAAGCGCGTCGCTGGCAGACCCTGCAGGCCAGTTGATCATCGCCTGCCTCGAGCTGCAGAGGGACTGCGGTCATGAGCAGTAGACCCGGGGGGCCGCGCCAGCAGATGGGCCGCAGAGGTCAGCCCCGGCCATGCGAACTGTGTTACCGGCCGCTGCAGGACGGCGAGGAACGCCACTGCGCCTCCTGCCGGGGGAGGATGGCTTCGAGACCGCGACCGCCGCAGCGGGCCCATGCCGGCGAGGCCGACCGGAGTGATGCCGGCGAGCCACCTCCTGCTGGAGGCGGCCTGCATACGTGAGCTTCGGGGGTATGAGCCGGCGGCAGGGGGTTGGTTCCCTGCCGCCGGCCCATGCCTGCCGGCTTACTGGCGTGCCGCGATCTCAGCCTCTTCGTCGGCCACTGCGATCGCGAAGCCGAGCGCGCGGGCGACGTTCCCCGCGGCTGAGGCCACGCGCGCTGTCCCGACGATCGGTGCCACCGCTGCAAACAGGCCCTGCAGATCTTCGACGCTGACGTCGAAGTCCTTGGCCGCGCCGATGTTCGTCATGTAGGAGATCGGCGGTGCATCCACCGCGATCAGTGCGGCGATCCGCGCCATCATGAACGAACGTGGATCCAGCTCGCAGTACTCGGCTGAATCCTCGGTCATCTTCGCCAGCAACTCGAGCACCGGCGTGTCTGTCTCGGGCATCTGATACCTCCTCGGTCGGTTGGTTCGATCCTCGCCGAGAGGTGGCCGCGCCGCATCGGAGCGCGCGCCGATGCGGATCCGTAATTTTCGCAGCTCAGCAGACCGTTCCCGACGTTGCTCTAGGCGTCCTCGAGGAAGGCCGTCTGCCGGCCGCACGAGGGCCGTGAGCCGGCATCGCTATCTCCGTCGCACCGCGGGAAACGTCATCTCCACCTGGGTACCCCTGCCCGGGCCCGAGGTCACCGTGAGCCTCCCTGAGAGCAGCTCGGCGCGCTCCCGCATACCGACCAAGCCAAAGCCGTCGGTGCGGTCGCGCGGGTCGAAGCCGCATCCATCGTCGGTGATGCGGACGTACACCGTCTCGTCGTCCTCCCGTACGTCGATCCGAACGAGATCGGCGTCCCCGTGCCGGCGCGCGTTGGTGAGGGCCTCCTGGATGACCCGGTACATCGCATTCTCGAGGTCTCCGTCGAGCCGCTCGGGCTGGCGTCCCTGTTCATAGGCCAGATCGACGCTGAGCTCGATGGTGACCTCGTCCCGGGCCACGCGGTCGACCAACGCCCGGATCGCCTGCTCGGCTCCGACCTCGTCGAGTGCCGCCGGCCGAAGCTCGCTGATCAACCCCCGCAGCGTCATGATGTCCGCGTCGGTCTGGTCTCGGACCTCCCGCAGCGCCCGTGGGATCTCCGTGTCGTCCTCGGGCGCCCAGTCACCGCTCGCGAGGATCGCTCCCAGCCTCAGCCGGATCGAGGCAAGCCCCTGAAGCGTCTCGTCATGGAGCTCTCGCGCCCACCATGCGCGTTCGTGCTCTGCGGCTGCGATCCGCTGGCGGAGGTGTTCCGACACGACCGCCTGCGCGGTTGCCAGCGCCGCCGCCGCGCTCGACGCGAAGGCCTCGAGCAGTCGCTCCTCCTTGGCGGTGTAGCGGGTGGGCGAATCGAGGTGATCGAGGGCGAGCATCGCCCCGTAGGGCCGGCCTCGGAAGACGAGCGGCACGACCAGCCCCGATCCCACCTCGAACCCCACCTGCCCCAGCCCGCGCTGCTCGAACCGTGCTCGGTTCTCCGGACTTTCCAACCGCTGCGTCCTGTCCTGCTCGATCGCGACGCTGGCGACGGTTCCCTGCAGCGGGACTCGACGGCCGATGATGTCGGGAAGCAGCTCGCCCGCGGCCGCGGTCACGACCAGGTCAGTGCCGTCGAGCGTCTCCATGACCACCGTTCGGGCGCCGACCAGCGCTCGGCCGCGCTTGGCGATCAGCTGGAGCAGTGTCTCCGGGTCGGTCTCGGTCCCGAGTGCGCGACTGATCTGTTGGCTTGCGTCGAGCCGCTCGATCGACTGATGGAGCTCTGCACGCTGTGACTCCGCTGCCGCGAATCGCTGGGCGTGATTGATCGCCGCCCCTGCGAACGCGGCGAGCGTGACGAGTGCGTCCTCGTCCTGCTCGTCGAAGGCGCCCGTCTCCTTGTCGGCGAGGTAGATGTTGCCGTAGAGGCGCTCCCGGATCATGATCGGCACACCCAGGAAGGTCGTCATCTGCGGGTGCCCCGCCGGAAATCCGTACGACCGCGGGTGCTGCCGGATGTCGAGCAGGCGCAGGGGCGCCGGGTGCTGGATCAGCTCGCCGAGCACGCCCTGTCCGGTGGGGAATGCGCCGATCGACCGCCGGGTCTGCTCGTCGATGCCGATCGTCAGGAAGCGCTCGAGCTGGTCGCCGGCCTCGTTGAGGATGCCCACCGCTCCATAGCGTGCGCCGGTCAGACGACGGGCGGACTCCAGGACGTGAGAGAGGATCGCGTCCACGTCGAGATCGGAGACGACGTCGAGCCCGACGTCGAGCAGCGTACGGGCGAACGCCTCCGCGCCACCATCACCAGCACGGGGGCCGGCTTGACTCTCAGCGTGCCCACCCCCGCCCCGGGCCGGATCCTTCCCTGAAGCCGGCGTCGTCATCCGGCTCACCTCGCAGTCGCTCACGTCCTCGATCTTGAAGACGGGTGGATCGTACCGCACGTGCTGATGCGAAGGTCAACGCTCCTCCAACCGCGTGCGGTTGCAGATATCAACGCTGGATCAGACGTCTGCGCCGCGGACGACGCTCGAGATGTCGTCGATCTCGCCGTTACGTCGAACGTAGCCATCGAGCCTGCAGGCGTCCACCAGGCGTCGGAGCGCTGATTCGTCCACTCCGATCGCGACGACCCGTGCGCCCGGATGGGCGGATCTGACGAGTCCTGGCAGGGTGGCATGCTCGCGGAGAACGCGCGACCCGAGGATCACCGCGAGCTCCCCCGTTGCAAGCCTGCTCAGCTCGAGGAGAAGCTGCGCCGGATCTCCGGTCGTCGCCGCGACGTGGAGGCGCGGGTCGTTGGAGAGTGCCGCCGCCAGGGCGTGACGGTCGAACTCGCGGCTGTCGCAGATCGCCACCTCGAGGCGTGTGGATCCGTTCAGCGTGCTTGGTCCAGCTGGGCTCACGGTCCGAGCCTAGGGACCGGCCGGGCGGGCGCCATCGGGGGCAATGCCTATAGCAGGTTCGGGATGCCCGAATACCGCAGCCCGTGGTCAACGCGGCAGGGAGGTGGCGAGCGCGGGGCGACGGTTCGTGGAATCCCGCGGAATCAATCCGTTCCGACCCGCATGGCATGACGAACCGGATCGCCGATGCTGGATCTGTCGACACACGACGGAGGTGCAGTCATGAAACGCAAGCAAGCGGTGGTTTCCGGAACGGTCATCTCGGTTCATCCGCACCGGGTCGGCGCGCAACGGCAGCTCGCCCAGGTGCTCGAGGTGCTCGGCGGGGAGGGCCATCGGCGGTACCGGGTGCGATGGGAAGATGGGCACGAATCGATCTTCTTCCCCGGCGAGGATGCGGTGATCGAGCCGGTGAGCATCTCCGCTCCTGCCGGCGGGTCAGAGAGGCGGCGTGGTCGACAACGCCATGTGGTCGGGTCGTGAGCGTGATCTATCGCCGGCGGCGACGCCATGCGCGACGAGCCTCATCCGCGCCCCAGACGGGGATCGGGAAGAGCAGCGCAAGGCAGAGGGCCCAGGCCGGTGGTGCAGACATTCCGAAGAGGGAAGCAAGGGCCGGCACGTAGAGCAGCGCGGCCGTGAACGCCAGCTCGAACGCGATGCCCCAGAGGAGCAACCGGTTGCTGAATACGCCCACCGCTCGTAGGGACGATCTGTCGGTGCGGGCGGCGAAGGCCACTCCCACCTGGCACATGACGATGCCGAAGAACGTCATCGTGGTTGCCTGTCGGTAGGCCTCGTGAAGATGTGAGCCCGCGGCGACCGAGTCGCCGGGCGACCAGCCTGCGCGGAGGAGGACGGCGAAGTACCCGAGGCAGACCATCGCTGCCGAGACCCCACCGAGCAGCACCCACGCCCGCATCAGCAGGCTGCGCCGGATGACCCCCTCCGCCCGGGGTCGGGGTGGCCTGTCCATTGCTCCCGGCTCGGCGGGCTCACGGCCGAGGGCGAGCGCGGGGAGGGTCTCGGTTCCGAGGTCGATCGCCAGGATCTGCAGGACGGTCAGCGGCAGCGGGATCAAACCTCCGCCAAGCGCAAAGAGGAGGATCGGGATGACCTCGGGAGTGGCGTGCGCGAACACGTACAGGATGAACTTGCGGACGTTGTCATAGACCCGGCGGCCCTCCTCGACCGCAGTGACGATGTCGCTGAAGTCGTCGTCGGTGAGCACCATGGTGGCCGCCTCCCGGGCGACGTCCGTCCCGGATGCACCCATTGCGACACCGATGTCCGCCTGGCGCAGGGCGGGAGCGTCGTTGACTCCGTCGCCCGTCATGGATACGACGTGGCCGCGCTGCTGAAGCGCCTGGGTGATGCGCAGCTTGGCGTCGGGCGAGGTGCGCGCGAAGACGACCTCGTCATCGGTGGCGAGTGCGGCGCTGAGCTCGAGGTCGGTCATGGCCGCAAGATCCGCTCCGGTGATGATTCGCGGTGTTGCTCGTGCGATGCCGACCTGCTGTGCGATGGCAGCGCCGGTGAGGCCGTGATCACCGGTGACCATGATGACCCGGATGCCGGCGTGATGGCATCGGTCGACCGCCTCGGCCACCTCCGGACGGGCTGGGTCGCGCATGCCAACGAGTCCCAGAAGCCGGAGATCGCGTTCCGCTTCCCCCCGATCGCTCGGCACCTCATCCATCTCGCGGTCGGCGATCGCGAGCACTCGCAGCCCGCTCATCGCCATGTCGTTCACCCGCCCGAGGATCGCCGCGCGCCGGGCGGCGTCGAGCGGTCGGCCCGCGCCGGCCATGCGCTCGAGCACCGATCTGCTGAGCACCTCCTCCGGCGCTCCCTTGACATACAGATGGCAATTGCGGCCGCCGCTGTACACGACGCTCATGAGCCGGACGGTGGGATCGAAGTGGAACAGATGCAGGCGGGTCCCGCTCGGTTCCGCGGCGGGCGCGGCCTGGTCTGCGGCAAGGCACAGCGCCACCTCTGTGGGATCACCCAGCCAGGAGCCATCCGCCTGCCGCTCGGCGGTGGTGCACGCTCGAGCCGCGGACAGCATGCTTGGAAGCAGCAGCGGCGGGGCGAAGGGGCGCGAGGTGACGGGGTCGATCTCACAGCTGCCCTCAGGCGTCCACGCGTTCACGGCGCGCATCTTGTTCAGCGTGAGCGTTCCCGTCTTGTCGGTGCAGATGACGGTTGCGGATCCGAGCGTCTCAACCGCGCTCAGTCGTTTCACGAGCGCTCCGCGCCGGGCGAGTGCGCGAACGCCGGTCGCGAGAGCCAGTGTGATGGTGGGGAGCAGGCCCTCGGGCACATTTGCGACGAGCAGGGCGATCGCAAACATGCCCGCCTGCTGCAGGCTCAGGCCCGCAAGCAGACCCACGGGCAGGAACGCCAGACCGAATGCGACGGCGACGAGCGCGATGATCCATGCGACGCGGGTGATCTGGTCCTCGAGCGGGCTGTGGTCGCGTCCGACCCGCTGCGAGAGGGCCGCGATGCGGCCGAGCTCCGTGGCCATTCCCGTCGCGAACACCACCGCGCGGGCTTCGCCGCCGGTGCAGGAGCTTCCGCTGAACAGCACGTCCGCGCTGTCCAGAAGTGAGCCGGCTGCAGCGCCGTCAGCGCTTCGCAGGACGGGCAGCGATTCCCCTGTGATCGTCGAAAGGTCGACCTCGACAGCCCCGTCGATCAGCCGGGCGTCGGCTGAGATCCGGTCGCCCTCCTCGATCAGAACGACGTCGCCCGGCACCAGCGTGCTCGCAGGAACTGACCGCGTCCGCCCTGCCCGGACGACGGTCTGCCGGGCCGGTAGGTAGGCACTCAGCGCCTCGACGGCGCGCTCGGCCTGGCGCTCCTGAAGCAATGCGAAGACGGTGTTGAGCAGGATCACCGCGACGATGACGACGGCCAGCTTGGTGGTGCCTTGGATCGCCGACAGGGCGGCCGCCATCCAGAGCAGGAGCGCGAGTGGGTGGGTGAGCTGGCGGGTCACCTCGCGGAGCAGGCGTCGCTCCCGTCGCCGCACCAGCTCGTTCGCGGCGTAGATGCCCAGCCGGCGTTCGGCCTCCGCGTCGCTGAGCCCCATCTCGCCGGTGTCGAGGCCGCGCAGCACATCGACGACGGGCAGGCTTGCCCAGGCGAGCGCGTCTCGTCGGCTGGTCGTGGGAGCGGCCGGGCCGCCGGTCGTCCCGGGCGGCGCGGCGCCGCCCGGCTCTGAACCCGGGAGCAGAGCGGCCGATCGGTCTCGAGCACTCGTGCGCCGGACTGCCTGGCGCGAAGCGCACGCGGTCGGCATCCGTTGGGCCGGCTGCGTCTCGTTACCTTCCGGCATTGGCCCACGGTGAGGCAGGACGATGGTCGAGCTGCATGGACGCAGCCTCCCCTGGCGACGGGCAGGCTGCATCAGCGTTTCGCCTGATCCCGGCCATCGCCTGGAACCGTGCGGGAATCCCGAACGTCGACTTCGGGTGTCTCGGGGTGCAATCGCTGCCCTGCCGATGCAGACTGTCGATATGCGACGCGTTTCCGCGCTCCTGGCCGTCCTCGGGCTGGTGATCCTGGCCGGGGCTGCGACTACGAATGCCGCCGGCACCAGCTACCCGGTGTACGCGCACGCGCAGGTGCTCGGGGTCGTCGAGCACGCGAACGGAGAGGTGGCCCTGACCTTTGACGACTGCAGCAATGCGAGCGCCTGGCGAGCGATCCTCATCACGCTTCGCAGGGACAACGTGCACGCCGCGTTCTTCTGCATCGGGGAAGAGGTGCAGAGCCATCCTCGGCTCGCGCGTCGGGTGGTCGCCAACGGGAACATGCTGTGCAACCACACCTGGTCGCATGCTGATCTGACGGCCTCCAGCACCGCCGGCATCACCAGCCAGATCCGGCGGACGAGAGGTGTCCTGAACCAGGTCGCGCAGAGTCGCTGCCGCTTCTTCCGCCCGCCGTATGGCAGCTACAACCGTGAGGTTCTGAGGATCGCGGGCAAGCTCGGATACCGCTGGGCCGCGCTGTGGAGCGTCGATCCACAGGACTGGCAGGAGCCGGGCACGTCAGCGATCGTCGAGCGGGTCATCTCCCACACGCATTCGGGATCGATCGTGCTGCTCCATTGCCTCCCCGAGACGGCTGCCGCGGTGCCGAAGATCATTCGTTCGCTGCGGCGGCACCACCTGCGGCCGATGAAGCTCTCGACTGTCGTGCGCCGGGGGCGGCCCACATCCGGCGGCTGGCCCTCGTACTCCCAGCTCTAGCGTAGTGCCGACCCGCCGTGATCCAGCAGCTCGGCAAGATCGCGCACGACCATGTCCGCCCCGGCCAGCTGGGAGCTCTCGGACGCTCCCTCCCGTCTGAGCCCGACGACGAGCGCCATGCCGGCGGCATGCGCCGCCTCGATGCCGGCGGGCGTCGTGTCGAACGCAGCGGCATCGCCTGGCCGCACGCCCAGCCGTTCGCAGGCCGCCAGCAGCGTGTCAGGAGCAGGCTTGGAGCGCATGCCCGCCACAGCGATCGCGTGGGCGTCAATCCGTGCGTCGATCAACCCCGCCAGGCCCGCTCGTTCCAGCATGTCGTCGGCGTTCAGGCTCGCGGAGACAACGGCCCGGCCGATGCCCACGAGGCCTGCGGCCTCCAGGTAGCATCGTGAGCCGATGTAGGCGGCCACCCCTTCACGCCTCACGTGGCGCTGCACCGACTGGGCCTTCCGGTTCGACAGTCCGTGCACCGTCTCGGCGGTGGGAGCGTCGTCGGCGCGTCCCTCGGGAATGGTGAGGCCACGACTTGCGAGGAAGAGCCGGACGCCTTCAACCCGCGGCCGGCCGGCGAGGTATGTGACGTAATCCGTCGACCGGTCGAATGGGATGAACACCTCCCGGCGCCGGACCGCGCGCTCGAGGAGAAAGCCGTCCAGCGTTTCAGCCCAGGCGGAGAGGTGGACGTCGCTGCTTGTCGTGAGGACGGAGTCGAGGTCGAAGACGCACGCCTGGACGGTCGTCGGGAGCCCGAGCAGCCTTCGAGTCGGGGCCGGGATATCAAGCCAGTGCAGCAGCGGAGTGTCGGTGTGAAGATCGTCGGCGAGGTGGTGAAGGCCGCCGATCATCGATGCTCGATCTTCGGACAGGCGCCGCCGCTGCTCAGCCGCCTGGGCCGGGTCGAGGTAGTGCGCAGATGCGTTGATGGCGTCGTCGGCGGCTTCCAGGGCGATCCACGCCCGTCCCGCGAGCCGTTCCAGCTCCCCGGCATGGCCGGTCGCCTCGGCCGCATCGCCTCGCCGCGGCCGCTCATTCTCGTCCGGCCGGTTCTCTCGATCAGAGCCGCTCATGGTCAGTCAGCGGCGGGTGGGACGATCACCACGGGACATGCGGCGTGTGCGGCGACCTGGTGGCCGACCGAGCCGAGCAGGAGACCGGCAAACCCACCGAGACCACGTGAGCCGATGACGATCAGCTCGGCTCGGTGGCCCTCGTCGATCAGGATCGCCGCCGCGTTCCCCTCGCGAAGAACCACGTTTGTCGACACCCCGTTGTGTTCGGCGAGCGCTGCATCGACCTGCTTCTGGGCAGCCTGCCGGAGCTCCGATGCGAACGTTGCCGGATCGATCGCCGGCGCGATCATGGCACCGGCGTAGGCCGTGATCGGTGCCTGCCAGGCACAGACCACCCGGAGCTCTGACTTCCGTAGCTCGGCCTCTCGAACGGCGAACTCGAGCGCGCGAGCGGCGCCGGCCGATCCGTCCACTCCGACGACAATCATCAGGAACCTCCGTGAGGTCGGTAGGACCACTTGCTGGACGGCTTCACCGTACGCCTCCCGTGGCCGTCGAACATCCCCGACGTCCGCAGATGCGCTGCGGGAACTCCGCAGTGACTGTCGAGTGCGTAGTTTTCTCGTCGCGGTGTGCGGCATTGTGCCGCTGGCAGCCCGCGCCTCCGATGGCACGATCGGTAAAGGATCGGCAGAGAGGTAGCGATGACGCCTCACGCGAGGCATTTGCGACTGTCGGAGGCATCGCCGGATGGGCGCCACATTCGGCCACCGGCGGTGATCACTGTCACTGCGGCCAGGCGGCCGTTCAAGCCCACCACCGATTTCGGTGGAGACGTGGATGGGTCCGTGGGCGCGGCGCGGGCCGCCGGCGGCCCGTCGTCGACGGACACGACCACGGCCTCCGCTGCCACTCTGCCGATCCCGGGCACCCACACCCGAGCAGCGGTGAGATCCAGTCGCCGTTCGAAGCCGACATCGTAGGAGGAAGTCATGGAACGAACGATCATCCTGGCCATGGACGCGTCGGATGGCGCGAAGGCGGCACTGCCGGTTGCCGAGCAGATCGCTCGCCGCGACCGTGCCCATCTCGTCGTTGCGCACGCGCAGACACACGCCATCGAGACACGACTCCAGGCTGAGCTCGAGGCGAAGGTTGAGGAGCTGTGCGATTCGGGCGTCGACGCGGAGCTGGTCTTTCGAACCGAGCTGGCCGGGCACGAGGCGAACATGCTCGCGGCCCTCGCCGACGAACGTCACGCGGAGATGATCGTCATCGCGGGGCGGGGGCGTTCACCGCTGTCGGGCGCGATGATGGGCAGCGTCACCCAGCGGCTGCTCCACGTGGCGGGGTGCCAGGTGCTCGTCGTGCCGGCGCCGGTCTCGCTCCCCGCAGGTAGCTGAGGTCGGACAGGTCACGCGACGATGAGAGAGCACGTTCCGCCGTCCGCCAGGACCCGCATCCCGTCGTGATGGAACGCTGGCTGCGAATGTGCCGCGCATGTGGCTGGGCGAGCCGGCTGCGGGTCTACACGTCCCAAGAGCACGCCGCCGACGTACCGATCATCTGGCGGCCGGGCGTTCTGGAGCCCAGCTACGCCGCATGCCCCAACTGCGGCAGCAACGCCGGCTATGAGCCGGTCCGCGACCCCGCCGACGAGAAGGACGCCTGAGCTCGCACCGCCGCTGCCCGCCGTCAATCGATGGTCACAGGCGTCCCGAGGGATGCGAAGTCCCAGACGGCGAGCGACTCGCCGGCGGGGACTCGGACGCACCCGTGGCTCGCCGGATACGGAGGGACGTCGCGATACTCGTGAATCGCGTAGCCGCCCGTGAAATAGGAGGCATACGGCATCCACACCTGGAACGGCACCGACCAGGACATTCGTTCCTTCCGGTAGATCGTGAAGGTGCCACGTGGAGTGGGGTGTCCCGGTACCCCGGTCGAGACGTGGATCGCACGAACCGTCCGTCCGCCCATGACCAGCAGCAGCACCTGCTGTGGGATATGGATCTCGATGTGACGCGTCGCGGTCGACCACGGCTGGGGCCTGGTTCCATGGTTCAGGCTCGTGAGCGTGCTCGAACCTGCGACGCCGTCACGGCTGAGGCCGGTCCATCCCTGGAAGGCGATCACGGCCTGCGTCGTTCGATCGTCGTACACCCCTGTCCGGTACCCCGGGGGCAGGTAGCCCAGCGCGGCCAGGCGGCGCTGGAGCGACGAGACGCCTGCGCCCGCCGCGCCTGGCCCGAGCGGCTGCACCAGCGCTGGGCCGGTGGCCATGCCGAGGAGCCTGAGTCCGCGCCCGAGCTGACTGGGCCACCGCGGGCCGTCGAGCCCGAGCCGGCCGGCTTGTGCGACCACGCGTTCCGACCACGCCGTCGCCTGGTGTGCCGCGCGAACCAACCCGCGACGCGCCCTGATGACGGCGTCCGGGTCCGAGTCGCGAAGCCCTGCCGCCAACAGGCGCAGCGCGGACGCCGCTCGGCCACAGCTGACGACCAGGAGCGACGGCGCGGAACCGTGTGCCGGCGTGAGCCTCAGGGCCGCGACGTCGAATGCCGCCGCCGCCGAGCGGATCGCGTGCACCGCCCGCCCGCGATACGCCTGGTGGCTGCGCAGCTCGAGGACCGCGCCCCGAGCGCGGCGATCGGCCCGAATGGCCGGCAGAAGCATCCCGTGCTCCCGCGCCAGCTCCTGCGAGAAGCGGGCTACGGCCGGGGGCGGGCCCGGCGGCGGGCCCTGCGAGGAACCCGCGGTTGGGCCGGTGCCGCCGCACGCTGCGAGTGCGAGAAGAACGGCCATGGCCGGCACGCATGCCCCCACGCGCGCGGTCATCGCCGTGTCCGGGAACCGCCGTTGGACACATGCGGATGTGACCGCGGCGGAGGAGACACCCTTGACCTGGCTGCGTCCATGGTTGGAGCGTCGCAATCACCCGCGACCGCCCGCATCAGGATGCCCACTGGTTGTTCGGTGGCATTCTGCGGAGTCGCGTGGCGGGGCGGTGGTCCGGCTTCGGGCGTGGACGCCGGTACCGCTATCGGCGGTGGGAGACGAGGATCAGCGCTGCTGCGACGAGCGCGACCACCACACCGTCGATGACCCAGCCGGCGGCCACCCCGTCGAGGATGATTGCGAGCACCGCCACGATTCCCACGAGCACGACCATCGCCGGCAGCCAATGTCCGTCCGGCTGAGGGGTTCGAGGTTCCGGCTCCATGGCCGAAGGGTTCCGCCACTCCGGCCGTTGCGCATCCGGGTTTGCCACATGGCGCTCGCGCCGCAGGAGATGTGACGGCTATCGCCGACGGGAAGCGGCGTGCGACCGTGGAAGTCGCTCTTCCGCCCGGGCGCGCTCCGCTTCGTCCGCGTCGCGCGCCGCCAGCCGCGCTTGCCACACTCCAAAGGCCACCACTGCGCCGAGCGCGATGGCACCGACGGCCAGCAACGCAATCATCACGATCGGCCCCGGGGGGAGCCCAAGCGGTGGGCAGCCGCGCGTCCGTCCTGCGGATCGATGACCACACACCTGTCGGCGGGAATGATCTCGAGATCGTGCGAGGAGGGCACGAGCCGCGTTCGACGGGACAGCCGATGGGCCCGGACGGCGAGCGAGTTCGGCCGGTCGACGTGTCCGTCGTACACGATGTAGGCGACGACGCCCATGTCCCGACCGCCGGCTTCGACGCTGAACCCCTCACATCGGCGCAGCCAGTAGAGACGGTCGCCGTGCCAGGGCCGGCCACGCGGAGTGCGGGCAGGCAGGCCATCCCTCGGGACGCCGGTTGGGTGGGGGCTCGTACGCTTCAGCAAGGATGACCGGGTCACGTTGTTCCTGATGTTGCGGGTGGATCTGCCGCACCCTCGTGGACACCGGTGACGCCGGCATCGTTGTGAAGTCCCAGTTCGGCCGCGGATAACCACCGATCTGAGATCTCCGTAGTTCCGACCAGTCGGCGTATCAGTGCCGCCACGGACGCCGGCTCGGCACGTGGACGGGACACTCCGGTGTGATGGCGACCTCCCCCGGACATGTCAGCGGCATTGGAAATGCCCCTCGCCGGGCACGTGGACGGAGGCTCAACGTCGCGCTGCTCGCGCCACCCTGGTTCGCGGTTCCACCGCGCAGGTACGGCGGCACGGAACGAGTCGTGTCGCTGCTGGCCGAGAAGCTGGTCCAAGCAGGCCATGAGGTCACGTTGTATGCCTCTGGAGATTCCTCCTCCTCGGCAGAGCTTCGTTCGACGTACGCCGCCTCGTTGCCCGGTCGTCTCGGCGAGGAGGCGGCATCGTTCCGGCACGCACTCACCTGCTTTCGAGAGGCCCGGCGGTTCGATCTGATCCACGATCACACGGGCCCGGCGGCCCTCGCACTCTCGACCATGGTTCCGGTGCCGGTGCTGCATACCGTGCATGGGTCGCTCGCCGGCGAGGCCGGTGAGATCTATCGCGGTCTGGACGAGCTCGGTGCCAGGGCCGGCCTCGTCTCCCTCACGCTTGCGCAGCGCGCGCCGGCGCCGCTGCTGAACTGGGTCGGCACCTGCGCGAACGGCATCGATCCGGAGGAGTACCCGATCAAGGCCGCGAACGGTGGCGCGTATCTCGCGTTTCTCGGCCGCATGGGGCCGGAGAAGGGATGCCGCCAGGCGATCGCCATTGCGCGCATGTCCGGGTGGGATCTGCGCATTGCGGCGAAATGCACCGAGCCGGCCGAGCGGCGCTACTTTCACCGGTATGTCGAGCCGTGCCTCGATGGCCGTGTGCGGTACGTCGGCGAAGTGGATCACCGAGGCAAGGTGGAGCTGCTGCAGGGCGCAGCGGCTCTGCTCTTCCCCGTGGCCTGGGAAGAGCCCTTCGGCCTGGCCATGATCGAGGCGATGGCGTGCGGCACTCCGGTGGCGGCCACGAGACGAGGATCCACCGGCGAGCTGGTGATCCCTGGACGAAACGGTCTGCTGGTGGACGACTGGAGCAGCATGGCGGACGTGCTCCCCGAGATCGACGCGCTGGATCGCCGGCAGATCCGTCAAACGGTGATCGACCGGTATACCGCCGATCGGATGGCCGACGGCTACCTTCGCCTGTACCGGGACGAGCTGGAGCGCCGTTCGATCGGGCGACGCTCCCGGTCGGGAGTCGCATGACCCTGCAGCGGGGCGGCACCGTGCTCGCGGCCCTCGACGGAGGGCCTTCCTCGCCCGCGATCCTCACGGTCGCCGGCGAGGTTGCCCACATGATGGACGGCCATGTCGAGGCGGTGTACGTCGCGGAGCCGGGAACCAACCCCCCGCGCGAGCGTGCACGAGCGGCGGGCGTACCGCTTCTCGAGATGCGCGGTGAAGTGCTCGAGGTTCTGCTCGGACAGACATCCCGGGCCGATGTGCAAGCCACGGTCATCGGCGCTCGGGGAACGCCTTCGGGTCCACTGCCCGCCGGCCATGTGGCACTCGCCCTTGCGACCGCCGCGGAGGCGCCCGTCGTCCTGACTCCGCCCGTCCTCAATGGCCATCGGGGACTGCGGACGCTGCTCGTCCCTCTCGACGGGCCATCCGAGGCCGTCGGGGCAATCTCGGCGGCGGTCGACCTTGCGCTCGATACGCACCGGGAGGTGGTCTTCCTCCACGTGCATGAGCTGCATGACCTGCCGCTCGTTACCGATCAGCCGCAGTACGAGTCGGAGGCCTGGGGCCGCGCATTCCTTCAGCGGCGCTTCCCCCGACGCGACGACGTGCGGCTCGAGGTGCGGGTCGGGCGTGCCGCCGATCAGCTGTGCACGGTCGCATCCGAGATAGGGGCGGACATGATCCTGCTCGGCTGGTCTCAGCGCCTCGACGCCGGACGCGCCGTTGTCGTGCAGGCCGCCCTCAGCAGCACCGCGCTTCCCGTCATGCTGGTTCCCAGTCGCACCTCCTCGGGCCGCGTAGTTCCCCGAACCAACACGGCGGTCGCGACCCGATGACTCGCAATGCATCGCCGCACGAGACTTGTGCCTGGAAGGAGGTGGATGATGAGTGATGCAGGACGCTCGTTGATGCAGGCGCTCGCGGCGGAGCAATTGTCGACCGCTGCGCTGTACGGGATCGGCCATGAGCTCGACGAGCTGGCCGACGCGCTTCGGAGCGACGAGCACGTGATCCATGTCGGAACAGCGACCATCCGCGGCACGTTCGGCGTGCTGGCGTTGACCGACGAACGGCTGCTGTGGGTGGCGGCCAGGCCGGGCGGCCCCGTGCGCGGATGGCCGCTCGACGCGATCCGTGTGAGCACGGCCGCCGGATCCAGCCGGCTCGAGGCGTACGGCGCACCGCTCTGTTCGCTCGCGTCGATCCTCCCGGACGAAACGGCCGAAGACCTGGTCAAGCGGCTCACCGAACCGCAGATCCGCCAGCCGGCGTGAGCGGATCGCCCATCGACCGTCGCTTCGAAGCGGTCGTGATGGATTGGGACGGCACCGTCGTGCCCGACCGGCGGTCGGATGCGTCCGAGGTGCGCGCGGTCATCGAGTCCGCCACCGAGCTCGGTCTGCACATCGGCATCGTCAGCGGAACGCATCTCGCCAACGTCGACGAGCAGCTGATGGCTCGCCCTGCGGGGCCCGGTTCCCTGCATCTCTGCCTCAACCGCGGGTCTGAAGTGTTCCGGGTCGGTGCGCGGGGTCCGCGTCTCGTATGGAGGCGCCGACCGTCAGCGGACGAGAACCAGCTGCTCGATGCCGCTGCCGACGCCGCTGTCGATGCGCTGACCGCACGCGGTCTGACCGTGCGGCTGGTGTCACGCCGCCTCAATCGTCGCAAGCTCGATCTGATCCCCGAAGCGGCATGGTCGGATCCGCCGAAGGCGGCGATCGCCGACCTTCTCGGAGCCGTGACATCGCGGCTGCATGCAGCTGGGATATCGGACCTGCGGGAAGCGGTGCGCGTGGTGCGCGCTGCGGCCGTCGAAGCCGGGCTGCCGTCCCCGTGCGTCACCTCGGATGCAAAGCACATCGAGGTCGGGCTCACGGACAAGTCGGACTCCGCCAGATGGCTCGCCGGCCACCTGTGGGCGTGCGGAGTCCACCCACCGGGGGTGCTGGTAGTGGGCGACGAGTTCGGCTCGCTCGGCGGAACGCCGGGCAGCGATGCCCTGATGATGGTGCCCGAGCTGGCCGGCGCGGCGGTTGTGTCCGTCGGTTCGGAGCCGGAGGGCGCCCCGGGGCGCGTCATGGCGCTCCATGGCGGTCCTGCCTTGTGTCTCGAGCTCCTTCGCGACCAGCTGGGTCGCCGCCGGGCCGGTGAGCTTCCCACGCCCCCGCTGACGGTGGGCTGGACGCTCGACGTGAACGATGCCTCCTCGCTGCATCCCGCGGCCGCCGCGGCTGTCTGCGCTCTCGGGGACGGCATCGTCGGCAGCGTCGGTTTTGCCGGCGACCAGTCGCCGGCGGTGCTGATGCAGGGACGGTACGTGGGTCACGGGCCCGAGACCGAGCTGCTCCAGCTCCCGATCTGGCAGGTGCTCGCCGGCATGCCGGCTGCCCGAGGCGTCAGGCGAACGCTCGATCTGCGTACCGGAGTGCTGTGGTACACCGCCCAGGACGCGGACGGCGCTCGCGCCGCGGTTGCGTTTCAGTCGCGCGCTCGCGCCGCGACCGGAGTCTTGCGGCAAGAGGTGGGCGCGCTTCGCGGCTCCGCGCCCGTTCTCGTCGAGCCGTCCGACACCCGCGTGCCGGGAACGCACCGGGGTGATCGTGCCGGCATGACCGTCGAGAACGCCGGCTGTGCAGTTGCGGCGCGGGCAACCAGGCTGCGCGGTGCATCCGGCGCGACCGCCGACTCGTACGCGGTCTACCGCGGAGCGGATCAGCGGGCGCTCGCCGGACGCAACGCGGCGGCAGCTCTGCGGCGGGCGCGTGCGGCGGGATTCGACAGGTTGCTGAATGAGCACCGCGAGGCCTGGGCCGCTCGGTGGGCGGACGCTGACATCTCGATCGATGCGCCGGGCGATCTGCAGGCTCGCGTCCGCTTCGCGCTGTATCACCTGATGTCGTCCGCACCATCCGCGGGGGAGGCGGCGATCGCGGCGCGCGGGCTGTCGGGGGAGGGCTATCGGGGACACGTCTTCTGGGACGCCGACGTGTTCGTCCTGCCGTTCCTCGCAGCCACGCATCCGCAATCAGCCCGAGCGATGCTCGAGTACCGCATCCGGCGGCTCGACGCGGCTCGTCGGCGTGCGACCGCCGATGGACGGCGGGGAGCACGGTTCCCCTGGGAATCAGCAGCCACGGGCGATGACGTGACACCTCGCCGCGCCCGCAACCCGATCACCGGCCGGACGGTTTCGATCCGGACGGGGGATCTGGAAGAGCACATCGTCTCCGACGTCGCCTGGGCGGCGAACCGCTACGTCGAATGGACGGGCGATGAGGCGTTCTGGCTGGAGGGAGGCGCCGACCTGGTGGCCGAGGCAGCCCGGTACTGGGTCTCTCGTGTTCGCGAGGACGGAGACGGCCGGGCGCACATCGACCGTGTGATCGGCCCCGACGAGTACCACGTGCCGGTCGACGACAACGCGTTCACGAACGTCATGGCGCGGTGGACGCTCCGCCGGGCTGCCGCGCTCCCAGCCGCCGCCCGCGTGAAGGATGTCGAGCGCGACCGCTGGTGTCAGCTCGCGGACGCGCTGGTCGATGGGTATCGGCCAACGGACGGTCTGTACGAGCAGTTCGCCGGGTTCAGCGGGCTCGAGCCGCTGATCATCCGCGACGTGGCACCGCGGCGCCCCATCGCAGCCGACCTGCTGCTCGGCCCTGACCGGGTCGCCGGTGCGCAGGTCATCAAACAGGCCGATGTGCTCATGCTGCACTACCTCGTGCCGGAGGAGGTTGCTCCGGGATCCCTCGTCCCGAATCTGGAGCACTACGAGCCTCGAACGGCCCATGGCAGCTCGCTCTCGCTGGGTGTGCACGCATCGTTGCTTGCGCGTGCCGGCCGGCTCGAGTCGGCCCTGTCCGCCCTCGAGCTGGTGGCCCGGATCGATGTCGACGATCTGACCGGCACCACCGCGAGCGGACTGCACCTCGCGGCGATGGGAACTGTCTGGAACGCGGTCACGCAGGGGATGCTCGGGCTTCGAGCGACTGAGCGTTGCCTCGAGGTCGACCCGCACCTGCCTTCCCAGTGGCGAAGCGTCCGCGGGCATGTGCGATACCGGGGAGCGAGGATCGACGTGGAAGCCTTTCCCGGCGGCGTACGCGTGAGCGCCGACCAGCCGACGCCCGTTTCGGTCGGTGACATGCCCGCGGTCACCGTGACGAAGCGCTGGACCGTTGTTCCGGTGGTTCATCCGCTCCGCGAATCGGGGAGTGACCCGATGACACGGGCGATCGATCGGAGCACGCTGCGGTCATGAGGATCGATACCGGCACGCACCCGCGCTTCGCGGACCGTCAGGAGGCGGGGCGTCAGCTCGCCGCCCGGCTCGGTGGCGAGCGCGTTGCCGGCGCCGTTGTGGTCGGCCTGGCGCGGGGCGGCGTGGAGGTGGCCGCCGAGGTGGCTGCTGAGATGCGATGTCCCCTGGACGCGCTGGTCGTGCGCAAGGTCGGCCACCCCGCGCAGCCCGAGTTCGCGATCGGGGCGGTAACCGCGGATGGGGGTGCGTACGTCTCCGGTGATGGTGGTCTTCCACCGCAGCGGCTGCTCGCCGCCGTTGACGATGCCCAGCGTCGAGCGCTCCAGCTCGACCGGAGGCTCCATGGCCGGGTCGCCGAGGCGGACATCGCCGGCAGGCCCTGCATCCTCGTTGACGACGGGGTGGCCACAGGTGCAACGATGCGCGCCGCGATCGACTGGGCGCGACGAAGGGACGCAGCTCGCGTCCTCGTCGCGGTACCCGTCGCACCTCGCGAGACCGCGGAGCGGATTCGCGCACAGGTTGAGCGCCTGGTGTGCCTCTTCGTGCCGGTGCAGTTCGGTGCAGTCGGCGTGTGGTACGACGACTTCACGGAGGTGCCCGACCTCCGGGTCGCCGAGCTGCTCGAGGCTGCGTCGGCCAGGGCCGCTCTCCGCTAGCCGACGCGGCCGCCGCCCCTTGCCGCGATACGCGAGACGACGCCCGGGTCCGGACCCGAGCGTTACGTGGTTTCCCACCACCCGGATAGGGGTCGTTGCAGACGTTGCGCGCTGGACGGGTGCCTACCCTCCGCCCATGGCCGGCACGGGACAGCAACCACCCCGAGAGCTCGCGGCTCGCACCTCCGACGGTGTCGACGTGCGTCTCGTCTGGAGTCCTGACGAGAACGCGGTCTTCGTGGTCGTCACCGACGAGAGGGTGGACGACCAGTTCGCCATCCCGGTCGATCCCGCTCGTGCGCTGGACGCCTATCAGCATCCGTATCTCTATCTCGAGCTGACAGCGACCGAGCCCGTCGGAGCGGCGGCGTGACGTGCTGCCGCGCGCGACCTTGCTCAGGCTGATTGCCCACGACGCCGAGCCGGACGCGCCCGAGGAGTCGGGCTCCACGGTGACCGAAACGGCGGGGTACCGGCCCGAGGCGCGGCTCACGCGGCGCATGGCGGTGGGTGCGCGCCGTCGTTCGACACACGCTGACGACACCACCCCTACCAGCGAGGAGCCTCCGTGACCATCGCCGGCATAGCTCTCACGATCGTGATCCTGGTCGTGCTTGCGCTGTCCATCAAGGTCATTCGCCAGTACGAGCGCGCCGTTCAGTTCCGGCTCGGCAAGCTTCACGACGGCGCTCGCGGCCCTGGGCTGATCCTGATCATCCCGCTGATCGACCGGATCCAGCGCGTGTCGCTGCGCATCGTCACGCTGCCGATCCAATCGCAGGGCATCATCACCAAGGACACCGTCAGCGTGGATATCGCGGCCGTCGCCTACTACCGCATCAACGACCCGATCCGGTCGGTCGTGGCGATCGAGGACGTGCGCGCGGCCATTGATCAGATCGCGCAGACGACGTTGCGTGCCGTCGTCGGTCAGCACACGCTCGAGGAGATGCTGGCCGAGACGGACCGGATCAGCGCGCACATCCGGCAGATCCTCGATGTGCAGACACAGGAGTGGGGCGTCGAGGTGACGCTCGTCGAGCTGAAGGACATCCAGCTGCCCGACACGATGAAGCGGGCGATGGCGAAGCAGGCCGAAGCCGAGCGGGAGAAGCGCGCGAAGATCATCGCCGCCGAGGGCGAGGCGATCGCCGCCGAGCGCCTTGGCGCGGCATCCGACGTCATGATGGCTCACCCGCTGGCGCTGCAGTTGCGCAACCTGCAAACACTCGTGGAGATATCGGTCGACAAGAACTCCACGATCGTCTTCCCTGCACCGCTGATGAGCACGATCGAAGAGCTCGGCTCGTTCCTGTCGCGCGAGAAGGATGCGGCTCGCGACGGGCACGGCACCCTTGAGCTACCCGGCGGGGCTCCCTGAAGCGACGGTGCGCCCGGCCACCGCTCGGTGGCCGTCGCTCTCGATGGTCCGACGCCTCAGCCGGCATCTCGGATCTCGGCACCCTACGAGTCAGGCATACGTGGTTTCACCGGTGCCTCGGTGCGCCGGGCGCGGGATGCTTGGTGGCGTAGCAACCCAGGACTGAAACGAGGTGACTGCCGTGCCCAGCATCGATCTCACGCCACGCCAAGCTCAGGCACTCGCCGACCTGAGCTCGAGCCTCGGCTCGATCGCACTTCATCAGGTCGTGCCCGATCACGACGGACATCTCACCGGAGATGTCTATGTCACCCCGCACGGGTGGGATACGGGATACCGGGTCGACGTCGAGGGCCGAGTCGCGGTCATCGGTGCGACATTGCCCGCGCCCGACTGACCGGTGAGCGGCATGAACGAGCTCTCACGATGGGCGGAGCGGGCGCGCGCATACGCGCGCTCCGAGCTGAAGGACGCCGACCAGGCGCGTGAACAGGCTCGCCGCGATCGGACGGCCGGCCGCCTCCAGCGCGCGGTTGCGTGCGAGCATGAGGCGCGGATCCTGGAGCAGGCGGCACGCACCCAGCTCCTGATCGCCGATGAGATCCAGGCGCCTGTGCCCGAGCGTGGTGGATCGCAGTGACGGCGCCGGCGGGTGATCAGATGCCGGGGGCCCGGAACGGCGAGCAGCGAGTCGAGGTCATTCGCAGCATCTACGAGGCGTTCAACGTCCGCGACATCGACACGGTGGTCGAGCTCACGCATCCCGATATCGTGATACGTCCGCTTCGCACGCAATCGGCCGCGACGATCACGGGCCGCGATGCGTTTCGTGCATGGTTGGAGAACGGCGTCGCCGCCGGTCGCACCCACCGCTACGAGGTCGCAACGGTCCACGAGCTGGCGGACGGCGCGGTGATCCTGGCGGGGAAGATGGTCGAGCACGAGACCAGCTTCGAGATCGTCGGCGTGCATCACCTCAAGGACGGGCTCAGCTGGCGTGTTGCGATGTACTTCTCCGACGAGCAGACCCTGCGCCGGCTTCGGCTGCTCGCGGAGGACGGCTGGCCGGCGGACGACGTTTGAGCGCCGGGAGGCTCGCCTCCGGCCGGTCGACCACGTGGTCGGCTGCGGGTACGTGGTTTCCCCGCTCGGTGATCGGTGGCCTCCCAGAGGGCGGAGCATCGGCTCGCCGTTAGCCTCGATTAGCAGGCAATTCACTCGGCGGAGGTGGTTCCGTGGCGACGTTGTCAATGGCAGTGGAAAGCACTCCCCAGCTCGACGCGGCATCTGTGCCCAAGGACTTCCTTGACACCAACGACTGCAGCCGCGCTCAGCTGAGCGAGCTGCTCGCGCTGGTCGAGCTGTTGAAGGAGGCGGACTACGCCGGCTGTGTTCCCGACCTCCTGTCGCACCGGTCGCTGGGCATGATCTTCGAGGAGCCGTCGACGCGCACCCGCGTGTCGTTCGAGGTGGCGATGGTCAAGCTCGGCGGTCATGCGCTGTACCTGAAGCCGGGCGAGATACATCTCGGCGTTCGCGAGTCGCTGGGAGACACGGCGAGGGTGCTGTCTCGCATGTGCGATGTGATCGAGGCTCGCGTGCTCAAGCACCAGACGGTCGTCGACCTGGCGCGGTTCGCCAGCGTCCCCGTCATCAACGGCCTCTCCGATTACAACCACCCGACCCAGGCCGTCTGCGATCTCTTCACGATGATGGAGCACCTGCCGCCCGGCAAGCGGCTCGAGGATTGCCGTGTGGTCTTCGTCGGGGATCGGACGAACGTCTGCTCGTCCACGATGCACATCACCACGAAGTTCGGAATGCACTTCATCCACGCGGCCCCGTTGGACTACCAGTCGCCGGCGGAATGGATCTCGCTTGCCGAGCGCAACATCGGCGACGCGGGCTCGGGCTCGGTGGCCGTCACGGAGGAGGTCGAGGACGCCGTGGCCGGCGCCGATTTCGTCTACACCGACCTCTGGTGGTGGGTGGATCAGGAGGACGAGATCCCGCAGCGGAGGGCTGCCTTCATGCCGCGCTACCAGGTCTCCGGCGACCTCATGCGCCTTGCCTCCGACCGGACGAAGTTCATGCATTGCCTACCCGCGTCGAGAGGCGTTGAGGTCACCGACGAGGTCATCGACTCCCAGCAGTCGATCGTGTTCGACCAGGCCGAGAACCGGCTGCACACCGAGAAGGCGCTGCTGGGCTGGCTGACGTATCCGCGGCTCTCCCCGTCGCCGACGGCGGATCTCCGGGCCCACTACGCAGGACAGGCGCACGCCCGCCTTGCACGACTCGTACCACAGGAAAGAGGTGAGCGGTGATGGCAGTCCTGGCACCGGCTGAGAGCCGGCAGGAGTCCCGGACCGAGCGCAGGCGCGTGCTCAGCCTGCTCGACGTGACGCTGTTTTCGATCTCGGCGATCCTCGTCGTCGATCAGCTGACCGCCACGGCAAGCATCGGCGTGTCGAGCGTCGGTTGGTGGGCCGTCGCGATCCTGCTGTTCTTCGTCCCGAGCGCGCTTGTCATCGCCGAGCTCTCGACGACGTATCCCGAGCAGGGCGGCATCTACGCCTGGGTGCTCCGCGCATTCGGACGCAAGATGGCGGCCCGGACCACCTACTGGTACTGGGTCAACGTCGGCATGTGGATGCCCTCGGTGTACCTGCTGTTCACCGGGGTCATGGTGGCACTGTTCTGGTCGAGCGCGTCGGTGTTCCAGCAGTCGATGGTCGCGATCGTCCTCGTCTGGCTGACAGTGCTGGTCTGCGCGCTGACGCTCGATGTGAGCTCCAAGTTCACGGGCGCCAGCGCCGCGCTGAAGGCGATCATCATCCTTGCGCTCGTCATCGGCTCTGTCGTATTCGCGATCCGTCACGGCGCGGCAAACAGCTTCTCCGGCGGGAACATGCTCCCGCACTTCGGTGTTGCGAAGACCTTCCTCCCGGTGCTCGTGTACCAGCTGCTCGGGTTCGAGCTGGTGTCGTCGATGTCAGGAGAGATGAAGGATCCCGAGCGCGACATGCCGCGAGCGATCCTGATGTCAGGCCTCGTCGTGGCCGGCCTGTACGTGGCGGGAACCGTGGGCATGCTGCTGGCCATGCCGGTCGCACAGATCGGCCTCACCGAGGGACTCGTGGACACGTTCAAGGTGATCTTCGGGAACCTGTCCGGATTCGTCTGGCTGCTGTCCCTCGGGGTCATGGCCACCTACTTCGGGAACATGGTCACGTGGGCGCTCGGCGCCAACAAGGCCGCGGCGGAGGCCGCCGCCGCCGGTGAGCTTCCGGCGATCCTCGGCCGCGAGAACCGTCGCGGCAGCCCGGTCTGGGCGCTCGTCCTCACCGGCCTGATCGCGACGGTCGTGCTGCTGGTCACCGGGATCTTCATCACCTCGCAGGACAACCTGTACTTCGCAATCTTCGCCGCCTCCTCGGCGATCTTCCTGCTGCCCTACCTGTGGATGTTCCCGGCGGTGATCCGGTTGCGGCAGACCGACCCCGCCAGGCGGCGTCCGTTCCGGGTACCGGGTGGGTTGCCCGGCCTCTGGCTCTGCACGGTGCTCACGACCGCCGGGTCGCTGGCGACGCTCGTGCTCTTCCTGTGGACGCCGGGTGAGCCGATCGACTGGTCGTACACCGGCCCGCTGATGGGCCTGGTGGTGGCCGCGGTCGTCGCCGGAGAGCTGATCATCGCCTACTGCTTCCGGCAGCGGCACGGGGCCGCCCCGGCTGCTCGCTCGACCTCATCGGGGGTGACGGCTCGATGACGCATCTGTTCGACAGCACGCCGAGGGAGGACGGGTTTCGCATGCCCGCGGAGTTCAGTCTCCACGCCGAGACCTGGATGGCGTGGCCGGAGCGAACCGATAACTGGCGACTCGGGGCGAAGCCCGCGCAGCACGCCTTCGCGATGGTTGCGGAGGCGATCGTGGCCTCCGAGCCGGTGACGATGGCCGTGTCTCCCGATCAGTGGCAGCACGCGCGTGACGTGCTCGCCGAGGAGATCCGCGTCGTCGAGATGACCGCGAACGACTCGTGGATGCGCGACATGGGACCCACCATCGTCGTCAACGACGAAGGCCGCCGGCGCGGCGTCGACTGGATCTTCAACGCATGGGGTGGGTTGGAGGGCGGCCTCTACTTCCCCTGGGATCAGGATGAGCTGGTCGCCCGCAAGCTGCTCGACGACGAGCAGTTCGACCGGTATCGCGCGCCGATCGTGCTCGAGGGCGGGTCGATCCACGTCGACGGCGAAGGCACGCTGCTCACAACCGAGCAGTGCCTGCTCAACCACAACCGCAACCCCGGCATGACACGAGGCGAGATCGAGGAGCACCTGCGCGACTACACCGGAGCAGAGACGATCGTCTGGCTCGGAGAGGGCGTCTACAACGACGAGACCAGCGGACACGTCGACAACCTCGCATGCTTCGCGGCGCCGGGGAAGGTGCTGCTCACGTGGACCGAGGACACCCGAGACCCGCAATACGAGATCTCTCTCGACGCCCGCCGCCGGCTCGAGGCGGCGAAGGACGCGCGCGGCCGCTCGTTCGAGGTCATTCTCGTGCCCTCGCCCGGGCCGCTTCTGATCACGGAGGAGGAGGCGGGAGGAGTCGACCCCGCTGACGGGACATTGCCTCGGAACGCCGGGGACAGGCTGGCCGCCTCGTACGTCAACTTCTACATCGCGAACAGCCGCATCATCGCGCCGCTGCTCGACAGGAGCGTCGACGACGAGGCATTGGCCGTCCTTGCGGATGCGTTCCCCGGCAGGCGGGTGGTCGGGATCGACGCACGCGAGATCCTGCTGGGCGGAGGCGACATCCACTGCATCACCCAGCAGATCCCGGCAGCGACGAGCATGACCGCGAGCGCCCGGTAAGCCGCGGCCATGCACGAGTTGGACGCTGTCAGCGTGATGTGGGGACAGTCGGATGCGTGACGACGACCCGATCAACGGGCTGACGGCGTTCATGCAGGCGGCGCCCGATGGGATGGTCGCCGTGGATCCCGCGGGGTGCATTCGGGCAGCCAACGGCCCGGCGTGTGACATGTTCGGATACCGGAGGGACGACCTGCTCGGGCAGAAGGTCGAGGTGCTTGTCCCTGAAGGGCTGCGGGCAGCGCATGTCGGCCACCGAGAGCGCTTCGAGCGCAATCCGCATACCCGGCCGATGGGCGCAGGTATCGAACTGGTCGCCCGGCGCTCGGACGGGACCGAGTTCCCCACCGAGATCAGCCTCTCGTCCGTGGATACAGCCGGCAGCCGCCTGACATTGGCCGCTGTACGAGATGTGACCCAGCGCCGAGCGATGGAAGCGGCCACGCGGGAGGCGATCTCCGCGCTGGCCGAGGCGCAGGCGATCGCGCACGTTGGATCCTGGTCGTGGGAGCCGCGGTCTGACACGGCGACCTGGTCGGATGAGATGTATCGCATCTTCGGCCGGGATCCCGCGTCTGGGCCCGCCACGAGCGAGGCGTTCTTCGCATACGTGCACCCCGATGATCGCGAGCGTGTCGCCTCGGGCTACCGTCAGACGTTCGGTGGCGGCGGCAGCTTCGCGCTCGACTACCGCATCATCCGGCCAGACGGCGAGCAGCGGGTCGTGCATGCGCTCGGCCGGCGCGATGACGCGCGGCCGGCGGCGTACATCGGCACGGTTCAGGATGTCACCGCTCTGCGTGCCACCGAGCACAGGCTGCGCACCTCGGAACAGGCGCTTCGCGACCATGAGCAGCTGCTCAAGGATGCGCAGGAGCTGGCGCACGTGGGCTCCTGGGAGTGGGACGTCTCCGGCGAGCGCGTCATGTTGAGCGACGAGCTTTGCCGGATCCTGGGACGCCCCGTCGGGTCTCGGCCGACCAGGGATCAGTTTCTCGGCGTGATACACCCCGACGACCGTGACCTCGTGTCCGCCGACGGTGTGACGGCGTCGACCATCGACCGCGACTATCGCATCGTGCGGCCGGACGGCACTGTCCGCGAGGTCCACGGTCGCCGATACGGGCACGTGGACGAGCAGGGCAGGGTCACGCGCCTGTTCGGAACGATCCAGGACATCACCGAACGCAAGCGTCACGAGCTGAAGCTCCAGCGCCTCGCGACGCATGACCCACTCACAGGGCTGGCGAACCGGCGCATGTTCGACGAGCGGTTGCACGATGAGATGGCGCGGGCTGTCCGTGACCCGGCACCCATCAGCGTTGTCCTGTTCGACATCGATCACTTCAAGGCGATCAACGACGAGCACGGTCATCCGACCGGCGACCGTGTGCTGGCGGAGATCGCCGGGCGCCTTCGCGAACATGTCCGCGACGGAGAGCTGCTCGCACGTCTGGGCGGCGAGGAGTTCGGCTGGATCCTGCCCGGCGCGCGTCGGGACGGCGCATTTCGAGCGGCTGAGCGCGCTCGCCGCGCGGTGGCGGATACGCCAATCGAGGGTATCGGCGTGACGGTGTCGGGTGGGGTTGCGACCGCCGATCGGCCGGAGGGGTTGAAGGCCCTGTACCGGCACGCGGATCAGGCGCTCTACCAGGCGAAGGAGCGCGGTCGAAACCAGACCATCCGTCACACTCACGGGGCGTCCCAGGCTGCCTGAGATCGGGGGTTTCCCGGATGCTGCCTCTCTGGGCCAGTGATGTCGTACGGCCCGTAGGTGCGTTTGATGGAGGGGTCAGCTTGAGGATCCGGCCGAGAAGCGTTGCCGTATGTGTGCTGTTGGTCGTGGCGTTGGTTGGCGCGGGAGCGGCAAGTCGTGCTGAGGCGGCTCCGCGGTATTCCATCCGGGGGCTTGGCATGGGGCCGAACTCGTACGCCTCGGCGATCAACTCCTTGGGCGTGGTTGTCGGAGCCGCGCAGACCAACGGCACCGCGCGCGCGTTCATCTGGCGTCGACGGACCGGCGCACGGTATCTCCCCTCGGTCACCGGGGATTGGACAGCAGCGGGCGGAATCAACGATCGCGGAGATGTCGTCGGTGTCAGCCAGCCGGACGCGGTGCTGTGGCGCAACGACGGCCGGATCTTCAGGATCCCGGCCGGCACCCTCAGCCAGGAGCCATGCGAATCCGTCCTGTTCGGTGCCGGTCTGATCAACGACAGCAGGCTGGTCGTTGGCGGCGGCGCGGGCGACTGCGACCCGTCCGGCTTCATGTACACGTGGGACGCATCGCACCTGACCACGTGCCATACCTCAGGGTGCCCGAACTACACGTACGTCGGATTCGATGTCGGCGCCGCCGGGCTCACCGAGCAGGGCATGATGGTCGGCGCATCCGGCTATTACGCCGATCCGATGGCGCAGCCGTTTACCTACATGAACGGCACGTTCACGTGGCTTCCTCTGCTGCTCGATCTTCCCGGCGTGTCCGTCGGCGGCGCCGAGGCCGTGAACCGAGACGGCTCGCTGATCGTCGGCTGGTCGACCAAGCTCATCCAGGCGCCCTACCAGACCGCGAACCGGGCGGTCGAATGGTTCGGTCCGTCACACATCGTTCGCGACCTGACCCCACGACTCCCCCAACCTTGGGATGACAGTGGAGCAGACTCCGTCAACAAGGCGGGAACCGTGTTGCTGCACTACTACGACTACGGCACCTCCACCTACACCTTCCGGCTTCGCACGCCGGATGGCCACCTCTATCCCATCGATGCGCTGATCCCGTATCCGGGCCGGTGGACATCGATCCAGCCTTTCGCGATCAACGACAACGGCGTGATCATCGGTGAGGCCATGCGAAACGGTACGCCGCGCGCTGTGATCCTCACGCCCATCCGCCCCCAACCGGGAACGGTTCCACTGGCCCGACGAGCTGGGCCGTCCGCCCAACGCCTGATCGCACCACGAGGCTGCCTCCACTCAGCGGCAAAGCACGCGCCGCTGTCCCCGCGGCAAGCGTTGCTCATGGCTGCCGCGACAGGGTGCGCTTCTCACCTCTAGATCCTGTCCGTTGAGACGGCGGTGAACGGTGGGGTTCGGGCACTCTGAGTGCTGGGTCCCCGGAGTGGAGCTGCGACGCTGTCGCGTCAATCCTGGGCGCTGGTACAGCCGAACGTTGGCGTCACGGCTCCGCCTTGGGCGACTCACCTTGGCTGACGACGCGAGTAGCGGCCTCGCGCACGCTGATGCGTTCTGCGTTGGCGATTTGGACAAGGAGATCAGATGCCTCGCTGATGCTGACGCCTGGCGTGCGGCGAGGATGCCCTTGGCTTGTTGCGGGCATCCCCGCACGCTCTTGTGGGTGGCTGCGGATGCCCGGGGCGACGCGGCGGGGGAGACTGCGGGCATGACAGCGCGGCCCCGGACATTCAAGATGGCTATTTCATGGCCACGACGCGGGCTGACCACCGATTCGCTGTTTGTGTCCTGGTCACCGGCTTCTGCCCCTGCGGATCGAAGGAGCCATACGGTCGGTGCGCTGGTTCAGCCGCCGGACTCGGTTCTCGTGCGCCATGCCGCGGTCACCCTCTAGCGTGCGCACGTCACGTGGATGGGAGCGTCGGGACCGGTCGGTGACGACGCGCCAGCTGCTGACGGGCGGGCTGGGGCTCGCAGTGCTCACGGTCGTGGGCACGGTCGGCTTCATGCTGACCGGCGATGGGGCGCTCGACTCGCTCTACCGCACGGTGAACACGCTCACCACCGCAGGTGCATTCGATCAGCCTCACACCACGGCCGGCAAGCTGGTGACGATCGCGATGCTGATCTGCGGTGTCGCGCTCTTCTTGTATATCGTCGGACTGTTGGTCGAGTTGGTGGTCGGCGGAGTGGCTTCTGGAGCTTGGACGCAACGACGGATGGAAACGCGTATCGATCACCTCAGGAACCACCGCATCATCTGCGGGTATGGACGCGTTGGAACACGCGTAGCCCGCACACTGGCCGCGAGCGGGGAGCGAATCGTCGTTCTCGACTCCAGCGAGGAGGCGATCGACCGGGCACGTGCCGATGGGGTGCCGCACCTACAGGCTGACGGGTCTGACGATGAGGCGCTGCGACGCGCCGGTATCGGTCATGCCGCCGGACTCGTCGCCTGCGTTGACGATGATGCCGGCAACGTCTACATCGTCCTGACTGCGAAAGGGCTGCGTCCCGACCTGCACGTCGTCGCCCGCGCGTCCAGTGCGACGGCCGCAGCAAAGCTCGAGCGCGCCGGAGCTGACGCGGTCGTCTCGCCGTACGAGATCGCCGGTGAGCGCATGGCAGGCATGCTTCGAGAACGGGCGCCGGTTGGCGCCCCCGACCACCTCCACGGCGCGAACAGGGCCGAGGTGGCCGACGAGGCGATGCCCACGCAGGCCCACGCACCTGCTGCCATGGAACCGCCAAACCACTGACGCTCGCCCGGAACGGGTTCTGGTGCCCCAGGGGCCGGCCTCGGCGACCGGGTGTCCAGGCCGGGTGTGCCCGCGGCATCAGTGGTCAGTCGAGTGCCCTCTTCAACCCTGCCAGGTCGGGCGCCCCGAGAACGATGCGGTTGCGGGTGGCGACATAGACGAGATCCAGGTCGATCCCGGCCCTGGCGATCCGGCGGGTGAGATCGGCGAGCACTCCGGGCCGATCCTCGACCTCCACCACCACCACCTCACGTTCGCGGCTGACGGCGAGATTCGAGATGGCAAGCGCGTGCCTCGCCGCCTCGGCGTGCGGGACGAGAATGTGGAGCTCGGCCCGGTCGCCCGGACCGACGCACGTCGCGGCCGCAATGTTCACTCCGGCGTCGCTGATCGCCTTGGCGACCTCAGCGAGCGCACCCGGCCGGTTCTCGATGTCGATGACGAGGTCGAATGGCACGTGGCGGTCTCCTCGAGGTGGGGCGCGGAATCTGCCTCCGCCTCCTCAACGCTTCGGCGCGGACATCTTCCAGGCGGAATGGTGGGCAACCCGCATGATGCCAGTGGGGAACCCCGATGTTGCGGTCGTGCTTCGTTGGCAGGCTGTGGGAGGCGAAACAGGAGGTCGAGATGTTGCACATCGAGGACACGTCGAAGATCGTGGTCGGGGTGGACGGGTCGGCGAACAGCCGCGACGCGGTCCGCTGGGCGTTCGAGCAGACGGGCGGCACCGGCGCGGTCCTCGAGCTGGTGCACGCCTGGCATGTCCCGGTCGACCGCGCTGTGGCGACGAAGGAAGCGCTGCCCGCCGCGGTGGAGCGGACGCCCGAGGTCGAGGCTGCGCTGGAGCTTGGTCACAACGAGGAGTTGGAGGCCGCCCGGCGGGAGGAGGAGGCGTTCAAGGATCTGCACGAGCGGCGGGCGGAGCGGCTGCTGGAGCGCGTATGCACGGCGGCGTTGCCGGATCCCGCAGATCGCGCGGACGTGCGCCTGACGGCTGTCGAGGGTGCCGCCGGTCCTGCGCTGGTTCGGGCCGCCGAGGACGCCGACCTGTTGGTGGTGAGTAGCCACCGGACCAGGCAGCTGACGGCCGCCGTGCTGGGCTCGGTCAGCATGTACTGCACCCTGCACGCCGCCTGCCCGGTCGTCGTGCTTCCCACGCGACGCCGGGCCCGGACGGCGCAGAATCAACGAGGAAGTGCCGTGGGTTCCCGGCGGGTCGCGGAACGAACCTCCTACCGCCGGTGACGTGACGACCGGGGACAGCGAGGAGACAGTCGGGCGTATGTGGGCGGATGCGGTCGCCGCTCATCATTCGTCCCCGGCGTTCCTGGTGCGCTCCGGCCGAACCTGGAGATCAGTCGCGTGGCCCGAGGTTGCAGATCGCGTCGAACGCGTGGCGGCCGGTCTGCTCGATGCCGGAGTGGGCAAGGGAGACCGGGTGGCTCTCATCATGAGCACCCGCCCGGAGTGGACGGTGTGTGATTACGCGCTGCAGACGATCGGCGCGGTCACGGTGCCGCTGTACGCCACCGCCTCGACGGCCGACGCATCGCACGTGCTCTCCGACTGCGGCGCGCGGATGGTGATCGTCGATGAAGCGGTGAGGGCGCCCCCGGCGGCCGCGGATGCCGGCATCGCAGTCGTAGCCACCGACGGCTTCGCGGGTGCTGGCGCCAGGAGCCTTGATGACGTCGCGGACGCCGGCGGGCGCGTGCTGGCAGCGCGACCGTCGGCGGTCGCCGACGCAGGCGCCACGGTGACCGCGGATGACGTGTCGTCGATCGTCTACACGTCGGGTACCACGGGGACGCCGAAGGGATGCGTGATCTCGCACCGCAACGTGCGGGCGATGACGGATCAGGTGGCCGGGATCCCCGGGTTGCTCTCCGAGGGGGAGAGCGTACTGCTCTTCCTGCCGCTGGCGCACAGCTTCGCGCGGCTGATGCAGAACCTGGCCGTCAAGGTCGGGATCACGATCGCCTACTGCGCGGATCTGCGGACGGTGCCGGCGGCGCTGGTCGAGGTTCGACCCACGATCATGCCGAGCGTTCCGCGGGCGTACGAGCTGCTTCAGCGGCAGATCGCCGGCCAGGTGGCCGGCACGAGCGGCGTGCGCCGGGTGGCGGCGGAGTGGGCGATCGGGGTGGGCGCCGACGTGGAGCGGCACCGCCAGGCGGGGCGCCGGCTGCCCCCACTGCTGCGCGCCGAGCACCGCATCGCCGACCGGATCGTGTTCTCGCGCCTGCGCCGGCGCGTCGGCGGACGGCTGCGGCTGGCGGTATCCGGTGGCGCGCCTCTGTCAAAGCAGGTGGCGGAGTACCTGGCCAGCGTCGGCGTCACCGTCATGGAGGGATACGGACAGACCGAGGCGACCTGCGCATCCCACTTCAACCTGCCGGGCGCCGGTCACTACCGGTTCGGCACCGTTGGCCGAGCGTTGCCAGGCGTCGATGCCCGGCTCGCAGACGACGGAGAGGTGCAGCTTCATGGGCCGACGGTGTTCGTCGGCTACCTGGGCCGGCCCGACGATACAAGGGCCGTGATGACCGAGGACGGGTGGTTGCGAACGGGCGATCTGGGAGAGGTCGATCCCGATGGCTTCCTCCGCATCACCGGCCGCAAGAAGGATCTGATCGTCACGTCGGGCGGCGAGAACGTCCAGCCACTGCGGATCGAGGCGGCGCTCACGGCCGATCCACTGGTGTCGCAGGCGCTCGTCCTTGGCGACCGGCGGGACTACATCGTCGCCCTGATCGCCGTCGACCGTGCGGAGAGGCACCGCAGGCGCCTCGACGGTGCCGGCGAGGTGGCCGCGGTGGCCGAGGTCGTGCAGGGCGTGAACGCCGGTCTGGCGCCGTATGAGCGTATCCGTCGGCACGCCGTGCTCGATCGCGAGTTCACGGAGGAGGCGGGCGAGCTAACTCCCACGCTGAAGCCGCGCCGGCAGGTGTGCATCGACCGAAACCGGGACCTGATCGAGCGGTTGTACAGCCGTCGAGAGAGCACGTAGGCCCGCGAACGCGATGATCGTGAACTCGCCTGGCGACATACCTGCCCTGAGCAGTCCGCTGTATGCGCCCGGCAGTTCCGAACGTGCGGCCTCTGTCTGCTCTGGAGCGGTGCGATCACATTGGTGTCGGGTTGTGGCAACTTTGACAATCTCGCCTCGGGAGTCGCACGGCTGAGCCGAGCCGGCCGGTTAGCACAACCTGGCAGGGCGCCGCTTGGGCGCCATGCCGCCTGTCCCTTACGTGGCCCTACCTGAGCCCAGGAGATCTGTGAAAGGATCTGGGCGGCCGACACGATAGGCGTCAATCCAGAATCCGTCCGCTCCTTGAATCAGCCAGACGAACCGATCGATCCGTGGGTGACCGCGGTCCGGCCGCGAAGACCATTACCGCTTCACGTGCGAGTCGGCCGTGTCGCCTTTTGGACGGTCGCCTTGCTGATAGTTGCAGTGGTCAGCCTGCTGCTGATCGTGTTTGTGGTCTGGCTCCTGATCGTGAACTGGTACATCCTCGGCCTCTAGATCGCCCGGGGAGTACTCGGTTGGTTGTAGGGGCGATCCTCGACGCCGCGCCCGAGCCGCTGAGACGATGGTCGCGGTAGCCCTTCGGCTCTTTCGAAACGAGCTCCGAAGGTTCGGTCGCGCCCCTGCAAGAGCCACCCACCCGCGCAAAGCGGGACGGGCGGTCCGTCCGGCGGGCGGTCGAGGAGCTCGGCTAATTTCACGGGTATCCGCCTGACTCGTCAGGGTGGCGTGGTCGCATCGATCGCGGGCCAGCCCGAGTCGTGCTCGCGGGCAGCCTGGTCGGCAGCAGCGCCGCCGCGCACGCCGAACAGGCGTTTCGCGTAGAGCAGGTAGCAGACGATCGCGACATTGATGACCAGCGCTGCGACCCGCAAGACGGTGACGCGTTCGAACAGCTCGTAGACCTCGACCGGTAGGAAGAGGATGGTGGCGATCAAGGTGAGGTACTCAGCCCAGCGTTTCTGCCACCAAAGGCCGATGCCCTCGATTCCTTCCAAGATGGCGTAGGCGCTGACGGCGGCGCCTGCCAGGTAGAGATCGTTGGTTGTCAGGCTGAATAGGCGGTCGAGCTCGTGGAAGATGCCGATGTGGTGGCTATTGACCGGGCCGCCGCTGGCGGCTTGCCAGTGGGCGAGGAACTGGTAATAGCGGTGGCGCAGGCTCGTCTGGTCGTGCGCGAAGAAGAGGATGGCGATGCCGAGCAGGCCAAGCACGAGGAAGTGGAAGAGCCGGTCGATCGCGATCAGGCGAAGCACGATCCGGTCGCGCAGCGCCTTACCGCGACGAGGCAGGATGATCTCGTCTCGCACGGGGATCGTGTCGCGTCGCGGGGAGGCGGGTGGTGCGAGCGGCAGCCACGAGTCGCAGCGAAGGCAGCGATACCAGCGCTCGCCGTTGATCTCACGTGCCAGCGCCGCATCCTCCGGGCGGAGGGTGGCGGCGTCGGTACCGACCAGCTCGTGGCCGCGGACGCCGCAGACGAGCAGCTCCCAATGAAACCGCGGCAGATAGCGCGACGTCGCGGTGCCGGGCAGCTCGCCGAGCTGTGGCGCGTGGCGCGTCGCGGGACGCTGTTCCTGGTCTGATGACGTCGCCACGCTGTCGGCTCTTCCCGCCCAGCAGGCTAGACGAAACTGCCAGTGACTGGTTGTCCGCGTGTTAGTCGCGGGGCTTGATGTTGAGGGTGCCGAGGAGGTTTGTGCTGATGCCTGTGAGTTGCCAGCTCGCGGTTACGTTTCGCTGTCCGCTGCCATCGGAGAGTCGGCAGTGACCGCTGAACCCGGTCTGAGCGACGCGGTCGATGGGTCCAGTGCAGCGAAGTCCGCTGGGGATGTATTCCAGCTGGAGGGCGGTTTGCTCGCGGCGGGTCTGGCCCAACAGCAGGTCAGCGCGTACGAGCAGCCGCTGATCGCCGTTGGCCGTTCCCGCCATCGAAACGATCGCCTTGGTCGGTGCTTGCTGGCTGAGGATCTGGCCCTGCAGGTGATCCGAGAACGAGGCTGGGTTCCACGGCTTGGGATGGTAGGAGAGTGGGCCAAGCGCCAACCAGACGGGTAGTACGCAACCAGCGAGTGCTCCCAGGACGGCAGCGTTTCCTCGCCAGCTGAGCGTGCGGCCGAACCGCCACGCGCACAGGCCTGCCACGGTGCCCACGGCGGGCACGTATATCGCCAGCATCCAGGGTGCGGAGCGGTCGGTGCCGATGCCTATCGAGTGGAACGTGGCAGCCGTCCACACAGCGAAGTTGAGGTAGTGCAGCGTCCGCCAGGTCTTGTGCTCCAAGCGTTTGCGAAGCCGATTTGTGATTGCTAGCGCGAGCAAGAGCTCCGCGGCACAGATCCCGAGGCCAAGCCATACCGCCCGGTAATGGCTCGCGAGTGGCACGACCAGTTCGATCGGCTTGAACGGCAGGTAGGAGTCAGCAGCGATCGTGGCGATGTGGATCGCGATGAACGTTCCGACCATCAAGCCGCCGACGCGGTGAATCGCCTCCTGGGTGAACTTGGGCCAGCGTCGCGTCGGTGCTTTTCCCGCCATCGCAAGGCCAAGGCAGACCACGATCGACAGCAAGACATAGGCGACGATGCCAGCCGCACGAGCGGCATACCAATCAATCGGGCTGGCCGTTAGATGCACGCCGCATCTCCGACCTGTTCACGCCAACCACTTGTGTGGGTGACGTGCCCGTCAGGTCCGACGAATCGTCCTGGCAAGCCGCGCGCTTCCAGCCAGGCCAGGCCATCCTCGCCGGCCAGGTAGGCGGCCTTGGCAGCAACGTCGGCGGCGAGCGCGTCGGCGCCACAAACGCTGACGTAGTCCCATGGCGATGCGGACGAACGGCCGGTCCTCGGGTCGATCAGGTGATGATGCGCCTCGCCGCCGCGCCGCCAGGACCGCCGCAGCGGGCTCGAGGTTGAAAGGCCGCCGTGCCGGAGGCGAACCGCGCCGCCTGCGGGCAGGGCGACTTCGAGCGGGCGGTTGGCCGCGATGTCGCCACCGATCGACACGAACCCCTGCCCAATCAGCGAAAGCGCATCATCGATCGCCAGCGCCTTCGCAACGCCGTTCAGGTCGAGCCGAACCCCAGCCGGCAGCCAGACGATCCGCTCGCCACGATCGAAACGAATGTCGCGGTAGTCGCCGATGGGCGCTTCGAAGGGTGCCGTAGCCGGGGCGACCGGGTCGTCGTCATCCTCCGCGAGCAGGTCGAAGTCGCGGTCATAGCCGAGCATTGTCAGACAGCGTCCGATCGTCGGGTCAACCAGGCCGCCGGTTTCCACGGCGGCATCAAGGGCGACCCCGAGAGCGTGTGCAAAGAGCATGGAGACCCTGGTCGGGCGGCCTGCCCGACGGTTGACAGCGTTGAGCTCGCTGTCTTCGCGGAACCGGCTGAACGTCTGGTCGTATCGATCGAACAGCTCGGCGAGATCCGAGCCGAAGGGCACCGGGAGCTCCAGGTCGCACCCAAACACCCGGTCGACGGTGATCATCACGACGCGCCTGCGCTCACCTGAGGTGGCGCCTCGGGCGGCGCAATCTGGCCGGCTGCGAGGAAGCTCTTCTTGACCGCGACCTGGAACTTCTTCGGCGCCGCCAACGGCGACATCGGCGCTCGCGCGTGGCTCTGTGCGTAGCCGCGAGCCAGCACGGCAGTTCCCACGAATAGCGCCCCCGCGCAGATGCCGATGGCGATCTCGACGCGCCGCGCCTGCCGCTGACCGCGAGCGACGCGGCTCTCCGCCGGCGTACCTGGCTGTGCGGACGCGCTCCCGATCCCGGTGTCAACCCGCCCCCGCTCCTTCTGGGGCTGCGGCCGTGATCGTCTGCGATGTCGCTTGGCCATTTCGTCGGGGTGGGTGCGCCGAGAAGCACACCGATTGGTACGA
Organism: Gaiellales bacterium; assembly: GCA_035695105.1. Lineage (GTDB taxonomy): Bacteria > Actinomycetota > Thermoleophilia > Gaiellales > JAICJC01 > JAICYJ01. The sequence continues at coordinate 169,533 of DASSEV010000020.1, forward strand.
CCCGCGGATGGCGGGTAGTCATGCGAACGTAGCAAGCCCACGTGAGACGTTCGTTAGGCCTGACCACACCACGGATGTCGGGGGTGGTGACTCTCCTTGTGGTCCGGCTCGAGCCGCGACCCACGCACGGCGGATGAAATGTGGCGAAGGTAGGTGCTCGCCACCGCGCTAGCGCGGTTCTCGCTTGGCGTTCGTCCGCTGGTGAGCACCGGAAGGAGGAAGGCTGCGGCACACCTCGTGCAATGTGGCGAGCTGCAACGCTGATCCGTGTCCGCAAGAGGCAGCGGTGGTCGACTGAGCGACGCCGCGGTAGGACCGCGCAAGTTCTTGCATGCTTCCGCCAACTCAGCCGGCTCGCCACCCAGTCGCGCGGGATCGCGGCGGGCAAGCGTGGGCGTGGCCCGTCGGTGGAGGCTCCAGCCACCGACGGGCCACAAGACGGGGCCTGTTCCAAACCTCACCAGTCGTCAACGTGGTGCGAGGGGTGTCGGCTCCGAGTAATCCCACCGTAGCGACGGCGGGTTTGAGCCTGGTGGGTAACCATCAAGCGTTTGGTAAGCGTCACCTCGCGGTGATGAAGGTCACTCTCCTCTGAGCAGAGCGAAGCGGCTCATCGCCGCCTCACAGGCAAAGTACGCGGCAGTACTTGTCCTGACCCCGTCTGAGCAGGTCGCCGGCTCTCAGAACGTCGTTCGCCCACGCCGCCGTCTGGGGTAGCAGGGAGCACAGCATCCGGGCAGGGGACCACGGTCTTTCGGGGGGGACATTGGCTAACGCTGCGGGGTTCCCGCAGGGTGGTGTGGGCGCGTGCACCGATGCATGCGCCCAGCCAGAGTGCGGATGATCGGGACATGAGATGGTTTCCTAGTAGGGGTGATGGCAGGATCGGCCGGCGTCGGCTGCTGCGCTGGGCGTTTGCCTCGATCCTCGCCGTGTTCCTCGCCATACAGCTGATTCCCTACGGCCATGATCACGCCAACCCACCGGTCAGCGCGGAGCCGAAGTGGGATAGCACGCAGACGCGCGAGTTGACGATGACTGCCTGTGGAGACTGCCATTCCAACCAGACCACCTGGCCGTGGTACAGCAACATCGCCCCCATATCCTGGCTCGTCCAGGGCCATGTTGACGGCGGCCGTAGCTCTCTCAACTTCTCGACCTGGGACAAGCCGCAGGACGCGAGCATAGGCGACATCGTCGAGGCGATCCAAAGCGGCAGCATGCCCACCTGGGACTACAAGCTGCTGCACCCCTCGGCCAACCTCTCCTCTGCTCAGAAGGCTGCGCTTGTTAGAGGACTGACGGCGACCCTGGCCACCTCACCTCCCATCGGCGGCGGTGGATAGTCGCGTCTCATACCCGGTCTGCTCGACTCCGTAGTTCCCTCTTGCGGTCCGTGACGCGGCGAGGACGTGCACTAGCCAGCATCGGCCGGTGGTCTGGAGTCGAGCTCGCAGGCCACCGCGAGCACCAGCAGGAACCGGTATGACAGGTCCTCAACCTGCGCCGGGTCAAGCGGGCACGGCGGTTCGATACTTGACGTGGCGGTCCGGTGTAGCTCCGAGTGTCGAATGGCAGCGGCTTCCATCATCTCGCCGATCAGCACCTCATGGTGCCGGATGGTGTCGCGAAGCACATCTGACTCGGTTGCCTCGAAATGTGGGATGACGCGCATGTCGATCACGAGCTTGGCGGGGTCGGGCTGATGGGTGCTGTCAGCGTATCCCGGCCGATCGTGTGACAGGTATGACAGTGGTAAGAGTTCATCAAGAACGGGCCTCGACTTCGCTGGCGACATGGCCCATTCGTGGCTTGAGTCTCGGCATCAAACGGTCGGGCCGCTCAGGGCGGCCCGACCGGGTCCAGCGTTGAGGCCTTACAGGGCAGCGACGGTAGCAGCCGCCGCACCGCCGGCAAACTGCAGCGTCAGAAGCGCGACGATCGGCGAGACGTCGATCCTGCCGAGCGGCGGCACGATTCGCCGGAAGACGCGCAGGTACGGCTCCGTCAGCGACACGATGGTGTCCCGAATCGAACCGAGGATGCCAGGTCGCGGTCTGATCCAGGTGAACAGAACTGCCGCGAGGATGAGCAGGGTGTAGATCGAGACGGCGCTCGCGATCATGCTCGCCACGAATTGAGTCATCGCGTCCACCTCCTTGGTGGGGACGATCGGTCGAGGTTCTGTGTGTACGCAAGTAACCGTAGACGGGCAAGTTGAGCGCACGGTAAGGAGCGGTCAAGACTTCGTGCAGTTCACCAGGACCTAATCCTCGAGTGCGGTGTCAGCCCGTTCATGGTCCCGACGCAACAGGTGAGGGTGATCATGCCTCCGGTGCTCGCAATCCCAGGAGACACACGTTCCTCACGTGGAGAGCGTGACGAGGAGCGGCCAACTGTCCGTGTCCTACTTCGGCGCTGATCGCGGCCGGAAGTGTGGGCCGCTCAGCCGGCGAAGCGGAACGCCGGCAACCCGGTCGGGCCCGGCACGGTCACCAGCAGCGACCCTGCCAGCGGCTCCGCGGTCCGGGCGGCCGCGTCCATGCCTTCCCACGCGCTCGTCAGGTACAGCCGGTCGAGGGCTGGACCGCCGAAAGCGGGGCACGTGGGACGGGAAACCGGTGTTGCGAGCCGCTGCAGTACGCGGCCGTCAGGCGAGATGCGGCAAACGCTGAACCCCTCCCACATTGCGGCCCAGACCATGCCCCCAGCGTCGACGATCAGTCCGTCGGGGATTCCTTCACCCTCGGAGAACGTGATCAGCACACCCATGTCACCGAGCATCCCCGTCGACGGGTCGTACGAGTAGCGCCGGATCGTCGGCTCGCCGGTATCGACGTAGTACATCGTCCGCCCGTCCAGCGACCATGCCAGCCCGTTCGACTCCGTGATGTCCGACAGGAGCTCCGTGACGGCACCATCCGGCTCGACGGAGTACAGCGCCGCCTGCCCACGGCTTCCGTCCGTCGAGCACGTGCCGATCACGAACCGGCCGGTTGGATCGCACGCGCCGTCATTGAACCGTACGTTCGCGGCCAGGCTGAACTGGACATCGTCACGATCGGGCTTGCCGTCGGCTCCGAGGAAGAGCAGCCCGTCGTCACGCGCGACAACGATGCCGCCGTTATCGCGGAGTGCTGCCGCACCGACCCGCCTCCCGACGTCGATGGCGGTATGGCCCCCGGCGGTGTCGAGACGGTGGACGAACCCGGCATTGCAGTCGACCCAGATTACGGTTCCGGTGCGGTCATCCCACACCGGCCTCTCCAGCAGCTCGGCGTCGTCGCGAAACGCGATCTCCCATTCGGTCACAGGCGCTCGCCTGACTCGCCGTCGAACACATGCAGCTGGGCTGGTTCGAACCGAACGCCCACCTGGGATCCGACCGAGGGGTGGCTGCGGCCGGGGCTGCGGACGGTGATCCGCTCGCCGGTGTCGACGGTGCCGTACACGAACCCGTCAGACCCAAGCTCCTCGACGAACTCGACAGTGACCGGGATCGTTCCCGGCTCGCTGTGCCCGGCGAGCTGCAGGCCCTCCGGGCGGACGCCTGCCGTGACAGCGCCGTTCGCTCCGGGCGCCCCGAGGGCACGCGACACCGGCACGACCGTCCCGAGCACCTCGACGCCGTCGGTCACCCGCTTTCCGGGAAGCAGGTTCATCGCCGGTGAGCCCATGAAGCCGGCCACGAACACGTTGCAGGGGCGATCGTAGAGGTCGAGCGGGCGGTCGACCTGCTGGAGGACGCCCTCGTGCAGCACCGCCACCCGGTCGCCCATGGTCATCGCTTCGACCTGATCGTGGGTCACGTAGACCATGGTCACGCCGAGCCGCCGCTGGAGGGACGCGATCTGGGTGCGCGTGGAGACGCGCAGCTTGGCGTCGAGATTCGACAGCGGCTCGTCCATGCAGAACACCTGCGGCTCGCGGACGATTGCGCGACCCATCGCGACTCGCTGACGCTGGCCGCCGGAGAGCGCACGCGGCCGGCGCTTCAGGTACGGCGTCAGCTCGAGCAGCTCCGCGGCCTCCTCGACTCGGCGCTTCACCTCCTCGCGCGGCATCCGCTTCACGCGTAGTGCGAAACCGAGGTTCTGGGCCACTGTCATATGCGGGTAGAGCGCGTAGCTCTGGAAGACCATCGCGATGTCGCGCCGCTTCGGAGCGAGGTCGGTCACGTCGCGGTCGCCGATGAAGATCTTGCCCCCGTCGGCCGGCTCCAGCCCGGCCAGCATGCGCAGCGCAGTCGACTTACCCGAGCCGCTCGGGCCGACCAGCACGCACAGCTCGCCGTCGGGGATCTCGAGCGACAGCCGGTCGACGGCCGGCCGGTGGCCGGCGGCGTAGATTCGCGACGCATACTCGAAGCGGACGCTGGACACGACTACCTACCGATCCCAGCCGTCAGTCCGTTGATCAGGAAGCGCTGGAAGATCAGGAATACGACGATTGCCGGCAGGGCCGAGACGAGCGACCCCGCCATCAGCACGGGGATGTCAGTCGTTCGGCCTGCGGCCAACGCGCCGAGCCCGACCGTGATCGTCCGTTCGGAGGGGTTCTGCAGGAACAGCAGCCCTATCAGCAGGTCGTCCCAGATCTGGATGAACTGCAGGACGAAGATGGTGGCCAGCGCGGGTACCGACATCGGCAGTGCGATCCGCAGGAAGATCGTTGGGTACGACAGCCCGTCGATCACGCCGGCTTCGAGCACCTCGTCGGGCAGGCTCCTGTAGTACACGGTCATCAGGAAGGTGGCGAAGGGCGTTCCGATCGCCGAGTACATCAGCACCGCGCCGGTGTACGACGTCAGCAGGTGCCATTGCGCGATGTCGACGTAGGCCGGGATCACGATCGACTGCACGGGGATCAGGATGGCCGCGATGATCGCGACGAAGACGGCGGAGGCGCCGGGGTAGCGCAGCTTTGCGAACGCGAATCCGGCCATGGTCGAGCAGGTCAGGATGATCCCGATGGACAGCAGGCAGACGATCGTCGAGTTGACCAGCTGCTGCCGCCACGGCAGCGTCGAGTCGAGCGCGCGCCAGCTGGCGAGCGAGTGGCCGCCGCCGTTCAGGAACGACGACTCGCTGCGCAGCGAGGTGTCGATCATGAAGAAGAACGGGTACAGCATCACGATCCCGATCACGATCATCGCGAAGAACAGCGCCGAGCCGACGAAGGGACGGCGGATCTTCCGCGGTTCGGTGACCGGCCCCGGCAGATCGTCCAGAGTGATGAGCCCGCCGCTCATTCCTTGGTCCTCAGCAGGACGATCTGGACGATGCCGACGGTCGCCATGATCACGAACAGGATGACCCCGAGCATCGCGCCCGTGCCGAACTGCCCGACCGCGAACGCCGTCTGGTAGACGAAGAACTCGAGCGTGGTGGTGCCGTAGCCGGGCCCGCCGCTGGTCATGACGAAGATCAGGCTGAAGAGCGCGGTGAAGGCGCTGATCAGCGTCATCATGAGCGCGAACTGGATGAACCGCTTGAGCTGCGGAACGGTGACGCGGCGGAAGGTCTGCCAGCCGCTTGCGCCGTCGACCCGGGCGGCCTCCGCGAGGTGCGGATCGAGCGTCGCCATCCCGGTCAGGAAGATGATCATGTTCGTGCCGATCATCGACCAGACGAAGGTCAGGGCCACCGCGAGCAGGGCGGACCGCTCGCCTGACAGAAAGTCGGTGGAGAGGAACCCCAGCCCGACAGCCGAGAGCATCGAGTTCAGCTGGCCGTTGGCCGCGAAGAAGCGCTCGGCGACCATGCCGATCACCACCCACGAGATCGCGGTCGGCAGGAAGTAGGCCGAACGGAATATCCGCCAGCCGAAGACATGGGTGTCGAGCAGGAAGGCAATGCCGAGCGGGATCACCAGCGCAAGCGGAATGGCCAGGATGAGCAGGAGGTTGTTCTGCAGAACCCGCCAGAACGCCGGGTCATGGAACTCGTGGGTGTATGTCGAGGGGCCGATGTAGGTGGCCGTGATGCCATCCCACTGTGTGAGGGAGTAGTAGAACGCCTGCAACATCGGCCAGCCGAGGATGACTGCCACCAGCAGGAACGCCGGCGCCGTCATCGCCACCCCGACGAGGCCGCGGCCGCGGTGCAGACGGGTGCGCCGCGGCCTGGTCGGGGCCGGCGGGAGGTCGGTGCGTGAAGCAGGTGTTGCCTGAACCGTCATCGTGGAGCCCGGCCGGGCGGGCCCTCATGCTACGGGCACGCCCGGCCGGGAGTGAGTCATCCGCCCGAGTAGGACGTCCCTCGCTGGCTGGCGGGCAGCTGTTGCCAGGTGCTGTTCATCTCATTGAGAGCGTCTGTGACCGAGATCTTGCCGGCTAGCACGCTGGGCAGGAACTTGTTGCCGGTGTTGACGACGTTTCCCTGAGTCACGTTATCGAGCATCGGGTAGCGGGTGTAGCCCTGCGACGCCGCGAAGTCCAGCATCTGCTGGTTGACCGGGTTCGACGTGGTCGAGCCGACGACATCGGGGATGAGGCCGGCGTCGTTGACCGCCTTGACACCCTCGGGAGACGCGATGAACGCGAGGAAGTCGGCGGCCTGCTGCTTGTGTGGCGAGTAGCTCATGATCGAGAAGCCGTCGCCCGGGTACTCCACGACGCCCTTGATCGGCGAATCGGAGAAGCCTGGCACGAATGCGGCGACGTTACTGCCCATCGCGTCCGTGAACTTCTGGGTGTCCCAGGTGCCGTCGACGATCATGGCCGCCTTGCCCGACATGAACTGCTGGATGTTGTTGGTCGTGGTCAGGACGTTGCTGTTCGTGCAGCCGCTCTTCTCGAGCTGCGCCCAGTGGTCGAACTGGGACGAGACCTGCGAGGAGTTCCACGGAATCGTGCCGTCGTACAGGCCCTTCCACTGATCCACGCTGAACTGCCCGATCATCAGGTAGCTGGCGTCGTACCAGGGGTAGAACTCCGTGCCCAGCGACTGGCCGCCGTTGCCGTAGACGATGGGCGTGAAGCCGGCAGCCTTCAGCTTGGAGCAGGCGGCGTTCAGCTCATCCCATGTCTGTGGCACCGAGCTCACACCGGCCTTCTGGAAGTCCTTCTTGTTGTAGAAGCCGATGTAGAACTGATCCTCCAGCGGCATCACGTACGCCGGTCCCGCGCTGGAGAGATCCGCAGACATCCACTGCATGCCCTTCATCTTGTCGAGCGCCGACTGAGGCACGAGGCCGGTCAGCTTCTGCAGGTAGTTGATGTCCTGAAGCGTGAACAGGCCGGTCCATTGGACTGCGATGTCCGGACCGGTATGCGAGATCGCAGCCGTCTTCAGCAGGGCGAAGTAGTTGTCAGCCGGCTGGCTGACGATCTTGATCGTGACATTCGGATGAAGCTTCTCGTACGCCTTGACGAGGTTCTGAGTCGCCGTCGCGTTCTGCTCCGTGCCGTAGTTATGCCAGAGGGTCAGGGTCACCGGGGCGGAGGAGCCAGAGCCTCCGCTCCCCGACGAGCTCGACCCGCCGCACCCGGCGAGCGCGATCGAGGCGACGACCACCGCGATCGATAGACCTATTCTGCGCACCGCTCTCCTCCTTGGTTGGAGCGGCCGGGAATCCCGTCCGCCATCTCTCATGACCTCCCCACCATTGGCTCCACCAGTCTCGGAGCCTCTGCCGGTGGCGTCTGGAGGAAGTCGAAGTCGCACCCCTCATCTGCCTGGGTCACGTGCTGCTGGTAGAGCGCCGGCCAGCCCCTCCGGTGCTCGCTCGGCGCCGGCCGCCACCGGTCTCGGCGGGCAGCCAGCTCATCTGCCGGAAGATCGAGGTCGAGCGTGCCCGCCTCGACGTCCAGCACGATCTCATCGCCGTCGCGCACGAGCGCGAGCGGCCCGCCGACACCGGCCTCCGGAGCCACATGGACGATGCAGGTGCCGAAGGCCGTGCCACTGATGCGGCCGTCCGTGACGCGCACCATGTCGTCGACCCCGGCGGCGGCCAGCCGCGCCGGCACCGGCACATGTCCCCACTCGGGCATCCCCGGTACGCCGACCGGGCCGGCGCCCGCGAGCACCAGGACGCTCGATGCCGATACGTCCAGGGCTGGGTCGTCGATCCGTTCGCGCATCTCCTCGTAGGACGAGAAGACGACGGCGGGCCCCCGGTGCCGGAACAGCCGCGGTGACGCGGCGGACTTCTTCAGCAACGCGCCGCCCGGCGCCAGCGATCCGTGCACGACTGCGAACGCGCCCTCCTCGGCCAGCGAGTCGGCACACGACCTGATCGCGGGACCGGTGACAGCGACGCCCTCGGTCTCCTCGGCCCAGGTGCGGCCGGAGGCGGTGACCGCGTCGAGGTCGAACAGGGCGCCGAGCTCGGCCACCAGAGCGGGAACGCCGCCGGCCTGGTGGAACTCCTGCATCAGCATGCTGCCCGTCGGCTCGACGTCTGCCACCACCGGCACGCTCCGCGCGATGCGGCCGATCTCCTCGAGCGTCAGCCCGACGCCGGCCCGGCGAGCGATTGCCAGCAGGTGGATGACAGCGTTGGTCGACCCGCCGACTGCACTCAGGCCGCGGACGGCATTGGCAAACGCGCGCTCCGTGAGAACGGCGGACGGGCGGACATCCTCCCGCACCATGTGCACGATCCGCTCGCCAGAGGCACGAGCGACGGCCGAGCGGGCATCCTCGCCGCTTGGGATCGCCGCCGCTCCGGCCGGCATCAGCCCCAGCAGCTCCGTCACGATTGCCATGCTGGACGCCGTGCCCATGGTGTTGCATGACCCTTGCCCGCAACACAGGCAACGCTCGAACTCCTGCCACTCCTGATCGCTCATCGCACCCGTTCGGTGGGCGTCGAAGGCTCGCCAGAGGTCGGTTCCGGTTCCCACTCGCCGGCCCTGGAAGGTCGACACCGGGCGCGGCCCTGCAGTCACGACCAGTGTCGGCAGGTCGCTGCTGACTGCGCCCATGATCGCTCCCGGCACCGACTTGTCGCAGTTGGCGAGGAGCACGACACCGTCCAGCGGGTAGGCGCGGAGGTACTCCTCGACCTCCATGGCAAGGAGGTTGCGGTAGAGCATCGCGCTCGGCTTCATCAGATCCTCGCCGAGGCTCATCACCGGGAACTCCATCGGAACACCGCCCGCGGCGGTCACCCCTGCGGCGACCTCACCCGCCAGCTCGCGCAGGGGAAGGTTGCAGGGGTTGAGGTCGGACGCGGAGTTCGCGATGCCGATCACCGGCCGGCCGCCCGCCGGATCGACCGCTGAGCCGCTGTTGCAGGCAGAGACGCGGTGCAGCACGGCGACCTCGTCGTCGCCCGCGAACCAGCGGCTCGATCGAAGCTCGTGCATCAGGGCTTCGGCACCCCCAGCCCGGGAGCCCCCGGCTGCGACTGGACGAGCGCTTCGTCGCTCCGCTCGAGCCACTCGAGCGCGATCTGGGCACGCCGCACCTTTTCCCGCGCGATGGCCACGGCGTCGGCCTCGATGTGCATACCCGACGGATACAACGGCAGCGAGTTCCGAAGGCCGAACTTCGCATACAGCGGTGACGCTGCTGTGACCAGCTCTGCAAGCTGCTCGCCGCGGACGATCCCGCCCAGCGCGTCCGGCGCCTCCACGTAGAGGTCGAGCGGCAGCTCGCAGACTGCCCGCATGTCGGCCAACTCGTCCAGCGACAGGTCGGTTGGGAGGTTCACGGTGTCCGCGCCGAGATCTGCCAGGACGGCCAGGGCAGCGGGGTTCGAGGGGGCCAGCATGACCGAGACCTTCCACACCACGTCGGCCGGGATTGCGCCCGATCGCTGGGCGTCCGCGAGCGTCTTCAGCAGCCCGAGGTCCGCCACCAGGAACCCGCGGATGCCGCAGTCGACGGCACGCAGCACGTCCTCGACGGCGTACCCGAGCTGACGCAGCCCGCGCACACCGCCGGCGACGGCGCCGCCGTCCGCCGCGCGGGACATCGCAAACGGTCCCCACTCCTCACGCGGCCCCACGAACAGCGACACCTCGAGACCGGCGTCTGCCGCCGCTCGTGCCATCTCGCCCAGTTCGCCGCGCGAGAGCAGCATCGCGCCGGATCCCTGGGACACGCGGTTGACCGTGACACCTCTGGCGGCCGCTTCCTCGACGACAGCGCGCAGCACCGCAGGGCCCTCCACCGACGGGATCTCGATCCGGAAGTGCGCACCGTCCGGAAACCTTCGGGTGCTCGCATCGGGCAGGCGCTCCTGTGGCAGGCCGGCCGCCGTGAGCACATCGTGCGCCTTCATTCCGACCCCACCTCCAGTACCGCCGGCCGCGGCACGTCCGTGTCCTCGTCGACCAGCGGCCAGCCGCCGGTGGTGGTGATCAACTCCAGGCCCGAAGCGCCGGCGATGTACGTGTCCTCGTCCTTCGCCCCGCCGGGCAGGCTTGGGTTCCAGGCGAACGCCGTGCCGGCGGCGATCACCTCGGCCCACCACACGCTGCCTGTCTCGGCGGGAGCGATCTCGAACTCTCGTTGGCCATACCCGATCGGGCCCCCCTGGTAGTGCCGCCGCCACTCACCGGCTGCGCCGGCATGCGCATAGCCCGCCGAAAGGGCCTCCAGCGCGTCGCCGTACGCCGCACCCGGCTGGGCTGCGCGCAACGCGGCCCGATGGATCTCCCGGCAGGCGGACAGCCCCCGCTCCAACTCGGGGGCGTCCTCGGTGACCGCATGACGTGTGAGTGCGACATGCAACCCGCCCCGCCGGGCGACCAGCACGGCCATCACCGATTGCGTCGGCCGGCTACCGTTGGCGACTGGGTGCCGGAAGGCGAGCATGCGGTCGTCACCGCCGACCAGGAGGCATGGCGCGTCGGCGCCACAGCGCTCGACGGCGGCCGCGATGCGTGCGGCGATGTCGCGGTCGGCCTCGCCGGGCCGCCACTCCCGCAGCGCCTGCTCGACCGCATTCGCCGCGTCGTGTCCGAGGTCTCGCAGATCGTGCTGCTCCGCCTCGGAAAGGGGCAGGCGCGCCCGGGCCAGAGCGTGGTCGAGGTCGTGCCCGAATGCCCTGTGGCCGTCCGATCCCAGGTCGTCAGGAGCAGCCCCAAGCGCCTCGGCGGCTGCGTCGACCATGGCATCGGTGTCCCACCAGGCGACGGCCTCGACAGCGACGCCGGCCGGCGCCAGCTCCGCCCTGATACGGGGCGCCTCCACCTCGTTCGTGATCACAATGGCCGCCGACGGCCCAACTGCAAGCCACACGGTGTCGACCGCGGCGGTGCGGTCGATCGGCGGATTCATGCCGCCCGTTGCCCACGCGACCGGCCCGGGCCGGGTGAGCACGACACCCGGTACCTGGTGCGTGCCGATCACCTCGCGAACGCGCTCGAGCGCGCTGCGCTGCCGTCGCGCGAGGCGATCGTTTCGGTGCGTTGACGGATCGATGGCGGGGACTGTAGTGTTCGTCATGGACGAACGAGGTACGGTATTCCCGTCTAGCCAATCAGACGCCGGTGCGCATGTCAACGGCCCGGCGACGACCCCGGACACTGCTATCGCAACGTCAGCAAAGCCATCTGTCGCCGGCGACCGCTACCTCGTCGGGAGTGTCAGCCGGGCGATGCGGATGGTGGGCACGGTCGCCGATGCTCCCGAGGGTCTCACGCTGACGGAGATCGCGCGCGAGCTCGGCATGTCGAAGAGCGCTGCGCACGCCCTCGCCCGGACACTCGTCGCCGGGGGCTACCTGCGCACGATCGAGCCGGGCCCCCGGTACCGGCCTGGAATGGAGCTGGTCCGCCTCGGTGAGGCTGCCAGCGGATCGATTCAGGTGGCCCGACTGTGTCATCCGGTCCTGCTCGAGCTGACGCGGCTGACAGGCTTGACCACCCGAGCGGCTATCAGCGACGAAGGCTACCCGGTGTTCGTCGATCGGGTCGACGCGCCGGGCCTCGTGCGCTTCCACACGCCGCTCGGCGTTCGCGAGCTGCCCCATACGAGTGCAGCGGGGAAGGCAATCCTTGCGGCGTTGCCGGCGGCAGTTGCGGAGCGCATCGCAGCCGAGACGGGCCTGCCCAAGCGAACGTCCAACTCCCTACGCAGCGTCACGGGCCTCTTGGCCGAGCTCGAGGATGTCCGGGAGCGCGGGTACGCGATCGATGCCGAGGAGGATGCGCTGGGAGTCATGTGCGTTGCCGTTACCTTCTCGGATCACGCCGGCCAGGTGGCCGGCGCAGTCAGCGCGACGGGGCTCTCCGGCACAGTTCAGGCGCGCGGCGTGGATGCACTCGCCGCGGAGGTGCAGGCGGCTGCCGATCGGGTCACGTCGCTGCTGGGTGGCGGAGAGCGGTCGGGAGGGCTCTGATGCGAGCGCTGACGGTCAGGACTCCTCATCAGGTCGGGCTCGAAGACCGCCCCGACCCCGTTGCGGCCCCCGGCGAGATGCTGATCGCACCCATGGTGGTCGGCATGTGCGGCACCGACCTCGACATCATCGATGGGGTGGTCGACCCGGCGTATGTCGCCTATCCGATCGTCCTCGGCCACGAGTGGGCAGGGCGTGTGGTGACCGGCGCTGCCGGAGTCGAGCCCGGGACGCGTGTGGTGGTTGAGGGCCTCGTGCCGTGCGGCCACTGCGCGGAATGCGCGGCCGGGGCAACGAATCGCTGCCTGAACTACGACGAGTTCGGATTCAACAGGGACGGCGCGGCCGCCGACCTGCTGGTCGCCCCGGCGCGGCTCGTCCACCCACTGTCAGAGGAGGTCTCGTGGGAATCGGGAGCGCTGGTGGAGCCGGCCGCAGTGGTCTACCGGGCGCTCGACCGTGCCAACCCCGCCCCTGGAGCGAGGGTGCTCGTGGTCGGGGACGGAACCGTCGCCCTGCTGGCAGCACGGATCGCGCAGCTCTGGGAGCCGGCGACCGTGACGATGCTCGGGGCGCGGCCGGCCCAGGCTGCGCTGGCCGGCTGGGCAGGAGTGGAGCTGTTCACGTGCGACCCGGCAGAGGCGGGCGCCGGGTACGACCTGGTGGTGGAGGCGGCGGGAGCCGCGGCGGCGACGGCGGCCGCGCTCAGCGCCCCGGCGCGAGGCGGGACCGTCATCGTGCTCGGATTCCCGGGTCAGGGCGTGACCGTACCGCTGGCGGTCGACGACCTCGTGAACGGCGACGTTACGGTCGCCGGCAGCTTCAGCTACACCTCCGACGCCTGGGCGAGCGTCGTCCGCGAGCTCAATTCCGGCCGTCTCGAGCTCGGCTCGCTGGTCACCCACCGGTTCCCGCTCAGCCGGTACGCCGCCGCGATCGAGGCGCTCCGCCATCCCGTTGGCGCACGCGGCAAGGTGTTGATCGACATGGGCTCATAGCCACCGGCGCGGGAAGGTGGGCGTATCATGGGCTCGCACTCCGTCCATGGCCAGCTCGCCACCGATCCAGACCGACCTCCTGCACGACCGAGCGCGCGGCGTCATCCCCGGCGGCGTCAACAGCGGGCAGCGGTGCATACCCGGGATCGAGGATCTCGTCATAACGGAGACGTCAGGCTCCCGCATCCGCGATCAGCATGGGAACTGGTATACCGACTATCACGCCGCGTTCGGCCCTCCGGTTCTGGGTCACAACGACCCGGACGTTGACGCGGCCGTCGCCGAGACGATCCGGAAGGTCAGCCTTCCGGGGGTCGGTATCACGCCGGTGGAGATCGAGCTCGCCGAGAGGCTCGTGCAGGTGGTCCCGTCGCTCGAGACGGTGCTCCTGACCAGCTCAGGGTCCGAGGCCACCTATCACGCGGTACGACTCTCGCGCGCCATCACCGGGCGCCGGCGGCTCGTCAAGTTTCAGGGCTGCTACCACGGCTGGCATGACGCGGTTGCGATGAACGTCATCTCTGCACCTGACCGCGTCGGCGGCCGCGACCCTCTCTCAAAGGGATCCCTGCAGGAGGCGACGGACGCCACCGACGTGCTGCCCTTCAACGACGCAGCTGCGGTCGAAGAGCTATTCGCGCTGCGGGGACAGGAGATCGCCGCCGTCATCGTCGAGCCGATTCCTCACAATGTCGGCGCGCTTCTTCCCAAAGACGGATTCCTCGAGATGTTGCGCGAGCTCTGCACAGCACACGGATCCGTCCTCATCTTCGACGAGGTCATTACCGGGTTCCGGCACGACCTCGGGGGGTATCAGGCGATCTGCGGCGTCACGCCTGATCTGACAACGCTCGGGAAGGCCATGGCGAACGGGTACCCGATCGGAGCGCTCGGCGGGCGGCGCGACCTGATGGAGTCCTTCTCCACCACGCCGGGCCGCCCCGTGTTCTTCGCAGGAACCTACAACGGCCATCCCGCTATGGCTGCGGCGGCACTCGCGACCATCAGCAAGCTGGAGCGAGAACCGGTGCACGAGCATCTCTTCGGGCTCGGAGAAGCCGTGCGGGTCGGACTCAGAGAAGCGCTTGGCACCGTGAACGTTCCACACGTCGTGACCGGGTTCGGTTCCGTATGGGTCACCTATTTCATGGACGCGCCGGCTGATACCTACTCCGATCTGCTTCGGAACGACGTGGAACTGTTCGTCGGATACCGACATGAGCTACGGAAGCACGGCATCTTCGAGCTTCCGCTGAATCTGAAGCGCAACCACATGTCCTACGCTCATACCAGGCGCGACGCCGAGCGAGTCATCGAAGCTACGGCGATCTGCGTCGAGCGGGTCATCGCAGCGTCCGCGTAGGTGCTGGCCAGGTCGCCGGCCTCGCGTGGCTGCGCCGCTGCGGCACGCACACGGCCCTTCGGAACCGGTAAGGTCGCATCGACAGGCTGGTCACAGATCTCGAGAAAGAGGGTTCGATGAGACTTCGCCGCATAGTCCCCGGGGCGCTGCTGCTGGTGGCGTTCGCCTTCTTGCCGTGGGCGTCGTCCGCTGGCGCCACGTCGGAGGACGCGCAGGTCCCGCACTTCGCCGGCCCCGTGTTCCTCATCATCGGGGAGAACACCCAGCTGTCCCAGCTGAACAAGGGCAACGCGCCGTACATGCTCGATACCCTGAAGCCAAGCTCGGCCTGGCTGACCAACTATTGGGCCACTACCCATTACTCCGAGTCGAACTACGCCGCCATGACGTCGGGCGACTTCACCGCCTGCGAGCAAAAGGACGGGAAGGTCACCGCCTGCCATCAGGACATCGACAACCTCTTCAACCAGCTTGCGAACAACGACAAGACGTTCCTGACGTGGTCCGAGTCGATGCCCAAGCCCTGCTACCTGTTCAACACGGGCACCGACTCCGCACAGAACCACTACGCCGCCAAGCACAACCCTCAGCTGCTCTACGACAACGTCGAGGGTGACATCCCCTGGACGCAGCCGGGCCACGGTACCTACGTGATCAACCCGGATAACACCGGCGGCAGCTTCTGCGCGTCGACCAACGTCAGCATGGGCGGCGACGGCACACAGCGCAACGACACCACGCTGTTCAACGACGTCCTCACAGGCAATGCGCCGCAAAATGCACCGAGCATCGCTGACTTCAACCTGGTCGTGCCGAACGAGTGCGAGGATGGCCACTCGAACTGCAAGCCGGAAGGCAACCCGATCACCCAGTTCGACGACTTCCTCAAGAATGAGGTACCGCTGATCCAGGATTACATCACCGCCCACGGCGGCCTGCTGCTCGTCACATTCGACGAGGGCGTCACCTCCAGCCCCAAGCGAGCGGTCAAGTTCGGTAATGGGGGCAACGTCATGTTCGCCGCCTGGGGGCCACAGGTGAGAACCGGCGCCGTCTACGAACAGGGCGCCTTCACCCACTACAGCCTGCTTCGCACCATCGAGGACGGGTTTGGCATCACCACCTACCTCGGCAAGGCCAACGACCCCGCCACACACCCGATCTACCCAATCTGGAACTAGCCAGCGGTGTGAGCATCACCCGCTATCCGCCTCTGACACTTCGGCGGCGGATAGCGGGCTGTGGCTTGCAAAGCCGGCAGGCACAGAGGAACCGCGATCTCTCGGCTCCGCGCCGTCACCACGCGCTCGAGGGCGTTAGTCGGTGGCCGAGCCGATTCCGATCCAGGTCAACCCCTGGTCGCCTGCCACCATCTGTCGGCGCACATCTGAGGGGAGATGAACGAAGTGACCGGGGCGCAGCGGAATCTCTTCTCCGCCTGTCCGTAGTACGCCGCTGCCCGCGACCACCGCGTACACCTCTTCCTGATCGTTCTTGATGTGATCGTGCTCGAATCCCTCTGCACCGGGTGCTAGCTCGAGCTGATTGATTCGAAAACCGGCGACGCCGAGCTGATCCGTCAGCGCACGGAAGATCCCGTTCGGCGACTCCACCTGACTCACGTCGACTACCTGGGGTGAACCCATTTCGCGCTCCTTTCGCTGTTTCGATGTGGTTGAGCCCTTTGCAGGCTGGCCTCGAGACGGTCATTACGCGGCCTCTGACGCGGCCAGCGGAGGTGATTTCGTCGGCACGAGCGGGTCAGGTACGCGGCCGCCGAGTCGAAGGAAGCCGGCTCCGGCGACCGCCATCGTAATGGCGCCGCTCCACCAGATGGCGTTGGGTGATGTTGCGAGCAGGGCTCCGCCGACCGCGGGGCCGACGGCCACGCCTGCCATGAAGCTGAGCTGGTAGAGCGACATGTAGCGGCCGAGCAGATGCGGGGGCGCGAGCTCGGCGACAAGCGGGCCGAGCACGATGAACTGTGCGCACTCTCCGATCGCGATCAGGATCGCCACGCCGATCAAGACCGTCGTCGCGGCAGCCGTCGAATCCGTCTTCGTTGCGAGCAGGACTGCGAGCATGCTGACTGCAAAGATCGCGCTGGTCGCGGCCAGAGCGTGTGCGCGGCGCATCCGCGCCACCACGCGTGTCGCGGGTACCTGCGCGATGACGATGAAGAACGTGTTGACCAGCACGACGACGCCGATCTCAGCCGCCCCGACCGGTGTGTGTGCCAGCGCAAACGGCGGGAGGACGTTGGAGAAGTAGGCGCCGCCGATCATCACCTGCGCGAAGTTGCCCGCGACCAAGGCGAGCAGGAGCCGATCTCGAACCACAGACCCGAAGCCCTGTCCGCCTTCGTTCGTCGAGGCAGCGGTCGCTGTGCCCGGATCCGGGATGCCCACGAGCACAACCACTGCGAATGCGGTGAACGTGACCGCGTCGAGGAGGTAGAGCGCCTGGAACACGCGGAGGTCATGTGGGGCGGCTGCGACGATGAAGCCGGCAACCGTCGCGCCGAGGCCCAGACCGAAGTTGCCCGCAACTCGGCGAAGTGCGGTCGACGCCGCGCGCTGCTCCACCGGGACGAGGGTCAACGTCAGAACCTGGCTCGCGGTGCCCACGAAACCGAAGCCTGCGCCGCCGATCGCCGAGAAGAGAAACGCCTGCCAGGGATGGTGGACAAAGGCCAAGCCTCCGTAGCCGACTGCGTTCACAACGTTGCCGGCGATCAGGGTGCGCTTCGCACTGAAACGATCGAGCAGCGCCCCCGAAGGGAGCGTTACCAGCGCGGCCGTGGCCATCACGGTCGCCAGTACCAGCCCCGCAGTTGCCGTGGAGAAGCCGCGGACCGCGTGGAGGTAGATGATCTCGAACGGGAGAATGAGCCCGGTGCCGAAGAAGTTCAGCGCGAACCCGCCCTGAAGAAGAAGGACAGGTCTCGGCAGGCCCGTGTGCCAAGCTGCGAATACGCGCGCGAGCGCCCTGCTCTTCTTACGACCGTGGTTCTCCATCAACTCATCTCCGATTCGCGCTTGTGTCGACATCGAAGACACCGCGACGCCGCGAAACGGACCGGCGGTCCGTTTCCGGCGGACCTGGTGTCATTGATGCGATGAGCGTCCAGCTCGAGCAGGCCAAGGCAGGTGACGAGCGTGCGTTCGCGACGCTGGTCGAGCCGTTCCGACGCGAGCTCCAGCTGCACTGCTACCGGCTAGTCGGCTCCGCGCAGGACGCCGAGGATCTCGTCCAGGAGACGCTGCTTGCAGCCTGGCGTGGACTCGAGAGTTTCGAGGAACGGGCATCGCTGCGCTCCTGGCTCTACCGGATCGCAACCAACCGCAGCCTCAACGCCATTCGCGAACGCCGGCGCCGCCCAGCCACGGAGAACACCATGCGATCGTCAAGACGCCGCCACGTCGTCGAGCCCAGCTGGCTCGAGCCGTACCCGGACAGCGCTCTACCGGATCCCGCTCCCGGGCCCGAAACGCGCTACGAGCAGCGCGAAGCGATCCAGCTCTCATTCATCGTCACGCTTCAGCAGCTGCCTGCGAAGCAGCGCGCAGCGCTCGTGCTGCGCGACGTGCTCGGCTTCCACACCGACGAAGCCGCCTCGATCCTCGAGGCGACGCCGCAGTCGGTCAAGGCCGCGCTGCAACGCGCACGGGCAACCCTTGACACGTACACCGTCGCACGGGAGCAGGCGCCGCTGCCCGACTCGCCTACCGAACGCACACTTCTCGCGACCTTCACCGACGCCGTCGAATCCGGCGACACAGCGCGCCTGCTCACTCTGCTGAGCTCCGACGCGCGTGTGGCCATGCCGCCGCAACCGGGCGAGCTGATCGGGCACAAAGCGATCGGCGTCTACCTGGACCACGGCGCCGAAGTCCGCGGCGCACCGTTGCAGCTGCGCCCGACCCGCGCCAACGGCCAGCCGGCCTTTGGCTGCTATCTGCGCTCGCAGGCCTGGGGCATGATGGTCCTCACCCTGATCGGCAGAAAGGTCGACGAGATCACCTTCTTCGTCGACCCCGAACTGCCCGCCCGCTTCGGTCTTCCCGAACACATCTAGCCGTCGCGGCCACAGCGGCCGGCGCAGCCGCCCACTGGGCCACCTGACGATCGAAAGTCGGCAGATTCCACGATTCGCCGGCCCGCGCCAGCGGTGAGGCTAGGGGCATGACATTTCTCTGGTTCGTAGTTTGGTTCATTGCCGACCATGTCGGAGACCGAGCGCCATTGGTCTTTGACCCAGCAAACACGTGGGCTGTGACATTGCTGCTTGCGATCGCGCTCGACCTTGCCGGCCTGCAAGCCTCCGCGCAAGCACGTGGTCGTGGGGCTAGCTAGCCGCCATCTCTGGACGAGCACCGTCTGGCGTCCTTGTAGCGGCGCTTGTCCTCCCGAGTCTGGAGGCCACAGCGTCTGATCTCGCCCGCACGCATCGTCGCGCGTTTCGGACGACGACGAACCCCCGGACGCAACGCGATTGAGGCGTCCCGCCCGGGGGGTCGCCGATGGTGTGCGTTAGCAGCTGTTGTGGACGCAGAGGTCGAGTTCGCCGGCCTTGGCGTAGCCCAAGGCGGCATCGTCCAATGCGGCCTCGCTCAACTGGGTGCCGCCGACCGTGCCGGTGGCGGTGGCCAGGCGTCCGACGAGGTTGAGGTGCGAATTCTTGGTGAACTGGCCGTATCTGCTGCGATCGTGCGCTACCTGCTTCACGATGGCACCTGTGCCCGACCACGACACCACGGCGCTGATGGTGGAACTCCTGCAGCCGGTTACGCCGCCGTTGGCGTCAAGGGTGCAGGTCTGTGCAGGAAGGTTGTGCGCCGACAACTCAGCGCTCGCGAACCTGCCGCTGCGTGTGAATGAGAACCCGCTGGTCACCTCGGCGGTGGTGTCGGTCGCGCCCATGAACTCCCCGCTGGGCCCAATCTGGATGACGTACTCGTCGACGCTCAGGTCGCCGAATTCCGCGTTCACGAGCCATTGCGTGACCAGCCTGCCTGACCCAGTCGTCCACATCGCCTCGGCAAAGTCACCCCGCAGGCGAACATGCGTCACCTGACCAGTGGCCGCACTCCCCGAACCCGAGAAGACGGCCAACCCGGCCACCACTCCCGCCACCACAAGGGCCACGATCAACGATGCGCGTTTCACAGCATCCTCCTCTCCACGGTGGTTGCCCTGAACGCCGTCAGGGCCAAGTAACCACGGGCAACTCCCTGACACAGTCCAGCCTGATCACACGCTTCTGGACAGGTGCCGCCTCCGTGCCGGTCAGCATCAGACGCGCTGTCCCCGCCCGCATCGGGGGCTGTGCCTATCCAGGGGTGCGGGAAAGCCGCTGTGTACGCGGGATCGTCCTTCGGCGATGAGGAAGGGCGTAAGGCGCTTGTCTCTAGGCGGGTACCGGGCCCGATCATCACCCGGTCGGGGTGTTCACCCTGTTGGGCCATGCGACTGCGAGAGCGCTACCACGTCAACATCACCGGGGCGGACTTCCGGCTCGCGAGAGTGCCCATTCCTTGAGCGTCGATCGCTTAGCCAGTTCGGTTCGGAGCTTCGGTACCGCCTCCGCCGCCCCAAGCGAGGAACAGGCGCGCCACGCTAGGACTAGCCGCGAAGCGGCATACGTCGGGTGATCATGGTTCATTAAGAGATCCGAACACGGGCGAGGCATCGTGATGAAGAGGTTCGCGCGTAGCATTTGGGTATGCCGTTCATCAGCATCCGCTGGTGGCTCCCGCTGGCGTTCGCGCTGATCGCCGTCGGGACGGCTGCAGGGGTTGGCCTTGTTCTCGATCAGCGAGCTCAGGACGCGTTTGAGGCCCGCACTCACCAGCTCGCCGTCGGTGACGCGGTGGACGCCGGCAACCAGATTCGGCAATACGGCGGCAGCCCTACGACGATCAACGCCGTCGCGGCTCGCCAGAATCTGGCGCTGTTCGTTGTGGATCCCCACGGGAATCCGCTGTCCTCCACGACTTCCAGCGGCGTTTCGCTGAGCGCTGTCCCGGGCGTCGCGGCAGCCGTCCGGGCGGTTGAGCAGCTGCGTCGGTATGTGCGCGGTACGCCGAATGGCGGCACGGTCGTGGGGTTGCGGATGCCGACGATGGACGGGGTGCTGATCGCGTTTCGTCCCCGCTCGACTGCTGAAGCGGAGGCGGCAGTGGTTCGTCACGAGGTGATCCCAAGTGCGTTGATCGCGGGGCTTGCCGGTGCCCTGGTGGGAGCTCTCGTGGCCACGTTGGTCACCCGTCGAGTACGACGGATCTCGGAGACTGCTGAGGCCATCAGCCAGGGCAACTTCCACAAGTCGCTTGCGCCCCGCTTCCCCGATGAGATCGGAACGCTGGGAACAGCGGTGGACGAGATGCGGACACAGCTCGACGCCTCGTTTCGCGCACTTGCCTTCGAGCGGGACCGGCTCCGCACGATTCTCGAGCGACTTCACGACGGGGTGGTTGCGGTCGACCTCGACAACCGGGTCGAGTTCGCCAACCCAACGGCTCAGCAGTTCGCCGCGGATTTCCAGTTCCAACCTGGTGATGAGATCGTCGAGCCGTGGCCCGACATCGACCTGCGAGAGGTGATCTCCGAGGTTCGAGCCAGCGAAGCGCCGGTCGAGCGCCGCTACCGGCATGGAGGGCGCACATTCGATCTGGTGGGACTTGCCGCCGTACATCGGCAAGACACGGTGATTCTCGTGCTGACCGACGTGTCGGAGCGGGAACGGCGAGAACGCGCCGAGCGCGAGTTCGTGCAGAACGCCGCTCACGAGTTGCGCACGCCGACCGCGGCGATCATCTCTTCGATCGAATCGATCAACAACGGTGGTCGGCAGGATGCGGAGGTGCTCGACCGGTTCCTCGGCCATATCGACCGCGAGGCTGCCCGGTTGGCGCGACTGAGCGCTGCGATGCTGACCCTCGCTCGCGCTCAGAGCAATACCGAGCCGATCACGTTGGGGCCGGTGTCGGTGAATGCAACCCTGCAGGAGGTGATCGACGGGCTCGACCTCAATGATCTGCGTCTTCGGGTCTCGTGTGCGGACGACCTGTGGGTTGCGGCGGATCCCGATCTCGCCTACCACCTGGTTCACAACCTCCTGTCGAACGCGGCCAAGCATGGCGGGTCATCGATCCGGGTCGAGGGCCGCACGAACGGCAAGGGCGCGGTCATCACCGTCCGCGATGATGGGCCTGGGGTGCCCGCCGACCAGCAGGATCGCATCTTCGACCGTTTCTATCGTGCAGACGGCCGGCGCGACTCTTCAGGATTCGGTCTCGGCCTTGCGATCGTGCGTGAGGTGGCGACAGCACTCGGGGGTGAGGTGCGCGTGTCGAGCGGGGGGTCGGGAACAAGCGTCGAGGTTGTCCTCCAAACGTGGCTGGAGCGTCAGTGAGCGGTGAGCGAGTGCTGATCGTCGATGACGAGCGGCCTCTGCTCGAGGGTATCGCCCACAACCTCAGCCAGGCTGGTTTCAACATTGAAATGGCCGCAACCGCGGAGGCCGCGATACGGGCGCTCGAACACAGCTCGTTCGACGTGGGTGTGTTCGATGTGATGCTGCCCGGTATCTCGGGATTCGAACTCTGCCGGCGAGTCAGAGCCGAGGCAAACGACATGCCGATCATCCTGTTAACAGCTCGTGATGCTGAGGATGACCGCGTCTTCGGGCTTGACTGTGGGGCCGACGACTACGTTGTCAAGCCGTTTTCGCAACGAGAGCTGACAAGCCGAGTCGTGGCGTTACTTCGCCGGCGGGCGATGGACGCTCGCGCGGCGAAGAAGTCGCAGACGGTCATCGTCTCGAAGCTTCGAGTTGATCTTGCCAGGCAACGGGTTTCGTGGGATGGCGAGAGACTCTTCCTCACTCCTTCGGAGTACGAGGTGGTCGCCGCCCTGGCGCGTGCTGACGGGGAGCCTGTCAGTCGTAACGACATCGTCCGTGATCTCTGGGCCAGTGAGCACACCGGCGATGACCGAGTCTGCGACGTGCACATCCACTCGATCAGATTGAAGATCCGGCGCGCCGGCGGCGACCCCCGAATCATCAAGACGATCCGCGGCCTGGGCTACTCGCTCACACAATGACGCCGGCTCTCCTCGCGGTCGTGCTATCGATCTCGAGCCCGGCTGACCCTACATCTTCCAGGTCGGGCGGCTCTCCCCGCGCTGGGATGCCTGCACGTGCCTGGTTCTGCTGTGGTTCGCCAAGCGCTACTGGCGCCAGGTGCCGAGGAGCATGGTATTTCCCTGTACATCGTGCTCTATGACCTGATCCGTCTTCCCGCGGAGACGATGAAGATCGACCCTGCGGATCATTTTCGTTGGTCAGCGCGTCAATGTCTGGGACGCTCGTCTGTCCTCTCGCGACAGGGCTTGGCGAAGCTGGCTGGTCTTGGCCGACGTGGCGCGCGCGGACTGCGTCCGAGGCGACGCAGTGCACAGTACCCCTGGTGATGGGCTCGCCACTGGCTGCCGAGGCGGGTCCGTCGGGCGACCCACCTGCACCATCGTCAGGCGGGCGGCGCGGCGACGTGCCGGCGAGACGGTTCCCCCTGCGCCGGGGCTGACGTGGTCGCCGCGGAGATGGCTGGGCTTCGTGCCTCCGGCCGCACTGACTCACTTCGCTCGGGCGGTTCGGGGGCGTGAAACTTGTAGGGGGTTCGCACGAACCACCAGAGGAACGCGAGCACGGGGTAGAAGACAATCGCCCATGCGGCGATCGGCAAGTCGATCGACGGCTGAAGAACGAACAGCCCGATCACCGCCAGCACCGCGACGAACCCGAGATA
>DASSEV010000021.1:0-111455 GCA_035695105.1 Gaiellales bacterium
GGCGGCTCGGCTCCGACATCGCCATGGCGTTCGACGAATGCACGCGGGCCGATGTGACCCCGGAGCAGCTGGCCGAGGCGGTGCGGCGGACCTCGCTCTGGGCCCGGCGCAGCCGCGATGCCCCGCGCGCCGACGACCAGCTGGTGTTCGGGATCGTGCAGGGCGCGACGGACATGGTCATGCGCGAGCGCAGTGCGGCCGATATCGTCGCAATGGACTTCGACGGATACGCGATCGGCGGCCTGTCGGTTGGCGAGGAGCGCGCCGCGATGATGGACACGGTGGCCGGTACGACGGCGATGTTGCCGGGCGACCGGCCACGCTACTTCATGGGCATCGGCGACCCCGACGGGCTGCTCGGCGTCATCGCCCGCGGCGTCGACATGTTCGACTGCGTGCTGCCGACGCGGCTCGGGCGCACCGGTAGCGCCCTCACCCGCGAGGGCCGTATCAACCTGCGGAACGCCCGCTTCGCGACCGATCCCGGCCCGCTCGTGGAGGGGTGCACCTGCCCCGCCTGCGGCGAGTTCTCACGCGCCTACATCCGGCACCTGATCACCCAGGACGAGATCGCCGGCCTGCGGCTGCTGACGCTGCACAACCTGCACTGGCTGATCGACCTCGTGGCGGGCGCTCGCCGCGCCATCATCGACGGCCGGTTCTCCGAATACACGGCCAATCTGCCTACCGGCACGGCCGGGGGCGTCATCTAGACTCTGCCATGGTGTCCGAGAAGCGGAGGAACCTGCTCATTCTCGGCGTGGTCGTCGTCCTGGTCGCCGGCTGCGCTGCGCTCATGGCCGTGCGGTCATTCCGGCTCGGCCTCGACCTGCGGGGCGGGCTCGAGGTCGTGCTCGACGCCCGGCCGCTTCCCGGCCAGCAGGTGACCCAGGCCGACCTCGATGCGTCGCGGTCGATCCTCGCCAAGCGCATCGATCCGAACGGCACGCTCAACCCGGAGATCCGTTCCTCGATGAACCCCGCCCAGGTGACGATCGAGGTGCCGGGCATCAAGGATCCCGCGGCCGCAGCCGCGCTGCTCGTGTCGAGCGGGCAGCTGCAGAGCTTCGACATGTACCGCTATCTCGACGAGGTGTCGAAGGGGAGCCAGCAGTACTCCGCCGTCCCGGCCTCGTCGCTGTACGACCTGCTGGTCAAGCTGAAGCCCAAGGTGCAGGCAGAGATGCAGTCCGGGAAGAGCCCCGGGTCGTGGGCGCTGTTCGACGCGCAGCACCGCCAGCTGGGCAAGGTCGAGCCGCAGAAGAGCCAGGTGCTGCAGGACTACAACCCGCAGAACCCGGTAGCGCCGATGGACTCGCAGTGGCTGGCGATCCCGCAGGGCACGGAGGTCGTGTCCTGCGCCGCCTCGGTCGGCTGCCCCGGGACATCGTCGCGGAGCGGCACCTACTACTACCTGTTCGACCTCAACGAGAACGAGAAGGGCAACCCGAACGTCATCACCGGCGATCAGGTCTCCGCCCAGTCCGACACCGACCCGAACACCGGCCAGCCGATCGTCACCCTGACCTACAAGAACGGCGGCGGGAATGAGTTCACGAACATCTCCCAGCAGCTCGCCCAGGAGGCGATCGCCGCCGGGATGCAGGACGGGAAGAACAACCCGCCGATCGGCCTGCCGAACGCGATCGTCGTCGACGGACGGCTGGTGGCGACGCCGGTGGTCGACCCGGACGAGAACCCGAACGGCATCAACGCGCGTTTGAACGGCAGCAGCGTGATCAGCGGGCTGACCAAGTCCGACGCCGACCGGATCGCGCTCGAGGTGCAGTCGGGCTCGCTGCCGATCAAGTTCACGGCCACCTCGTTCAACAACGTCTCGGCGACGCTGGGCAAGGACTCGCTGCGAAACGGGCTGATCGCCGGAGCAGCCGGCCTCCTGTTCGTGATGATCTTCCTGATCGCGTTCTACGGGTTCCTGGGCGTGATCGCGGACATCGCGCTGATCATCTACGGGATCCTGCTGGCCGGCGTCGTGCTGGCCTGGCCGGTGACGATGACGCTTCCCGGCATCGCCGGCACCATCCTCACGATCGGCGTCGCCGCCGACGCGAACATCGTCATCTTCGAGCGCATCAAGGAGGAGGTGCGCGCCGGCAAGACGATCAGAACGGCGATCAACACCGGCTACGCGCGCGGCTTCCGCACGATCATCGACGCGAACGTCGTCACGCTGATCACCGCCGCCATCCTGATCCTGGTCGCGACCTCGAGCGTGAAGGGCTTCGCGATCATGCTCTTCATCGGCGTCTGCGCCTCGATCTTCACCGCGGTGGTCTTCACCCGGGCGATGCTGGGGCTGCTGGCCGGGTTCAAGTTCATGTCCAGCCCGCGGGTGCTCGGCCACCTCGGCTCGGGCGACCGGTGGAAGCGGTTCGACTTCATCGGCCGAACGAAGCTCTGGTTCGCGATCTCCGGCGTGTTCCTCCTGATCGGCGCCGTCAGCCTCGCCACGCAGGGCCTGAACAAGGGCATCGACTTCACCGGCGGCAGCGAGTTCGACTTCAAGACGCCCACCGCCGTCAGCACGGGCAGCGTCTCGTCGACGTTCGCCTCGGCAGGGATCCCGGACGCCGTCGTGCAGGGCGTGGGCAAGCCGACGGGCAGCAACTACACCGAGTTCCAGGTGAAGTCTCACGCGCTGCCGGGCAGCGAGCAGGACAAGCTGCTCAATGACCTGGCCGGCAAGTACGGGATCCAGACCAACTCGATCAACACGAAGAACGTGTCGTCGTCGTTCGGCCAGTCCGTGCTCGATCAGGCCTATCTGGCGATCGCGTTCTCGCTGCTGATCATCTTCATCTACGTCTCGTTCCGGTTCGAGTGGCGGTACTCGGTGCCGGTCATGGTCGCGCTGGCACACGACATCCTGATCACGCTCGGCATCTACTCGCTGTCGCAGCGCCAGGTCACCGCCGATACGGTGGCCGCCGTCCTGACGGTGCTCGGCTACTCGCTCTACGACACGGTGATCGTCTTCGACAGGGTGCGCGAGAACATCCCGATCCTGAGACGCTCCTCGGCGAAGGAGGTCGTGAACATCTCCCTCGCCGAGACGATCACCCGCTCGCTGAACACCTCGATCGTGACGCTGATCCCCGTCGTGCTGCTCTTCGTCTTCGGCTCAGGGTCGTTGAAGGACTTCGCCTTCGCGCTGATCGTCGGCATCGCCTCCGGCGCCTACTCGTCGATCTTCATCGCGTCGCCGCTGCTCGCCATCCTGCTCGCCCGCGAGCCGCAGTTCCGCGGCCGCGCCTCGGAGGCGCGTCCCGTGGAACCGGCGGTGCGCACGAAGGTCGCCGTCGCCCCGGAGCCCGTCGCGGCCGGCGATGCCCCCGCGCCGGAGGCCCCGGCGCGTCGCCGCCGCGCGCGCCCGCACGGCCGGCCGCGCTAGTAGATGTTCCTTCCCACGACCCCGCACGTCTGATCGCCCGACTGTGGGCGGTCGCCGATCGTCTGGGGGCTGTGTCCGGTAGGACGGCCACTCCCGATCTGCGGAATCGCAGATCGGTCGTGACCGGCGCAAGCCGTTGGCTTGCGCCGTGCCCGCACGGCGCCGTGGGATCAATCATCTGGCCGGAAACGGCCTGGTTCCGACGGTTGCGCAGCGTCCCTCCCCCGATCGGGGGTGCGTCCGTGCCCTCCCGTGGTCGATACCAACGCTGACATGCGCCCGCGGTCCGACAGCTCGCAGCGCCGGTTCGACGATCTCATCGCCGTGATCGAGTCGACCCGTGCGCTCTCATCCAGCGCGGACATCCCGGAGGCGATGGCCCTGTTCGCACGCGAGCTCACGCTGCTGTTCGACGCCAGCGCCTGCCTGATCTCGAAGTACGACGCCGAGTCGGACGCCGTGACCGACTGGGCGGCGCACGTCATCCCGCCTGCCCAGCTGAACGAGGTGGCCGAGGACTATTCGCTGTCGGACTACCCGACCACGCAGCGGGTGCTCACGGATCTGGTGTCGGCCGCGACCACGGTTGGCGACGGCGGCGACCCCGCCGAGCACGCGTTCCTGGAGCAGATGGGCTTCGAGGCGAGCATGATGACGCCGCTCGTCATGAACGGCAGGGCTGTCGGCCTGATCGAGCTGCTCGACACGCGGCGCCGGACGTTCACCGACGATGACATCGAGTTCTGCCGGCTGATCTGCGACCACGCGGGCATCGTGCTAGGCACCGCCACGCTCGCCGAGCGGCTCGAGGAGCAGCACCTGGCGACGGTCGCGGCCCTGGCCGCGGCGCTCGAGGCGAAGGACGCCTACACCGGCAACCATGCCCAGACGATCGCAGAGTTCGCGGTGGCCGTGGGCGAGGAGCTCGGGCTGGGCGGACGCGAGCTGCGCGCCACGCGGATGGGCGCGCTCCTGCACGACGTGGGCAAGATCGGGATCCCCGAGTCGATCCTGAACAAGCCCGGCCCGCTCACCGACGACGAGTTCACGGTGATGAAGCGCCACACCGTGATCGGCGCGGACATCATCGCCGGCATCCCGGGGATGGAGGAGGTCGTCTCGCTGGTGCGCTCGTCACACGAGCGCTGGGACGGCCGCGGCTATCCCGACGGGCTGCAGGGCAACGAGGTGCCGCGCGGGGCGTACGTGATCGCCGTCTGCGATGCGTTCCACGCCATGGTCGAGGATCGCGTCTACCGCAAGGCGATGTCCTACGAGGGCGCGATCACGGAGCTGCGGCGCTGCTCCGGCTCGCAGTTCATGCCGGCCGCCGTCGAGGCGCTGGTCGCGGTGGTCGAGCGCGGCGGGCGCCGCGTTCGCTACAGCCAGGCCGCGTAGCCCGGCCGTACGGCCGCTACGTTCGCCACTGGCTCGCCTGCTGACGCTGACCCGCCTCCGACGGCGTGTGGTTGCCGTCGATGTGGCGCTCCTCGGCGCTCTCGTCGAGGGGGACGCGGTTGCCGGGCGGGCCCAGGCGACGGCCGATCCCGCGCAGGCGGCGCGTGATCGCGCTGACGTGTGGGCGGGGCATGGCCGGTGAGCGTACACGGACGCGCGGCTGGGTGGCTGGAGACGAGGGGCCAGGCGGCGCCGGGGGTGATGCGGGCGCCGGTGCGGCCGGCTGGCATTTCACGCCCGGCCCGCAAACCCGTCCAGCACGTCCTCGCATGCGCACAGCTCGCCGCCGCGCGCCGCCACCCAGTCGAGGATCCGCTCGTAGCACGTGTCCCACCCGCGCGCGTACGGCCCGGCGAACCGGTCGTTGTGCCACAGGATCGCCACCGTGCCGCCCACCTCGGCGACCCGCTCCAGCACGGCCACCGCCCTCAGGTATCCGGCCTCCGGATCGAGTCCCAGGTACCGCTCGTCCGTGAGCGTCGCGTCCATCACCGCCAGCGGTAGCTCCACCAGGTCGAACGGCCGGTCATGCTCGAGGTCGTACGGCCGGTAGGGGAACGAGAACCCCGCCCGCATGCCGGGCCTGTCGGCATACCCGTGGCTGGTGTCGAGGGCGAACCCGAGCCGCTCCAGCTCCGCGAACGCCCGGTGCGGGTCGTGTCGCAGGAAGTGGAACCGCACGCTGCGCACCGGTGCCCCGACCAGCCCCTGCAGCAGGTCGCGCTCGCCCGCCAGCCGGGCGGGATGGTCGCTCGTCGTGTAGCTCGGATGCAGCCCGATCTCGTCCCCCTGCGCCGCGATCAGGTCGACCACCCGCGCCCGCACGGCTGCGTACGCCGCCCCGTCCCCGTCCAGCGGATGGTGGTGGCCGGCCATCAGGAAGTGGGTCGAGCGCCCGCCCCTCGCAGCCTCCATCTCGTGGATGCGGTCGAAGGCCCAGTTCGGGTCGCGCCGGATGACGACGCTCAGCGGAAGCGCGGCGAGACCGCGCGCCTCGGCTGTGAGGTCGGTGCGGCGGCGCCGCCGCGCGGCCGCCTTCATCCGCGCTCCGGCCGCCATCACCGACCGCCGGCTCGTCCAGCGCCGCGGCGTGTCGATGTCGTGCGTGAGCACGACCCTGAACCGGGACGCCGGCGCAAGGCCGGTTGCCTCCTGGAACCGGCGCAGCAGCGCGTCGACCGCCGGCTGCTCCGGATCGGCCAGGGCGTACTCCGCCCGGAACCGCCCGTGCTTGTCGCGCGGGGAGCCCGCCCGCTCCTCCCAGCGGGAGAGATGCCAGAACGCGCTCGCGACGATGTCGTCGACGCCGTCGCCGAAGTCGAGCAGGCCGTCCTCTCCGAGCGATGGCGGCGCCTGCTCGCCGCGGTCGAAGTACGACCAGGCGGCCTCCGATGCGGGAAGCGCCGCGGAGGGGTATTCGATGGTGGTTGCCGGCGCGGGGGCGCATGCCGAGCGCAGCGTGTCGATGGCCCAGGCCGCCCTCGGGTTCACAGCCCGCTCCGCAGGGCGCCGTAGACCTGGTGCACGCCCGGCATCGGATCGCGCAGCGAGAACACCGGCTCGGAGAACGGCGGGCGCATGGGCGCGAGCGTCCGGCGCCAGCCCAGCTGCTCACGCCGGCTCTCACGGATGTGGCGCACGGCGGCGACCCAGCGGCGGTTGCCGGCGAGCTCGCTCGTCACCGGCTGTAGCGGCTCCCCGAGCGCGTCACGGTACGCGATGGCGACCAGGTCGACCCCGCAGTCGGCGGCGAGCGAGTGCCACTGCCACAGTCGTGCGTTCACCTCCATCAGCCGCAGGCTCCCGTCGCGGGGATCGCGCTTGTACTCCACCTGCGAGATGCCCTGGAACCCGAGCTCGCGCAGCAGGCGCAGGGCGCCGTCGACCGCCGTGCCGTCCCACCGCGCTTCGCCCACCCGGCAGGTTCCCACCCCGGCCGGTGCCTGGAGCAGCTTGCGGCCGCAGAACACGCCGAGCGCCCGTCCCGACGCGTCCAGGTAGCTGCCGACCGTCCAGAGCGCATCGTCGCCGCCCGGGATCTTCTCCTGCAGCATCGGCTCGTACGGCGCTCCCTGCCGGTAGGCGTCGAGCAGCTCCGCGGAGTTCGCCGCCTCGATCAGCGGACGGCCGAACCGCTGCTTGAACCCGCTGCCGAGCGACGGCTTCATCACGGCCGGATACCGGATCTCGGCCGCCGCCTGCTCGGCCTCCTGCTCGGTGGTGGGGTGGAACATCTGCGGCAGCCGGACGCCTGCGCGCGCGGCCGCGTCGTACTGGAAGCGCTTGCTCTGGATCGGGTCGATCAGGTCACGCGGCCCGAACGGGAGCAGCAGCGTGTGGGGCGACGCGTTGACGGCGACCAGGTAGTCGTCGTGCGTGGGGAAGGCGACGGCGGGCCGGCCGATGGCATCGCACACCTCGGCCAGGTGCTCGGCGAACCGCTCGCTTTCGGACGGCGGAGGGCCGACGACCGGCACCGCGAGACGCGACCGCATTCCGAGCCCGCTGCGCCGGTGGTCGAGGGCCGCGACGGGCGCTCCCATCCGCGCCAGCGCCCTGATCGCGGAGAGGCCGTTGACGTAGGAGCACTCGAACACCAGCGCGGGCGGGCGCGGGCCGTCGCCGAGACGAGCGAGCCGATCGCGGAGGGATGCGCCGAGCGCCATTCAGTCCTGCACCGGCCGCTGCCAGCCCATCTCGCGGCCCAGCTCCTGCTCGAGCTCCCGGTTCGGCCCCTCGTAGGAGCGGCGCAGGTCCTCGCGGGTCTCCGGCAGCATCGCGTCGTAGCTGACCTGGTTCCGTGCGGCGAAGGCGCGCCGGTCGGCGTCCGGGTCGAGGCCGAGGAAGCGCACCAGCTGGTCGTACACGGCGCGGGGCTCGGCGAACATGTCCTCGCTGCGCAGGACGAGCAGCTGGTCGCGCGGGTACTCGGCCCACCAGCGGCGCAGCTGCTCGACGTAGCGGCCGCGCGAGCGGTACGAGTGGAAGCGGTGGGCGACGCCGCGATACGTCGGGTCCGACAGCAGGCGCTCCTCCTCGCCGGCCAGCCGCCCCGGCTCCGCCGCCAGCGCCTCCTCGAACGAGAGCGGCTCGCGTCCCTCGCGGACGGACAGCTGGTAGTGCGAGTAGGCGCGGTCGACCGGGTCCCGGAGGATGGCAATCAGGCGCACGTCCGGCAGCAGCGCCCGCACGCGGGCGGGTACCGCGGGATGGGCGAGGTAGTAGGTGGT
Organism: Gaiellales bacterium; assembly: GCA_035695105.1. Lineage (GTDB taxonomy): Bacteria > Actinomycetota > Thermoleophilia > Gaiellales > JAICJC01 > JAICYJ01. Next base: position 8,101 of record DASSEV010000021.1, read on the forward strand.
CGCCTCACCGGTGACCACGTGGCGGCCGAGCCGGCGCTCCCTGGCGCGCACGTGCATCCGCAGCGGAAACAGCCGTCGGTAGAACTCCTCGCCGCGCAGGTGGTTGTTGTCGAAGAAGTGCGGCTCCTTGTGGCTGGCAGGCATCACGTCGGGGTGGCCGCAGAGCATGTCGTAGAGCGATGTCGAGCCGCAGCGCTGCCCGCCGAGGATGAGGAAGTCGGGCAGGACCCGCGATCCGCGGGTCGCCGACCGCCATCGCATCCGTGCCGCCCAGCGGCCGCGCTGCGCCAGCGTCCAGTCGGTGGGCGTGGTCACCTGCGCGGTCATCGCGCCCATTCTGCCCGATCGCGCCTGCGCTCGACCTCAGACGGCTCCGGTAGCATCCCCAGGTCGTGACCGACCACCATTTCGTCTTCGTCTGCGGGCTCCAGCGCAGCGGCACGACCATGCTGTACCGGTATCTCGGGGAGCATCCCGCGGTCAGCGCGCTCGAGGGCACCGCGCGCGCGACGAACGAGGGGCAGCACAACCAGACCGTCTACCCGGCCGACGAGTACCACAGCAAGGGCGGCCAGTTCGCGTTCCGGCCGGAGGCGCGGATGACCGAGACGTCGCCGCTGATCACCGACGCGAACCGCGAGACGCTGTACGCGGAGTGGGCGCGCTACTGGGACACCTCGGCTCCCATCCTGCTCGAGAAGTCGCCGCCGAACGTGATCCGCACGCGGTTCCTGCAGGCGATGTTCCCGAACTCGTCGTTCATCGCCATCCTCCGCCATCCGATCCCGGTCACGCTGGCCACGAGCAGGTGGGGCAAGGTCAAGCCGCACACGCTGATGCGGCACTGGCTGAAGGCGCACGGCTACCTGGTGGAGGACGCGCCGCATCTGCGCCGGCTGCACGTCATGCGCTACGAGGATCTCGTCGCCGACCCCGACGCCGAGATGGCGCGGGCCTTCGGCTTCCTGGGGCTGGACGACCACGCGCCCGGCCGCGATCGCGGTGAGGGCCTGAACGCGGACAACTTCGAGGCCGACCGGACGCTGCGCACCGGAGTCAACGACAAGTACTTCCAGCTCTGGCGCGACCGGCGGCGCGATCCTGTGCGGCACCTGTACTACGACGCCATCGACCTGGCGTTCGAGCGGCCGGTTTCCCGATACGGCTACAGCATGCGGCATCCGCAGCGGCTGTCAAGGGCGACGGCGCCGCTGCCGGGCCTCACGGATGCGCCGGCCGTCCGCGGCGCGACGGCGCGGCCCGTCGCCGACAGCCGGCAGTCCTGATGTCCGAGGGGCGCGTCCGCTCGCTCGCCGAGCAGTCGGTCATCTACGGGCTCGGGGGATTTCTCACCCGTGCATCCGGGCTGCTTCTGATCCCCGTCTACGTCCGCTACGCCGGCACCAGCTCCTATGGCGTGGTCGAGCTGATGCTGTCGGCGATCGTGCTCGCCTCGATCGTGCTGCGGCTCGGCATCGCCACCACGATGTCGCGGTTCACCCTGGGCGAGGGCAAGGGCAAGGTGGACTGGGCGCCCGTGATCCACACCATCTTCACGTTCGTGATGGTGGCCGCGACTCTCGGCGTGGTCGTCGGCCTGATCTTCCACAGCTTCCTGGCGAACGCGCTGCAGGTGTCCGACCGGATCCTGGTGGCCGGGCTGTTCGGCCTCTGGGTGACCATGAACTACGACGTGCTGGCGCGGATCTACCGGATCGAGCGGCGGGCGAAGACCTGGGTGCAGTTCAGCCTGCTGAACGTCGCGCTGACCATCGCGCTGACCCTGTTCCTGGTCGTCGTCCTGCACGAGGGCGCCATGGGCCTCCTGGTCGGGAACTTCGGCGGCACGCTGATCGTGTACCTGATCCTGGTGGCGATGCGGCACGAGACGATCGGCGTGCGCCGCTTCCACACCGGAACGCTGCGCGAGCTGCTCGTGTTCTCGCTGCCGCTGATGCCCGCCAACATCGCCATGTGGGCGCTGAACCTCGCCGACCGCATCCAGGTGCAGCGGCTGGCCGGGCACACGGAGCTGGGCGCCTACTCCGTGGCCGCCCGGGTGGCCGTGCCGGTGCTGGTCGTCATGGGCGCGTTCCAGAACGCCTGGGCGCCGTTCGCGCACGAGCTGCGCGGTCAGCATGGCGACGAGCGGGCGAAGCGGACGTACGCGGCGGTGCTGAGCTACTGGGCCGTGGTCATGGGCTGGGCGCTCGTCGCCATCGCGATGGTGACGCCTCCCTACATCGCCTACGCGCTGCCGGGCAGGGCGCACGACGCGGAGCCCGTGGTCGCCCTGCTCGGAGCCGGGATCGTGCTCTACGGCGGCTACCTGGTCGTCAACATCGGCGTCACGATCAGCAAGCGGACGCGGATGACGCCGCTGATCGCGACGATCGCCGCGGCGATCAACCTGGGGCTCAACTTCTGGGCGATCCCCAAGTGGGGCATCGTCGGCGCGGGCGTGACGACCGTGATCGGCTACGGGGCCCTGCTGCTGATGGGCTGGGCCAACGCACAGCGCAGCTATCCGGTGCCGTACGACTGGTGGCGCGTGGCGAAGGTGGCAGCCGTGGTCACCGCGTTCCTGGCCGTGTCGGAGTGGGCGATCCCGGCGAAGGGGGTCGGCGTGGTCGCGCTGCGGATCGTGCTGGCCGCGGTGTTTCCGCTCGCGCTGCTCGCCGTCGGGGGGCTGACACGAAGCGAGGCGCGCCGTGGGATGCGGATGGTCACGAACCGGCTGCCGCGGCGGCTGCGGGTGCGGGTGGCGCGGTGAGCGCACCGGAGCACAGGCCGCTGCGCATCCTCGGCGTCGCCGACGGCCGCTCGATCCACACGCTGCGCTGGGCTCGCCGTCTGGTCGACCGCGGCCACGACGTCCACATCGTCTCCAACCGGGTCGGCGCCGACCCGCGCGAGACGGCCGGTATCGGCATCCACGACCTGCTCCGGCTGGAGCCGGCGATGCGGATCCCGCGGATCCGTCGCCGCCGGTTCGGTCCCGCCATCCGCGACCTCGCTGCGCGGCTCGAGGTGGACATCGTCCACGGGCACGGCATCACGCCCTATGCCTACTGGGGGGCGCTGGCGGGCGTGCATCCGTTCGTCGTCAGCCCGTGGGGCAGAGACGTGCTGGTCGACGCGCTGAAGGAGCCGGGGCGCAGCCGCGCCCTCCGCACGTGGCAGGAAGCGGACTACCTGATGGTCAACTCCGGCGCCATCCTCGACGCTGCCGTCGCCGCGGGTGCCGATCCCAGCCGGGTGGCCCACATCATCTGGCACACGCAGCTGTCGGGCTTCGGGCCCGACCGCGGCGACCCGGCGGGGCTGCGCGCCGAGCTTGGCTGGCCGGAGGACGCGCTGATCGTGCTGTCGCTGCGGAACTTCCAGGCACGCACGAACATCGACGTGCTGGTGCGGGCGTTCGCGCGCGTGGCCCCGAACCATCCGCGAGCTCGGCTGCTGCTGGCCGCGCGCGGCGGCGAGGCGCGGCCGCAGGTCGAGGCGGCGGTGGCGGCCTCGGGCGTCGCCGACCGGATCCGGATCCACCGGGTCGACCCCGATGGCTTGCCGCGGCTGGCGGCGTCCGGCGACATCGTCGTCTCCATCGCGGACACCGACTCGTCGCCCTCGTCGCTGCTCGAGGCGATGGCCAGCGGCAACCCGATGATCGGCGGATGGTGCGCGTCGATCGACGAGTGGATCGGGCCGGGGGAAGGTGCGGAGATGGTGCAGCCGCGCGACGAGGACGCGCTGGCCGCTGCGCTCGACCGCCTGCTGTCCGATCCTGAGCTGCGCGCGCGCTACGCCCAGCGGAACGTGGAGACGGTGCGCGCCCGCGTCTCGGAGTCGGCGCCGGCGATGGAGGAGCTCTACCGCAGCTTGATCGCCGCGTATGCGGGGTCGCCGGGCGGGGCATCGTAGACTGCAGGTCATGACGACGACTCCCAAGCGGCTGATGATCATCGGCCTGGACTGCGCTGCCCCCGAGATCCTCTTCGACGACATGAAGGGCGAGCTGCCCGTGCTCAACGGGCTGATGGAGCGGGGGGTGTACGGCCCGCTCGAGTCCTGCGACCCGCCCATCACCGTCCCCGCGTGGACGTGCATGATGAGCTCGAAGGATCCGGGCACGCTCGGGTTCTACGGCTTCCGCAACCGCAAGGACTACTCCTACGACGGCCTCACGTTCGCGACGGCCGAGAAGGTGAAGGAGGACCGGGTCTGGGACATCCTCTCGCGCGCCGGCAAGCACGTGGTGATGCTGGGCGTGCCGCAGACCTTTCCGCCCAGCCGCGTCAACGGCGAGATGATCGGCTGCTTCCTGTCCCCGTCCATCGAGTCGCGCTACACGTTCCCCGAGGAGCTGCGCGACGAGATCAAGCAGGTGGTCGGCGAGTACATGGTCGACGTGCCGAACTTCCGCACCGATCAGAAGGACCGGATCCTGCGCGACATCAACGAGATGACGCGACGGCGGTTCCAGCTGGCGCGCCACCTGCGCGACACGCGGCCCTGGGACTTCTTCATGATGGTCGAGATGGGAACCGACCGGCTGCACCACGGCTTCTGGCGGTACTACGACCCGAAGCATCCGGACTACGTCCCGGGCACGGACTACGAGCGGGCGTTCCGCGACTACTACCGCTACCTCGACTCGGAGATCGGGTCGCTGATCGAGACGCTGGATGACGACACGGCGCTGATGGTCGTCTCTGATCACGGCGCGCAGTCGATGGTCGGCGGCATCCAGGTGAACGAGTGGCTGATACGGGAGGGCTACCTGGCGCTGAAGGATCCTGCGGCAACGGGCCCGGTGAAGCCGGAGATGATCGACTGGCCGCGGACGCGGGTGTGGGGCGACGGCGGGTACTACTCGCGCATCTTCCTGAACGTGCGCGGCCGCGAGCCGGAGGGCATCATCGATCCCTCGGAGGTGGAGCAGCTGCGCGACGAGCTGATCGCGAAGCTGGAGGCGCTCGGGGACGAGAGCGGCAATCCGATCGGCACGCGCGTGTTCCGGCCCGAGCAGCTCTACCACGCCGTCAACGGCGTGCCGCCGGATCTGATCTGCTACTTCGGCAACCTGACCTGGCGCAGCATCGGGTCAGTCGGCGACGGGCGCATCCACGTGCGGGAGAACGACACCGGCCCGGACGACGCCAACCACGCCAAGTTCGGCATCTACATCTTCGATGGTCCCGGCATGCCGCAGTCGCCGCCAGAGGGGGCGCGGCTGTTCGACATCGCCCCCACCGTGCTCGCCGCCCTCGGATTGCCGGTGCCTGCCGACATGCAGGGCCGCAGCCTGGTGTGATGGATCTGCGATCCCTCCAGGAGCCGCTGAAGCAGGGCTACCGGGATGATCCGGGCAGCGGGCTGATCACGCTGCGGGCGACCGGGGCCACGGGCGACACGCCGGTGTCGTGCTCGGTCGATCTGGGGCGGGCGATCCAGGAGGCGCAGGCCCATGCGGGCGTCGGCGGCCAGGGTACGGGCGCCTGCTCCGGCGACCTGCTGCTGGGCGCGCTGGTCGCGTGCGCGCAGATCACCTGCCAGATGGTGGCGGCCGCGATGGGGCTCGAGGTGCGGAGCATTGGCGTGGCGGCGGAGGGCGACCTGGATCTGCGGGGGACGCTCGGCATCGACCGTGATGCGCCGGTCGGGTTCACGGCGATCCGGCTCGTGTTCGACATCGATGCTCCCGGCGCGACGGAGGACGAGCTGGCATCGCTGCGGCGCAAGACCGAGCGGTACTGTGTCGTGATGCAGACGCTGACGTCGCCGCCGCAGGTGATGACCTCGTGGAGCGGCGAGTGATCGCGAACTTCGAGCGGGCGTTCGACGAAGCCGACCGCATGGACGTCTACCAGGCGTGGGTGCAGCTGAACACGGCGATCAAGGGCCACATGGATCTGCGCCGGTACGAGCTGGCGACGATCGCCGCGGCCCAGCGGCTGCGTTCGACCTACTGCTCCTGCGCACACGGGAAGGTGCTGCGCGAGACGTTCGGCGCGCCGGTTCGGGAGATCGTGCTCGACCGCCGGTCGGCGGGGCTGGACGAGGTCGACCTGGCGGTGATGGACCTTGCGGAGCGGGTGGTCGACGATGCGGCGTCGATCGGCGACGAGGATACTGAGCCGCTGCGCCGGCTGGGCCTGAGCGAGGCGGAGATCATGGACGTGGTGCTGGCCGCCTCGGCGCGGTGCTTCTTCTCGAAGGCGCTGGACGGCGCCGGCGTGCTCGCAGACGAGCACTACCGGGATCTGCCGGAGGAGCTCCTCGAGGTGCTTGTGGTCGGAAAGCCGATCGCCGGGGCCTGAATCGGGCGCGCCGGCTGCCGGATTGACCCGCGATTGACGCCGCCCGAAGGGCCCGCCCGGCCACTGCTAGGGTGGCGGTTGAAGGGGAGTACTCCCACGCAGCATCGTCGTCAAGACGGCCCGTCCGGGCCCGGCGGTGCGGGTCCGGCCCCGGACGGAGGAGACCTTCCGCCTACCGAAAGGATCCCCCGTGCTCCTGACCCACGACGCCGTGCGCCACATCGACGCGCTGGCCGATGCGCTCGGCGTGCTCTCGATCTTCGTGGGGAGCCGCCGGTCGTGTGATGCCACCCTGCTCGGGCAGGCCGTCTCGCTGGGACGGCGGCTCGACGACCTCACCGATCTTCACGACGATCCGTCGCCGCGGGAGCGCCGCGCGGCTGTGCGCAGCTGCCTGCGCCGGTTGCTGCCGCGGATGACCGATCTCGTCACCCGCTCGGGTGGCCGCGGCGGCGCGCTGTTCGCCGGGCTGTCGAGCGGCGACGTGCTCGAGGTGGAGACGGGCATGCCGCTGCCAACCGGGGCACGGCTCGAGCCCACCGGGTACGTCCGTCCGCTCGTGGCGGCACTCGACGAGGGTGAGCCGGCCGGCGTCGTCCTCGCCCACCGCCATCGCATCCGCCTGCTCGACTGGAGGATGGGCGCCCTCGCGCCTGTGTCGGACGGTGGGTTCGCGGCGCGGGCCATCGCGGGAGCTCACATCGCCGAGGCGGCGCACGAGCATGGATGGCGGAGGCTCGTGGTCGACGGCGATCCCCTGCTCGCGGGTCGTCTGCTCGCCGATGACGCGGAGCTGAGAGGGTGCGCCGTCGCGGTCGCGACCCGATCGCTCGGCCGGCTGTCGGCGCCGGCTCTGACGGGGGCGGTCGGAGCGGAGCTGGAGTCCGTGCAGCGGCGAAGGGAGGTGGCGCTCGTGCGCGAGGCGGTCGACGCGTCCCGTCGCGGGCACGACGCCGTGCTGGGCATCGACCTGGCCGCTCGCGCGCTCACCGCCGGCCGGCTGTCGCATCTGCTCTTCGACAACGACCGGGAGCATCTGACCTGGCCGGGTGAGCGCCTGGTCGAGGCGGGCCTCTCGATCGACCCCGCGGAGCGGCTGATCGAGCTGGCGCTGGACTCCGCCGCCTCGATCACGCCCGTGGAGGGCCGCGCCGCACGGGCACTCGACTCCGGCGATGGGGTCGCCGGGCTGTTGCGCTGGTGACCGGCCGCGACCGGCCCGCGTGAGTTCCCATCCAGCGGGATACGATTTCAGCATGGCAACCCGCATGAGCAGGCGCACCCAGGCCGCTCGCCTGCGCGAGATCGCGCACGTTGCCGCCCGTCACGGGTTCGGCTACGCCTTCGAGCGCCGCCCGCACAGCGAGGACGAGTCGATCGACATGTCGATGGCGGCTCGCGGGCGGCACATGCGCGAGATGTTCGACGAGCTCGGTCCGACGTTCGTGAAGTTCGGCCAGCTGCTCTCCATCCGCCCGGATGTGATCCCGCCCGAGGTGATCGCCGAGCTCCGCCTGCTCCAGGACTCCGTCTCACCGTTCCCGTACGAGGAGGTCGAGCAGGTCATCCGCGCCGAGCTGAAGGGCTCCGTCGACCAGCTCTTCGCTCGCTTCGACCCCGTGCCGGTCGCCGCCGCCTCGATCGGCCAGGTGCACTTCGCCGAGCTGCACACAGGCCGCAGGGTCGCCGTCAAGGTGCAGCGGCCCAATGCGCGCCGGCAGATCGAGGCCGACATCGAGCTGCTGCGCCGTGTGGCCGGCATCGTCAAGAGCCGCGTCCGCCAGCTCGAGTTCGTCGACACCGTCGAGCTGGTCGACGAGTTCGCGCGCTCGATCACTCGCGAGCTCGACTACCGCATCGAGGCGCGGAACGCCGACGTGTTCCGCCGCATCTTCGAGGGCTCGCCGAGCGTCACGATCCCGAAGGTCTACTGGACGTACTCGAGCGAGCGGGTGCTCACCCTCGAGCGGATCGAGGGCACCAAGCTCGGCGACCTCGACCTCGCCGCGCTGGATCAGGCCGAGCGGCGGCGCATCGCCCACCTGATGGCCGAGATATGGCTCGAGATGGTGTTCCGGCACGGCACGTTCCACGCCGACCCGCACCCCGCCAACATCTTCCTGCTGCCCGACGGCCGCATGGGCCTCGTCGACTTCGGCATCACCGGCGCCCTGTCGCCGGTCGACATGCGGCGCCTCACGCGCCTGTTCTTCGACGCGGTGAACGAGAACATCGATGCGCTCCCGCGCCGGCTGCGCGACCTCGGCGTCCGGTTCAACAGCCAGCAGGAGGAGGAGTTCCGGCTCGAGCTGCGCGAGGTGTACTACCGCTACCACGGCGCCGCGCTCGGCGAGATCGATCCGGTGGAGATGATCCGCGAGGCCTTCGAGCTGATCGCCCGCATGCACCTGCGGCTGCCGACGCGCTTCGCCCTGCTCGACAAGACGCTGGCCACGCTGGGCTCGGTCGGCGCCGAGATCTACCCGCAGTTCAACGTGTTCGACGTGGCTGAGCCGTACGCGCAGGAGCTGATGACCGAGCAGCTGTCACCTTCGGCGCTGCTCGAGCGGGGGCGAGAGCAGCTCGTCAGCTACAGCGGCCTGCTGCTGGAGCTGCCGTACCAGGTGCACGACACGCTCGAGCAGGTGCGGGACGGGGAGATCGAGGTGCAGTTCCGTCACAGGGGGCTGGACGAGCTGACCGCGAAGGCCGACGTCGTCTTCAACCGCCTGGTGATCGCAATCGTCATGGCCGGCACCATCATCGGCTCCGCGCTGATCGGGGCGTACGCCACCGGCGGGCCGCACGTGCTCGGCGTGCACGTGCTGACCTGGATCGGGTTCCTCATGGCCACGGTGCTCGGCCTCGTCCTGGTCTGGTCGATCATCCGCAGCGGCCGCATCTAGAGCGGCCGCTCCGCCACGCGGCCGTCCCGAACCTCCCACAGACGGTCGCATGTGATCCCGCGGATGAACTCGCGGTCGTGCGACACCGTGACGATCGTGCCACGGAAGTCGTCGAGTGCCCGCTCGATCACGTCGATCGAGGCGAAGTCGAGGTGGTTGGTGGGCTCGTCGAGCAGCAGCAGCTCGGCGCCGCTCATGACCAGCATCGCCACCAGGAGCCGTGACCGCTCGCCGGCACTGAGCGTCCGCAGCGGCCGGAACAGCTGCTCCTGGGAGAACAGGAACCAGCCAAGAACGGCCCGGGCGTCGTGCTCGTGGCCGACCACCCCGCTGCGGTAGTGCTCGAGCACGGTGCGCTCGAGCGGCAGGTCGTCGTGCGTCTGCGGGAGCACGCCGACGCGTGCATCGACCTCGACCGTGCCGGTGCTCGGCGCGAGCGCGCCGGTCAGGAGCCGGAACAGCGTCGATTTGCCGGCGCCGTTCGGCCCCGTCACGGCGATCCGCTCCCGCCCCCGCACCACGAGCGAAACGTCTCGCAGCACGGGCTCTGCGCCGTAGCCGGCCGTCACGCCGTCCAGCGCGGCCACCCGCCGGCCCGGCCGTGAGGCGCCGGACAGCTCCAGCGACAGCGTTGCCGCCTGCTCCGGCCGCTCGACCCAGTCGGTGGACGCCATCTGCCGCTCCAGCCGGCCCTCACGCGCCTTCGCCTTCTTCGCCACCTTCTTCGCGTAGCGCTTCTGCTTGTCGGCGCCCATGCCGCTCGCCGACCGCTCGCTGCGCTGCGCCTGGTCGCGCGTGGCGGCGATGTCGGCCTCCAGGCGCTTGCGGTAGCGCTCCTGTGCGCGGTGCTCCTCGAGCCGTCGCTGGAACCGGCGCTCCCGTACCCCACGGTAGGCCGTGTAGCCGCCCTCGTAGAACTCCAGCCCTCGAGTGACCGGGTCGAGCTCGTAGATCGCGTCAACGGTGCGGTCGAGGAACCGGCGATCGTGCGTGACGACCAGCACCGCGCCCGGGAAGCGCGACAGCCAGTCCTCGAGCCAGCGGATGCCGTCGAGGTCGAGGTGGTTGGTCGGCTCGTCGAGCAGCAGGACGGTCGGCCGGGACAGCAGCACGCCGGCCAGCATCACGCGGGCCGCCTGGCCGCCCGAGAGCTCCGCCAGGGTGGCGCCGTCGTCGAGGTGCTCGATGCCGACGTGCCGGCGCACCTCGTCGACGGTGTCGCGGAACAGCCAGCCGTCGAGCGCCGCGAAGCGATCCTGCAGGCGGCCGTACTCGCCGACGGCTCCGTCCTCGCCGGTCGCCATGGCATGCTCGAGCGCGCGCATGTTGCGGTCGAGTTCGTAGACCTCACCGGCGCTCCGGGCCAGATGCTCGCCCACGGTCACGGTCGCATCCGCGGGCTGCTGCGCCAGGTAGCCGACTCGGTCGCCTGGATCGGTCTGCACGGTGCCGGCATCGGGCCGGGCGACGCCGGCAAGGATGCGGAGCAGCGTCGACTTCCCGGAGCCGTTCGGGCCGACCAGGCCTACGCGGTCACCGTTACCGAGGACGAACGAAACGGCATCGAAGAGGGGAGCGGCGTCGTGCGCCGCACGGAGCGAGTCGATGTTCAGCACGGACCGTCATCCCTCTTCTGCGGACAGCATAGCGGGAGGCGGGGTCGGGCTGAAGGCTGCCCGTGAGGTCAGTCCGCAACCGCGCTCGAGATCCACCGTCGCGACTCCCGCACCAGCACCGGATGCGTCTCATCCGTGTAGTACGCGAGCGCCATCACCGCCTGAGACACGACCCAGCCGCGGCTGCGCTGCCACGTCGCCTCGTCCACGTCGAGCGTTGCCCGGAATCCCGCCCGCGCGTCAGCGTCGAACAGCTTCCACGCCGCCATGACGTCGCACGCGGGATCACCGGCGCCGAGCCCGCCGAAGTCGATCACGCCCGACAGCCGGCCATCCCGGACGAGCAGGTTCTGCCGGTCGAGGTCGCCGTGGATCCACACCGGCGGTCCCGACCACGCCGGCGCGGCCAGCGCCTGCTCCCAGACATCGGTGACCGCGGCGGTGTCGAGGCGTCCGCCGAGCGCGGCGATGGACGAGCGGGTCTCGTCGTCACGATCCGCGAGCGGCACCCCGCGGTGGAAGTTATGGTCACCCGGCGCGGGTGCCCCTGCCGAGTCGAGCCCCCACAGCGCCGAGACGAACTCCGCCAGGTCGCGCACCAGCCGCATCTGGTCGTGCACACGGCTCTCCGTCGCCCGCTCGCCGTGCAGCCACTCGTAGACGGCCCAGGCATGCGGGTAGCGCGCATCGGGGCGTCCCACTGCGAGCACCTGCGGGATCGCGACCGGCAGGTGGGGCCGCAGCCGCGGGAGCCACTCGCACTCCTTCAACAGGCTCGCGACCGATCGGCCGCCGCGCGGCAGCCGCACCACCAGCGAATCGCCCAGCCGGTAGAGCACGTTGTCGGTGCCGACCTCCTCGACGCGTCGCAGCGGGAGGTGCGCCCACTGCGGCGTCTGCTGGCGCAGCAGGTTGCGGACGACGTCCTCGCTCGCCGGCACCTCGCCGTCGGGCATCGTCACGGCGCACCCGTCGGGCCGCAGAGGATCACCCTGTCACCGTGCCGCGACACCTCGCGCATCCCGGCGGCCCGTGCGACGGCGAGCGAGGCCGCGTGGTCGCCCACGACCTGCGCCCACGCCTGCGGGACGTCGATGGAGTCGAGAAAAGCCATCAACGCCCCGGACGGCCCGCAGTGGCCACGCCGCGTCCGCGGGCGGCCGGCACCGTCGTCCAGGACAGCATTCGCGCACGGCGAACACGAGCTGCGCCCCGGATCGCCACAGCTCCGCCGCCCGCTGGACGTGCCGCTCGCAGCGCCAGAGCGCCGCGTCGCCCGGATCCCAGCCGAACCGCGCGGCCGTCTCGGGGTCGCGATCGTTCTCGAGCATCGCCTGCGCGTCACGCGCCTCGAGCGCACAGAGGACGAGCCCCTCGGCCCGTATCTCGGGCGCCGCCGGATGTGCCGGAAAGGCGGTCATGCGGCGCACGCTACCGGCAGAGGCAACGTCCGACCCCGGACCTAGCATGGGAACCATGGAGCAGCACGCCCCCCGCTGGCTGATCGCGCCCTGCCCCGAGCGTGATGCCCTTGATCTGGCCGCGTCGCTCGGCATCAGTCGCACGACCGCCGAGGTGCTGATCCGCCGCGGCCTGCGTACGGCGCAGGACGCCCGTGCGTTCCTCGAGGCGGAGGGCCCACGGCATGATCCGCTTGGATTCGAGGGGATGAGCGCGGCGGTCGATCGCATCGTCGCCGCCATCGAGTCCGGCGAGAAGATCTGCGTACACGGGGACTACGACGCGGACGGCATCTGCGCGACCGCGCTCGCGGTGCTGGTGCTGCGCTCCCTCGGCGCGGACGTGGGATGGCATCTGCCGAGCCGGTTCGAGGAGGGGTACGGCGTGGGCGCGCAGGCGCTGGAGCGGCTCGCAGGCGAGGGCGTCGGGCTGGTGCTGACCGTCGACTGCGGGATCACCGCGGTCGCCGAGGTGCGGCGCGCGCGCGAGCTGGGGATGGACGTGATCGTCACCGACCACCACCGTCCGGCCGAGGAGCTGCCCGAATGCACGCTCGTGTGCACGCGCCCGTCGACCTACGCGTTCCCGGAGCTGTGCGGCACCGGCGTCGTGCTGAAGCTGGGCGAGGCGCTGCTCGACCGGCTCGGCCGCGACCGCTCGGAGCTCGACGTGCACCTCGACCTGGTCGCGCTCGCGACCGTCGCAGACGTCGTCCCGCTGGTGGACGAGAACCGGGCGCTGGTGCGAGCCGGGCTGCGCCGGATGGCGCGGACGTCGAAGCCCGGGCTGCGCGCGCTGATGGCCGCCGCCCGCATCGACCGTACCCGGGTCGCCTCGTCGGATCTCGGCTTCCGGCTCGGACCGCGCATCAACGCGGCGGGCCGCCTCGGACACCCCGGCGTCGCACTCGAGCTGCTGCTGACCGAGGATCTGGAGCGCGCCCGCGAGCTGGCCGCCAAGCTCGAGACCCTGAACCGGCGCCGCCAGGCGGTGGAGGAGGAGATCCTCGAATCGGCCGTCGAGCAGATCGAGGCGCGCGACGATGCGTGGCGCGACCGGCGAGCGTACGTGCTCGCATCGCCGGACTGGCACGAGGGCGTGATCGGCATCGTGGCGTCGCGGCTGGTCGAGCGCTACTGCCGGCCGGTGGTGCTGGTCGCGATCGGCGACGAGGGTGCGAAGGGCTCAGGCCGCAGCATTCCTGCCTACGACCTGCATGCCGGGCTGTCGGCCTGCGGCGCGCACCTCGAGAAGTTCGGCGGACACCGGGCGGCCGCCGGCCTCTCGATCGATCCCGCCCGGATCGATGCCTTCTCCGCGGCGCTGGCCGACCACGCCGCCGGTGTGCTGGCCGATGACGACCTGCGCCGTGCGCTGCACGTGGACGCCGTCGTGGCTCCGTCGGAGCTTTCGCTCGAGCTGGCCGACGAGCTGGCGCGGCTCGAGCCGTGCGGGCTCGGCAACCCGGGCGTGACCCTGCTCGCCCCAGGCGCGTCGCTGACCGCGGTCGAGACGATGAGCGAGGGGAAGCACGTGCGCATGGCCGTCGAGCTTGGCGGGTTCCGGTGCCGCGCGGTCGGTTTCGGTCTCGGACGCCGCGCCGAGCACCTGCGCGGTCCGGGGCGCCACGACGTCGCGTTCCGGCTGCAGCGCAACGAGTGGAACGGCACGGTCACGCCGCAGATGGTGATCCGGGACGTCTGCCCGCTGCCCGCGCGTCCGCCGGCCGCCGAGCCGGCGCCCACGGCCACCGCGGTGCATGGCGAGCTGCTCGACGCCCGCGGCCACGGGACGCAGGTCGCGACCATCGCCAGGCTGCTGGCGGCCGGCGAGGATGTGCTGGTGGTCGTGGCCGAACGCGCGCGCCGCATGGCGATGCTGTCGAGCATCCTGCACCCTGCCCGCTTCGGCGACGCCGGGGTGGCGCTGGCCGAATGGGGCGAGCTGCCGCGAGCGGCGGACGGATTCGGTGAGGTGGTCGTGCTCGACCCACCTCCGGCCGCCGAGCAGCTGACCCTGCTCACAGAGCTCGCCTCCGACGCTCGGACGCACGTGGTGTGGGGCGCGGCCGAGATCGAGTTCGCACGATCGGTGGCCGAGGGCCAGGAGCCGCTGCGACCGGCGCTCGCGGCCGTCTGGCGCGCCGCGCGCGAGGGCGTCACCCCGCTGCTGCCGCCGGACACGGTGGAGAAGTGCGCCCAGGTGCTGGAGGAGCTCGGGCTCGACCCGTCCGCGCCGCCGGACGTCAAGGTCGACCTCGACCGGTCCGCCACCTACCGCACCGCGCAGGAGCGGTGCCGGTCGTCGCTTGCGTTCCTCGACCGCCTGGCCGCGGGCGACCTGCCGCTCGAGCCCGTGCCCGTGCCCGAGCCGGAGCCGGTCGCCGCAGCGGTGTAGATGGGATCGAATCAATCGTCGCCCGGGGCAACCGGGACATCGACCACTACACTGTGAACATGGCAACCGTGCCGCGCAGTGCGGAGGCCGAACGGCACGATCACCTGCTCCAGGAGCTGCTCGGCCAGGTCTCCGCGTACAACCCGAAGCTCGACAGCGACCTCATCCGCAGGGCGTTCGACTATGCCTGCGACCATCACGCCGGCCAGCTTCGGAAGAGCGGAGAGCCGTTCATCCACCATCCATGGAGCGTGGCGCAGGTCTGCGCGGGCATGAAGCTCGACTCGGCCACCATCGCGGCCGCGCTGATGCACGACGTCGTCGAGGACACGGCGGCGGAGCTCGACCAGGTGCGCGAGGAGTTCGGCGACGAGGTGGCGCTGCTAGTCGAGGGCGTGACCAAGCTCTCGAAGATCAACTTCGCCAGCCGCGAGCAGGCGCAGGCTGAGAACTATCGCAAGATGATCATGGCCATGGCCCAGGACGTGCGGGTGGTGCTGATCAAGCTCGCCGACCGGCTCCACAACATGCGCACGATCGACGCGCTGCCCAAGCAGAAGCAGACGGCCAAGGCACGTGAGACGCTCGAGATCTACGCGCCGCTTGCACACCGCCTCGGCATCCATTCCATCAAGTGGGAGCTGGAGGATCGCGCGTTCCAGACGCTGCACCCGCGCCGCTACGCCGAGATCGAGGCGATGGTGAACCAGCGACGGGCCGATCGCGAGCGGTACGTCGAGGAGGCCTCGACCATCCTCCTGCGCGAGCTGGACGAGACCGGCGTGCGCGCCGAGATCTCGGGCCGCGCGAAGCACTTCTACTCGATCTACGCCAAGATGGCCCAGGGCGGCAAGGAGTTCAACGAGATCTACGACCTGACCGCGATGCGGGTGCTGGTCGACTCGGTCAAGGACTGCTACGGGGCGATCGGCGTGATCCACTCGCTCTGGAAGCCGATGCCCGGGCGCTTCAAGGACTACGTGGCGATGCCCAAGTTCAACATGTACCAGTCGCTGCACACGACCGTGATCGGTCCGGAGGGCAAGCCGCTCGAGATCCAGGTGCGCACGCAGCTGATGCACCAGACGGCCGAGTACGGCATCGCTGCGCACTGGCTGTACAAGGACAAGGCGGCCGCGGCCAAGGACGGCGTCTCGATCCCCTGGCTCTCGCAGCTGATGGACTGGCAGAACGACGCGCGCGACCCCAAGGAGTTCATGGAGACGCTGCGCGTAGACCTGTTCTCCGACGAGGTCTATGTGTTCACGCCGAAGGGCGAGGTGAAGAGCTTGCCTGCGGGGGCGACGCCGCTCGACTTCGCCTACGCGGTGCACACCGACGTTGGCCACCGCTGCGTCGGCGCCAAGGTGAACGGGCGGATCGTGCCGCTGCACTACACGCTGCACTCCGGCGACTTCGTCGAGGTGCTGACCTCCAAGCAGGAGCGCGGGCCGTCGCGCGACTGGCTGAACCTCGTGCAGACGTCTCGGGCGCGCAACAAGATCCGCCAGTGGTTCAGCCAGCAGGCGCGCGAGGATCTCGAGCACAAGGGACGCGAGTCCCTGCACCAGGCGTTCAAGTCGAACGGGCTCCCGCACCAGAAGGTGTCGGCGTCGCCGCTCCTGGCCGGGATCATCCGCGACATGGGCTTCAAGAAGGCCGACGACTTCTACGTCGCGATCGGCGCCGGCAAGGTGCCGGTCGGCCAGATCGTCTCGAAGGTGCTCGGGAAGCTGAAGACCTCAGAGGTGGTGACGCCGGAGGCCGACTTCCTGGTCACCCGGCGCCCGCAGAAGCGGCCTTCCGCCTCGAGCACGTATGGGATCCGGGTCGACGGCGCCGTCGACCAGGACGTGCTCGTGCGGATGGCGAAGTGCTGCACGCCGGTGCCGGGCGACGACGTGGTCGGGTACATCTCGCTCGGCCGCGGGATCACGGTGCACCGCGAGGACTGCCCGAACGTGAAGGCGCTGCGCCGCAATCCGGAGCGGTTCACCGCGGTCAGCTGGGATGGCGACGGCGCCGCCACCAGCTCGTTCAGGG
This sequence comes from Gaiellales bacterium, assembly GCA_035695105.1. Taxonomy (GTDB): domain Bacteria; phylum Actinomycetota; class Thermoleophilia; order Gaiellales; family JAICJC01; genus JAICYJ01. The sequence continues at coordinate 24,844 of DASSEV010000021.1, forward strand.
TAACGATCGCGCTGCAGTCGTGGGATCGCCCGCGGCTGCTCGAGGACGTGGCGCGGACGTTCGCCGAGTTCGGCTGCAACATCGTCGAGTACGGCGGCCACGTCGCCGACCAGATGGCGCGGAACTGGTACACGGTCGAGGTGGGGGACACCAAGACGTTGCGCAGCCTGATCTCGGCGCTGAAGAACATCGACGCGGTGTTCGACGCCTACCGCGTGACGCCCAGCAGCTGACCCTCCGGGCTCGGCGGTAGACTCGTGGCGATGGAGGTATTGCAGGGCGAGAGCGTGGTCTGGAAGGGCCATCCCAGCTGGAAGGCGCTGCTGCTCTATTACCTGAAGTGGACGCTGGTCTCGCTGATCCCTGCGGCGATCTGGGTGGGCCTCGACCGGGCGATGAGCGGCCCGCCCAGCCCGACCATCTTCGCCGCCCTGACGCTGCTCGGGTTGATCCTCACGTACATCGGCGGCTGGATCAAGCGCGCGACCACCCACTACACGGTCACCGACAACCGCATCCACATCCGCACGGGATTGGTGTCGCGGCGGGAGCACTCCACCCAGCTGTCGCGCGTGCAGAACGTGAACGTGACGCAGACGATCATGCAGCGGCTGCTCGGCATCGGCGACGTCGACTGGGACACCGCGGGGACGGAGGAGGCCGAGTCGGACTTCCGGTTCGTGGGCATCGAGGATCCCAGCTCGCTCGTTCGCATCGTCGACCAGCGCCTGCACGCCATCGGCCATTGACCGGCGACTGGACCGCGCAGCTGCGGCGCATGGCGCTGCGGTTTCCGGAGTCGCGGGAGGATCACCCGTTCGGCGCCGAGTCGCACGTGTTCAAGGTCGGCGGCGGCAGCCGGATGTTCGCCATCATGAGCGACGGGCCGCCGGTGCGGATCACGCTGAAGCTGACGCGCGAGGAGCGGGAGATCGCCCTGACGCTGCCCTACGTCAGCGAGGCGCGCTACGTCGGGCGCTACGGGTGGATCACCGCGAGCGTCGAGGACGACGACTGCCTCGAGGCGGCGATCGAGTGGATGCGGGAGAGCTACTGGCTGCGCGCGCCGCAGGCCCTGAAGGAGGCGGCGTGGGAGACGGGGGCGTGAGCGCTCCGGCTCACGGCTCCCAGGGCTCACCGCCGGTGTCCCAGCCGACGAGGCAGTAGGGGCTGACCAGCGCGGCGACGTGCTCGAGGAACCGGCGATCGGCATCGCCGAACGCCGCAGGCTGATCCGAGTCGATATCGATCTCGGCCACCACGATGTCCTCGTAGCTGATCGGGACGACGATCTCCGACCGGGTCGACGCGAAGCAGGCGAGGTACCTCGGGTCGGCGTTGACGTCGTCGACGATCTCGGTCACACCGCTCGCGGCCGCGGCGCCGCACACGCCCTCGCCGACGGGGATCCGCACGTGCTCGGTGGCCGCCGGCCCGTTCCACGGGCCGAGCTGCAGCTCGTCGCCCTCGACGAAGTAGATGCCGACCCAGGAGTAGTGATCGAACCGCTGCTCCAGCAGGTCGACGACCCGCCGCAGGATCTCGTCGGAGTCCTCCTCGCCCTGCACGATCCGCTGCGCCTCGCGGAGCACGTCGCGGTAGTGGTCGGCGCTCACAGCTCGAGGTCCCGTTCGAATCCGGCGATCGCCTCGCGCACGCGCCACTCGACGGGCACGGGGCGCCGCTCGGCGAGGTCGACCGAGACCGCCGTCTGGGTCGCGACCACGAGCCGCTCGTCGCTGACCGCGTTGTAGGCCTCGAACTCCCACAGCACGCTGGTCGTCCCGATCCGCCGTACGCGCACGTAGACCTCGAGCTCGTCGTCGAACCGCGCCGGCGCGTGGTACTCGACGTGCTGGGCCCGCATCACGAACTCCGGATCAGCCGGCTCGCGGACGAGCACGCCCAGGTCGCGCAGGTACTCGACGCGAGCGCGGTCGAAGTAGGGCATGTAGCGCCCGTAGTAGACGATCCCCTGTGCGTCGGTCTCGTCGAAGCCGACGCGCGTTCGGTAGGCGTAGCGGAAGGGCGGTCGGCGGTCGGTGACGGGCATCAGCCGCGGATCACGGCGAGCACCTCGTCCCGCCGCTGCTCCATCGCCTCCTGCGAGGCCACCGACTCCAGGTTCAGACGCAGCAGCGGCTCGGTGTTCGACGGGCGGACGTTGAAGTGCCAGTCGTCGAAGTCGAACGAGATGCCGTCCAGGTGCGACACGCGTTCGGCCTCGGGACCGTAGCGGTCCTTGAGCTCCTGGAGCTTCAGCGGCACGTCCGAGACCGTCGAGTTGATCTCGCCGGAGATGTGATACCGCTCGCGGTACGGCGCGAGCAGCTCGGAGAGCTTGCGCCCGCTGCGGGAGATCAGCTCGAGCATGACCAGCGCCGGCACGATGCCGGTGTCGCAGTAGTAGAAGTCGCGGAAGTAGTAGTGGCCCGACACCTCGCCGGCGAACACGGCGTCCTCCTTGCGCAGCCGGGCCTTGATGAAGGCGTGGCCGACGCGGTTCTCGAGCGCGCTGCCGCCCGCCTCCGCGACCGTGTCGCGGACGGCCCAGGAGGCGCGCAGGTCGTACAGGATCGATGCGCCGGGGTGCTGCTCGAGCATCGCGCGGGCAATCAGCGCGGTGATCAGGTCGCCCTCGACGAAGCGGCCGGTGTCATCGATGAAGAAGCACCGGTCGGCGTCACCGTCCCAGGCGATGCCGAGGTCGGCGCCCTCGCTGACCACCTGCTCCATGATGAACCGGCGGTTCTCCTCGAGCAGCGGGTTGGGCTCGCCGTTGGGGAAGCTGCCGTCGGGGTCGAGGTGGTGGGGGACGGCGTGGATCGGCAGGCGCTCGAGCAGGCCGCCGATCATGGGGCCGGCCATGCCGTTCGCGCCGTCGAGGACGACCCGCAGAGGCGCGACCGCCGACGGGTCGATGAACCGCAGGACGCGGTCGTGGAAATCCGCGTAGACGTTGCGGTCGCTGACCGCGCCCGCGCGGGCCGGATCGGGGAGGCCGTCCTCCGCGAGGCGCTTGATCTGGTCGAGCCCCGAGTCACCGCCCACCGGCTTCGCGCCGCGGCGGACGATCTTCATGCCGTTGTAGGCGCGCGGGTTGTGTGAGGCGGTGACCTGGATGCCGCCCTCGTAGCCGTACTCGCCGACCGCGAAATAGAGCATCTCCGTGCCGATCTCGCCCAGGTTGACAACGTCGGCGCCCTGCTCGGCGGCCCCGCGGGCGGCGGCCGCGGCGAGCTCGGGAGACGTCAGCCGCATGTCGTGGCCGATGGCCATGGTGGCGGGCTCGAATGCGGCCACGTAGGCCCGACCGAGCCGATACGCTCCGTCCGCGTCGAGCTCGTCGGGCACGATGCCCCGCACGTCGTACGCCTTGAACACGGAGGAGCTGAGCATCGCGGCGATGATAGAGCAGGTCGAACTGCGACCGGCGCGGGTCGAGGACGCCGAGGCCCTCGCGGCCCTGTACAGCGCCCAGCGGGAGTTCCTCGCGCCGTTCGACCCGATCCGGCCGGACGCGTTCTACACCTTGGCCGGCCAGCGGACGGAGCTCGAGCAGGCGGTGGCGCAGTCACGCGCCGACCTCCGCCACCGGTTCGTGATCCTGGCCGCGGGTGAGATCGTGGGGACGCTCGGCATCAGCAACATCGTCCGTGGGCAGTTCCAGAGCGCGAACCTCGGGTACTTCGTCGCCCAGGAGGTCAACGGCCGCGGCGTGGCGACCCGAGCGGTCGGACTCGCCCTGCACCACGCGTTCGGACGCATCGGGCTGCACCGGCTCGAGGCGGGCACGCTGGTCGACAACTTCGGGTCGCAGCGGGTGCTCGAGAAGAACGGATTCGAGCGGATCGGTGTCGCACCGCGGTACCTGCGCATCGCCGGCGACTGGCGTGACCACATCCTGTTCCAGCGGGTGGCGGAGTGAGCGTCCAGCTGCGGCCGATGCGGCCGGACGAGTTCGGCGCCTTCGCGGAGCACAGCCGCGTCGGCTACGTGCGGCAGATGGTCGAGTTCTCGGGGATGGAGCCGTCGGCGGCCAAAGCCAAGGCCGACCGCGACTATGCGCTGACGCTGCCGAACGGGCTCGAGACGCCGGGGCACTGGCTGTTTGCCGTCGAGGCCGACGGGCGGCGCGTGGGGACGCTCTGGTTCGCCGAGCGCGTGAACGACGGGCGGACGGTGGCGTACCTCTACGAGATCGAGATCGACGAGCTGGAGCGAGGGAAGGGCCACGGCAGGGCGGCGATGGAGGCGTTCGAGCAGGAGGCGTCCCGCCGCGGCCTCGAGGAGCTGGAGCTGAACGTCTTCGGCGGCAACGCGGTCGCGCGGTCGCTCTACCAGTCGCTGGGCTGGCGTGAGACGGCCGTGCACATGGCCAAGCGGGTGTGACAGCGGGCGAACGGCTTAGCCGGCATCGCTGCACCCCGAGATTGCACAACTCTCGATCGGGTCTGCCCCACGATCGGGTGCAGACCCGAGAACCAGGTTCAGGCCGAAGCCTGACCCTCACCCCGGCCATGCCGCGCGCACCTTCTCCAGCGTGCGCGACAGGTGCTCCGGCATCACGCGCACATCCGCGAGCACCGGCATGAAGTTCGTGTCCCCGTTCCAGCGCGGCACCACGTGCAGGTGGATGTGCCCCTCGACGCCCGCGCCGGCGACGCGCCCGAGGTTCATGCCGCAGTTGAATCCCTGCGGCGCCATCGCCGTCTCGAGCGCCGAGATCGCCGCGTCCAACAGCGACCACATCTCCGACCGCTCGCTCTCATCCAGCTCGCCCGGTCTGGCAACGTGCCGGTACGGCGCGACCATCAGGTGCCCGTTGGTGTACGGGTAGAGGTTGAGAAGGACGAACGCGCGCTCGCCACGGTGGACGATCAGCGCCTCGTCGTCGGACATGCCCGGCTTCTCGCAGAAGATGCAGCCGTCGTCGCCGCCGCCCGACTCGATGTACTCGAGGCGCCAGGGCGCCCACAGCCGCTCGGCCATCAGATCCAGCGCTTCAGCCGGAAGTATCCGAGCATCCCGCCCACGATCACGATCATGATGATCACGATGTCGTAGAACGTGTGCCGTTCGGTCTGGAACGGAATCGGCACGTTCATCCCGAGGATGCCGGAGATCAGCGTCAGCGGCAGCATGATCACGCTGAACACGGTCAGCGTGAGCAGGATGTCGTTCTGCTTGTGCTGGATGACCGACTCGTTGGTCTGCTCGAGCGCCTCGACGACCTCTTTGTAGTTGTCGAGCTGGTCCCAGATGCGCTCGGACGAGTCGACGATATCGTCGAAGTAGACCTCGAGATCCTCGGACAGGTACCGCGTCCGCGCCCGCTCCAGCAGCCGCAGCGTCGAGCGCTCCGGCTTGATGATCTTGCGGTAGGCGATGATCTCCTGCTTGACGTTCGAGATGTCGCGCGCGACGTCCTCGCTGCGCTCCTCCCAGATCGCATTCTGCAGCCTGTCCAGCTTGAACCCGATCTTGTCCAGGATCGGGAAGCAGTAGTCGAACGACTCCGACAGGATCTCGTAGAGCAGGTAGCCCGACCCCTTCGAGAGGTACTCCTCGCGCAGCTCCTCGCTGTTCGACAGCCGCGTGAACAGGCGGCCGACCGGCTTCAGCGGGTGGTTGGGCAGCGTGATCACGTAGTCCTGCCCGACGAAGACGTTCAGCTCGGCCGCGTTCAGCCGCCCGATCGACTTGTCGAAGCGGGGGAGATGCAGCACGAGGAAGAGGTAGTCGTCGTACTCGTCGATCTTCGGCCGCTGGCGGGTCGAGAGCACATCCTCGAGGTCGAGCTCGTGGAACTCGAAGTGCTCCGCCAGGTACGCGGTCTCGATCGCGGTCGGCGTCTCGATGTTCAGCCAGCGGAGCCCGCCGTACGCGAGCTCAGCGAACTGCGGCTCGGTCCGTGCGACGTCCTGCCGCTGTGCGGCTCGTGGCCGCCTGCGAACTGTCCTCGGGATCCGGCGCAGGTTCGGCATCGGGCATCAGGGTCGTCGTCACGGGCATACGGCAAGTGTACCTGGCTAGGCGTGTTTCGATGCAGCCGGCGCGCGACCTGCCACCGGCTCCCCATGTATCGGCACGACGGCACCCTCGCCTGTAGGGTTGACCGCCGTGGCAGAGCCGCCGAAGACCCGCACCGGCACCGCCGACGAGCATCTGCTCCAGCGGGAGGACACCCGCTTCCTGCACACCGACCCGTGGCGGATCCACCGCATCACGGCCGAGTTCGTGGCCGGCTTCGACCGGCTGGCCGAGGTCGACCTGGCGGTGGCCGTGTTCGGATCGGCGCGGACGCCGCGCGACAGCCTCGTGTACGAGGCTGCTCGCGAGACGGCCGCGCGACTTGTCGAGGCAGGCTTCGGTGTGATCACGGGCGGAGGACCCGGAATCATGGAGGCCGCCAACCGCGGCGCGGCCGAGGCGGGAGGGGTGTCGATCGGCTGCAACATCGAGCTGCCGCACGAGCAGCACGAGAACACCTTCGCCAACGTCTCGCTCGAGTTCCGCTACTTCTTCGTGCGAAAGACGATGTTCGTCAAGTACTCCGAAGCGTTCGTCGTGTTCCCCGGCGGCTTCGGCACCCTGGACGAGCTGTTCGAGGCGGTCACGCTCGTGCAGACCGGCAAGATCCACCGCTTCCCCGTCGTGCTCTACGGTAGCGACTACTGGGCCGGGTTGATCGACTGGCTCCGGCTCCACGCGGAGGAGGTCGGAAACATCACGGCAGAGGAGCTCGAGCTGATGCAGGTCGCCGACACCCCCGAGGACATCGCGCGGATCGTCGCCGACTGCACCAGCGGCCGGTGTGGGCACCCGCACCACCCGCCGCTCGGCGCCGTGACCTAACGGATCGCCGCCACGGCGGCGTGCAGCGCGGTGGTCAGCGGGGTGATCGACGCCACCCGCTGCTCGATCTCCTCGAGATCCTCGACGTCGTACTGGTCGCCCCAGACGTAGGCGAGCGCGCCGCTCTCGTACTGGAACGTCGTCTGCGGGAACTCGCCGTTGATCAGCCGCACGAGCAGCGCCGGGGTGAAGATGCGCAGCACGGCCGCCTGATCGCCGCCGTCGTCGACGGTCAGCGAGAACTTCCGGTTGAACTCGACGCTCTCGGTCTCGACCTCGCGGCTCGGCCCGAGCGCCGCCTTGAGGCGGTCGAGGAAGCCGATCCCACGGTCCGCCAGCTGCATCGTGGTGATGCCGTCGACCGCGCCCACCGAGAGGCGCAGCACCGTGTGGTAGTGCTTCACCTCCTCGGTGTACGTCTCGGTGCGCATTCCGCCGCTGCCGTCGCTGACCGTTCTCGTCCGGGTCTCGAAGGTCGAGTACGTGAAGTTGAAGATCAGGCCGGGCAGGCCGCACATCTCGCCCTCGAACCCGTCGGACGCCTCCATCCGCTGCTTGTCGCGACAGAACGCGACGTCGCCGGGCAGAGCGGGCGACGGCTCGTACGTCCAGCCGTGCTCGCCGGCCCACTGCTCCATCACCTGGGCCTTGGCGGCGCTCGAGGCCTGGCTGCGCAGGTAGGCGTAGTAGGCGATCGGCCCGGCCGCCGCGGCGATCACACCGACGGCGATCAGCAGTGGTGCAACGATGATCCCGGCCACCGCGGCCACCGCTCCCGGCACGGCGCATAGCGCGAGGTTGCGGTGATACCCGGGCCGGCCGGTCAGCTCCGCCATGCGCGCATCCCGTGCGGCCCGGTATCGCTCCGCGCTGGTCATGCCACCGGCTGCAGGTTGAGGTGCTCGTGCCTGCCCATGTAGGTGGCGCTCGGCTTGCTCACGTCTGCATCCCACACAGCCTTGACATCGGCAAGCACCTCCCGGGCCTGATAGTGGATCATCTTGGCGGTGGGCACGCGCCCCCAATCGCGGACGCCGAGCCCGTCCGCGTCGATCCCGACCGCGCGGCACAGGTAGACCGCGCGCGGCGCGTGATAGCGCTGCGTGACGACCTCGGCGCTGCGCACGCCGAAGATGTACCGCGCCCGGTAGCACGAGTCGTAGGTGTCGAATCCGGCGTAGTCGAGCGTGATCGCGCCGGCGGGAACGTCCTGGGATAGCGCGTAGCTCCGCATCGCGCCCGGCTCGTCATGCGTGCTGACGTGGTTGTCGCCGGAGAGCAGCAGCCCGTCCACCTTGCCCTCCCGGTAGAGCGTGATGGCGGCGTCGAGCCGGTCGCGGAGGAACCAAGTGACCGTTCCGTCCTTCGTGAGACCCGCGCCAAGCACCAGCGCGACCTGATGGTGGCGGTGGACGTCGGCGGGGCTGTCGCTCAGCTCGCCCATGGTGTCGAGATGGATCAGCACGAGCGGTGCCAGCAGCAGCACCAGCATCGCCGCGAACGTGGCGAGCACGATCACGATGCGCCTCCGGGTTATCACCCTGCGACTCTACCGGCGCGTCCGGCCGGTCCGGTCGGAAGGCCGTGCGCTGGGCAGCGCGTGGGGTAAGGTGGCCGCCAAGGTCATGATGAAAACGGCGTGCCTGCTCGCGGTTTCGGTGGTGCTCGGCCTCGCAGCCGGCGCCGACGCCTCTGCCGCAACATACGCGCCGTCGCACGCCGCCGGCACGCGGCTGCGGCCCCCGGTCGCCACGGGGACGCTTCGCATCGACGGCATCCTGCGGGACGGTGCGTGGGTGCACGCCGCAGGCGTCACCTGGCGGCCGTCTCACGTTCCGTCCGGTGACCGCCTGCTCAGCTTCGAGGTGGCGTACACCTGGTTCCGGTGCGGCCCGCGAAGGTGCATCCGGGCCGCGGACCGGGCGGCCACGCCGTACGCGGCAGCTCACTACGTCGTCGGCCATGGGGACACCGGCCGCCGCCTGCGGCTGATCGAGATCGCCAAGCAGGTGGTCGAGACCGACCCGGCCACGTTCTCGTTCGTCGTGCTGCGTACGCGCCGGTCGGTGACGACGAGCGATGCGGTCGCTCCGTACCCTGTCGGGCGCCGGCCGTCGATCGAGTTCCTGAACGGGCTCCCCGAGGGGCTGACGGCGTCCAACGCGGAGAACTTCCAGGTGACGGCCCCGCACTTCAACGAGGCCGACGGCGTCCCGGACGTGACCTATCGCCTCGACGGCAAACGCTGGCACACCATGCCGCGCACCCGCGTATTCGGCGTCCGCCACCTGCAGCCGGGGCCGCACCAGGTCGTCGTCAGGGTCGCGAACAGCGCGGGCTGGCTCACCCGCTCGTACGGCTGGCGCGTTCGTCGGCTACCGGCGCCGGTCGCCTGCAATGCTCCCTGCTGGGCGCCCCCGCACCTCGACAGCACGGGGCACCCGATGCGGTGGGACTGGCAGATCGGGCGGGTCACGCCGCTCGAGCGCACCGGCTCGCGCGCGGTGGACATCTATGACGTCGACGGCTTCCTGACGACACCGGCCGAGATCAGCGCGATCCACACGAGCTGGCCTGCGGCCACGTTGCCGCACCCGCGGACGGCCTGCTACATCGATCTGGCGTGGGAGGACTACCGGCCGGACGCCAGCCCGGGTGGGGTCTTCCCGGCGCGCACGCTGGGCCGCGTCTACTACGGGTACCCCGAGGAGCGCTGGATCGACTTCCGCCAGCTGCACGCGCTGCGGCCGATGCTGCAGGCGCGGATCGGCATGTGCGCCGAGAAGGGCTTCGACACCGTCGAGTTCGACGACATCGACTCGTTCGACCCGCCGTCGACGACCGGCTTCGCGCTCACCCCCGGCGACGCGCAGAACTACCTCGCCTACGCCGACAACCTGGCGCACAGGATGGGGATGTCGGTGCTCTGGAAGAACTCTCCGCTGCTCAGCTGGTGGGGGCGGCGGTACACCGACGGCGCGGTGCTCGAGGAGTGCTACCCCTACAGGCAGTGCTTCTCGAAGCAGCTGGCCGGCACCAGCGCCTACGGGATCCGATGCACACAGCTCTCCGGGGCACGGCCCTGCGGCTGGGATGACTTCACGTCGCTCGGCAAGTGGGTCGGCGACGCCGAGTACGTGGAGGATCACTACGTCTGCGCACCCTCCGCCTCGTGCACCGGGCGCCGCAGCTACTCCGCGTTCTGCTCCTCGGTCTACGGCCGGACGAACGGCTTCGCCGCCGTGCGCTACGACGTGGACCTGGACGGCCGGGTGTTCCAGCCCTGCCCGAGCGGCCGCTGAGCGGCCGCGTCCTCGATCGCAGGACGCTGAACAGATCGGTGCTTGCGCGGCAGCTGCGGCTCGACCGGGCGGACATGGCCCCGGTTGCGCAGGCAGAGCACCTCGTCGGCATGCAGGCGCAGGTGCCGGTCGATCCCTCCATCGGTTGCTGGTCGCGCCGTCGCGGATTCGACCCGAACGAGCTGGGTGGGGCGCTGCTCGACCGAGCGGTGGCGCGGATGACGCTGCTTCGCGCCACGCTGCACCTCGTCTCCTGGTGGCCGAGGCGGAGGCGATGCTCACCTTCGCCGCGAAGGACGCGGGCGAGCGGCGCGTCGTCGCAGGCTGACCGTCAGCCGGCCTCGGCCGCGAGCTGTGCGAACGCCGAGCGGAAGGTCTCGATCGGATGCGCGCCGAGGACGACCATCCGGCGGTCGAGCACGAACGCCGGGATGGCGTTGATGCCGGCGGACTGCGCCTGCCAGGTCGAGCGCTGGACGTCCTCGAGATAGCGGTCGGGGTCGTCGATGACGCGTTCGACGTCGCCGCTCGGCAGGCCCACCTCACCCGCAAGGCGGCGAAGCTGGTCGGGGTCCCCGATGTCGGTCGCCTCTGACCAGTAGGCATCCATCAGGCGGTCGTGGAAGGCCTCGTGCAGGCCGGCATCGCGGGCCGCCTCCGACATGCGAAGCGCCAGGCGCGTGTTGGGCACCACGTCGGGGCGGTCGTAGGTGAGCCCGGCCTCGGCGAACCGATCGATCAGCGGGTCGTCGGTGCCCGTCCCGATGCCGTAGCGCCGGTGCAGCTCCGCCAGCGGGATGCCCTCCGGCGGGTACTCGGGATGCAGGTCGAACGGCAGCCACTCCACCTCGGCGTCGAACTCGCGCCGCGCCCGCTCGGCCGTCACCTGGCCGAGCCGGCAGAACGGTCAGATGTAGTCGCTCCAGATGAGGATGGAATGCTCGGGCATGACTGCTGCAACGTCTCGAACATCCGGTGGATTCCCGCGCAGGGGAGCGGTCAAGCGCGCCACGCAAGCGGGCGGCGCCGGTGAGAGCCGGCGCCGCCCGTGCGGTGGTCCGTTGTTCAGGCGTCGATGCTCATCGCCAGCGGGGCTGCCTGCGGCTTGCTCTTGTGTCCGGCCGCCTTCAGGATCGGCGGGACGTCGGGATCGGACACGAAGCTCTGCCAGCCCTGCTCGTCCCAGTCGAACGCGACCCAGACGCGATCGGCTTCGGAGGGATCGCGGAACACGATCGCGCCCTTCGATCCGTGCTCTCGGCGCTTCTCGGCGCTCGTGGTGGAGAAGATCTCGAGCCAGCGGTCGAAGTCCTCGACCTGTGTGGTCGCCAGCAGCATGGTGATTCCTTTCGCTCGTGGGTTGCGTGTGGTCTAGGAGGCGAGGAGGGGGGTGCCGACCTGCTGCTCCTGCGGATCGATGGCGCCCAGCTCCTCCACGACGTGGAAGCGGCCGTCCGTGATCTGGGCGATGTACATGTTCATGCGCACGTGGTGCTGGCCGGGCACCATCGTTGCCGGCCCACCCGGCCCCTCGTCGATGTGGGCATGGTCGAGCGCGGCGACGAGGTCGGCCTGCTCCAGCGTCCCGGCCTCCTCCACCGCTGACGCCCACAGCCGCAGGCCCCGATAGAGACCGGAGCAGCCGAACCCGCTGCTGAACGCGGCAGATTCCGGGTAGAGGGCGTCATACTGCGCCGTGAGCCGGCGGCTGAACGGGTCGGTGACGTCCTGGTAGTAATCGAGGCAGCTGTAGAGGCCCTCGACGTGGGCCGGCGGGACCAGCGTCAGCATGTTCTCGTCGAAGTAGGTGCAGACGAGCGTTCCGCCGCGCGCGGTGTAGCCGGAACCGTGGAGCTGCTCGAAGAAGGGTGCGAAGCCGGGCGGAACGGTCATGTTGAACACGACGTCGGCGCCGCCGGCGACGATCCGCTCGACCGTGGCTCGGTAGTCCGTGTGATCGAGCGGGAAGTACTCCTCGCCGAGGATGCTGCCGCCGTTGGCCGTGACGACCTCGCGTACGCGGGCGTTCAGGACGTGGGGCCATACGTAGTCGGCGGAGGGGAGATAGAACGTCTTCGCCCCCGTCCGCTGCATCAGCCATGGCACCAGCGTGTCGACCTGCTGCGCCGGAACGGGCCCGGTGCAGAAGATCAGCGGATCGGACTCCTGGCCCTCGTACTGCTCCGGGTAGATGTAGAGCGTCTTGCCTTCGGTGACGGCGGACTGCTTGATCGCCTGCCTGGTGGAGCTGAAGATGCCGCCCAGGATCAGGTCGACGCGATGCTCCCTGACCAGCTTCTCCGCCTTGGCGGAGGCGACGGCGTCGTCCGTGGCGCCATCCTCGACGTAGAGCTCGATCCTCCGGCCGAGCAGCCCGCCCTTGGCGTTGATGTCGCCGACGACCATGCGCACCACGTTGGCGTCCGCGATCCCGGCCGGCCCGAGCGGTCCGGTCTGGTCGGCCACGAGGCCGATCGTGATCGGTGAGTCGACTGAAGCCATCATGTCCTCCTCTCGGTTGCCGTCGCCACCCGCGGCGACACGCGGCGACGATTCGTGGGACGATGATGTCCGGCTCTGTCCGCTGAATCATCGGGAGGACTCCCTATTTCCGATCAGCCGCTCCGCCTCGGCGAGCTCGTTGCCACACTGGCGCTGGCGCAGGACAACGCGTTCGGCCAGCCGCTCGAGTCGCAGCTGCGCTCGTGCCTGCTCGCGAGCTGGCTGTGCGACTCAGCCGGCTATCCCGAGGACATCCGCCGCACCGTCTACTGGGTGGCGCTGCTGCGATATCTCGGCTGCACCGGCCACGCCCACGAGGTGGCCACCGTGTTCGGCGATGAGATCGCCATCCGCGCCCAGACGCTGGTGCACGACGCCGCGAACCCCGCCGAGGTGATGCGCGACGTGATGGCCTACGCGACGGCGGGCCACAGCCCGGAGGAGAGCGGGCAGATCGTCAAGATGATCCAGGAGACCGCCCGCGAGTGGGCTGTCTACAACTTCTCCTCGGGCTGCGAGGTGGCCGACATGCTCGCCCAGCGGCTCGACGTCGGCGACGACGTGCGCGACTCGCTCCGGTTCACGTTCGAGCGCTGGAACGGCAACGGGTACCCGAACCACGTCGCGGGCGAGGCGATCCCGCTGCCGATGCGGGTCGTGCATCTCACCCATGACATGGAGGCGATCGGTCGCCTCTTCTCCCCAGGCGACGCGCTCGAGGCTGCGCGCGACCGGCGCGACAGGACGTATGACCCCGTCCTGGCCGACCTGTTCGTCGCGCACGGGCAGGGCTGGTTCGACCGGCTTGCCGAGATCGACCCGTGGGACGCCGTGCTCGCGCTCGAGCCTGAGCCACACCGCGTGCTGACCGGCGCCGAGCTCGACGACGCGCTTACGGTGGTGGCCGACTTCATCGACCTCAAGTCGCCCTACATGGGCGGGCACAGCCGCAGGTGCGCCCAGGTCGCGGCGGCCGCAGGGCAGGTGCTGGGCATGGATGACGATGCGGGGCTCGCCCTGCAACGAGCGGCGCTCGTGCACGACCTGGGTACGACGGCGGTGCCGAACTCGATCTGGGACAAGCCCGGGTCGCTCACCCGAGCGGAGTTCGACCGGGTCGAGCTGCACCCGATGGTGACGGAGCAGATGCTGCGCCGCTCTCCGGCGCTGGCCGTCTTGAACCCGGTTGCATCGGCGCATCATGAGCGGTGCGACGGATCGGGATACCACAAGCGCCTCCGTGCCGACGATGAGGATCTGAGCACGTGTGTGCTCGCCGCCACCGAGGTCTATGTGGGGCTGACCACGGAGCGAGCCGACCGGCCGGGGTACCAGCCTGCCGACGCGGCGACGGAACTCCGCCGCCTCGAGTCGGACGGGGCGCTCGAGCCGCGCGCGACACGGGCGGTGCTCGTGGCCGCCGGTCACGGCGAGCCGCAGACCGCGCTTGGCAAGCGCCAGCACCACCCTGGCGGGTTGACCCGGCGCGAGGTCGAGGTGCTGCGGCTCGCCGCGAGGGGCCTGACCACGGGTCAGATTGCGGAGCGGCTCTACATCTCGCCGAAGACGGCGGATCACCACATCCAGCACATCTACGGGAAGATCGGCGTCTCCACGAGGGCCGCAGCGGCGCTATGGGCGATGGAGCACGCCGTCGTTCAGTGACGGCAGCACGCGGGTAGACGCAGCCGGATGACCGTTCAGCGGATGGACAACGTCGGCATCGTCGTCGAGGATCTCGGCGCGGCGGTCGCATTCTTCCGTGAGCTCGGCCTCGATCTCGAAGGGCGGTTCACGGTGGAGGGCGAGTGGGCGGGCCGGGTCACCGGGCTCGGCGACCAGCGCGTGGAGATCGCCATGATGCGCACGCCGGACGGCCACGGCCGGCTCGAGCTCTCGCGGTTCCTGGAGCCGGCGGTCATTGCGGATCACCGCACCGCGCCGGTGAACGCGCTCGGGTACCTGCGGGTCATGTTCGCGGTCGACGACCTGGACGACACGCTGGACAGGCTCCGCGCCCACGGCGCCGAGCTCGTCAGCAGCGAGGTGGTTCGGTACGAGGACTCGTTCCGGCTCTGCTACATCCGCGGGCCGGAGGGGCTGCTGATCGGGCTCGCCGAGGAGCTGGGCTGACCGCTCAGTCGCCCCGCGCCCTATCCACCAGCCACACGACTCCGGCCGCGAGGATCAGCCCGCGCCCCGCCTCGGAGATCACCGTCCTGGCCTCGAAGTACCAACCAACCCCGACCGACGGGCCCGACAGCACCTCGTAGAGCGTCCGCAGCGTCCAGGCCGCCACGAGGACGAGCGCACAGAAGGCGATCGAGCTGCGGGGGTACTGGGAGCGGATGAACGCAGCCGTCCGATCGTAGGGCGACTGGCTCATGAGGGCCGAAGCAGACGGCCGGCGGCAAGCAACCAGATGCCGAGGACGACGACGATGACCGCCTCGGGCGCGGCCAAGTTCCTCTGCACTTCATAGCCATGCCGACACCTCGCTCCGCGCAGATCGGGTAGATCAGCCCAGCTTGCGTGTGTCTCCGCATGCGCAGCGTCCGACGGCCGCCTAGCGTTTAGCGCATGAAAGCGTCACCAAGCGAGCGTGCAGCGCGGCTGGCCCAGGAGGAGGCCGAACTCGCGTCCGAGCAGATGCGTGCGGCCGTGTCGCAGCTGAAGATGGCCGCAGTCGAGGTGCGGCGCCGCCTACCTGCGGCGCTCCCCGCCCGATGAACCGCTTGGTGTCAGCCAGGGAGCAGATCTTTCGGACGGGGAAGCACAAGAAGTATCAATCGCCACAATCGTTGACGCGTCGGGGGAAGCACTGATTCCACCTTCATATCGACGGCGCGTTCGAACCCCGCGCAGCGGCGTCAGGCCGCGGCGAGCTTCGACCGTCGCGGAGTCCAGCACCGCAGGTCAGGAGCGTGATAGGTTCGCCGCGCCGGAGTGAAGGGAGCGTCGAGCAGTGGCGAACCGCAGCAGTAGGGACTTCCCCTGGACTGAGGTCCTGATCGTCGGTGTCATCGCGATGCTCGCGGCCGGGTTCATCGGCGTTGGGATTGGCTGGTTGGCGCGAGGCGACGGCGGGAGCTCGTCGTCGCCGGCCACATCGAGCGGTGGAGGTGGTGGCACGAGCTCGGGAGGCGGTAGCTCCTCCAGCGGCCAGACGGCCGCGGTTCCGCAGGAGGTCGCTTTAGGTGCGCATGCGTTCGTGCAGTTCGCGTGCGCCCAGTGCCATGGCGCTCAGGGAGCGGGTGGCGTCTCGCCGTACGTGCCGGCCCTCCACACCGCCGGGGCGGATCTGACAGCCGCCCAGCTGACCTCGATCATCGAGCACGGCGCCGGCGTGAGCAAGGACCCGACCAGGCCCTTCATGCCGATCTGGCACGGCATCATCGCAACGCCGCAGATCAAGGAACTGGTCGCCTACATCAAGGCGGGGTTCCCGTTGGTGCCGGGAGCCGAGGCGGTGACCGTGCCGGTCAACCAGGGCGACGCCACGGCCGGGCAGGCGCTCTACACCAGGTACGGGTGCATCAACTGCCATGGGCCAAACGGTGTCGGCGGAGTGCCCAACCCGCAGTCGCCGGACACGACGGTGCCGCCGCTGTCGGGCAAGGACTTCGCTGCAGAGTTCAACACGAGCGCGAAGATCGCAGACGTGATCCGGTCGGGCAGCGTGATCGGAAAGGCACCGATCGTGAGCATGCCGCACTGGGGAACGATCCTCACCGACCAGCAGATCGCCCAGCTGATCGCCTACATCAGGACTCTCACCTAGCCGACCGCGTCATCGGCCCCGGAGCCCCTCCGGGCCGGCTCGTTCGTCACGCGATAGTCGCCGCTTCGGATCTCGTCGAGCATCCGCAACTCGTCGGTCGTCAACTCGCCGCGCTCCCCACGTCGGAGCGTGTCTGTGAAGACCGCGGGCGGCTCGACATCACGCCCATCACGGACAAAGCGAGTCACGCAGCCGTTCAGGTTCCGAAGTGCAGCGGGTGCGCGACAGGTCGACGTCGCTTCTGATCGAGGTCGGTGCTGCGAATCGGTGGGCGGGGCCGAACGCCTCGCGGAACGCGGCGATCGAGCGGTCGAGAGTCTCAGTAGTCATCATCGGTGGTCGTCCTTGCTACTAGGGCAAACAGGTCGCGCAACTCGGGAGCGCGGTCGATCGCGCGTATCTCGTCCCACCCCGGCTGGAGCGAACGCGATGGCCGGAATACGGGTAAACGCTGATGCGACTGGGAGGCGTCGCGGCGAGGCTAGGTGCCGAGCCTGTCCACCCGGTCAGGCAGATCAAAACGCGCAGGGGTCGAGACGAACGTGCCGACCTCGCGGAGTGCAAGGGTCCGTGTCGGCACCGGCCCGACCATCCGCAGCGCAGCGACCCGCTTCACCTGGCCGGGCGGACAGGCCAGTGCTTCACGTCGTCGATCGGGCATGAGCGAACAACTCTTGGTGGGCTGTCGGCGGAACCGCCTTACCACCCGACCACGCGAGTTGGTATGCGTTGCGCCAGTCTTCCCAGTCCGCCTGGATCTGGGCTGCCCGCTGCGCATCGCCGCCGCAGACACGAACGCGAACCGTCGCGCGTGTCGCGTCTCTGAGATGCGCCTGGTAGGAATCGAACCTACGGCCTTGCGCTCCGGAGGCGCACGCTCTATCCCCTGAGCTACAGGCGCGGAGCAGGCAGTCTATCGCCGCCTCATGCCCGCCCGCGCATGGGGTACGCTCGCGCACGTGGAACTGACCGCTCGCCTCTTCACCGTGGAACTGGCCGAGCCGTTCGTCATCTCCCGCAGCACCACGTCCTCCGAGGACCTCGTGCAGGTGGCTATCGCCCACGACGGCGTCGTCGGGTACGGCGAGGGCGCACCGGATGAGCGGTACGGCGAGAGCTGCGAGAGCGCCATGGCGTTCTTCGAGCGCGCCCGCCCGCTGCTCGGCGACGACCCGTTCGCGCTCGAGGCAACGCTCGGTCGGCTCGGCGAGCTGCCCGGCGAGATGGCGGCCAAGTGCGCCATCGACGGGGCGCTTCACGACCTGATGGGCAAGCTGGCGGGGCAGCCGCTCTGGCGGCTGTTCGGGCTCGACCCGACCCCGCCGCCGACCTCGTACACGATCAGCATCGACACGCTCGAGGGCACCGCCGACCGCGCTCGCCGCGCCGCGGGCTACCACGCGCTGAAGATCAAGGTCGGCGGGCCGGGTGACCTCGACCGCGTCCGCGTCGTCCGCGAGCAGGCGCCGGAGGCTTTGATCCGCGTCGACGCCAACGAGGCCTGGAGCGTCGACTTCACCCGCGAGATCGCCCCCGAGCTGGCCTCGCTCGGCGTCGAGCTGATCGAGCAGCCCCTGCATGCCGACCAGGTCGACGGCTACCGCGAGCTGCATGCCTCGGCGCTGCCGATCCCGATCGTCCTCGATGAGAGCGTCCACACCCTGCCCGACGTCGGCCGCGCCGGGGGCATTGCCGACGGGGTCAACATCAAGCTCACCAAGTCCGGCGGGATCCGGGAGGCGCATCGCATGATCCATGCCGCGCGCGCGCTCGGCCTGAAGGTGATGATCGGCTGCATGAACGAGACGTCGCTCGGCATCGCCGCAGCCGTCCAGCTGTCACCGCTGGTCGACGTCGTCGACCTCGACGGCCACCTGCTGAACGCCAACGACGCCTTCACCGGCCTGGGCTTCGTGGAAGGCGCCGTCGTGCCATCCGACCTCGACGGCCTGGGCGTGACGCCGCTGGACCCATGGCCGTGAGCCGCATCGCGATCCTGGCCGAGGGCGGCTTCTCGGAGCACAACGCGAAGACCGCGACCGGCGTCCTGCGCTACAGCCCGCACGAGGTGGTTGCGGTGATCGACTCCGACCACGCCGGCACGCAGGTGCGCGACCACATCGCCGGCCTGAACCTGGACGTGCCCGTCGTCGCCGGCATCGACGAGGCGCTCGAGCGGTCGCCGACCGTCCTCCTGATCGGGATCGCTCCGGCCGGGGGGAAGCTGCCCGCCGCCTGGCGGGACACCATCCTGCGCGCGATCGACGCCGGGCTGAGCATCGAGAGCGGGCTGCACGACTTCCTCGGCGACGACCCCGAGCTCGCGGCCGCCGCCGAAGCGCGCGGAGTCGAGATCCGCGACCTCCGCCGCGCTCCGGCCGGCCTCAACGTGCCGACGGGTGAGAACCTCACCGTCGACGCGCACATCGTGGCAACGGTCGGCTCGGACTGCAGTCTGGGCAAGATGACCGTGTGCCTCGAGCTCGACCGGACCGCGCGGGAACGCGGCGTGCCGAGCGCCTTCGTGCCCACAGGCCAGACCGGCATCGCCATCGCCGGCTGGGGCGTCGCGGTGGACGAGGTGGTCTCGGACTACGTCGCCGGCGCCAGCGAGCAGCTCGTGCTCGAGGGCCGGCGTCGGGCCGGCTCGGGCGCGGTGCTGTGGGTGGAGGGCCAGGGCTCGATCAGCCATCCCAGCTATTCCGGCGTGACGCTCGGGCTGCTCCACGGCTCGGCGCCGCACGCGATGATCCTCGTCCACGAGCCCGGCCGAACCCACCTCGACATGCCGGACGGCCCGCCGATCCCGCCGCTGCCCCAGCTGATCGAGGACTACGAGCGGATGGCGCGCTACGTGCGGCCGGCGCGTGTCGTCGCGCTCTCGCTGAAGACCAACCTGCTGTCGCCGGACGAAGCGGCGGATGCCGTCGCCGCAGCCGAGGCCGAGACCGGCCTTCCGGCCGACGATCCGGTGCGAAACGGCGGCGGCAAGCTGCTCGACGCCGTACTCGCCGCACGTTGACCGGCGGCGCGGGGTAACCTGCCAACGCGTGCCCGACCCCCGACTTGAATCCCTGGCCGAGGTGATCTGCGGCTACTCGCTCGACGTGCAGCCGGGCGAGATCATCCGCATCACCGGGCCGGCCTCCGCCCACGAGTTCATCGCAGCGGTGACCCGAAACGTGACCCGGCTGGGTGGGATGCCCATGCTGCGGCCCTCGTTCCCCTCGGTGGAGGCCTTGATGCTCTCGCGCGGCTCCGACGAGCAGCTGACCACCGTCACGGAGCTCGACCGGCTCGACGCGGACGTGCCGTCCAAGACGCTGACGATCTGGGCCGACCGGAACACGCGCTACATGAGCGAGGTGCCACCGGATCGCCAGGCGCTCTGGAGCCGTGCCCGCCGTGAGCTGAACGACCGCTTCTTCGAGCGGCTGGCGCGGGGCGAGATCGGCTGGTGCGGCGTCACGTTGCCGACGCAGGCGTTCGCGCAGGATGCGGGCATGTCGCTGGCCGAGTTCGAGGACTTCGTCTACGGAGCCGGACACGTATCCGATCCCGACCCGGTCGCGTACTGGCGCAGCCAGTCGCAGCGGCAGGCGAGGGTGGTGGATCGGATGTCGACCGTCACTGAGCTGCGCATCGTCGCCGAGGACACGGATCTCACCCTGGACGTGTCCGGCCGCACCTGGCTCAACGCGGACGGCCGCGAGAACTTCCCGGACGGCGAGGTGTTCACGAGCCCGCAGGAGCAGCGGACCCAGGGGCACATCACGTTCAGCTTCGATGCCACCTACCATGGTCGCGAGTTCGGCGGCGTCCGGCTCTGGTTCGAGGACGGCCGGGTCGTGCGCCACGAGGCCACGCGCGGCGCGGAGTTCCTCGCCGGGATGCTCGACATGGACGAGGGCGCGCGCTACGTGGGCGAGGTCGCGTTCGGCATGAACGACGAGATCCAGCGGGCGACCAACAATGTCGCGTTCGACGAGAAGATCGGCGGCACGACCCACATCGCGCTCGGCGCCGCGTTTCCCGAGGCGGGCGGCACCAACCGGTCGTCGCTGCACTGGGACATCGTCTGTGACCTGCGCCATGGCGGCGAGGTCTACGGCGACGGCGAGCTGCTGGCGCGGGACGGAGCGTTCCTGTGATCGATCTGCGGGTCGAGCGGCTGGCGCAGGTCGTTTGCAGGCACTCGCTGGCCGCGAAGCCGGGTGAGCTGATGCTGATCGAGGCGCCGGCGGTGGCCGAGCCGCTGGTCATCGAGCTGGTCAAGGCGGCGCTCGAGGCGGGGGCGCTGCCGCGTGTGCGGGTCGCAAGCGAAGGCGCCCAGCTGGCGTTCCTGAGCGAGGCCTCCGAGGAGCAGCTCCGCACGCTGCTTCCCTCGGCGCTGCCCGAGATGGAGGCGATCGACCTGCGGGTTGCCGTGCATGCGTCAGTGAACACCCGCGAGCTGTCCGGGGTCGACCCGGCCCGGGTGGCCGCCGTGCAGGAATCGCGCAAGCCGGTGATGGACCGCTACATGCAGCGCTCGGCGGCGGGTGAGCTGCGGTGGTGCGTCACGGCGTTTCCGTGCCAGGCGTTCGCCCAGGACGCCGACCTCTCACTGGACGCTTACGAGGACTTCGTCTACCGGGCGGGCTGGCTGCACCTCGATGATCCGGTCGCAGCCTGGCAGGGGTTCGCAGGGACGCTGCGGCAGATCGCCGACCGGCTGGCCGGCGTGCGCGAGCTGCGGGTCGTCGCGGAGGACACCGACCTGACGGTGGGCGTCGAGGGGCGCCGCTGGATCCCCTGTCACGGCGACCGCAACTTCCCGGACGGCGAGGTGTACACCGGGCCGATCGAGACGGCGACGCGGGGGGACGTTCGGTTCTCGTACCCCGCCATCTTCGGGGGCCGCGAGGTGCAGGACGTGCGCCTGCGGTTCGAGGGCGGCCGCGTGGTGCGCAGCGAGGCCGCGGGCGGGGCGGAGCTGCTCGGCCAGATGCTGGCCATCGACGACGGCGCATCCATCCTCGGCGAGTTCGCCATCGGCACGAACTACGGCGTGCAGCGGTTCACCAAGCAGATCCTGTTCGACGAGAAGATCGGCGGAACGTGCCACATGGCGGTCGGCGCCGGCTATCCCGAGACGGGGAGCACGAACACCTCGGGGCTCCACTGGGACATGGTCTGCGACCTGCGCTCGGGCGGCGAGATCTATGCGGACGGTGAGCTGATCCACCGGGACGGCCGGTTCCTGCCCGCGTTTGCGCCCGACCTCACGCCTCCGGAGATGTAGCGCCGCCCGGCCGCATCAGGGCGGCCATGCGCGCCACGTGGGCCATGAACGGCAGATCGTGCACGCGCAGCATCTGCACGCCGAGGTAGGCGGCCACCGCGACCACCGCGGCCGTCCCCTCGAGGTTGGATTCGGGCAGTCCCAGCGGCTCGGCCGTCACCTCCTTGTGCGAGCACGCGAGCAGCACCGGGAACCCGGTCGCACGCAGGACCGGTATCGCGCGCAGCGTCGCCAGGTCGGAGGACGTCGACTTGCCGAAGCCGAGGCCCGGGTCGATCACGAGCGCTGCTCGATCGATCCCCGCGTCGATGGCGAGGCGGGCGCGGTGCTCCAGGAAGGCCACGATCTCGGACGGGGCGATGTCGTAGCGGCCGCCCTGCACCTGCTTCGGTGCGATGCCGAGATGCGTGATCACCAGCCCGCCGCCACGCTCTGCCACGGCAGCGGCGAGGTCGCCGTCGCTGAGGCCGGTGTGGTCGTTGATCAGGTCGGCCCCGGCGTCCAGCACGGCCGCGGCCACCTCGGCGCGGTAGGTGTCGACCGAGATGACGGCATCGCAGCCGGCCGCGCGGATGCCTTCGAGCACCGGCAGCACCCGTGCCAGCTCGTCGGCAGGCGTCAGCACGGGGCCCGGCCGCGCGGTCATACCGCCCACATCGATCACCGTCGCCCCCTGGTCGAACAGCTCCAGCGAGCGCTGCACCGCCGCCTCCGGCCGTGCCGTGGCGCCGCCGTCGTAGAACGAATCCGGAGTCACGTTGACGATGCCCATCAGGTGTGGGGTGTCCGACGCGGGAAGGGTGCGGGCGCGCAGGTTGAGGAGCATGGGTTCAGCGTAGACGGGCATCCGCGCGGTGGAGGCCGTTTCCTTGACACCGAACACGTGTTCGTCTACACTCGAACGCATGTTCGCATCGATCCCACTTCCCCGACTGACCGCCGCACTGGCCGCCGCGGTCTGTGCCCTGGCTCTGATGCTGGGGTTCGTGTCGCCGTCCACCGGCGCGGCGACGCCCACGAGCTACCGCGTGAAGCCGGGTGACACGCTGTGGTCGATCGCCGCAGCACACGGGTCGGGCGGCGACGTGCGCGCCGCCGTCTACGCGATCCGCTCCGCAAACCACCTGTCCGGGGCCACGATCGTCCCGGGCCAGACCCTGATGCTGCCATGAGCACAGCCACCGTGATCTCACTCGATGAGCACCGCGCTCGCCGCTCGGCGGCACCGGCTCCCGGCCGGCCGCCGATGCTGCGGATCGTCCGGCCCGACGACCCACCGTCCGGCCAGGTGTTCACGCTCGAGGTGTTCCTCGCCCGCGCCCGCGCGGTGATGAACGAGCCTCACACAGACCTCGCGTCTTAGACTCTGCAGTGGGCCCGGCTTTCAGCCTGGCCCCCTTTGAAACCAGGTGCGTCTCGTTGGGGTCAGGCCTCTGGCCTGACCCCGTTGTCGGTGTCGCCAGGTGCCCGGATCTCCGTCCGTCACGGCCTCGCCTGAGAGGGTGCACCGGGTCGGGTCTGCCCCCAGGGGCTGACCAGCCAGGCCGCCACCGAGCGCCTCATGCGGTCCGGCCGGGTCAGCCCCGACCCGCGACGTCTCGGGCAGAGGCTAGAGGCTGGCCCGTTACCCCCGATACCATGTCTTCACCATGGATCTCGACGTCCTCTTCCTGGGCACGGCCGGCGCCGTGCCGACCGCGCAGCGGGCCCCGGCCGCGTATCTGGTGCGGCGCGGCGGCGAGCGCATCCTGGTCGACTGCGGCGAGGGCACGCAGCGGCAGATGCTGCGGTCGTCGGCGGGACTGGCGGACATCGACCTGGCCCTCGTCACGCACTTCCATGCCGATCACGTGCTCGGCCTGCCCGGTCTGCTGAAGACGCTCAGCTTGCGCTCGCGCGAGGCACCGCTAACGATCTGCGGGCCGCCGGGCCTGCGCTCGCTGATGGCCTCGCTCGACCGGGTCATCGGCCGGCTGTCGTTCCCGCTGACCCTGGCCGAGGTGTCCGCCGGCGATGCGATCGAACGCGACGGCTACCGGATCGAGCCGTACGCCACCGTGCACGGCGTGTCCAGCCTTGGCTACGCGCTGTGCGAGGACATCCGGCCGGGACGGTTCGACATGGAGGTGGCGTCCGCCCTCGGCGTCCCGTTCGGACCGCTCTGCGGGGCGCTGCAGCGAGGCGAGACGGTCACGCTCGGTGACGGCACCGTGGTACGCCCGGAGCAGGTGATGGGCCCCGCCCGGCCGGGGCGCAGGATCGTGTTCTCGGGCGACACGCGGCCGTGCGCCGGCACCCGGGAGGCGGCCGCCGGCGCCGACCTCCTCATCCACGAGGCGACCTTCCTCGACGACGAGCGCCGCCGCGCCCGCGACACGGGGCACAGCACCGCCGCCGAAGCGGCGCAGCTGGCCGCGGACGCACAGGTCTCGATGCTCGCCCTCACGCATCTCTCCACCCGCTACACCGGCGGCCAGATCCGGCGCGAGGCGCGCGAGCTGTTCGAGCACACCGTGGTGCCGCGCGACTTCGACTGCATCGAGCTTCCGCTCGCGGAGCGGGGGGAGCCGCGGCACGTGCGCGCGGACGGCGAGCAGGAGGCACCGGTGCCGGCGCCCGCCGGCTGATGGACTTCGGCCCGCTGGCGGAGCGCTACGACCGGCTGCGTCCTGCCGGGGCCACGTGGGAGCAGCTGGCCGACGCGACGCTGGACGAGCTGGGAGATGTCCGCAGGCTGCTCGACGTGGGTTGCGGGACGGGCCGCTTCGTCGCGTACGCCGCTGCCCGAACGGGCGCTCGTGTGTGGGGCGTCGACCCCTCGCCCGAGATGCTCGAGCGGGCACGTGCGCGCGGCGTCCCCGGCGCCGGCTGGAAGCGGGCGTCCGCCGAGCGGCTGCCCTTTCGGGACGGCTGGTTCGACGGCGTCCACGCCCATCTGGTGCTGCACCTGGTCGACGACCTTGACGGCGCCATGCGGGAGATGGTGCGAGTCGCCGCCGCGGGAGGGCGAGTCGTCGTCGGCACGTTCCGGCTGGAGCACTTCGACGCGTTTCACCTCAATGCGTACTTCCCGTCCGTCCGGAAGGTGGACCTGGCACGGTTCCCCGATCCGGAACGGCTCGCCGACATGCTCGCGTCGGCCGGGCTCGAGCAGGTGTCGATCCGCGCAGTCACCCAGCGGCTGTCACTCACACCGAGGGACGTGCTCGAACGCGTGCGGGGGCGCTACATCTCCACCCTGCACCTGATCCCCTCCGACGAGTACGAGCAGGGGCTCGGGCGCTTGGAGCACGACCTCGCCGGCCGCGAGCAGCCGGTCGCGGCCGAGCTGCACTGGGCGCTCGTCACGGGGCGGCGCCCAGCGCCTCGGTGATCCCGGCCGCGAACGCCGGCCCACCGCCGTTGGCGGGGTGGCGGATGTAGGCGGCGCGGTCGCCGAGCACCCCCTCGGCGATCCGGCCGACGGCGAGCACCAGCCGCGGTCGCACCAGCTCGATCAGGCGCTCCGCGTAGACGGCGCCGGCGGCCACCTCGGCGACCGTCGGCCGGCGGTTCGAGAGCGGCCTGCCGGGGTGGTGGGGATGGTGCGGCACGGTGTTCCAGAGGATCACCCGCCGCTCGGCACCGAGCTCGTCGAGGACGCGGTGCACGATCGTGCCCGACGGCTCGCTCCAGCCGTTCGGCCGGTCGCTGGTCGGGCGGTAGGGTGGGCCCCAGCGGGCGAGGTCGCGCTCGCTGGTGAACGCGATGCCCGACCAGCGCATGCCCTGGTATCCCGCGGCTTCGCCGAGCGCGACGACGTCGGCTCCGCGCCGCTCCGCCAGGTACGCGCGAAGGTTCGCGAGCCGCACCGCGCCCTCGCCGCCCGCATAGAGATTGAAGGTCGAGCCGATCGTCGCCGTTCGCAGCGCCTCCAGCAGGTCGTCCATCGGGCGGCAGCGTACTGGTCTAACGTCCCGGTGTGGACGAGCAGCACCTCCGGCGCGCGCGGTCGTTCGGCGATGTGGCCGAGGCGTACCAGCAGGCACGCCCGACGTATCCGGCGCCGGCCGTCCGATGGCTGCTGGATGTCGCGCCGGGCCGCGACGTCCTCGATCTGGCCGCCGGCACGGGCAAGCTGACGCGGGTGATTGCCGAGCAGGGGTGCTCGGTGACGGCCGTCGAGCCGTTGGACGAGATGCGGGCGCAGCTGGAGCGCGCCTATCCGGGCGTGCGCGCCCTCTCCGGCAGCGCCGAGCACATTCCGCTCGAGGACGACAGCGTCGATGCCGTTCTGGTCGGTCAGGCGTTCCACTGGTTCGACCCGGAACGGGCGCTCGCGGAGATCGACCGGGTGCTCCGGCCGTGGGGCGTGCTCGGCCTGCTCTGGAACATCCGCGACGACTCGATCGGCTGGGTGGCCGAGCTATCCAGCTCGCTCGCCGTCGGGCACGACGTCCTGTCACAGGTCGACGGGTCGGACTGGGCGCCGATCGAGGAGCATCCCCGGTTCGGTCAGGTCGAGCGCCGTGATTTCTCGAACCCCACGCCGTTCGACGCCGCCCGGCTCGTGACGTGGGCGGCGTCCACCAGCCATTTCGCGACGATGCCGCCGGACGAGCGCGAGTCGACCCTGCAGCGCGTCCACGAGTTCGCGCTCCGGCATCCGGGGCTGGGAGACGACGACCATTTCACCATGCCGTTCGTCACCGTGACCGTGCGGGCGCGCGCCCACAGGTAAGGCGATGACGGGCGCCGCCGTCCGCGCCCGCTGATAGGCTGTACACCGGCTCGAGCAGTCAGAGAGCCGAAACCTTGCACCCCTTTAATCCGCGGCCTGCGAGCCCGGAAAGGAGTTGACGATGATCTGCGCCTGCCCACCGACGCTCCCCGACCGCGGGTGAGCGCTTCCGAGACCACCGGGCGCGTGCTGCTCGACGAGGCCGACCTGCAGCGCACGCTGCGCCGGATCGCACACGAGATCGTCGAGAAGCACCCCGACCTCGACGACCTCGCGCTGGTCGGGATCCACACGCGTGGCGTCCACCTGGCGGAGCGCCTGGCCGACCTGGTGGAGCAGTTCACCGGGATGCGTGTTCCCACGGGCGCGCTCGACATCTCCTTCTACCGCGACGACGTCCGCGTCCATCCTCAGCCGGTCGTCCGGGCGACGCGGCTCGACTTCGACCTGGACGGCCGGTCGGTCGTGCTGGTCGACGACGTGCTGTTCACCGGCCGCACGATCCGCAGCGCGATCGAGGCCCTGTTCGGCTTCGGGCGGCCGCAGCGGGTGCAGCTCGCGGTGCTCGTCGACCGGGGGCACCGGGAGCTGCCGATCCGCCCCGACTACGTCGGCAAGAACCTGCCCACCGCTCGAGCCGAGCGCGTGAACGTCCAGCTGTCCGAGGTCGACGATGTCGACCGCATCGTCCTTCTCACCGCCGAATAGGAGCCGTTGTGGACACCTACCCGCCAACAGGACTCGCCCAGCGCCGCCACCTGCTCTCGATCGGCGATCTCGAGCGTGCGGACGTGGAACGCATCCTGGAGACGGCCGCGGGGTTCGAATCGGTCATGCACCGGGACGTCAAGAAGGTGCCGACGCTGCGTGGCCGCACCGTGATGAACGTCTTCTTCGAGTCGTCGACGCGAACGTCCAGCTCGTTCGAGCTGGCGGCGAAGCGGCTCTCCGCCGACACGGTCAGCCTCAAGGCCTCCGGATCGAGTGTCGACAAGGGCGAGTCGCTCAAGGACACGATCCTGACTCTGTCCGCGTACGACCCGGACGTGATCGTCATCCGCCACCCTCAGGCGGGGGCTCCGGCGCTCGTGACCAGGCACACCGACGCTCACGTGGTCAACGCCGGCGACGGGAAGCACCAGCACCCGACGCAGAGCCTGCTCGACCTGTACACCATCCGCAAGGCGCTGGGAGCGGTCGAGGGGCTGCAGGTGGCCATCGTCGGGGACGTCCTGCACTCGCGCGTCGCCCGGTCGAACATCCAGGCGCTGCGGCTGCTCGGCGCCGACGTGCTGCTGGTCGGGCCCCCGGCGCTGATCCCGCGCGACGCGGCCGCCGCGATGGACGTCGCGGTGTCGCACGACATCGACGACATCGCCGACGCCGACGTGGTGTACGTGCTGAGAATGCAGCGGGAGCGGATGCTCGAGGGCGCGAACTACGTGCCCTCGCTATCGGAGTACTCCGCGCTCTGGGGCGTGACTGCCGAGCGCGTCCGCCCGAGCCAGCTGGTGATGCACCCGGGGCCGATCAACCGCGGCGTCGAGATCGCCGCAGAGGTGGCAGACAGCGCCAGCTCGAGGATCGTCGACCAGGTGCGTGCCGGTCTCGTGACCCGCATGGCCGTCCTCTACGACCTGCTCACGGAGCCGACCACGCACGGTGGCCAGGCGGCGCTGCGAGCGGTCGAGGCGGCCGGTCAGGAGGTGGCGTGATGCAGCTGACCCAGCGTGAATCGCCGCTCGCCGATCTCCTCATCTCCGGGGCGCGGCTGGTGGACGGCGCGAGCGGGATTGAAGGGCCGCGGCTCGACGTCCGCATCGCATCCGGCGTGATCGCCGAGATCGGGAGCTCGCTCGATCCGGCGGGGGCCGAAACCGTCGACGCCGACGGCCTGACGATGATGCCCGGACTGGTCGACCCGCACGTGCACCTGCGCACGCCGGGCGACGAGGACGAGGAGGACATCGCCTCCGGGACGCGCGCAGCCGCGGCCGGCGGCTTCGTGGCCATCCTGGCGATGCCCAACACGAGCCCCGTGGTCGACTCGGCCGCCGTGCTGAACGGGCTGATCACCAGGGCGTCGGAGCAGGCGGTCGTGGCCACCGGGTTCTTCGCCGCCATCACCCGTGGGCTGGAGGGCCGTGAGCTGGTCGACATGGCCGAGCTCGCCGCCCGCGGAGCCGTCGGGTTCTCGGACGACGGCCGGCCGGTGGAGCGGGCAGGCATGCTGAGGCGGGCGCTGCAGTACAGCAGCGTCACCGGGCGCAAGCTCTCGCTCCACGAGGAGGATCTGACGCTCACCGCCGGCGCCCAGATGCACGAGGGCGCCGTCTCGGCCGAGCTGGGACTGCACGGCTATCCGAGCATCGGAGAGAGCGTCATGGTCGGCCGCGACCTGCAGATCGCGCGCTACGAGGGCGCCCCGCTGCATCTCTGCCACATCTCGGCCGCCGAGTCCGTGGCCGAGATCCGCCGCGCCAAGGAGCTGGGTGTCGACGTGACCGCCGAGGTGTCGCCCCATCACCTCTGCCTGACCGACGAGCTGGTACGGGAGCTCGACCCGGCGGTGAGCAAGATGAGCCCGCCGCTTCGATCCGACGCCGACCGGGCCGCGCTCGTCGAGGCGCTTGCCGACGGCACGCTCGACTGCATCGGCACCGACCATGCGCCGCACCGGGCGCACGAGAAGGAGGTGCCGTTCGAGGCGGCGCCCAACGGGGTGATCGGCCTCGAGACGGCGTTCCCGGCGATCTACACTCACCTGGTCGAGCCCGGACTGGTGCCGCTCGCGACCGTGCTCGAGCGCATGTCCACGGGGCCGGCGCGGGCGTTCGGCCTGCCGGCGCCGGCGCTCAGGGTCGGAGAGGTCGCGAACCTGGCGCTCTGGGATCTGGCCGAGCGGTGGCTGGTCGGTCCGCCGTATGCATCCCGGTCACGCAACTGCGCCTTCGCCGGGCGAACGCTGCAGGGCCGGTGCACGATGACCGTCGCGGGCGGCTCGATGGCGCACCGGATGGCGGAGGTGGCTCGATGACCGGGCTGCTGGTGCTCGAGGACGGTACCGCGCTCGACGGCGAGGCGTACGGGGCGGTGGGACGCGCCGTCGGGGAGCTGGTCTTCATCACCTCGATGACGGGCTATCAGGAGATCGTCACCGACCCCTCCTTCGCCGGCCAGGTGGTCACGTTCACCCAGCCGATGATCGGCAACTACGGCGTCGAGACCGACACCTCCGAGTCCGACCGGCCGCAGGCGCGCGCGGTGGTCGTCCGCGAGGGACGAAACGCCTCTCCGAACGGCCGCGAGGGGTTCTCGGACTGGCTTGCCCGCCACAACGTGGTCGGGATCCAGGGCATCGACACCCGCATGCTGACCCGCCGGCTTCGCGACGGAGGGACGGTACGGGCGGCGATCGGGTCCGACGCCGCGTCGGTGGCGGAGCTGCTGGAGCTGATCGAGCGCGAGCCGCTGATGGCCGGCCAGGCATTGGCAGGGGACGTGTCGTGCCCCGAGCCGGTGACCCTGCCCGCGATCGGGCCGGAGCGGGCCCACGTCGCCGTCCTCGACTACGGCGTCAAGCGGTCGATCGTGCGCATCCTGCAGGAGCACGGCGCGCGCGTCACCGTGCTGCCGTGGGACGCGACCGCCGAGCAGGTGCTCGAGACCGACCCGGACGGCGTGCTGCTCGGCAACGGGCCGGGCGACCCCGCGGCGCTGCACGGGCCGATCGCCGAGGTGCGCGAGCTGGTCGGCCAGGTGCCCGTGTTCGGCATCTGCCTCGGGCACCAGCTGCTCGGGAAGGCGCTCGGCCTCGAGACCTTCAAGCTCCGCTTCGGGCACCGCGGCGCGAACCACCCGGTGCTGGAGGTCGACTCGGGGCGGGTGTTGGTCACGGCCCAGAACCACGGGTTCGCCGTCCGCGTGCCCGAGGGCGGGGGAGACCTGGAGACGGACTTCGGGCCGGCGCGGGTGACCCACGTCTCGCTCTATGACGGCACGGTCGAGGGCCTCGCCCTGCGCGACCTGCCGGTCGCCTCGATGCAGTTCCATCCTGAGGCAAGTCCGGGGCCGCACGATGCGCGGGCGGCCCTGGAGGGGTTCGTCGACAGCCTCGCGGAGGTGACCGTTGCCAAGGCGTGAGGACATCTCGACGATCGCCGTGATCGGCTCGGGGCCGATCGTGATCGGCCAGGCGTGCGAGTTCGACTACTCCGGCACCCAGGCCCTCCGCGTGCTGCGCGAGGAGGGGTACACCACGGTGCTGATCAACTCCAACCCGGCGACGATCATGACCGACCCGGGCTGGGCCGACCGGACATACCTCGAGCCGCTCGACCTCGAGGGCGTTCGGGCCGTGCTGGAGGCAGAGCGGCCGGACGCGCTGCTGCCCACGCTCGGCGGGCAGACGGCGCTGAATCTGGCGTCGCTGCTCTCCGAGGCCGGCGTGCTGGACGAGCTCGGCATCGAGCTGATCGGCGCCTCCTACGACGCCATCCACTGCGCTGAGGATCGCGAGTCGTTCGCCCGGACGATGGAGTCGATCGGCCTGCGGGTGCCGCAAAGCGCCATCGCGCACACGGTCGACGAGGCACGGGCCGCCCTCACCGGCGATCTGCAGCTGCCGGTCGTGATCCGGCCGGCGTTCACGCTGGGCGGCCAGGGCGGCGGCTTCGCCCGCACGCCCGAGCAGTTCGAGGAGATCGTCCGCCGCGGCCTGCGCGAGAGCCCGATCAGCCAGATCCTGCTCGAGGAGTCGGTCGCGGGCTGGGGTGAGTTCGAGCTCGAGGTGATCCGCGACCGCAACGACAACGTCGTCATCATCTGCTCGATCGAGAACGTCGACCCGATGGGCGTCCACACGGGCGACTCGGTCACCGTTGCCCCCGCCCAGACGCTCACGGACCGTGAGTACCAGCTGCTTCGCGACGCGTCTGCGGCCGTGATCCGGGCGGTGGGCGTCGAGACCGGCGGCTCGAACGTGCAGTTCGCGCTCAACCGCGAGACCGGCGAGCTGGTCGTGATCGAGATGAATCCTCGCGTCTCGCGCTCCTCAGCGCTCGCCTCGAAGGCGACTGGCTACCCGATCGCCAAGGTGGCGACCAAGCTTGCGATCGGGTACACGCTGGACGAGATCCCGAACGACATCACGGGTACCACGCCGGCGTCGTTCGAGCCGGCCCTCGACTACGTGGTGGTCAAGCTGCCGCGCTTCGCCTTCGAGAAATTCCCGGGGGCCGATGCGGAGCTGACCACGCAGATGAAGTCGGTGGGCGAGGCGATGGGCATCGGCCGGACGTTCGCGGAGGCGTGGGGCAAGGCGATGCGCAGCCGGGAGCTCGACGGGAGCTCTCGGCGCAGCGGAAGCGTCGCCGAGGGCAGCTGGGACCGGTTCGACGTGATCGCGGCGCGGCTGTTCGACGGCGAGTCGCCCGAGACGCTGTCCGGGGAATCGCAGGTGCATCGCTGGTTCATGGACGAATGGGCCAGCGTGGCCGAGGCCGAGCGCGGCCTGCAGGGCTCGCGGCCGGCCCAGCTGGCCGCGGCGGACTGGCGGAAGCTCAAGCGCCTCGGCATCGCGGATGCTCGCATCGCCGAGCTGACCGGTGCACCGGAGCGCGAGGTGCGCCGGCTGCGCCGCGAGGCCGGGGTGCGGCCGGTGTTCAAGGCGGTCGACAGCTGCGCCGCCGAGGTCGAGGCGCAGGCCCCGTACTACTACTCGGCCTACGAGATGGAGGACGAGCTCCGCCGGGGCGAGCGTGAGAGCGTCGTCATCCTCGGGGCGGGCCCCAACCGGATCGGGCAGGGGATCGAGTTCGACTACTGCTGCGTGCAGGCCGCGCAGACGTTCCGGCGGCTCGGCTACGACGCCGTCATGGTCAACTGCAACCCGGAGACGGTGTCGACCGACGCCGACTCGTCCGATCGCCTCTACTTCGAGCCGCTCACCGTCGAGGACGTGCTCGAGGTGATCGAGCGCGAGCGGCCGGTGGGCGTGGTGGCCCAGTTCGGCGGCAAGACGCCGCTGCGGCTTGCGCGGAGGCTCGAGGAGGAGGGCGTGCGCCTGCTGGGGACGCCGTTCGAGTCGATCGACATCGCCGAGGACCGCGAGCGGTTCGGGCGCGTGCTGGCGGAGCTCGGCCTGGAGGCACCGGCGTGGGGGATCGCCCAGGACGTCGATGACGCCGCCCGGATCGCCGCGTCCGTCGGCTATCCGGTTCTGGTGCGACCGTCCTACGTGCTCGGCGGCAGGGAGATGCGCATCTGCTACGACGAGTCGATGCTGCGCGCCCGCCCGGTGCAGCAAGGGTCGCTGGTCGACCGGTTCGTCGAGGATGCCATCGAGGTCGATGTCGACGCCGTCTGCGACGGCACGCGGGCGTGGATCGGGGCGGTCATGCAGCACGTCGAGGAGGCCGGCGTGCACTCCGGCGACTCCGCGTGCGTGATACCCACCCTGTCGCTCGGCGACGAGGTCGAGCGCGAGATTCGCACCCAGACGCGTTCGATCGCGACAGCGCTTGGCGTGCGCGGGCTGATCAACGTGCAGTACGCGGTGCAGGGATCGCGGGTGTTCGTGATCGAGGCCAACCCGCGCGCCTCGCGCACGGTGCCGTTCGTCGCCAAGGCGACCGGAAGGAACCTGGTCGAGGCCGCCTGCCGGGCGGCGCTCGGGCTGCCGGTCGAGCTGGCCGAGGAGCCACCGGATCACATCAGCGTCAAGGCGGCAGTGCTGCCGTTTCAGCGGTTCGTCGGATCCGACCCCGCCCTCGGCCCCGAGATGCGCTCCACCGGCGAGGTGATGGGGATCGGTCCCGACTTCCCGACCGCGTTCGCCAAGGCCGAGCGCGCAGCGGGGCGACCGCTGCCACGCGAGGGCCGCGTGTTCCTGTCCGTGCGGGACGCCGACAAGGCGGCGGCGACGATGCTCGCGGCGCTCCTGCAATCGCTCGGGTTCGAGCTGATCGCGACCGCCGGCACGGCGCTGGCGCTGCAGCGGATCGGCATTCCCGTGGAGCGCGTGCTCAAGGTGACCGAGGGGTCGCCGAACGTGGTCGACCTGATCCGGGAGTCGTCCATCAACCTGATCATCAACACCCCGTTCGGGCGCGGCGCGCGAACGGACGGCTACGAGATCCGCGAGGCCGCAATTCGCCACCAGATCCCGTGCATCACAACGCTCGCCGGTGCGTCGGCGGTGGTGCAGGCGATCGCGCAGGCGCGCGCCGTGGCGCCGGTCGCCCTGCAGGATCTCCACGCCGCAGGAACCCATGCCGCCCGGTAGGCGCACGCTCACCGTGGCCCGCGTGGAGGCGGTCGGCGCCTACACGCTGCTCGTGCTGCGCCGCGACGGTGCGGACGCGGGGATGCCCGGGCAGTTCTTCATGCTGCAGGCGCATCCGGAGCCGGCCGGGGCGTACCTGCCCAGGCCGCTGTCGGCGGCCTGGGCGGACCAGGATGAGATCGCGTTCCTGCTGGACGTCCGAGGCCCGGGCACGGCAGCTCTGACGGCGTGCTCGGACGTGGCCGTGACCGGCCCGCTCGGCCGCGGCTTCCCCGAGGTGCGGGGCGCCGCGATCCTGGTGGGCGGCGGCATCGGAGCCGCGATCCTGCCCTGGCTCGTCCGCACCCTGCCGGGCCCCGTCTCCACCCTGCTCGGCTTCCGATCGGAGGCGCATGCGGTCTGCGCGGCCCTGGTCGATCCGGACGCAACGGTGGTTCTCGAGCCCACCCTGGTCACCGAGCCGCTGGCACGGCTGCTGCCCGCCGATGCGACCGTCGTCGCCTGCGGCCCCGATCCGATGCTGCGGGCGGTGGCGGCGCTTTGCGCCGAACACAACACCCCATGCTTGCTGGCGATGGAGGCCGCGATGGCCTGCGGGTTCGGCGCCTGCTACGGCTGCGCCGTCCAGCTCGACGGCGAGTGGAAGCGGCTCTGCATCGAGGGGCCGGTGGTGGAGGGGAGCCGCATCCTGGCGGGCGCGCGTGACTAGCAGCCTCGCCACCACGTTCTGCGGCATCCCGCTCGAGCATCCCGTGGTGAACGGATCGGGCACGCTGGATGCACTCGCGGCAGGGACGCTCGGCGTTTCGGCGTTCGTGACCAAGACGGTGACGCTCCGCCCGCGGGCGGGCAATCCGCCGCAGCGCATCGCCGAGACGCCGGCCGGCATGGTCAACTCGATCGGGCTCGCGAACCCCGGGCTCGACCGCTTCTGCGACGAGCACCTGCCGCGCCTGGCCGACCTCGGCGTGCCGCTGATCGTGAGCGTCGGCGGCTGGAGCCGCGAGGAGTACGCCATCGCGGTCGCCAGGGTGGGCTCTCACCCGGCGGTGGCCGCGGTCGAGCTGAACGTGTCATGTCCCAACGTGGACACCGGCTGCATCTCGATCGGCACGGACCCCGCCGAGACCCGGGCCCTGCTCGAACGGTGCCGGGCCGAGACCGATGCGCCGCTGCTCGCCAAGCTGACTCCGAGCGTCGCCGACCTTCCGGCCATAGGGCTGGCCGCCGCTGAGGGCGGGGCGGACGGTCTCGTCCTCATCAACACGGTGCGCGGCATGGCGATCGACCGCACGACGCTGCGACCACTCCTGGGCGGCGGAGGCGGCGGCCTCTCGGGGCCGGCGGTCAAGCCGGTCGCGCTGCACGCCGTCTACCACGCGCGCGCGGTCACGGGCCTGCCCATCGTCGGCCTCGGGGGCATCGAATCGGCACAGGATTGCATCGAGTTCGCGGCCGCCGGCGCCTCGGTGGTCGCGGTCGGGACGGCCCTCTTCCGGGACCCAGGCATGGTCGGACAGGTGGTCGCGGATCTCCACCGGCGGCTCGCCGAACGGGGTGTTTCCACGTTTGACGACATCGTCTGCGCGGCACATCAGACCATCCCTCAGGCTTTACATGAGGTTGATGCAGAGCACTGAAAAAACCGCCTATTTTGGCCGTTTGGTGCCACTTGCACAGGTGCTCAAGCGTGGTATCATCGCCCCGCACGATGCCCCAACTCCTCTCGCAGGCCCCCTCCCGTTCCCTCGACCAGCGACTCGACGCACTCGATCGAGCGAACCGGATCAGGGTGCAGCGTGCGCAGCTGAAGCGGGCGCTGAAGGCCGGCGAGACGACCTTCGATCAGATCCTGCTCGACCCGCCGGACTACGTCCTCACCGCGAAGGTCTACGACATGCTGCTGGCCGTCCCGCGGCTCGGCCGCGTGCGCGCGGGGAGGCTGCTGACGCAGTGCCGCATCAGCCAGTCGAAAACCATCGGCGGGCTGTCCGAGCGCCAGCGCGGCGAGCTGGTCGAGCTCTTCAACTCCTAGCTCGCGGAGTGCCCGGGTGAGCGGCCGCTTCGGCGGTCGGGTGTTTGTCATCTCCGGCCCGTCCGGCGTCGGCAAGGGGACGCTGATCAGACTCGCCCGGGAGCAGGTGCCCGACCTCGAGCTGGCCACGTCGGCAACGACGCGGCCGATGCGGCCGGGGGAGGTCGACGGCCGGGAGTACCACTTCCTGACACCGGAGCAGTTCGATGCGCGGGTGGGGGAGGGTGCGTTCCTCGAGCATGTAGAATTCGCCGGCCATCGGTACGGCACGCTGCGCAGCGAGGTCGACCGGCGCCTGGCCGGAGGGGCGAGCGTCATGCTCGAGATCGACGTGCCGGGGGCCCGGGAGGTCGAGCGGCAGCTGCCGGATGCGGTGCTGGTGTTCATCGCACCACCGGATGTGACCGATCTCGAGCGACGCCTGACCGCACGCGGCACGAACTCGCCCGAGGACATCGCAAACCGGCTGCGGATCGCCAGGGCCGAGCTGGAAGCGCGGGACGACTTCGCGCATGTGATAGTGAATGACGACGTCGACAGAGCCGCCGAGGAGCTGACCAGGCTGATCCGAAGCGCGCTCGCCGAGTGAGGAGAGGACATGATCTACCCGAAGGTTGATGTGCTGCTGGAGCACGTGGACAGCAAGTACGCGCTCGTGATCGCGGCCGCCAAGCGGGCCAGGCAGATCAACGACTACCACCACCAGCTCGGCGAGGGCAGCTTCGAGGGCTTCGCGCCACCGCTGATCGAGTCGCGATCCAAGAACTTCCTGACGATGGCGCTCGAGGAGATCGCCGAGGGCAAGCTCGAGGTCTCGACCTCGGATGCCAACGCGCGCGAGAAGCGCTAGCCCGGCAACGGCGCCCGTCACGAACTCGTTACCGTAGGCCTGCCCCGCGGCCGTACACTTCCGCCATGATCCTGGTGGGGGTGAGCGGGGGCATCGCGGCATACAAGACCTGCGAGCTCGTGCGCCTGCTCGTGCGTGCGGGCCGCGACGTGCAGGTGGTGATGACCCCGGACGCCGAGCGCTTCGTCGGCCCGACCACGTTCGCCGCGCTGTCGCGCCGCCCGGTGCTCACCGACGGGTCGGCCGACGTCTTCCCGCATCTCGAGGCGTCCCGCGACGCCGACCTGTTCTGCATCGCGCCGGCGGGGGCCAACACGCTGGCCCGCATCGCACGCGGCGAAGCACCGAACGTTCTCACGCAGAGCGCGCTGGCCTTCCAGGGGCCGCTGCTCCTGGCGCCGGCCATGAACCCGCGCATGTGGGAGTCATCGGCGACGCAGGAGAACGTCGCGCTACTGGAGGCCCGCGGCGTCGAACTGGTCGGCCCTTCATCGGGCGAGATGGCCGAGGGCGAGCACGGCCGCGGCCGGATGTCCGAGCCGGAGGAGATCGCCGGCCGCATCGAGCAGCGGCTGGCCCGCATGTCGTCGCTCGCAGGCCGGCGGCTCGTGGTCACCGCCGGCGGCACCCGCGAGCCGCTGGACGCCGTCCGCTACCTCGGGAACCGCTCGAGCGGCCGGATGGGCGTCGCGGTCGCGGACGAGGCCGCCCGCCGCGGAGCCGCCGTGACGCTCGTGCTCGCGGCTGCCGTGGCGTCGCCGACGGCGCCGGTGCGCACCGTCCGGGTCGAGACCGCCGCGGAGCTGCGCGAGGCGACGCTGCGCGAGGCCGATGGAGCCGACATCGTGGTGATGGCGGCGGCGGTGGCGGATTACCGGCCGTCCTCGCCGGTCGAGGGAAAGCGCACCAAGGACCGCGACACCTGGCTCGTAGAGCTGGAGCCGACGGCCGACATCCTCGCCGAGCTGGGAGCAGGCCGCCGCCCCGGCACCACGCTGGTCGGATTCGCGGCCGAGCACGGACCGGGGGCGGTGGAGCGGGCCCGCGACAAGCTCCGGCGCAAGGGCGCTGACATGATCGTGGTCAACGACATCAGCCGCAGCGACATCGGATTCGACAGCGAGCTCAACGAAGTCGTGCTGGTGACGTCAAACGATGAGACGCTGGTATCGCGCCGCTCCAAACAGGCATGCGCGGCGGCCATTCTCGACTGGGTCGCGAACCAGCCGGCGGGTGCCGCCGTAGAGCAGCGTACGACGGTCTGACGAGAGGACACATCTGTGGAAGCACACGAACTGCACGACACCCCGCCCTCGGAGGCGATCTCGGGCGCCGGGGACACCGCCCGACGTGTCATCGAGAACGTCGCCCGGGTGATCCATGCGCCGCCGGAGCTGCTCGAGCGATGCGTGCTCGCCATGCTCTGCGAGGGTCACATCATCCTCGAGGACTTCCCGGGCGTCGGCAAGACGATGCTGGCCAAGTCGCTGGCCCGGTCGCTCGACTGCGAGTTCGCGCGCATTCAGGCCACCCCCGACCTCCTGCCCTCCGACATCACCGGCGTCAACGTCTACAACCTGCAGGCGAACGAGTTCGAGTTCCGGCCCGGCCCGGTGTTCGCCAACCTGGTGCTGGTGGACGAGATCAACCGCGCCAGCCCGAAGACGCAGTCCGCGCTGCTCGAGTGTATGCAGGAGGGCCAGGTCACGATCGACGGGGCCACCCACCGGCTGGCGCGGCCGTTCATGGTCATCGCCACCCAGAACCCGATCGAGTACGAGGGGACGTTCCCGCTTCCGGA
This sequence comes from Gaiellales bacterium, assembly GCA_035695105.1. GTDB lineage: Bacteria > Actinomycetota > Thermoleophilia > Gaiellales > JAICJC01 > JAICYJ01. The sequence continues at coordinate 63,262 of DASSEV010000021.1, forward strand.
GGCGCAGCTCGACCGGTTCACGATGCGGCTGCACCTCGGGTATCCGCCCATCGCCGAGGAGGCGCGCATGCTCGCCGAGCACTCCGCCTCCGAGCCGCTGGAAGAGCTCGAGCCGGTGGCGTCGGCGGCCGATCTGGAGACGGCGGTCGAGGCGGTCAAGCGGGTGTACGTGGAGGACAGCCTGAACCGCTACGTGGTCGCAATCCTGAGGCAGACGCGGGCCGACTCACGGCTTGCGCTCGGCACCAGCCCGCGGGCGGGCATCTCGCTGCTGCGGGTGGCGAAGGCGCACGCGGTGCTGCGCGGCCGCGAGTACGTGATCCCGGCCGACGTCAAGGACGTCGCGCCCGACGTCCTGGCCCACCGCGTGATCCTCGCGGCCGACGCGCGCACCGGCGGCGTCGATGCGGCCGACCTGATCCGCGAGGCGGTGGCCCGCACACCGGTTCCGGTGTAGGGGTGGGCAGCTGACGTGACCAGCCGCGGCACCGGCACGCTGCTGCTCGCATTCGCGCTCTACATCGCGTCGTGGGGCTTTGGCACGACCGCCATGTACCCGGTTGCCGTGGGCCTCTTCGCGGCGCCGTTGATCGCATGGCTGTGGGTGCGGCTGACCGCGAAGCCGACGAACCTGCGCCGGCGGACGGGCCACCGCGAGCTGGTCGAGGGGGGCCGTGTGGGCGTGGAGGTGGAGGTGCGCGGCGACGGCGGTCTGCTCCCCGCCAGGGCCACGATGATCGAGAAGGTCGGCGATCTCGGCACGCAGGAGGTGCCTCTCCGCCACGTCGGCCATGCGCTTCGGGGCAGCTATGTGATCGACCCGGCGCCGCGCGGCCGCTACACGCTGGCGGCGGCCGAGCTCCGCGTCGACGACCCGCTCGGCCTGGCGGAGTCGCTGACGGCGCTCGAGCGGTCGGACACCCTGCTCGTGTATCCGCGGGTGTACGCGCTGGACGGCCTGTTCACCGACAGCGGCACCGCCGGTGGTGACGAGGGCAGGGCGCTGCTGCATCGCACGGCCGGGTACGACCTGCACTCGATCCGGGACTTCCAGCAGGGCGAGAGCCTGCGGCGCGTGCACTGGCGATCGACCGCGAAGCGGCGCAAGCTGATGGTGAAGGAGCTGACCGAGCTCCCCCGTGACGAGTCGGCGGTGCTGCTCGACTGCGACCGCACCGCCGAGGTCGGGCCTCCCGGGTCGAGCAGCTTCGACGCGCAGGTGCGGGTGGCGGCATCGTTGATGAACCGCATGGTCGAGACCGGCCAGCGCTGCTCGCTGGTGATCCACGGGCCGACCCGGCGCCGGATCCGCGTCCAGGCCGGGGGCGGCGACTGGGGCTCCGCGCTCGCGGCGCTCGCCGCCGTGCGGGCGGACGCGCACCGCCCGCTGGCGGCGATGCTTGGAGAGGCGATGGGCGCGACCGGCGCAGCCGAGGCGATCGACGCGGCGCGGCTCTACATCGTCACTGGCGCCCTCAGTCCGCAGGTGGCGAGCCGGGTGCTCGCGCTGCGTTCGGCGCGCCGCGACGTGGCCGTCGTGGCGGTCGACGCGGCATCGTTCGCCGGGGTCGAGCACGTGCCCGGTGCGGCGGATTCGGCGGCGCTGCAGCTGGCCGCGAGCGGCGTGGCGGTGGCGCGCGTGCGCGCAGGCGACGACATCGGCGAGGTGCTGTCGTCCGCGATGGCACGCAAGGCGGCGCTCCGTGGCTGAGCGGCTCGTCGTCTTCCTCGCGGTCGCCGTGTTCAGCGCATGGCACTGGCAGCAGCTGGAGCAGCCCGAGATCGCGGCCCGTGAGACGGCGCTGCTGATCCTCCTGGCGCTGGTGCCCGCGCTGCTGGCGGCAGCCAGGCGGTGGGCGGCGGTGATCGCGGCTACCGTCGCCGCTCTGGTGGTCGCCGTCTGGCGCGCGTACGGCTACCTGCCGTGGGATCGCGGCCACCAGTTCTACCCGGTCAGGATCGGGGCGGGCCTCCACGACGGCGCCCAGGCCTGGTTCGACACGATCACGCCCTTCGACCCGGGGCGATTCGCGCAGACGGACGGACTCGTACAGGTGTCGTTCGCGCTGCTGCTGGCGGTGTTCGCGTGGCTGCTGCTGGACGGGCGGTTCGCCCTGACTGCCGTGTCGGCGGCCTTTGCGCTGTTCGCCATCCCGAGCACGGCCGTCGGCATGGGCGATCGTGGGCTGCGTGCGGCCATCTTCCTGATGCTGGCGATCGCGATCCTGGCGGTCTGCCAGCGGCGGGTGCCGGTCGGCGGGTCGGCGATCGGGCAGCTGGTCGCGATCGGAGCCGCGACCGTGATCGCCGGCGTCGTGGTCGGGTCGGCGCCGGGCGTGGCGAAGGGTGCCTTCTTCGACTGGCGCCACTGGAACCCGCTCGCAGGCGGGGGCCCACGGGTGAGCGTCGGCTATGTCTGGAACGAGACCTACGGGCCGCTGCACTTCCCGAAGAACCCGACCACGGTGTTCACCGTGTCATCGATCAACCCGCACTACTGGAAGGCGGGCGTGCTGACGGACTTCAACGGCACGAGCTGGGTGTCGCAGGACGTGACCCAGGCCCCCTACCACGATACGGACGGCTTCGCCGCGCCGCCCAGCATGCTGCCGCCGAACGCCCAGAAGCCGAAGCACAGCGACGTGGTGCAGATCGGCATCAAGATCGACGGGCTCGCCGACCCGCACCTGATCAGCACCGGCCAGCCGTTGCGCTTCAACCTCACGTCACAGCGGGTCGATGCGACCCTCAGCACCGATGGGACGGCGGTGACCACCACTGACCTGCCGCGCGACGCGACCTACACGGTTCAGGCCTATGCGCCCAACCCTACGGTGAAGGACCTGGCCGACGCGGGCACCCGCTTCCCCGCCGACGTGGCGGCTGGAGTGGTGGTGAACAACCAGCGCATCCCGATCTGGGGGAGCGGTCGCCGGCCGCGTCGCGTGGCGCTCGACCCGAGCCTCGTGCGGGCGTCGAACCAGGCCTGGCACCAGTCCGGCGCGGATGATCCGTCGGCGAGCGAGTACGGCGCGGTTGCGGCGCTCGAGTCGTACTTCCACGGCAGGCAGTTCGTCTACGACCAGACGCCCCCGCGTGGCACGGGCCCGGTGCTGGCCGACTTCATGCTGCGCTCGCACCGCGGCTACTGCCAGATGTTCTCGGGATCGATGGCGCTCGTCCTGCGGCTGCACGGCATCCCCGCGCGCGTCGCCTACGGCTTCACCGAGGGGCACGAGACAACGAGCGGGGACTTCAAGGTGCTCGACCGCGACGCCCACGCTTGGGTCGAGGCCTACTTCCCGGGGTACGGCTGGATGCCGTTCGAGCCGACGCCGACCCGGCACCTGCCCGTGCTGACGTCGACGACCAACAGCAAGCTGCTCACGCTGGTGGCGAACCGGCAGGAGGCCTCGAAGCTGGGCCTTCCGATCAAGCTGCAGCAGACGCTGGGGCTGCCCTCGTCTCCGACGTCAGGCGGCGGGAATCCCGACGCGCACCACGGCGGGCCGACGCACGGTCATGCCGGCGGCGGCGGGGGCCTGACCGCCGCCCCGGCCCAGGGGCACACCAGCTTCTTCCTCTGGGCGGTGTCGGCCACGCTGGTGGTGCTGCTGATCCTGGCCTCCGTCAAGCTGGTCGCCGTGCGGTGGCGCTACCTGCGGCGCGGGCCGCGCGGCCAGGCCTCGGCGGCCTACCACGAGATGGCGACCTACCTGGGCGACCAGGGCGTGCGGGTGCCGCCGAACGCGACGTTCGAGGAGCTCGCCGCGATCGTCGATGCGGCCTGGGGCGTCGACGCGTCGGCGCTCGCCGCCGCCGGCAGCGCGGCGCGCTACGCGCCTCCGGCGACGGCGCGCGAGGCGGGCCGCCAGGTCCGCCCGGCACTGCGCCGGATCCGGCGGGAGATGCGCGCCGCCCTCAGCCTGCGCGACCGCGCGCTGGGGGCGCTTCGCCTGCGCTCGATGCTCGCGCAGACGACGCATCTCGAGTGAGCCGGCGCCGCCCGGAGGGTATTTGCCCCCGGCGCTATCGTGAAGTTCGAGGGCGGCACGCCCGATGATCTGGGAAGGCTGCGATGCACGGCGACGACAACACCTATGACCTGTTCCAGCGGGGCCGCGCGCATCTCGAGCGCGGCGACAACGCGCAGGCGACGGTGTCGCTCGAGAAGGCGAAGCGCCGCGAGCCGGACAAGGCCTCGATCCGCGAGGCGCTCGGGCTCGCCTACCTGCGGCTGCACCGCTATCGCGAGGCGGCCGCCGAGTTCGAGTACATCCTCGACGCCGCGCCTGCGAACGACTACGCGCACTACTGCCTGGGGCGATGCCTGACCAGAATGGGCGAGGACGGCCTTGCGGCCGGGCACTACAAGATGGCGCTGTGGCTGCGGCCGGAGGTCGACTACTACCGCGAAGCGGTCGACCGGCTGAGCGCCTGAGAACCGGGACAGCCGGCAACCGAGGCGTCACGAACGCTCGTCGCCGGCCGGCACTGCCTCTGAGGCGATTTCGGGCCGCTATCGGACGCCGCGCGCCGCCGACGGTCACCATCTAGTCAACACACGCGCGTCCCCGTCACGACGCTGTGCCCTTGGCCGACACCGCCTCTGAGGCGGGGTTCGGCCGGTATCGGACGCTCGGGGAGCCCGAACGAGGCGCTCACATGTCGAGCCAGATCGTGACCGGCCCGTCGTTGACGAGCGCGACCCGCATCTGCGCGCCGAAGCGGCCGGTCTGGACCGGCAGGCCGAGGGCGCGCAGCTCTTCGCTCACGGCGTCTACCAGCTCACGTCCCAGCTCCGGCTCTGCTGCGCCTGTGAACCCCGGACGGTTGCCGCGCGACACGTCCGCGTAGAGCGTGAACTGCGAGACCACCAGCACCTCGCCGCCCACGTCCGCAACCGACCGGTTCATCCGGCCCTCGCCGTCCGCGAACACCCGCAGCCGCGCGATCTTGCCGGCCAGCTGCGCGGCTCGTCCGGCGTCGTCGCCTTCACCCGCGGCGACCAGTGCCAGCAGGCCCGGTCCGATCGCGGCGATCCGCTCGCCGCCGACCTCCACCGACGCCTCGGCCACCCGCTGTAGGAGCGCTCGCACGGCGTCCGGATTCACCCTCCGCGGAGAAGTCCCTGCTATCCTTCACGCCACTGTCAGTGTGAGAGGGCGGGCCGAGCAGGTGGGTGCGAACCCACCTTTTTTTCGCCCTCGTGACGTATCGAGGAGGTGGACATGGGACGCTCAGCAGAGCTCTCTCAGCAGATCGAGACGACGCTTCGGGACCGTGTCCCGGAGGTCGAAGTGCTGCTCGCGGAGCAGCCCAGCCCCGGCCTCGTCCGCGTCACCATCGACCGGCCCGGCGGTGCCGTCGACCTCGACCTGTGCGAGCGAGTCACCCGCGAGCTGTCGGCCATCCGCGAGCGCTACGCCCTCGAGGTGTCGTCCCCGGGCCTCGACCGGCCGCTCGTCAAGCCCGAGCACTACGAGCGCGCGGTCGGCAGCCGTGTGCAGGTGCGGACCGACCAGCCTGTCGACGGCCGGCGGCAGTTCACTGGCACGTTGATCGACGCACGAAACGACGAGATCGAGATCGACCTCGACGGTGAGCGCGCGAGCTTGCCGTATGCGGCAATTCGCCGAGGGAATCTGGTCGCGCAGGTGGGAGGCAAGCGGTGAGCAAGGAACTCTTGGAGGGCGTGAAGCTGCTCGAGAAGGAGCGCGGCATTGAGGCGGAGACGCTGCTCTCCGCCATCGAGGAGGCACTGCTGGCCGCGTACAAGAAGATGCCCGACGCGCGCCACCCGGTCCGCGTCGACCTTGACCGCGAGTCCGGCGACTACGTCGTCTGGTCGGTCACCCCGGACGCCTGGGAGGCGTACCTCGAAATCCATCCGCACCACCGCCCGGTCGAGCCCGAGGAGGAGCCCGAGCAGCCGCTCGACGCCGCGCCCCAGGGCGCAGAGGGCGAGCAGGCCGCCGAGGAGGAGCCGGAGCCCGAGATCGAGTGGGACTGGTTCCAGCCCGCACAGATGGTCGACGTCACGCCCGAGGGCTTCAGCCGGATCGCCGGCCAGACCGCGAAGCAGGTGCTGCGCCAGCGCATCCACGAGGCCGAGCGCTCGATCATGTACGACGAGTACGCCGACCGCGTCGGCGAGATCGTCACCGGCATCGTGCAGCAGGACGACAACCGCTACGCGTTCGTCGACCTCGGCAAGATGGAGGCGATCCTGCCCGGATCCGAGAAGGTGCCGGGCGAGCGCTACGAGCAGGGCAGCCGCATCAAGGCCGTGATCATCGAGGTGCGCTCCGAAGGGAAGGGCCCGCAGGTGGTGCTCTCGCGCCGCAGTGACGAGCTGATCCGCCAGCTGTTCGAGCTCGAGGTACCCGAGATCGCCGACGGCCTGGTCAGCATCCGCGCCGTCGCCCGCGAGCCCGGGTACCGCGCCAAGATCGCGGTCGAGTCGCGCGTCCAGGGCGTCGACCCGGTCGGTGCCTGCGTCGGCCCCCGGGGCTCACGTGTGCGCATGGTCGTGTCGGAGCTGCGCGGCGAGAAGATCGACATCATCCCATGGAACGACGAGCCCGCCCGGTTCGTCGCCAAGGCGCTCGCGCCGGCGAAGGTACGCGAGGTCTACGTCGACGACGATGCGCAGCAGGCGACCGTGGTCGTCCCGGACGGCGAGCTGTCGCTGGCCATCGGGAAGGAGGGTCTGAACGCCCGCCTGGCCCATAGGCTGACGGGGTGGCGGATCGACATCGTCTCGGAGACGGAGCACTACGCCGAGGCGGACGACGTGCCCTACACCGGCGCGGAGGGCGAGGAGGACGAGTTCCCCGGCCGCTGCATCGCGGTCACCTCGTCCGGCAAGCGCTGCCCGAACCAGGCGCTCGACGGGAGCCGCTACTGCGGCGTCCCGGCGCACCGTGAGCTGGCCGCCAAGGAGGAGGGAGCAGCCGCGTCGTAAGCGATCCGATCAGGCAGTGCGCCGGGTGCGGCCGGCGCCGCCCTCAGGCAGAGCTCCTGCGGCTGGCCGTCGCGCACGACGCGATCGTGGCCGACCCCGCCAGGAAGCTGCCCGGGCGCGGCGCCTATCTGTGCCCCGACCGCAGCTGTCTCGGCCAGGCGCTCAAGCGCGGCGCGCTGCATCGCAGGCTGCGGGTCGGCGCTGAGGCCGTGGCGGGGCTGGAGGAACGGGTCGACCTTGAGGGTCGGCCCGGTGTTTGGGAGAATTGAGGTGACATGGCAAAGAAGACGGTGACCGATATCGCCCGCGAGCAGGGCGTCTCCGAGGCCGAGGTCAAGCAGAAGCTGGACGAGGCCGGCGCAGCCGCGCCCGCCGCCGACGACCTGGTCGACGACGACGATGTTCGCCGTGCGTTCGGCGTGAAGGCCACCGTGCCCGCACAGGAGCCGGGTCAGCCGGCCCGGCACGCGCGCCCGCAGCGCGGGGCCCAGCCGGGCCGCCGCCGCCGCGTGGTGATCGACTCGCAGGCAGGACGCCGGCCGGGACAGAAGCGCGATCGCAGCGCGCCCCGGCCGGAGGCGAAGCGCGAGCCGGAGGTGCCGACCGGCCCGGTCAAGGTCGAGTCGGGCGTGACGGTCAAGGATCTCGCCGAGAAGCTCGGCATCAGCGCGACCAAGATCATCACCTACATGATGAACCAGGGCCAGATGGTGACCCTGACCGTCTCGCTCTCGGACGACGACGTCCAGCTGATCGGCCTCGAGTTCGACCGCGAGGTGATCATCCAGCACGCCGCCGACGAGGAGGAGGCGGAGGAGGTCACCTACGACGATCCGCCCGAGTCGCTGCTGCAGCGGCCGCCGGTGGTCACGATCATGGGCCACGTCGACCACGGCAAGACCACGCTGCTCGACGCGATCCGCGAGTCGTCGGTGGTCGAGACCGAGGCGGGCGGCATCACCCAGCACATCGGCGCCTACCAGGTGGACGTGGACGGCCGCAAGGTGACGTTCCTGGACACCCCGGGCCACGAGGCGTTCACCGCCATGCGCGCACGCGGTGCGAAGGTCACCGACGTCGCAGTGCTGGTCGTGGCCGCCGACGACGGCGTGATGCCGCAGACGGTCGAGGCGATCGACCACGCCAAGGCGGCCGAGGTGCCGATCGTGGTGGCCGTGAACAAGATCGACAAGGAGGACGCGAACCCCGAGCGGGTGCGCGGCGAGCTGGTGAATCAGGGCCTGCAGCCGGAGGAGTGGGGCGGCGAGACGATCTTCGTCGACGTGTCCGCCAAGGCCAAGCAGAACCTCGACCAGCTGCTCGAGATGCTGCTCCTGCAGGCCGACGTGCTCGAGCTGAAGGCGAACCCCAAGAGCGAGGCCAGCGGCGTCATCATCGAGTCGCGTCTCGATGTCGGCCGCGGCCCGGTGGCAACGCTGCTCGTGCAGCGCGGCACCCTGCGCGTGGGCGACGCGGTGGTCGCCGGCGACGCCTGGGGGCGCGTGAAGGCCCTGAACGACGCGAACGGCAAGCGCGTCAAGGAGGCCGGTCCGGCCGTGCCCGTCGAGATCCTCGGCTTCGACAAGCCGCCGCCGGCGGGCGAGTTCTGCCGGGTGGTCGAGAACGACCGTGTGGCCCGGCAGCTGGCCCAGAAGCGTGCGCAGCGCATCCGCACCGAGATGCTGGCCCGCCGCAGCAAGGCCGTCAGCCTGGAGGATCTGTTCTCCGCGGTGCAGGAGGGCGCCGTGCAGGAGCTCGGCCTGATCATCAAAGCCGACGTCCAAGGATCGGTCGAGGCCGCGGAGGGTGAGATCGCGAAGATCCAGCATCCGGAGGTCACGGTCAGCGTGATCCACTCCGGCGTTGGCGGCATCACGGCCAGCGACATCAACCTGGCGGCGGCGTCGAACGCGATCGTGGTCGGGTTCAACGTGCGTCCGAACGCCGAGGCCAAGGCACTCGCCGAGCGCGAGGGCGTCGATATCCGCACCTACCGCGTGATCTACCAGCTGACCGAGGACATCCAGCAGGCGCTGATCGGCATGCTCGCGCCCGAGCAGGTCGAGGAGGTGATCGGCGAGCTCGAGGTGCGGCAGACCTTCAAGGTGTCGCGGCTGGGCACGATCGCCGGCTGCATGGTGACCTCCGGCATGGTCACACGCGGCGCCCAGGTGCGGCTGATCCGCGACGGCACGATCGTCCACGACGGCCGGATCGGCACGCTACGCCGGTTCCAGGACGATGTCCGCGAGGTGCAGCAGGGCTTCGAGTGCGGCGTCACCATCGACGGCTACAACGACGTCAAGGAAGGCGACGTGCTCGAGGTCTACACCGTGCGCGAGGTCGCCCGCACCGCCTAGACCGGCGTCACGGGCCGGTCACGCACCGGTCCAGCACCCGCCACGAACTCGCAGCGTCCGGCCGCCAGGTCTCCGATCCCGCTCCGCCGATCGGGGGCGTCACGAGTCCGTCGCGGGCGCCGTTGCGTCCGGGCCGGCGCCCAGTAGCCGGGCCACCCGCTCTGTGCCGATGCCGCTGATCAGCAGCCGCTCCCGCCGGTCGGAGAGCAGCCGCTGCGTCCAGTCGACGGTGCCGCCGTCGGCCACCGAGTACACCTGGCCGCCCAGCTCGGCGTCGACGTTCAGCGACAGGCCGCGGTAGTACCCGACAGCGTGCAGGCGCCCCGGTCGGAAGCCGAGCCGGGCGCCGGGGAACCGGTCGGCCAGTGGATCGAGCACCTGCTCGGCCATGCGTTCCAGCCGCTCCCAGCCGGCCGGAGCGCTCTCCGCGAATCGCTGCAGCTCGACGCCGGCGTCGGCCAGGATCGCCTCCGGCTCCCGGTCGCCGCTCCGCCATTCCGCCGCCAGGTCGAGCACGTCGACGCCGGCCTTCCGGCAGCGGGCTGCCAGGCCCGCGTTGTCGCTCAGCTCCACGGTGACCTGACCGACGCTCCGCCCGGCGTCGCCCAGGCGGCCCAGCAGGTCGAGGTGGACGGCGAGATGCGCTCGAAGGGCGCGGACTGCGAACCCGTCCTGCGGCTCCGCGCGCCCGCCGCTGGCGAGGGCGAACAGCCCGAAGTGCCGTCGCCAGCCCGGCGGCGGCTCCTGCATCCGCAGCACACGTGCGGTGGCGGCGAGAGCCGGCCGTGCCTCGCCCTCCCGGCGTCGCAGGGCCACCTCCATCGCCAGGCTGCTGGTCGGGTCAGCCAGCACCTCGCCGCCCCTCACCGTCGCCAGGCTGAGGTTCTGGTCGAGCCCGCCCAGCACCGCGTTCGTCGCGGCCGGTGCGACCGGCGGCAGCGTCACCAGCTGGAACCCGCCGGCGGCATCGAACGCTGCGCCCTCGACCACGTGGAGTAGCCGCGCGTCCACGGGGGCAGGCTGGTAGACGTCGGTGCGGAGGCGGTCAGCGAGCAGGTCGCCCGGGCGCCGGCGCACCGCGTGCGAGCGCGCGAGGTGGATCATCAGCGACCGCTGGTCGCTGGCCGACCGGCCCTCGATCGCCGCGATAGGGTCATCGCCGGCCACCGCCGTGCGCAGCCGTCCCACGACCGGACCGTCCGGCGCCCGGTCGAGCCGCCGCGCCATGCGGAGCTCGTTCAGGTGCGGCGCTCCGGCCGCCGGGTGCGGACCGGCGATGACGCGGAACCCCGCGCGCCGGTAGAGGCGGGCCGCGGCCTCGTTCTGCTCACGCACGTCGAGCTCCACCGACGACGCACCCCGGCGCTCCGCCCAGGCACACACCGCTTCGACCAGATCCAGGCCCAACCCTCGTCCGCGGGCGGCCGGGTCGACCCACATCGCGACCAGGAGCGCCGGCCGATCCGGGCCGGGGCGCAGCCCCGTCGCGCTGCCCACGTGCCGACCCTCCTCGACCGCGACGAAGGTGGCGACGCCCCCGTCCACGGCGGCCCTGCTCGCACGCTCGCGCCAGAACGCGGGCGGCTCCGCAGCCTCCTCGTCCAGCCTGCTGTGGAAGGCGTCGGGCGCATCGGCGAGCATGGCCAGCCGCACCCGGCGCAGCTCCTCCCACTCGGACGGTCGCACCCGGCGCACGATCACTCCGCTCATGCTTCCACCTCGGCCCCGGCCGGGCCCGCCTCGAACAGCCCCGCGAGCGCGTCGTTCGCGCCGAGCAGCAGCACCTCATCGCCCTCCTCCAGCACGGTGCTGCCGCGAGCCTGGTGAGCGGCGCCGTCGCGGATGAGGAGGCTGATCCAGGGCCGCCGCCCCATGGGCAGGTCGCGGATTGCGGCGCCGTCTGCCGCGGATCCGGAAACGACGACGAACCGGCGCACGCCCTGCGGCTCGTCGCGCAGCCCGACCGACACGTGCCACGGCTCCTTGTCGCTCTGGGTCATGGGGACGCCCGCGAGGCGCGCCGCCACGCTGACCAGCGAGCCCTGCACGACCACCGAGAACATCACCACGACGAACACGATCCCATAGATGCGGTTCGCGTCCTCCGCGCCGTCGAGCAGGGCGAATGCGGCGAGCAGGATCGGCACGGCGCCGCGCATCCCTGCCCATGAGATGAACGCCTTCTCGCCCCGCCGCAGGTCGGCCGGCCCCAGCATCGCGGCAACCACCAGCGGCCGTACCGCAAACGTCAGCACCGCGGCGATGACGAGCCCGTCCAGCCACACGTTCCGCAGCCCCAGTGAGCCGACGTCGATCGTGAGGCCGAGCGCGACGAACACGACGATCTCGCCGAGACTGGCCAGCACCGAGGTGACATGCTCGACCTCGTGCTTGTAGGGCGCGCGCAGGTCGCCGACCATGATCCCGGCGACGAATACCGCGAGGAACCCCGACCCGTGGGCCACGGCGGCGAGGCCGTAGACGATGCCGGCCCCGGCGAGCGTGAGCAGGGGATACAGGGCCTCGTCGGGGAGCGTGACGCGGCGCATCGCCCGGCCGAGCACAAGGCCGCCGAGCACGCCGATGGCGAGGCCCAGCACCATCTCCACCGCGAAGTCGGAGAAGATGGTCGCGACCCCGTTCCCGCTGCTGTGGGACGCGTCCAGCAGCCCGATCACGAGCGCGATCCCGACCGGGTCGTTCATCCCCGATTCGCCCTTGAGGATGTCGTCGCTGCGCCCGGCCACCTCGCGGCCGCCGAGCACCGAGAACATGACCGCGGGGTCGGTCGGCGCAACCGCCGCGCCGATCAGCAGCGCCGGCGTCCAGCCGAAGCCGAGCACCGCATGCACGAACACCGCGAGCAGTCCCGCCACCGCGAAGGTGCCGGGCACGCCCAGAGCCACGATCGGCCAGAGCGACCGGCGGAACCGGCTCAGGCCGATGTCCATCCCGCCGTCGAACAGGATCACGATCAGGGCGCACAGGCAGATCCGCTCGACGTCACGGATCGAGAGCAGCGGCGTCAGCGCCGGCGTGATGTCGGACGACACCGCGGCCGCCGCCAGGAACAGGGCCGGAGCGGGGATGCGGAGCCGGTCGCTGACGCGGCTGGACAGGATGGCCGCAGCGAAGCCGACCGCCACGATCAGCACCGCGCGGCCGATCTCGGCGGCATCGGTCATGAGGCCATCGTAGTTGCAGCGGCGCCGTCAGCCTTCGCCGCGCTCGTACACTGAGGCCGATGACGGAGGGCTTCGTCGGCATCTTGCGGTTCGAGCTGCACCTGCCCGAGAACGGCTCGCTGAAGGGCAAGCGCAAGGTGCTGCTGCAGGTCAAGAGCAGGCTCGAGCGCCGCTTCGGAGCGTCGGTCGCCGAGATCGGCTGCCACGAGCTGTGGCAGCGCGCCCAGCTCGTGATGGTGATCGCACGGCGCGAGTCCGCGGACGCCGTGCACGCCCTCGAGCAGGCACGCGGCTACCTTTCGTCGCAGGAGTTCGAGCTGTCCCGCTCGGACTGGCAGGTGGTGTCGGTGGAGGAGGCGATCGGGTGAGCGAGCGGATGCGGCGGGTGAACGAGTCGCTGCGCAAGGTGCTGGCCGACGGCGTGGAGCGCCTCGGCGACCCGTCCATCGGCTTCGTCACGGTGACCGGCGTGCGGGCCACGTCCGACTTCAGCCAGGCGGTCGTCTACGTCAGCGTGCTCGGCGGCGAGAAGCGCCGCGCCCGGTCGCTGGCCGCCCTCGAGCGGGCGCACGGGGTGCTGCAACAGCGCGTCGCCGGTGAGTTGCGGCTGCGACGTACCCCTCAGCTGATCTTCCAGTATGATGAGACCGTTGACCGCGCGCTGCGCATGAGCGAGCTGATCGATCAGGTCGTGCCAGCGTCATCGCAGGAGCGGCGCGGCGACGACGATTCCTCCACATGACCGATACCGAGACGACCACCCGCGACCTCGCCGAGGTGGTGGCCGCACTTGCGGCCGCCGACCGGATCCTGATCGCGTCCCACGAGAACCCGGACGGCGACGCCATCGGCAGCATGTCGGCCGCGGCGCAGGCGCTGCGCGGGGCAGGCAAGCAGGTGCGCCTCTACCTGCACGCCGACTCACCGCTGCCGCACGAGTACAGCTTCCTCGCAATGGACGGCCTCGAGCGCCAGATCGAGCCGGGCTCGACGGCCGGCTGGACGCTGCTCGCGGTCGACTGCGGCAACGAGTCGCGCCTCGGCCCCGACCATGAGCAGCTCCGGGCTGGGTTCGACCAGGTGATCGACGTCGACCATCACCACGACAACTCCCGCTTCGGCGACGTCAACTACGTCGACGGCCATGCCTCGTCCACCGCCGAGATCCTGGCCCGGGTGTTCGACGGTCTCGGCATCGAGCTGACGCCGCCCGTCGCGGAGGCCCTGTACGTCGGCCTCGTCACCGATACCGGCCGCTTCCAGTACCGCACCACCAGCCCGGCTGCGCTGCGGCTGGCCGCGCGCCTGGTCGAGGCCGGCGCCGACGTGCACAAGGTGTTCGAGCTGGTGTTCGAGACGGTGCCATACGGCAAGAAGCGGCTGCTCGGCCGGGTGCTCGAGCACATGCAGAGCTACGAGGGCGGCCGGCTGCTGGTGAGCTACGTGACGCGCGACGACCTGGCCCTGGTCGAGGGCGACGAGGCAACCACCGAGGGGCTGATCGACGACCTGCGAGAGGTGGACGGCGTCCAGGTGGCCGCACTGATCCGCGAGCAGGTACCGCTGGACGACGGGACGATCACGCCCAACCGGGTGTCCCTGCGCTCCCGCGGCTCGATCGACGTGTCGCGGATCGCCCGCAAGTCGCAGGGCGGCGGTCACAAGCAGGCGGCCGGTTTCTCGCATCCCGGCTCGATCGAGCAGATCAGGCAGTTCATCGTCGACGAGGTGGCCAGCCAGCTCGCCGAGTCGGCGGCCTGACGGCTCCGTAGACTTCGCGGCGTGACAGGGTTGCTGCTCGTCGACAAGCCGGCCGGCCCGACGTCCTTCGACGTCATCCGGCGGCTGCGACCGGTGCTTGGCTCGAAGCTCGGCCACGCCGGCACGCTCGACCCGTTCGCGACCGGGCTGCTGCTGATCCTGGCCGGGAAGGCGACGCGGCTGGCCACGTTCCTGTCCGGGCTCGACAAGAGCTACCGCGCCGTCGTCCAGTTCGGGGCCGAGTCCTCGACGCTCGACCCTGAGGGCGAGCTGACGCCAAGCGGCCGCACGGCGGGGGAGGCGGAGGTCCTCGCCGCCGCCGCAGCGATGACTGGCCGGGTGCTGCAGCAGGTGCCGCTGGCATCGGCCGTGCGCGTCGCAGGCGAGCGCTCTTACGCCCGCATGCGGCGCGGCGAGGTGACGCCACCCCCGCCGCGAGAGGTTCAGATCGAGATGCTCGACGTCGAGCGGTTCGACGCCTCGGCGCAGCGCGCCGTCATCCACGTGCGCTGCTCCAAGGGCACCTACGTCCGCCAGATCGCCTCCGACCTGGGCACGGCGACCGGCGCGGGCGCCTATTGCGCGGAGCTCCGCCGCCTGACCGTCGGGCCGTTCTCGGTGAAGGACGCCGGTTCGCCCGAGCAGATCCGCGAGCGGGTGGACGGCCCCTGGCTGCGGAGCCCACGGGAGGCGCTGCCGCACCTGCCCGAGCGCCTTCTCACCGTTCAGGAGCGTGACGGCGTCCGCCACGGCCGGCCGGTGGCGGGGGAGGGTACGGGGCCCGTGCGACTGGTCTACGACGGCGAGCTGGTCGCCGTGGCGAGGGCCGGCGACGAGGGCCTGCACCCCGTGGCGGTGCTGCAGCCGTGATCGTCACGGGCCTGGACGCGGTCGACACTGCTCCGCGCGTTGTCGCGCTGGGCAGCTTCGACGGTGTGCACCTGGGGCACCGGCGCGTGATCGGGCGGGCGGTGGAGGCGGCCGCCCAGCGTGGCGCGCGGGCCGCCGTTGTCACGTTCGACCCGCACCCGATGCAGGTGCTGCGCCCGGAGCTGGCGCCGCGCGAGCTGTCGACACCGCAGCGCCGGGCCGGGCTGATCGCGGAGCTCGAGCCGGACGAGCTGATCGTGATCCGGTTCACCCACGAGTTCTCGCTGCTCGATCACGAGCGGTTCGCCGAGGAGGTGCTGCGGGATCGCCTGAACGCCGTGCTGGTGATCGTCGGGCGCAACTTCCGGTACGGGCACCGCGCGCAGGGGACGATCGAGACGCTGGCCGCGTCGGGCGCGCGACTCGGCTTCGAGGCCGAGCCTTCGCCGCTGGTGGAGGTGGACGGGGTGCCGGTGTCATCGTCGCGCATCCGCGATCTGCTCTCGGCGGGCGAGGTGTCGCACGCGGAGCGCCTGCTGGGACGCCATCCATGGCTGGACGGCGTGATCGTGCGTGGCGACGGCCGCGGGCGCGAGCTCGGCTTCGCCACCGCGAACCTCGAGTGCTCCTCGCACACGGCCTTCCCCGCGACCGGGATCTACGCCGGCAGGGCACACGTGGCCGGGATCACGCGGCCCGCCGCAATCAGCGTCGGGTACAACCCGACCTTCACCGACGACCGCGAGCACCTGCGGGTGGAGGCGCACCTGCTGGACTTCGACGGCGACCTCTACGGGCAGCCGATGCACCTGGAGTTCTCGCGGCGCCTGCGCGGCGAGGAGCGCTACGGATCGGTCGACGAGCTGGTCGAGCAGGTGCATCGCGACATCGCCGCCGTGCGCTCGAACGCGCCCTGACACCGACAGCTGCGAACCGATCGGGTCTGCCCCCACGGGCTGACCCGGCGGTCCACCACGGACGCCCCGCCGCCGCCCTTCCGGGTCAGCCCCCGTTCAGGGGCAGACCCGCACCCAACCGGCGCACCTCGAGCGGCGTCTCCCCGTCCGGCTCCACGCGAAGCGCGCGGCCGCCCTCGCGCTCGCTCAGCGCCTCGTGCAACTCGGTGCCGACGAAGTGCAGCCCGACGCCATCGTCGGCCGCGAAGCCGGGCGGAAGCGCGCCCTCGGCCACCCAGCGCGTATAGGTCGGCTGCCGCAGCGGCTCGGAGTCGTAGTGGGGGCAGAAGCTGCCGGGCAGGAACCCCAGCCCGTCGTTCATAGGTCCGAGGCCCGCGCCGAACGAGTCCGTCGAGCACCCCTCGAACCAGCAGTTGGCCCCGGCCGAGAGGCCGCACAGCACGACGCCCGCCTGCCAGGCCCGCCGCAGCGCAGCATCGACGCCGTGCAGGCGCCAGACGGCGAGCATGTTGGCCGTGTTCCCGCCGCCGACATAGATCACGTCCTGGCCCTGCAGGAAGGCGTCGATGTCCTCGACCTCGCGCCAGAACAGGCCCAGCACGGCCGTCTCGGCACGGTCGCCGAGCGCGTCGTGGAAGCGCGCGATCCTCTCCTGGCTGTCGCCGCCCGCCGTCGGCACGTAGCAGACGCGCGGCCGCGGCTTCCCGGTCAGCCCCAGGATGTGGTCGTCCAGCAGCCGGCCCTCCATCGAGAACCCGCCGCCGCCCATGGCGACGATCTGCGGTGCCGTCACACGGCGACCGGCGTCACGCCGAGGCTGTCGAGCGTCCGGCGCAGGCCCTCGTCGAGCCCGACCTTCGGCTCCCAGCCCAGGATCTCGCGGGCACGGGTGATATCCGGCTGCCGCACCTTCGGGTCGTCCTCAGGGAGGCCCTCGAAGACGATCGGGGACGTCGTGCCGGTCACCCGCTGCACACGCTCGGCCAGCTCGAGCAGCGTCATCTCGTTCGGGTTCCCGATGTTGACCGGCATGTGGTAGTCGCTCATCGCCAGCCGGAAGATGCCCTCGATCAGGTCGTCGACATAGCAGAAGGAGCGCGTCTGGCTGCCGTCCCCGAACACCGTCAGCGGCTTGCCCTGCAGCGCCTGGCGGATGAAGGTGGGGATGGCGCGGCCGTCATGCTGCCGCATCCTGGGGCCGTAGGTGTTGAAGATGCGGACGATGTGCGTGTCCACGCCCTGCTGGCGGTGGTAGGCCATGGTCATCGCCTCGGAGTAGCGCTTGGCCTCGTCATAGACGCCGCGGGGGCCCACCGGGTTGACGTTGCCCCAGTACTCCTCCTTCTGCGGATGCACCTCCGGATCCCCGTAGACCTCGGACGTCGAGGCGAGCAGGAACCGCGCGCGCTTGAACTTGGCCAGGCCGAGCGCGTTGTGCGTGCCGTAGGAGCCGACCTTCAGGGTGTGCAGCGGCAGCCGAAGGTAGTCGACCGGGCTGGCCGGGCTCGCGAGGTGGAACACCGCCTCAACCTCGCCCTCCACGTCGATGTAGTCGACGCAGTTGTGGTAGCGGAACTCGAAGGCCTCGTCGCGGAGGTGCTTGACGTTCTCGAGGGAGCCGGTGTCGAGGTTGTCGAGGCACACCACACGCCAGTCGCGCTCGAGCAGGTACTCGCAGAGATGGGAGCCGAGAAAGCCGGCGCCGCCGGTGACGACTGCAGTGCTCACGCGGTGAGATCCTCCTGGTTGCCTGCCACAAGCCTACAGGCGGCGCCGGGGGAGGGAAGCACCGGCCCCGTGCTACCCTGCCAGGCGACCGCACCGCGGATCGGCGCCGCTTGCCAGCGCCGGTCTGGGATGCAGGCGTCTATTCGCACACGGCAAGGAGGTGGTAGGCGTGCCGCTTACCCAGGAGCAGAAGCAGGAGATCGTTGGGAAGTACGGCCGGGACGACAAGGACACCGGCTCGACGCGAGTGCAGATCGCACTCCTCACCCAGCGCATCACCGAGCTCACGGAGCACATGAAGGTGCACCAGCACGACCACCATTCGCGCCGCGGCCTGCTGAAGCTGGTCGGCCGCCGGCGCCGGCTTCTGTCATACCTGCAGAAGCACGACCTGGAGGGCTATCGGGCCCTCATCAAGGAGCTGGGCCTGCGCCGCTAGGGCGCGACGGCAGCTCATCGGAGGATGGGCCGGCGATCCGGCCGGCCCGCGGAAGGGACAGACGAGGACATGAGCATCGCAGTGGAGCCAGAGGCAACACGGCTCTCCGTCGCCGTGGGCGGCCGGGAGATCACGTTCGAGACCGGTGTGGTCGCAAAGCAGGCGCACGGCGCCGTGCTGGTGAGCCAGGAGGGCACGGTGGTGCTGGCCACCGCCGTCGGCCGCACCGAGGGGCGCCCGGGAGCGGACTTCTTCCCGCTCACCGTGGACGTCGAGGAGAAGATGTACGCCGCCGGCAAGATCCCGGGCGGCTTTTTCAAGCGCGAGGGCCGCGCCGGTGAGAAGGCGATCCTGACCGCCCGCATGGTCGACCGGCCGATCCGGCCGCTGTGGCCGAAGGGCTACAAGAACGAGGTGCAGGTCGTCGTCACGACCTTCTCGGCCGACCAGGTGCACGGGCACGACATCCTGGCGATGAACGGCGCGTCCGCCGCGCTGATGCTGTCGCCGCTGCCGTTCCTCGGCCCCGTCGGCGCGGTGCGCGTCGGCCGCCTGGACGGCCAGCTGATGCTCAACCCGACGCTTGTCGAGCTGAAGGACTCCACGCTCGACCTGGTGGTCTGCGGCACGCCCGAGGCGATCACGATGGTCGAGGCGGGCGCCGAGGAGATCGACGAGGACACGCTGGTGGCCGCGCTCGAGATGGCGCACGACGCGATCAAGGAGATCTGCCGGGTGCAGATCGAGCTGGCGTCGCAGGCCGGACAGCCCAAGTGGTCGGACGGCGCCGTCACCGAGCGCCTGCGCTCGTCGCGGCTGGGCGAGCTCAGCCAGGCGATCCAGGAGGACGGCCTGGCCGCGCTGCAGCCGAAGGCGGACGCGGTCTTCCGCGAGGAGGCGCCCGAGATCTCAGGCGGCTCGACCGAGGCCGACATGCTCGAGCGCGTGCGGCTGCAGTTCGCCATCGACGAGCTGGTCGTCGAGGCGCGCGACAACGCCGTCTACCCGAAGGTCAAGGAGCAGTTCGGCGACGCCGTCCGCGCGCTGTCGGACGCCGAGCAGGACTCCAAGGAGCTGAAGTCGGCGAAGCGCGCAGCGCTGCTCGAGGACATCGAGCACAGCATCGATCTCGGCTTCCCCAGCCGCGGCGAGCCCGACAACCAGGGCGTCGCCCACCTCGACCCGCTGGCGCGCGCGGCCGTCGGCTCTGCCACCGACCGGCTCTACAAGGAGATCGTCCGCAGCAAGATCGCGGTCGACAAGCGCCGGCCCGACGGCCGTTCCGAGACCGAGATCCGGCCGATCTGGTGCGACGTCTCCGTCATGCCGCGGACGCACGGCTCGGCGCTCTTCACCCGCGGCCAGACCCAGGCGCTGACCTTGTGCACCCTGGGCACCGGCAAGGAGGAGCAGCGCATCGACGACCTCTCGCTGGACGAGACCAAGCGCTACATCCACCACTACAACTTCCCGCCGTTCTCGGTGGGCGAGACCGGCTTCATGCGAGGGCCGAAGCGGCGCGACATCGGCCACGGCGCCCTCGCGGAGCGGGCGCTCGTGCCGGTGATCCCGAGCGCGGACGACTTCCCGTACACGCTGCGGGTGGTCTCCGAGATCCTCGAGTCGAACGGCTCCTCGTCGATGGCGTCGGTCTGCGGATCGACCCTGTCGCTGATGGACGCCGGCGTGCCGATCAAGGCGCCGGTGGCGGGCATCGCCATGGGCCTGATCAAGGAGGGTGACAGCCACGTCATCCTGACCGACATCCAGGGCGCCGAGGACCACCTCGGTGACATGGACTTCAAGGTCGCTGGCACCGAGGCGGGCGTGACGGCCCTCCAGATGGACATCAAGATCACGGGCGTCACCATGGAGATCCTGCGCACGGCGCTCGCGCAGGCCCGCGATGCCCGGCTGTTCATCCTGGACGCCATGCGCGAGGCCATCTCGACGCCCCGCGAGCAGGTGGCGGCCCATGCGCCTCGGATCATCTCGACCAAGATCCATCCCGACTACATCGGCATGGTGATCGGCAAGGGCGGCGAGACGATCCGCTCGCTCGAGGCCGACTACGAGGTGCAGATCGACATCGAGGAGGACGGCACGATCCGCATCTACGGCACCAACGGCGAGCTGGCCGAGGCCGCGCGGCGCGAGATCGAGTCGATGACCAAGGACATCGAGGTCGGCGACGAGTACGACGATGCCGAGGTGGTCAAGCTGGCCGACTTCGGCGCCTTCGTCTCGCTCCGCAAGGGCGTCGACGGCCTCCTGCACGTCAGCCGCATCCTGCCCAAGGGCAACCGGCTGGCGTCCGCCGAGCAGGTGCTCGCCCGCGGCGACAAGGTGAAGGTGACCGTGGTCGAGGTCGACAAGGACCGCGGCCGGATCGGCCTGACCCTGGTGGCCAAGAAGACCGACGAGGGCGGCGAGATCACGCCGGAGGAGCTGGTCGCCGTGGCCGAGGCGAATCCCGCACCCGAGCGCTCCGAGGGCGACCGGCCCCGGCGCGACCGGGACCGCGGGCGCGACCGCGGACGGCGCTAGGGGATGGGGTCAGGCCTCCGGCCTTGACCCGTGGATGAGGGCGCGTGGGTCGCGCTTCGGCGCGACCCACTCTCTCACTGATCCACCGGGTGGTGCCGGTCTAACGACCGGCGCGTGGCGCGAATCTTCAACGGGGTCAGGCCGGAGGCCTGACCCCGATTTCCCGCTGCCTGACCCAAATGGGGGAGGGTCAGCGAACACCCCCACTGCTACAGTGCGCCGCAGTGCAGCGATACACCGTCACCACGCTCGACGGCGGAGAGCGAATCGTCACCGAGCGCGTGAGGTCGGTGCGCTCCGTGGCTCTCGGCATCTGGATCGGCGCCGGCTCGCGTGACGAGGCGGCCGGCCAGGCCGGCATCAGCCACTTCATCGAGCATCTCCTGTTCAAGGGGTCGGCCCGCTACTCAGGCGTGCAGATCGCCCAGGTGTTCGACGGCCTCGGCGGCGAGCTGAACGCGGCGACGGCGAAGGAGTACACCGTGCTCTACGCGCGGGTGCTCGACGCCCACCTGGACACCGCGCTCGACGTGATGAGCGACATGCTGCTTGCACCCACATTCGACGCCGGCGAGCTGGTCTCGGAGCGTGAGGTGGTGCTCGAGGAGATCGCGATGTACGAGGACAGCTACCACGACCTCGCACACGACCTGATCGCCCAGGCGGTGTTCGGTGACCATCCCCTCGGCCGGCCGGTGATCGGCACCGCGGACGCGGTCACCGCCACCACGCCGGCGATGGTGCGCGAGTACCATGAGAACCGCTACGTCGGCCCGAACATCGTCATCGCAGCGGCGGGCAACGTGGAGCACGAGCCGCTCGTCCACGCGATCCAGCAGCGGTTCGACAGCTACGCGAAGCTGCCCGATCCGAGCGCAGGCGTGCGTCCCGTCTGGATCGGCGAGTCCCAGCCGCGGACGGTGTTCCAGGCCAAGGCCTCGGAGCAGTACCACGTCTGCCTGGGCGGGATCGGATTGCAGCGCTCCGACCGCCGCCGATTCGCCGCCTCGCTGCTCGACTCGATGCTGGGCGGCTCGGCGTCCTCCAGGCTGTTCCAGGAGATCCGTGAGAAGCGCGGCATGGCGTACTCCGTCTACACCTTCGGCGCGCAGTACGCGGACACCGGCATGGTCGGAGTCTACGTCGGTACCCGCGAGGATAACCTCGCGGAGTGTGTGCGCATCACCGCCGACCAGCTCACCCGGATCGGCACGGGCGACATCACGCCCGAGGAGCTGGAGCGGGCGAAGGAGAACCTGAAGGGCCGGATCATGCTCTCGATGGAGTCGACATCGAATCGCGCCAGCCGCCTCGGCAAGTCGGTGCTGACCGACACGGAGCTGCTCTCGCTCGACCGCATCTGCGCCGAGATCGATTCCGTCGAGGCCGACGCGATCGCCTCGCTGGCCCGCCAGCTGTTCGCGCCCGAGCGGCTCTCGGTGGCGGGCATCGGGCCCGACGAGGACCGGTTCCGCGACGCCGTCGGGCTGCTCAGCCCTGCCCTCAGCTGAGTAGGATCAGCGGATGATCCGCGTGATCCTGTCCGGCGCCACCGGCAAGGTGGGGCAAGCGCTGCTTCCCGCCATCGAGGCGGCCGACGACCTCGAGCTCGCCGCCGCCGCCGCGCCGTCCCTCGGCATCGGCCTCGACTTGGCGCTCGAGCAGTCGCCGGCCGATGTCGTCGTCGATTTCACCGCGCCGGAGTTCGCCGCGGAGGGCTGCCGGCTCTGCATCGAGGCCGGCGTCCCGCTCGTGCTCGGCACCACCGGCGTGGACGAGGGATCGCTGCGCCGGCTGGGCGAGGACGCTGCGGCCGCAGGGGTGCCGCTCTTCCATGCGGCCAACTTCGCGATCGGGGCGGTGCTGATGATGCGCTTCGCCGAGGAAGCGAGCCGGCGGCTGCCGGCGGCCGAGATCGTGGAGCTGCACGCCGACACCAAGCGCGACGCTCCGTCTGGCACCTCGCGGGCGACGGCGGCGCGGATGGCAGGCGACGTGCCCATCCACAGCGTCCGCCTGCCCGGACTGGTCGCCCACCAGGAGGTGATCCTGGGCGGGCCGGGGGAGACGCTGACGATCCGCCACGACACGACGTCGCGCGAGGCGTTCTCGCCCGGCGTGCTGCTCGCCGTCCGCACCGTCCGCGACCTGCCGCCCGGCCTCACCGTCGGGCTGGAGATCCTGCTCGCACGGTCGGCATGAAGCTGCCGCGTGCGGTGATCGACGAGCTGATCGTCGAGCCGGGGACGCCGGCCGGGCTGCGCGGTCGCAGCACGGCGCGTACGGACGCCGACTGGCTGGGCGACCGTTCGGCCGACATCGCCGACCGCGAGCTGGAGGCGTTCCGCCACGCCCTCGGCGAGGCCCAGCAGCGCATCTACGCGAGCGGGACGTGGTCGATGCTGCTGATCCTGCAGGCGCTGGACGCGGCCGGCAAGGACGGCACCATCAAGCACGTCATGTCCGGGCTGAACCCACAGGGCTGCAGGGTTGCGTCCTTCAAGCAGCCGTCGCCGGAGGAGCTGCGCCACGACTTCCTCTGGCGCTGCTCGCGCGAGCTGCCGGGCAGCGGCGAGATCGGCATCTTCAACCGGTCGTACTACGAGGAGGTGCTGGTCGTCCGCGTGCATCCGGATCTGCTCGGGGACGAGCACAGGCCGCCCGAGCTCGCGAAGGGCGACGAGCTGTGGAGCGAGCGGTTCGAGGACATCAATGCCTTCGAGCGTCACCTGGTGCGCAATGGCACGCGCGTCGTGAAGGTGTTCCTGCATGTCTCGCGCGGGGAGCAGCGCCGGCGCTTTCTCGCACGGCTGGACGATCCGGCGAAGCACTGGAAGTTCTCGGCGGCGGACGTGCGCGAGCGCGAGTACTTCGACGAGTACCGCGACGCATACGAGGCCGCGCTCACCGCGACGTCGACGGAGTGGGCGCCGTGGTTCGTGGTGCCGGCCGACCACAAGCACCGCGCACGGGCGCTGGTGGGAGGCATCCTGGTCGATGCGGTCGACGCCCTCGATCTGCGGCTCCCGAAGCTCTCGGCCGAGGAGCGTCGCGAGCTGGAGCAGGCCCGGCGCTCGCTCGGCGACGAAGCCTAGGGCAGCATCCGGTCGAGCGCGAACACGGGGAACTTCCGGTCGGTCTTCTGCTCGTACTCGGCAAACCGCGGCTTGGTCTCGACCAGCGCCCGCCAGGCGGCGTCGCGCTCCGATCCGCGCAGCTCGCGGGCACGCGCCCGGTACGTCCCCGTGCCCTGCTCGACGGTCACGTCGGGATTCGCCAGCAGGTTGAAGTACCACGCGGGATGGCCGGGCGAGCCGCCCCGCGTCGCATAGATGTGCGGTACGCCGCCG
Organism: Gaiellales bacterium; assembly: GCA_035695105.1. Taxonomy (GTDB): domain Bacteria; phylum Actinomycetota; class Thermoleophilia; order Gaiellales; family JAICJC01; genus JAICYJ01. Next base: position 87,386 of record DASSEV010000021.1, read on the forward strand.
ATCTCCAAGAACTCGAGCGGCAGGGTCATCTCGCGGCCGCTCTTCGCGCCGTGCATGGTCACGAGCACGAGCGTCGAGTCCGGGTAGGGCCGCGACACCACACCGCCGTTTGCGCGGAACTCGTCGATGATGCCCTGGTTGAAGCTCGTCTCGGGCATCAGGCGGCCGTGACCCGGTCGCCGACGGAGAGCGTCCCGCCGTCCAGGATGTCCGCGCGCAGGCCGCCACGGTGCACCAGCACCTTGATGGTGTCCGTGCGCCCGAGCATCCCCTGCAAGTGCAGGCACGGCTCGCACAGCTCGACGCCGCGGCAGCGGACGCTGCCCACCTGGAACTCCTCGCCGACCAGGTCGTTCAGGCGGATGCCGCGCGTGACCAGCTGCCGGCGCGAGCGGCCGCCGCGCAGGTCGAGGTCGTGCTCCTCGAGCACCGCCTCGATCACCTCGGCCTCGATCAGCGTCAGCGCGTTGCCGCTGCCGATCCACCGGTCGGGCGGCGACAGGTTGCGGTCACCCTCGAGCCCGCGCCCCGCGTACGCCTCCACCGCATCCACGGTGAAGGTGGCGGCGCCCTCCGCCGGCGCCAGGAAGATCTGCTCGACCGTGCCCGTCATCGCGGCGAACACTACCGCCGTGCCCGGAGGATTCGCCCGGGGAACGGAGTAGAATCGGGATGATGAACCGGCCCCCGCTCGGAGAGCTGCTGACCGCGATGGTGACGCCGTTCGCGGCCGACGGCACGGTCAGCCACGACGCCGCCCGGCGGCTGGCGCGCCACCTGGTCGACAGCGGCTCCGACGGCTTGGTGGTGTGCGGGACGACGGGCGAGGGCCCGACCGTCAACGACCGCGAGAAGCTCGACCTGTTCGAGACCGTCGTGGCCGAGATCGGGTCGTCCGCGACCGTCGTGGCCAACACCGGCACGTACGACACGCATCACTCGGTCGCCCTCACGCGCTCGGCACTGGCCGCCGGCGTGGATGGCTTCCTGGTCGTCACGCCGTACTACAACAAGCCGCCGGTCGAGGGGATCGTGCGGCATTTCCAGGCCATCGCCGACGCCGCGGAGGGCCGGCCGGTGATCGTCTACAACATCCCTTCGCGCGTCATCATCAATCTCGAGCCGCCGGTGCTCGAGCGCCTGGCCGAGATCCCGAACGTGGTCGCCGTCAAGCAGGCGACGCCCGACCTCGATCAGGCCAGGGCGATCGTCCACCACGGCGGCCTGCAGCTCTATGCAGGCAACGACGACCTGCTCGGCCCCTTCCTCAAGCTGGGCGGTGTGGGCGGGATCTGCGTTGCCTCACACCTCGCCGGCCCGCGCATGCGCGAGATGGTCGCGGCCGCGGCGGCGGGCGACGCCGAGCGGATCGACGAGATCGACCACGAGCTCGCGCCGCTGCTCGAGGCGCTTGCCGTCACGACCAATCCAATTCCGCTGAAAGCCGCTCTGAACCTGCTCGGCCACGACGTGGGCGGCCTGCGCCTCCCGCTCGTGGAGGCCGACGACCGGCAGACCGCGACGATCCAGGCCGCCCTCGAGGTGGCCGGGCTGCTTCCGATCGCGGCAGCGTGAGCATGCGCGACCCGGTGCGGATCATCCCGCTCGGCGGGCTGGGCGAGGTTGGCAAGAACATGACCGTCGTCGAGGCGAACGGCGACCTGATCCTGATCGACGCCGGCCTGACGTTTCCGAAGGCGGAGATGTTCGGCGTCGACCTGGTGCTCCCCGACTTCTCCTACGTCGTCGACAGGGCCGAGCGGCTGCGGGCGATCGTGCTCACGCATGGCCACGAGGACCACGTCGGAGCGCTGCCCTACCTGCTGCGCGAGACGGGGCCGGGGCCGGTGGTGTACGGGACACGCCTCACGCTCGGGCTGGTCAAGTCGCGGCTCGACGAACACGGGCTGGGCGCCGAGACCGAGCTGGTGGAGGTGACGCCGGACGGGTCGCGCGTGCAGGTGGGCCCGTTCGAGACCGAGGTCGTGCGCGTGACGCACTCGATCCCCGACGCGGTGGCGGTCGTGCTGCACACCGATCACGGGCCGATCGTGCACACGGGCGACTTCAAGCTCGACATGACGCCGGTGGACGGCCGTCCCGTCGACATCGACCGGCTCCGGGCGCTGGGCGACGCGGGCGTGGCCCTGCTGATGTCCGACTCGACGAACGCCGAGAATCCGGGCACGACGCCCTCGGAGATGACGGTCGGCCCGAGCATGCGCAGGATCATCGGCGAGGCGCGGGGGCGGGTGATCGTCACCTCCTTCGCATCCCAGATCCACCGTCTGCAGCAGGTGATCGACGCGGCGGCGGCCAACGGCCGCAAGGTCTGCGTGATCGGCCGCTCGATGGTGCGCAACCTCAACATCTCCCGCAACCTGGGCTATGCCGAGGTGGACGACGGCATCATGCTGAAGCCGCGCGACCTCGATTCGGTGCTCCCGCACGAGGTCGTGGTGCTCTGCACCGGCAGCCAGGGCGAGCCACGCTCGGCGCTGACGCGCATGGCCCATGGCGACCATCCCGCGCTGCAGATCCATCCCACCGACACCGTCGTGATGTCGTCGAAGGCTGTGCCCGGCAACGAGGTGAACGTGGGGGAGACGGTCAACCGGCTGAACCGGATGGGCGCGACGGTGCTCACCGAGAACAATGCGTACGTGCACGTGTCGGGTCACGGCTCGGCGGAGGAGCTGCGCCGCATGCTCGAGCTGGTGCGGCCGCGGAACTTCCTCCCGGTACACGGCGAGTACCGGATGCTGCGCGCGCACGCGCGGATCGCCGAGGCGGCCGGCGTCCCGGAGCACGCCGTTCGCGTCGCCGACAACGGCATGGTGCTCGAGCTGGACGGCGACGGCCTGTTCGTCACCGGCCACATCGAGACCGGCATGACGCTCGTGGACGGCTACTCGGTGGGCGACGTGCGGGACGAGGTGCTGCGTGACCGGCGTCGGCTGGCGAGCGACGGCGTGCTGATCGTGGTTGCCACGATCGCGGCCGGGAGCGCGGAGGTGGTGGTCGATCCGGAGGTGATCGCCCGTGGCTTCGAGATGCCCGACGGCGACGGGCAGGAGCTGCTCGACGCCTCGCGCGACGCCGTGGACGAGGTGCTCGAGCGATGCCTGGCGCAGCGCATGACGGAGCCGAACCTGCTCCAGCAGGAGCTGCACGACGCCCTGGCGCCCCTGGTGCACCGGATGACCGGCAAGCGGCCGATGGTGCTGCCCGTCGTCGTCGAGGTCTAGAACGGGTCTGCCCGAACGGGGCAGACCCGCTCGCCTAGCGCTTCGCCAGGTCGAACCCCTCCGCCAGCTCCCGCTCACTCCGTTCGATCGCCGGCTGCTCCGCCTTCACGTCCAGGTTCCTCGTGAACAGGACATAGGCCACCGAGGTCACGATCAGCCCCACGATCCACGCGACGTCGACGTTGTTCAGGTCCTTCGAGAACGGGCCCTGGTAGTACGTCTTGAAGGTGAACAGGTTGTAGACGTACATGAAGGGGATCTCGGCCGCGAACCCGAGCGCGTAGGCGGCGAGGCCGCGCCACGCCCAGACACCGTAGATGCCGTCCAGGCGGAACAGGTCGGTGATCGCGTAGTGGCCGCGCCGGACGAAGAAGAAGTCGATCAGGTTCGTCGCCGTCCAGGGCACCAGGAAGTAGAGCATCAGCGTCAGCGACCCGTAGACCGCGCCGACGGCGTTGGTGGTGATGCTCTTCGCGATCACGTACCAGGCAACCGCGAGCACGATGATCGTGATCACCCGCCAGGCACGGGTCGGCCTGATCCTCCGGAACGAGTCGATCCCGGTGAGCGTCGTCAGCATGCCGCCGTACGCGTTCATGCCCATGGTCGCCGCCAGCGCGCAGGCGGAGAGGAAGGCGGTCACCGAGCCGAGGTGCCCGAACACGTTGTTGCCGGCCGTCTGCAGTCCGACCAGGCCGTCGGTCGCACCCAGCCGGATCGCGAGCCACGCGCCGAGTGCGATCAGCCAGATCGCGGGCGTCGAGGCGCCGACGAACACCGACGCGATGATGCTGCCGCGCGGCGTGCTCTTCGGCAGGTAGCGCGAGTAGTCGGAGACGTACGGCGCATAGGTGATGTTGTAGGCCGCGGCCGTCGAGAACTGCGCGAGGAAGGCTGTGCCGTTCCACCCGAGCCCGGTCAGCTTCGTCCCCGCTCCGGCATGCCCGGTGATGACCCCGATGGTGACGATGGCCATCAGCGGCAGCAGCACGTAGAGCAGCATCCGGAACACCCGGTGCACCCAGTCGTGCCCATAGATCGCGAGCAGGGCCGCACCGATCGCCGTCACGACGGCGACCACGTCGGCGTTCCAGCCGAACGCGCCGTTCAGGCCCTCGGACATGAGCACCTGGTCGGCGACGTTGAACGCCATGTAGGTGAACAGCGTGGCGAACAGGGCGACCACCACGCCGCGATAGCCGAACTGCGCCCGCGATTGGATCATCTGCGGCAGGCCCAGCGTGGGGCCCTGGGACGCATGGAACGCCATGAAGACGGTTCCCGTGAGGATGCCCGTCGTGCCGGCCACGATCGTCCACCAAAGCGACAGTCCCAGGCTGGGGCCGACGAAGCCGATCGGGATCGAGAAGTACTGGAAGTTCCCGAGGAACCACAGCGGCAGCTGGTGCCAGAGCTTGCCGTGTCGCTCGTTCTCCGGCACCCAGTCGATCGACCGGGTCTCGATGCCCGAAATGCCGCTGGGCGCGTGGACGGGGGTCTCTTCCGCAAGCATCGGCGCTCCTCGCCTCGGTGGGTAGCGCACTTCTATGAGATCGCGCGGCGGCCGTCAAGGAGGCGTGCAGGAATACCGTCCGGGTGGGTGAATACCATCGCCAATGGCCAGGACCACCACGCGACGGACCCATCGCGCTCCTGGTCCACAACCGGCTCGGCGCACGCGCAAAACCCCCATCCGCTCCCAGACCCCCCAGCGGAGGCGTGCGTCGAGTCGGACTTCTCTCTCGCAGCGCCGCGACCTGATCGGCGGCGGTCTGATGGCGCTCGGCACCTTCCTCGCGTTCGTCGAGTACCGCGGGTGGGACGGCGGCGTGGTGGGGCTCAAGCTGCACGACCTGCTGCACCTGCTGATCGGCCGCACCGCGGCCCTGCTGCCGCCGCTCCTGATCGCGCTCGGCGCGCTGATCTTCGTCGACAGCCCGCTCCGCCACCTGCGCCCGCTCCGGCTGGGCGTGCTGGTGCTGCTCGCGTCGGTGACGCTCGCGGTGTCGACGACCGACACGCTGGCGCCGCAGCAGCACGGTGGTCTGATCGGCGCCTACGCGCGCATCCTGCTGAGCGGCCTGGTCGGGGACATCGGCGTGACCATCCTGGTCGTGACCGGGGTGCTGGCCGGCATCGTGCTGGTCACGGGCGCCTCGATCGGCGCGATCATGCGCAGCTCCGGACAGCACGTCGCGCGCGCCGCAGGCACGGGAGCGCGGGTGGGCGGCGAGGTCGCGCGACGCTATCGCGAGCGTCCGTCCTCGCGGCCGACGCTGGTTGCGGTTCCCAGCGAGAAGTCGCAGAAGCGCGGGCGGGCGTCGAAGCCGCTGGACGGCAGCAAGGAGTTCGCAGACATCTTCGGGGACATCCCCGACTTCGAGCCTCCGGCGGCGGAGGCCGAGGAGGCGGTGCCGGCCGAGCCGGACCCGGTGGAGCTCCCGGAGCCGCCGGCCGAGGCCGACGATGCCGTGACCGCGGAGGTGGTGAGCGGCGCGATGGAGCTGGACGCCTCACCGCGCCCCAAGACGGAGTACCGGCTGCCGTCGCCCACCATCCTCAAGAAGAGCGCGGCCGGCAAGGGCGGGGGAGACGACCATCGCGAGGTTGCGCGGAAGCTGGTCGACGCGCTCGCGAACTTCGGCATCGAGGCGCGCTGCGTGGGCATGGTGTCGGGACCCCGCGTCACGCGCTACGAGCTGCAGCTGGCACCCGGGATCAAGGTCTCGCGGGTCTCGCAGCTGCGCGACGACCTCGCCTATGCGCTCGCCACCACGGAGATCCGCATCCTGGCGCCGATCCCGGGCAAGCAGGCGGTGGGCGTGGAGGTCCCCAACACCTCGCACAACACGGTCACGCTCGGTGACATCTACGCGGAGCCGCCGTCCGGTTCGAGCCCCCTGACCGCGTGGCTCGGCAAGGACATCTCCGGTGCGGGGGTGGCCTGCGACCTCGCCAAGATGCCACACCTGCTGATCGCCGGGACGACCGGGTCGGGCAAGTCCGGCAGCATCAACGCCATCCTCTGCTCGATCCTCCTGCGCGCCACACCGGACGAGGTGCGGATGATCCTGGTCGACCCGAAGCGGGTCGAGCTCAACCACTACGAGTCGATCCCGCACCTGCTGACGCCCGTCGTCACGAACATGAAGAACGCCGCGCTGGTGCTGCAGAACATCGTTCGGGAGATGGAGAGCCGCTACGAGCTGATGGGCGCCGTCAAGGCCCGCAACCTGGCGGAATGGAACCGGCAGCGGCTCGAGCTGGGGCAGGACCGGGTGCCGCACATCCTGGTCGTGATCGACGAGCTGGCCGACCTGATGATGGTCTCGCCGGCCGACGTGGAGGACGCGATCATCCGGCTCGCGCAGAAGTCCCGGGCGGTCGGCATCCACCTCGTGCTCGCCACCCAGAGCCCGCGCGTCGACGTCATCACCGGCATGATCAAGGCCAACGTGCCGTCGCGCATCGCGTTTGCGGTGTCGTCGCAGACCGACTCCCGCGTGATCCTCGACGTCAACGGCGCGGAGGCGCTGCTCGGCGCCGGCGACATGCTGTACAAGCCGCTGGGCACCTCCAAGCTGCAGCGCGTCCAGGGCGCGTACATCTCCGAGGACGAGACCCGGCGGATCGTTGAGGCGTGCCGCAAGCAGGGCGAGCCGACGTTCGAGGAGGAGCTACTCGAGCTTCCCTCCGACGTGGAGCCCGAGCAGCTCGACGCCGACGAGGATCCCGTGCTGAACGACGCCATCCGGCTGGTCGCCCAGCACCAGACCGCATCGGTATCGCTGCTGCAGCGGCGGCTGCGGGTCGGCTACACCCGTGCGGGTCGGCTGATCGACATGCTCGAGCGCCGCGGGATCGTGTCCGGGTACGAGGGGTCGAAGGCCCGGAACGTGCTGATCACCGAGGCCGACCTGGCTCGCATCGTCGGCGATGCGGCCCCGGAGCCCGCGGTCGACGAGCCGGGCGACGACCTGACCTTCTGAGCGGCCGGGCGGCGGAGCCCGCTTCACTACCCTGCAGGCCGTGACCGACGACTGGTACGAACGGCTCACCGCCTCGGGCCTGCTCGACACGCTCGCGCCGTACGAGCCCGTCATCGTCGGCAGCTACCCTCTGGGTCTCGCGTCGGACGGGGCGCGCCTCGAGGTCGTATGCCGCGCCGTCGACCTGCCCGCCTTCGCCCGCGTGCTGGAGCGTGCCTACGGCGACGGCGGCGAGCTGGCAGTGCACCCCGGTTCGCTCGGCCCGGAGGATGCCGTGTTCGCCGAGTTCTCAGTGGACGGTCTGCCGGTCGAGGTGTCGGCCCAGCGGAACCATGAGCACCGCCGGCTCGGCGCGGCGACGGTCGGCATCGCCCGGGTGATCGAGCACGAGGGGCCGGTGACGCACGACCGGCTCGTAGCGCGCGTCGCGGCGGGCGAGGATTGGCTGGATGCGGCGATGGAGCAGACCGGCCTCACACGCTCGGCGCTGGAGGCGCTCTCCACCGCGAACACGGCGGTGGCACGGCGTGTGCTCGGCGTGCGGCGTCCGGCGCCCTCCATCCGCGAGTACGTCGTGCCGCTGCTGGTCGGCTTCACGTCGGAGACCCTGATCGTGCTCGCCACCGCCCACAGCCACTCGTCGGACTTCACCGGCGCGATGCTGCTGCTCGAGGCGCTCGTCCTCGGGGCGGTCTTCGGAACGCGCATGGGGATGATCGCGGCCCTGGCGCCGCTGCTCCTCTTCGGCCTGGTGATCGCCGCCAGCGTCGGCGGGGGCAGCGAGTCCTGCGGCGACGCCGGCTGCGGCGTCCAGTTCGCGAACTACACGTTCGTGGCGGTGCTGGTGGGCAGCGCGGCGGGCGTCACGGGCCTGCTTCGCGACCGCTATTTCCCCCGGGCGTAAATCGGTACACTACGCGCTTCGCCGTCGGCGTCCTCGTCATGTTCGAAATCGGTTCAGCACTCCGTGAGGCCCGAGAGCGCAAGGGTCTGTCCTTCCCTCAGGTGGAGGAGGACACCAAGATCCGGGCCCGCTACATCCGCGCCCTCGAGGAGGAGGACTTCGGCGTGCTGCCCGGAGCCACCTACACCAAGGGCTTCCTGCGGGCGTACGCCGACTACCTCGGGCTCGACGGCCACCTGTTCATCGACGAGTTCAACTCCCGCTACCACGACCCGCGGCGTGAGGACGACCGGCCGATCTACCCGCCTTCCCAGCGCCGCGTCAGCGGCCACCGTCGGGAGACCAGCATCGTGCTGATCGCCCTTGCGGCGATCGTCGCCATCGCGTCGATGGTGTTCCTCACCGTCGGCGCCGGCGGCAACAACCACGTCAACCTGCCGCCGCCTCCGACCACGAACCCCAGCTCGTCGTCATCGTCCAGCACGCAGCAGAAGCAGCCGACGACCACCACGGCGAAGAAGCGCCACCACGCGCCGAAGACCTACCGCATCACGCTCACGGCGACCGGCGACTCCTGGATCTACGCGCACAAGGGCACACCCACGGGCCCCGCCGCGGTGTCGATGAAGCACACCGATCTGTCGTCCTACCTCATGCACGCCGGGGAGACGGCGCAGATCCGCGCGACCGGACCGATCGCGATCACGATCGGCGCGCCGGGCTCGATCACCGTGTCGATCAACGGCACCACGCACCCGCTGCCGCCCGGCCTCAAGTTCACGATCACGCGCAAGGGCATCAGCCAGGCGTGAGCCGTCCCACCGCCGCGGTCCTGCTCACGGGCAGCGAGCTCCTGCGCGGCGTCATCTCAGACCGCAACGCCTCCCACCTGGCCGAGCGGCTCGAGGCGCTCGGGTTCGAGATGCGCCGCACGCTGATGGTGGGCGATCCGCTGGAAGACATCCAGGCGGCGGTGCGCGAGCTGTGCGGCGCCCACGACCTGGTCGTCACCTCCGGCGGCCTCGGCCCGACGCACGACGACCGCACCGTCGAGGCGCTGGCCGGAGTCGCCGGGGTGCCGCTCGAGCTGAACGAGCAGGTGCTCGCCCAGATCACCGCATGGACGGACGGCGTGGCCGACCGGATGGGGTTCGACCGCGCCCGGTTCGACGCCGGCAACCGCAAGCAAGCACGCATCCCGCGGGGCGCCGACGTGCTCGGCCTGGCGGGCACCGCGCCCGGGCTCGTGATGGACGTCGCGGGGTCGGTCGTTGTGGTGCTGCCAGGCGTCCCTTCGGAGCTACGCCGTCTGTGGGAGATGGCGCCCGAGCATCCCCGCATGGCCGGGCTGATGGCGAGGGCCGAGCCCCGCCGCCGGCTGCTGCTGCGCACCTATGGCATCGGCGAGTCCCACGTGGCCGACCTCTTCGCGGAGGCGGGTGGCGACCCGCCCGGCGTCGAGACCAGCATCTGCGCGCGCAACTACGAGATCGAGATCGACGTCCGCGCCGCCGCCGGTGCGGAGGCGCAGGGCGAGCAGCTGTGGCGCGCGATGCGTGAGCGGCTGGGCGCGCACGTGTTCGCCACCGACGAGCGGTCGGCGGCCGAGCTGGTGCTGGACGCCGCGCGGGCTCGGGGAGCGACGCTGGCGACGGCCGAGTCCTGCACGGGCGGGATGGTGGCCGCCGAGCTGACGGCCGTCCCCGGCAGCTCCGACGTGTTCGCCGGCTCGGCGGTGACCTACTCCAACGCGCTCAAGCGCGACCTGCTGGGCGTCTCCGACGAGCTGCTGGATGCACACGGTGCGGTCAGCCCGGAGGTGGCGGCGGCCATGGCGCAGGGCGCCCGCAGCCGGCTGGGCGCCGACGTGGCGGTGGCAGTCACCGGCATCGCCGGGCCGGGCGGCGGGACCGAGGAAAAGCCCGTGGGGCTGGTATACCTGCACGTCAGCGGGCCCGGGCGGGAGGCGCCGATGCGGATGCAGTGGGGCGGGCGCCGGTCGGATATCCGGCTGCGGGCGACCGTGGCGGCGCTGCACGCGCTGCTCGAGCACTTCGACGCACATCCGTGACGGCGCGGCCCTTGAGGTGCGTCCGATGGCGGGTCTAGTATTCCGGCACGAACACTCGTTCGCCGTCGGAGTGCAATGACCACCGGCAACGCGGCCGGAGAAGAGGTGGGAGAGATCATGGAGCGAGAGCAAGCGCTGGACGCCGCAGTCAGCCAGATCGAGCGCCAGTTCGGCAAGGGCGCGATCATGAAGATGGGGGAGGCGTCGCACGTCGACATCGACTCCGTGTCCACCGGCGCGCTGTCGCTCGATCTCGGCCTGGGCATCGGCGGTTTGCCGCGCGGGCGCGTGGTCGAGGTGTTCGGCCCCGAGTCGTCGGGCAAGACGACGCTCTGCTACCACGTGATCGCCGAGGCGCAGCGCAAGGGCGGCCTGGCGGCCTTCATCGACGCGGAGCACGCGATGGACCCGACCTACGCCCGCCGGATCGGCGTGAACGTGGACGAGCTCCTGCTCTCCCAGCCCGACAACGGTGAGCAGGCGCTCGAGATCGCCGAGATGCTGATCCGCAGCGGCGCCCTGGACGTGCTCGTGATCGACTCGGTGGCCGCGCTCGTGCCGCGTGCCGAGATCGAGGGCGAGATGGGCGACTCGCATGTCGGCCTGCAGGCGCGGCTCATGAGCCAGGCGCTGCGCAAGATCGCCGGCACGCTCAACCGCACCGGCACCATCTGCATCTTCACGAACCAGCTGCGGGAGAAGATCGGCGTCATGTTCGGCTCGCCCGAGACCACCCCGGGCGGCCGGGCGCTCAAGTTCTACGCCTCCGTGCGGCTCGACATCCGCAGGATCGAGACGCTCAAGGAGGGCACCGAGGCGGTCGGCAACCGCGTGCGGGTGAAGATCGTGAAGAACAAGGTGGCGCCGCCCTTCAAGCAGGCCGAGTTCGACATCGCCTACGGCGAGGGCATCTCCTGGGAGGGCTCCGTGCTCGACGTGGCGCTCGACAAGAAGATCATCACCAAGTCCGGGTCGTACTTCTCCTACGGCGATGAACGGCTGGGACAGGGCCGCACCAACGTCAAGGCGTTCCTGGCGGAGCATCCGGACGTGACCACCAAGATCCTCGACGACATCCAGGCGCAGCTTCCCGATGTGGTCGTCCCCAGGCGCGAGCCGTCCGCCGCCGGCCCGACAACGCTCCCGCCACGCCCGGCGGCTGACGCCGATGGGGACGATGCGGACGCGGCGTCGCCCAACGGCACGACCACGCTGGCGGCCGGCCCAAGCTGACGGCGGCTTCCGGGTGGACGCCGTCGTCGCACTGACAGCGGCCCGGTCTCCCGGGCAGCTGGTCTCGGTCGGCCTGCAGTCCGGGGAGCGGCTGCTGCTCTCGACCCGGCGGCTGGCGGAGCTGAGCCTCGCGCCGGGCGACGAGCTGGACGACCGGCAACTGGCCGAGCTGCGCCAAGCCGCGGATGACGAGCGACTGGAGCAGCGCGTGCTGCGTCTGATCGCCGTTCGTCCCCGGTCGCGCGCGGAGCTCGACCGCCAGCTGGAGGGGTGGGGGGTGCCGGCGGCGCGCTCCGGCACCCTGCTCGCGCGCCTGCAGACGGCCGGGCTGCTGGATGACGCAGCGGTTGCAGAGGCGGTGTCCTCGGGCCTGCGGAGGCGCGGCCACGGAAGCCTGCGCGCCGCCTACGAGATCGGCCGGCTCGGGGTCGAGGCGCCGGCCGCGGCGGCGGCCGTGGATGAGCACGCGGCCGGCGATGAGGGGCGGGCTCGCGCGCTGCTGGCCAGCCGCTTCGGCGCGCCGCCCTACGACACGGAAATCGCCAGGCGCGCTGCCTCGTTCCTGTGGCGGCGTGGCTTCGGCGAGGACGCCGTCGCGGCTGCGGTGGGCGTCGACCTGGACATGCTCTGAAGGAGGCGGCGGCCGCGGCACGATTGCGGAGCCGTTCGCCCGTCCGGTACGATACGTGCCGGAGCTGGTCTCCGTCTTCAGCACGTTTCGCCTGCAAATGCAGGAGTTCTCATACGGTTCGGGTGGCGTGCATCCCACCATCCCGGCGCCTGCGCCGGACGGGGTGACGCCCGGAACGGATGAGGCCGAACGAAGGCGCCCCGCTCCTCGTGACATCTTCCACGCCCGCCTCGCGCGGGCGATCTGACAGTAAGGAGCGACAATGGAGCAGGCGCTGATCGGCCTCGCGGCGTTGATCGTCGGCGCGGTCATCGGCTTCGCCGTGCGCGCGCGCGTCGGTGCCGCCCGCATTGCGGAGGCGGAGCGGCAGGCGGCACGGATCCTGGAGGACGCGGAGGGGCGCGCCGAGGCGCAGCTCAAGGAGGCGCGCGTGCAGGCCCGCGAGGAGCTGCTGCAGCAGCGGGCCGAGCAGGAGCGCGAGCTGGGCGACCGCCGGGCGGAGATCGCGAAGGTGGAGGAGCGGCTCGCCGCCCGCGAGGAGATGACCGCCGCCAAGGTCGAGGAGGTGGCCCGCCGTGAGCAGTCGATCGCCGACCGCGAGACGCATGCCCGCCAGATGCAGGAGGAGCTGAAGGCGGCGAAGGACGCACAGCTCGTGGAGCTGGAGCGCATCGCCGGGATGACTGCGGCACAGGCACGCGACGCGCTGCTCGCGCAGACCGAGGAACGGGCCCGCCACGACATGGCCAAGCTCGTCCGCCAGGTCGACGAGGAGACCAAGCTCGAGGCCGACCGGCGCGCCCGCAACATCCTGTCCGTCGCGATCCAGCGCACCGCGTCCGGACACACCGCGGAGACCACGGTATCTGTGGTGCAGCTGCCCTCCGACGACCTCAAGGGCCGGATCATCGGCCGCGAGGGCCGCAACATCCGCGCCCTCGAGAACCTGACCGGCGTCGACGTGATCATCGACGACACGCCGCAGGCCGTCGTCCTGTCGGCCTTCGACGGCGTCCGGCGCGCGACCGCCCGCCTGACGCTCGAGAAGCTGATCGCCGACGGGCGCATCCACCCGTCGCGGATCGAGGAGATGTACTACCAGTCGAAGGCCGAGATCGAGGCCGAGATCGTGGCGGCCGGCGAGCAGGCCTGCTTCGAGGCCAACGTCCACGGCCTGCACCCTGAGCTCGTCAAGATCCTGGGCCGCCTCCACTACCGCACCAGCTATGGCCAGAACGTGCTCAAGCACTCGATCGAGTGCGCCCACCTGGCGGCGATCATGGCGGCCGAGCTGGGAGCGAGCGAGAAGACGGCGCGGCGCGCTGCCCTGCTGCACGACCTCGGCAAGGCGGTGACGCACGAGGTGGAGGGATCGCACGCCGTCATCTCGGCCGAGATGGCGCGCAAGTACCGCGAGTCGCCGAGCGTCGCGCATGCGATCGAGGCGCACCACTATGACGTCGAGCCGCAGACCGTGGAGGCGGTGCTGGTGATCGCCGCCGACTCGGTGTCGGCCTCGCGTCCGGGCGGCCGCGGCGAGAGCCTGGAGCACTACATCAAGCGGCTCGAGGCATTGGAGGAGATCGCAGGCTCGAAGCGGGGCGTCGATCGCGTCTACGCGATGCAGGCCGGCCGCGAAGTGCGCGTGATGGTGAAGCCGGAGGAGGTCGACGACGACACCGCTGCGCTGCTCAGCCACGAGATCGCCCGCGAGATCGAGGGCCAGCTCGAGTATCCCGGCCAGATCAAGGTGACCGTGATCCGCGAGTCCCGCGCGGTGGACGTCGCCCACTGACGCACTAACAAAACGCTTACAATACAGCAGAATCTTCTAAACACAAGATTCCGATAGTGAGTACCATGAAGGGTCGGGTCACCCTCCTCACGGTGCTTCTCATGCTCGCCTCCAGCATGACCGCGTACGGCGCGGTCGGGCTGCAGGCGCAGACGACGACGTGCAGCCACTGCGGGACGCTGGGAGCGGTGCACGGGAGCGGCGTCCTGCGGCAGACCGGCACCGGGGTCACGTACGGGACGATCGGCCAGGGCACGATCGCCATCCTCGATCGCAGCAACGACGGCGTGGTCGCCTACAGCGTTGCCGGCTGGGAGCACCACTGGATGAAGGACGGCTGGGCCTACTACTCGGGGAAGGGCCTGTCCTATCTGGTCAAGACCAGCTGGACGGTGCGCATCAACGGCTCGTGGGGCATCTCCACGACAACCCGCGCGCAGGGCTGGGGATTCATCCAGGGCAGCGGCAAGTGGAGCCTGAACGGCGCGGGTGGCAGCAGCACGAGCAACTGGCCGAACTGGCCCTCCGCCGGGCGCTCCTTCACGCTCTCCTCCTGAGCCCGTCCCTGCCGACGGCTACCATGTAGGCCCATGGCCGAGAAGATCCTGATCGTCGAGGACGAGCGGAACATCGCCTCCTTCGTGTCGATGTACCTGAAGAACGCGCGCTACCAGGTGGAGATCGCGCGGGACGGCGGCGAGGCGCTGCAGAAGGCCGAGAACGTCAAGCCCGACCTTGTGGTGCTCGACCTGATGCTGCCCGACATCGACGGCCTCGAGGTCTGCAGGCAGATCCGGTCGACGTCTGACGTCCCGATCCTGATGCTCACCGCACGCGACGACGACATCGATAAGATCGTCGGGCTCGAGGTGGGCGCCGACGACTACCTGACGAAGCCGTTCAACCCGCGCGAGCTGGTTGCCCGGATCAAGTCGATCCTCCGCCGAGCGACGCAGACGCAGAAGAGCGGCCGCCCGCCGGAGGCCGTGATGGAGCACGGCGCGATCAAGATCGACGCCGGCCGCCGCGAGGTCACGGTCAACGGCGAGCAGGTGCAGCTCGCCCCCAAGGAGTTCGACCTGCTGTGGGAGCTGCTCGACCACCGCGGGCTCGTGCTGACCCGCGACCAGCTGCTCGAGCGGGTCTGGGGCTACACGTTTGCGGGCGACACGCGCACGGTCGACGTGCACGTGCGCCAGCTTCGCCGGAAGCTCGGCGACGAGTGCCCGGTCGCCACCGTCTGGGGCGTCGGGTACAAGGTCGCTGACGATGCTCCGGTCGCTTAGGACACGACTCGCCCTCCTGTTCGCCGGGACGCTGCTGCTGGCGACGGTGATCGCCGGCGCCGCCTCGATCCGCCTCTACCAGTCCTACAACCGCGACCAGACCGCCCGCGACCTGCGCAAGCAGGTGGTGGGGGCGGCCGACTACTTCAGCCGGGCGGCGATCGGCTACGGGGCGCACAACCAGCACGCGCCGACCGACTTCACGGTCAACCAGCTGCAGGCGATCTGCAGCTGCCGGCTGCTGTGGGACGGGTCGATCCCGCTGTTCCCGTCCAACTCGCAGCTGCTGCAGTTCGCGGGGACGGGAACGAAGCTCGACTGGAAGCACATGAAGCAGGGCGACACGCAGACGTTCCAGTTCGTGCCGCCACGTGACTCGCGCACCTACATCGGCGCCGCTGCGCCGCTGACGATCGACGGCCTGCCCATGGGCGCGGTGGTGATGGCCAAGCCGCTGGCCGACGTGAACAGCGCCTGGACGAAGGTGGCCGGCCGTGTGGCCATCGGCACCGCCATCGGGCTGCTGGTGGCCTTCATCCTCGCGACGCTGGTCGCGCGCCGGATCACCAGGCCGCTGAAGGAGATCGGCGCCGCGGCCGACCGCGTCGCACGCGGGGATCTGGAGGTGCACGTCGCGGGCGAGAACACCGCCGACGACGAGCTCGGCCAGCTGGCCCACCGGTTCCAGGGCATGGTCAACAGGCTGCGGGAGGTGGACGAGCTCGAGCGCAACTTCCTGATGCGCGTCACGCACGAGCTGCGGACACCGGTCACGGCCATCTCCGGCCACGTGCAGGCGATGAACGAGGGTCTGGTCGGGCCGGAGGATCTCGACGCATCGCTCGGCGCCGTGGGGGAGGAGGTGCGCCGCATCGGCCGTCTGGTCGACGACCTGCTCGACCTGACCCGGCTGGAGGCGCACCAGTTCCGGCTCGTGCGCGAGGAGGTCGGCCTGGAGGCGCTGCTCGAGCAGGCGGCCACGTCATTCCGCGACCGCGCGCGCGCCAACGACGTCAACTTCGATGCCCTCACCGCGGGCGCCCCGACCATCCTCTCGGACGGCGACCGGGTGCTGCAGATCGTGTCCAACCTGCTCGACAACGCGTTTCGGTGGACGCCGCGCAAGGGCACCGTGACACTCAGCTATGCCACCGCGAACGGCACCACCGCGATCCATATCTCCGATACCGGACCGGGCATCCCGGCGGCCGACCAGGACGCGGTGTTCCACCCCTTCTACAGCAGGCGGGGCGAGGGCGGCACGGGACTCGGCCTCTCCATCGGACGCGAGCTCGCGCACGCGCTCGGGGGGCGTCTGACGGTGGACAGCGAGCCCGGGCAGGGGACGACGTTCACGCTGTCACTGCCGTCGTCCAACGTCAACGGCAACGGGCGCGTGGGCTGATGCGCTACCGCCTGTGCGACACGGCCGAGGACGTCTCCGGCATCTCCGTCCACCTGGACATCAGCGCCGAGCCGTTCGCGGACGAGGTGCCCTACGACCTGGCGCTGCACGCCGGCGGCATCCAGGTGGCGCGGGTGGAGGGCGCGGCGCTGACGCCCGCCGAGCTGTTCGCGCTCGGCCATGCGCTGCTCGACGCGGCGGCGGACGGTTTCGGCCACTTCGTCCCGGCCGACGAGGTGTTCGGCGTCGACCTCGCCCCGCCCAGCGTGCCCGTCGCGATCGACGAGGTGGGCGTGACGGTCTGGGTGGACGCCGGCCGGGCGGTCGACAGCAATGCGACCCGCAGCGGGGTGGCGGTGCAGCTCGTGGTGGACGCGCCGTCCCTGGCCATGGTCGCCGAGGCCGTGTGCGACGACGCCGCGCGCGTGCTCAGCCGCTGATCCCGCCACGATCGCTGCGCAGCGGGATCGCGACGGTTCAGTCGCCGTCGGATGCCAGCGCCAGCTCGCCGTCGGCCGATTCGACCGCAGGACGCTCGGCGACGTGGACGTACTTGCCGCCACGGAACCAGGATGCGACCGCTGCGATCAGGCACGCGGCGATGGCGAAGTCGAACGCCTCTCGCAGGCCCTGCGAGAACGGCTGGGCGATCAGCCTGGGGAAGTACTCGCGGCTCGTCAGGTACGCCGCGTGGTGCGCACCGAGGTGGCCGAGCGAGCCGCGCAGCAGCTCGTGCATCGGGTTGTAGCCGAGGAACGACGCGAACAGCAGCCCGACCGGCGGCAGCTGCGAGATGCGGGCGGCATCCGCGGCGCTCACGCCCTGCGACCGCAGGCCGGCGTCCATCGTCCCCGGCAGCGACCCCGCCAGCCCCAGGATCATGAGGCTGAAGAAGATGCCGATCGAGAGCACCATCGCGGAGTTCTGGAAGGTCGTCGCCATTCCGGCGCCCGCCCCGCGGCGATCCGGAGGCAGGCTGTTCATGATGCCGGCCTGGTTGGGTGAGGCGAACAGGCCCATGCCGATGCCGACCAGCAGCAGCAGCGCCGCGAACTCCGGATAGGCGAAGTTGACGGGGATCCGCTCGAACAGGTAGAAGGCGATCGCCGCGAGCACCATGCCGCCGGTCGCGAACGGTCGCGCGCCGAACCGGTCGGACAGCCAGCCGGACGCCGGGCCGGCGACCAGAAACCCGATCGTCAGCGGCAGCATGTAGATGCCCGCCCAGAGCGGCGTCTGCGAGAAGCTGTAGCCGTGCAGGGGAAGCCAGATGCCCTGCAGCCAGATGATCAGCATGAACATCAGGCCGCCGCGGCCGAGCGAGGCCAGCAGCGTGGCGATGTTGCCGAAGCTGAACGGCCGGATCCGGAACAGCTGAAGCCGGAACATCGCGTCGTCGCGGCGCACCTCGATCATCGCGAACACGGCCAGCAGCACGACGCCCGCGGCCATCGCCACCACGACGCGCGGGTTCGTCCAGCCCATCGTGTGCCCGCCGTACGGCTGGATGCCGTACGTGATGGCGACCAGGATCGCGACCAGCCCCGACGCGAAGGTGATGTTGCCCCACCAGTCGATGCGAGCGGGGCGCCGGACGCCGCGCTCCTCGAGCTTGCGCCACGACCAGACCGTGCCGAACAGGCCGACCGGCACCGAGACGAGGAACACCAGCCTCCAGTCGATCGGCGCCAGCAGGCCGCCGATGACGAGGCCGATGAACGAGCCGGCGATGCCCGCGACGGCGTTGACGCCGAGCGCCGTTCCGCGCTGGTCGTGCGGGAACGCGTCCGTCAGGATGGCGGCCGAGTTGGCGAACAGGAACGCGCCGCCGACGCCCTGGCCGATGCGCATCGCGATCATCCACAGCGCGGCATCGGTGCCCGTCATCCAGGTCACCGCGAGCAGCAGCGAGAAGACGGTGAAGATCGCGAAGCCCATGGTGAACATCCGCACTCGCCCGTAGATGTCGCCGACCCGCCCGAAGCTGACGACGAGGACGGCCGTCGCCACCAGGAATCCCATGATCATCCAGAGCAGGTAGCTCGAGTTGGCCGGCTCGAGCGGATTCAGGTTAATGCCGCGGAAGATGTCGGGGAGGGCGATCAGCACGATCGACGAGTTGATCGTCGCCATCAGGATGCCGATCGTGGTGCACGAGAGCGCGATCCACTTGTAGCGCTCGGGGTGCGTCTGGGTCATGCGGGGTGCTCCATGTCCGCCAGCATCGAGCGCAACCGCCGACGCTTGTCGGCCAGGTCGTCCTCGAGCCGTTCGAGGTCGGAAAGTCGTGTGCGCACCAGCGCGAGCTGGGTCGCGACGTGATCGAGGCCCTCGCGGATGATCTCGCCGCGCGTCGCCTCGTCCTCGGTGGCCAGGTCCTGCCACCGTTCACGGAGGCGCGCACGCGCATCCTCCGCGTCCATCCACTCCCGCAGCTCGGTCAGCGAGAGGCCGAGCAGGGTGCGAATGTGCAGCAAATCGCGCAGGCGCTGCTCATCCCGGTCGTCGTACACGCGATGGCCACCGTCGGGGCGATCGTGCCCGGGCAGCAGTCCCAGCTCCTCGTAGTAGCGAACGGTGCGCGGGGTCGTGCCCACGCGGCGTGCCAGCTCTCCGATGCGGAATCGTGATGGTGCGTCGATCACGATTCTCACCTTAACGGAAGATTACGTGCGAGGCAAGTCCGCATACATATGAGATTACGGCTCACGCAAGCGTCAAGATCTCCGAACGGGGTCAGACCGACGCCGGGCGGAGCCCGAACCGCAGCCGCACGCACGTGCCGGGCCGGGCCTGCTCGATCTCGCAGGAGTCCGCCAGCGCCCGCATCAGGGCGATGCCGAGGCCGTCGGCGCCGGCCGGGGCGGCCATGCCGCTGCCGTAGTCGCGCAGCACGACCGTGAGCGTCTCGTCGCCGACCGATGCCCACAGGTCGACGTCTCCGTCGGCGCCGTCCGGGTAGGCGTGGGCAGTGGCGTTCGCCGCCGCCTCGGACACCGCCAGGGCGACGTCCGGCATCAGCTGCTCGCCCACCCCACAGCGCTCGCAGAGGTCGACGACGAGATGGCGCGCGTCCGCGGGCGTGCTCGGGGCGCACGCCAGGCGCACGTCGACGCTGCCCCTGGCCACATCGGCCACGGCGATCCGAAACCACTTGCTGCCTCGCGACACCCGCACACCTCTCCCCGAGGACACCGCGAACGGTACCCCCATCACCGGATCGCAGGCGCCGCGGGGACAGGAAGGGCCCGGCGTGCGGCCGGTCTATGCTTCGACCCGCGTCCGATCGCGCCAGCCGATGAGTGAACCACTGCACCGCAGCTACCACGTCCAGACGTTCGGCTGCCAGATGAACGTCCACGACTCGGAGCGGATGAAGGGGCTGCTGGAATCGCTGGGCATGGGGGAGGCGGCGGACCCGGCAGACGCCGACCTGCTCGTCTTCAACACGTGCACCATCCGCGAGAAGGCCGATGATCGCTTCGTCGCGCATCTGATGGAGGCGCGTGCGGCCAAGCAGCGCGATCCAGGGAAGCGGATCGTCGTCGGCGGCTGCTGGTCGGAGTCGATGAAGGACGAGCTGTTCGAGCGCTATCCGTTCGTCGACCTGGCGTTCGGCCCGGGCGCCATCCACAGGCTCGGCGACTTCATCCAGGCCGGCGGCGACATCCCGGCCGGCCACTTCTCGACCTTCGACCACTTCGCAGGCCACCTGCCGGCAAAGCGCGAGCGCCGCCACCAGGCGTGGCTCCAGATCTCGCAGGGCTGCAACTCCCGGTGCAGCTACTGCATCGTGCCCAGCGTGCGCGGCCGCGAGCAGAGCCGGACGATGGACGACCTGGTCGCCGAGGCCGGGCGCCTGGCCGCCGACGGCGTGCGCGAGCTGACGCTGCTCGGCCAGAACGTGAACTCATGGGGCCGTGACCTGCCGCCTGGGAAGCGCAGCGGGTTCGGCGCGCTGCTGCGCGCGCTCGACGCCGTCGAGGGCATCGAGCGGATCCGCTTCACCAGCCCGCACCCCAAGGACATGCGCGACGACGTGATCGCGGCCATGGCCGAGTGCCCCGCCGTGTGCGAGCACCTGCACCTGCCGCTGCAGTCCGGGTCGACCCGGGTGCTGAAGGCCATGCGCCGCACCTACTCGCGCGAGCGATACCTCGCCCTGGTCTCGCGGATCCGCGATGCCATCCCGGGCGTCGCATTGACCACCGACATCATCGTCGGGTTCCCCGGCGAGACGGAGAACGACTTCCGTGAGACGCTCGAGGTGGTCGACGAGGTCGGCTACGACCACGCCTACACCTTCGTGTACTCGCCGCGGCGCGGAACCGAGGCGGCAGCGATGGCAGATCAGGTGCCCGACGACGTCAAGGGCGAGCGGATCGTCCGCCTGGTCGAGGCGGTCCAGCGGCACGCGGCGGCGAGGAACGCCGCGCTGGTGGGCACGCTGCAGGAGGTGCTCGTCGAGGGGCCGAGCCGCACCGACCCGGACGTGCTGCGGGGCCGCACGCGGGGTAACAAGACGGCGCTGTTCCGCGGCGACGCGGCCGAGGGCGATCTCGTGCTGGTCGAGATCGACCGGGCCACGTCGCAGACGCTCTCGGGCCGCCAGGCCGCCGCCGTCGTCGCGGTGTGAGGCGCGTGACGCGGGTGATCGCCGTGTTCGGCCCGACGGCGTCGGGGAAGAGCGCCGCCGCGCTCGACCTGGCCCGCTTGCTCGGCGGCGAGATCGTCAGCTGCGATGCGATGCAGCTGTACGCCGGCCTGCCCGTGCTGACCAACCAGCCGTCGCAGTCGGAGCTCGCCGCCGTCCCGCACCACCTGGTCGGGATCTGGCCGCTCGACCACGAGGGCTCGGTCGCCGAGTACGGACGGCTCGCGCGGGCGGCGATCGCAGACATCCGCGCGCGCGGGCGCGACGCGATCGTGGCCGGAGGCAGCGGCCTCTACCTGCGCTCCGCGCTCGCGCCGCTCGATCTGCCGCCACAGCCGAGCCCAGGCGTGCGCGAGCGCTTCCAGCGCCTCTACGACGGCGAGGGCGCCGGTGCAGCCCACGCGCTGCTCACGCGACGCGATCCGGCGGCGGCGACCGCCGTGCACCCCAACGACCGGCGCCGCGTGGTTCGCGCGCTGGAGCTGGCCGAGATGGGCTCCTCGCTCGCGCCCCCGGACGATGCGCTGTGGACTGAACCGGCCGCCGACACGGTCATCCTCGGGCTGGATGTGGCGCCCGACGAGCTGCGCCGGCGCATCGCCGCGCGCACCCTCGGCATGTTCGAGCGCGGCGTCGAGGACGAGGTGCGGCGGGCGCTCGACGGACGGCTCTCGACGACCGCCGAACGGATCCACGGCCTCCAGGACGTGCGGTCGCTCCTGTCCGGTGAGATCGACCGCGAGGAGGCGATCCGGCGCCTCGACGCGCGCACGCGCCAGTACGCGAAGCGCCAGCGGGTCTGGATGCGCCGGCTGCCGGGCCTGCGCCCAGTCGCTCCCGAGGCGGTGCTGGGAGCGGCCGCCCCGTGAGGCCGTCGGAGCACGACGCGGTGCGCGAGGCCCGCGACGCCCTGGTCGTGATCGGATCGGTCACGCCACCGCTGGTCGTGCTGGCCGCGCTGTTCGGCGTCGCCACCGGCCAGGTGGACGGATTTCTGCGATGGATCGCCGGCACGCTGCTGATGGCGTCCGTGCTCCTCGTCTGCCTGGCGTCGGCGCTCCTGGTCGCGGACCGCGTCGCCCGGCGCTGGTGGGACGTGCGGCCGCACGCGCTGCGGACGCTGCAGCTGATCCCGGGCAGCCTGGGCGTGGCGCTGCTGCTGGTCGCGGGATACCCCACCACCGAGCCGGTGATCATCGGCCTCACCATCGTCGCCCTGGCTCTCGGTGCGCTGGTCGCGGCGGGTGCTGCTCTCGACCTGTGACCGGCCCGCCGGCGGGTATCCTGCCGCGGTGCGATTCGAGAAGTGGCACGGGATCGGCAACGCCTACCTGGTGATCGAGGAGGCCGACCTGCCGGTCGAGCCAACCGCGGCGCGCGTCCAGCGGATCTGTCACGCCGACCTGGGCGCCGGCGGCGACGGCATCCTGCTGATCTCGGCCGGCGGCGACCGCCCGCGGGTGCGCATCTTCAACCCGGACGGGGGCGAGGCCGAGTTCTCGGGGAACGGCACGCGCATCGCCGCCGGGTACCTGATGCAGCGCGACGGCACCGGCCTGGTGGAGATGGACACCATCAAGGGGGTCATCCGCGGCGAGCGCCAAGGCGACGTGATCACGATCGACGCGGGACGCGCGGCGCTGGAATCCGCCGACCACCGGCCTGACGGCGGCGCGCCGCCCGCCGACCGCTACACGTTCGTCTCGATCGGCAACCCCCATTGCGTGATCGAGGTCGACGACCCCGATCCACTCGACCTCGAGGCGGCCGGCCGTCCGATCGAACACCATCCCTGGTTCCCGAACCGGACGAACGTGGAGTTCTACCGGCCGCTGTCCGAGCACGACATCCGCATGCGCGTGTGGGAGCGGGGCGCGGGGGAGACGCTGTCCTCTGGCAGCGGCTCGAGCGCCGCCGCCGTCGCCGCCGTCGTCAACGGCCGCGTCCGCTCGCCGGTGACCGTGCACCTCGACGGCGGCCGGCTCACGATCGACGTCACCGACGCTCTCGACGTCCGGCTGACCGGGCCCGTCGAGCCGATCCTGCGCGGAACGTTCGACGGCGCATTCGTCCGACTCCTGGAGGCACTGTGAGGATCGCCCAGCGCGTGACCCAGCTCCCGCCCTACCTGTTCGCGGAGCTGGAGCGAAAGATCGAGGAGAAGCGTAGGGCCGGTGTGGACGTGATCTCGCTCGGCATCGGCGACCCCGACCTGCCCACGCCGCCCGCCGTCGTGGAGGAGGGCCAGCGCCAGCTGGCACGCCCGGACACGCACCAGTACCCGTCGAACCGTGGCCGCGCCGCATTCCGACAGGCGGTCGCGGATTTCTACGAGCGGCGCTTCGGCGTCGCGCTCGACCCGGAGACCGAGGTGCTGCCGCTGCTCGGCGGCAAGGAGGGCGTCGCGCACATCTGCTGGGCGATGCTCGATCCGGGCGACGCATGCCTCGCGGCCGACCCGGGCTACCCCGTCTACACGTCCGGTCCACTGCTCTGCGGCGCCAAGCCGGTGCTGATGCCGCTCACGTCGGGGACCGACTTCCAGCCGGATCTCCACGCCATCGGCCCGCGCGACCGCGAGCGCGCCAACCTGCTCTTCTGCAACTACCCGAACAACCCCACCGGTGCCGTGATCCAGGACGACTTCTTCGAGCGGCTGGCGCGGTTCGGCCTTGAGCATGAGATCCCGATCGTCCACGACAACGCCTACTCGGAGATCACCTTCGACGGCTACGTGGCGCCGAGCTTCCTGCAGGCGCCCGGAGCCAAGGAAGCGGGGATCGAGATGTTCTCGCTGTCGAAGGCCTACAACATGACGGGCTGGCGGGTGGGCGCAGCGGTGGGCAACGCCGAG
>DASSEV010000022.1:0-4391 GCA_035695105.1 Gaiellales bacterium
CGGCCTGGTAGATCAGGATGTCGGCGGCCTGCAGGATCGGGTAGGTGTAGAGCCCGACGGTGACGCGGTCACCCTGCCGGGCCGACTTGTCCTTGAACTGCGTCATGCGGCCGGCCTCGCCGAAGCCGGTGAGGCACTCCAGCACCCACGACAGCTGCGTGTGGCCGGGCACGTGGCTCTGCATGAACAGCGAGCAGCGGTCGGGGTCCAGGCCCGCGGCGAGCAGCTGCGCGGCCGAGGTGAGCGAGCGCTCGTGCAGCTCGGCCGGCGGCGGCGGGTCCTTCGTCAGGGCGTGCAGGTCGACGACGCAGTAGAAGGCGTCGCAGGTGTCCTGCAGGGCCACCCAGTGGCGCACCGCGCCGAGGTAGTTACCGAGCTGGAAGGACCCCGACGTGGGCTGGATGCCGGACAGCACGCGCTGCCGTTGCGCCGGAGTGGACATGATGCGCTCGATTCTCCCACCCGGGTTCGGCGGTGATCACGCAGCCCAGGCGGGCCTCAGCTGGAGCGCTCGGCCGGAGCGCTCGGCTGGAGTGCTCAGCCGGAGTGCTCGGCCGGAGTCGCCGGCCGGTCAGGTCGCGCTGGTTCGCCGTCCTCCGGCTCGTCGGGCAGGTGCGGCTCGGTCGAGTCCTGCGTGGTGAGGCGGACCCGGGACACCCGCCGCCCCTCGACACGCGAGACCGTCAGCCGGACCCCGTCGTGCTCCACCTCGTCGCCGGCCCGCGGGATGCGGCCGAGCTCGGCCATGAGGTAGCCGGCCACGGTGGCGTAGGGGCCTTCCGGCAGCTCCACCCCGGTGATCTCGGCGATCTCGTCCAGGTTGAGCTTGCCGTCGACCTCCACCTCGCCGCCGGCCAGCCGCCGCGCGGGTACGGTCTCACCGCCGACCAGGTCGTACTCGTCGCGGATGTCGCCGATGACCTCCTCGATGAGGTCCTCGAGCGTGACGATGCCGTCGGTGCCGCCGTACTCGTCGACGACGATCGCCATGTGGTGGCTCTCGCGGCGCATCTCCGACAGCGCGGCGAGCACCCGCTTGCTGCCGGGCAGCACCTTCACCTGCCGGGCGAGGTCGGCGACGGTGGTGTCGCGGTCGTGCCGCACGGCGGGCAGCAGCAGGTCGCGGATGTGCACGAAGCCCAGCACGTCGTCGTGGCCGCGCCCGACGACGGGGTAGCGCGAATGCCGCGATTCGCGCGCGACCTTCGCCGCGCGGCTGACGGTCATCGCGCCGTCGAGGAACGTCACCTCGGTGCGCGGGATCATCACCTCACCCACCGAGCGCTCCCCCGCGGCGAACACGTCGTCGATCAGCCGGCGCTCGACCTTCGTCAGTGACTCGTGCGCCGCGACCAGGCCGCGCAGCTCCTCCTCGCTGATCGGCTCGCGACGGGCTTCCGGGTCGCCGCCGAGCAGCCGCACGACACCGTTCGTCGACTTCGACAGCAGCCAGATGACGGGCCGGAAGATGCCCGCGATGCGGCTCAGCGGTGGCGCGAAGAAGGCCGCGGCGCGCTCGGCGCGCTGCAGCGCGAGCCGCTTGGGCGCCAGCTCGCCGACCACCAGCGTGACGAACGAGATGATCAGGGTGACGCCGATGATGCCCAGCGCGCCCGCCAGGCCGGTGCCGAGGCCGAGGCGGATCAGCCAGCGCTTGGCGGTCTCGGACAGCGTGACCGCGCCGAACGCGCTCGACAGCAGCGCGGTGGTGGTCACGCCGATCTGGACGGCGGCGAGGAACCGGTTCGGGTCGTGAACGAGCCGGGCCACCGCGGCGCCGCGCCGGCCGGATTCCGCGAGCGCCTGCACCTGCCCCTCGCGCAGCGAGACCAGCGCGATCTCGGCGGCGACGAACACACCCTCGACGAGGATGAGCAGCACGACGATGCCGATGTTCAGCAACGTCTCGGCCACGGGTCGATCCTACGGACGTGTGACGGCTCGCCCAGCGGTTCGCGGGGAGCGGGCGCGCCCGCGCGGGTGCGGCGGCGGGCTCAGGCGCTGGCGGCGGCGCGCTCGAACCCGCTGTCCGCGGCGGGCGCGGCGGCGTCGACGTCGAGCAGCTCGGGGTGCACCGCGGCGTCGCGGGTCGCCACCGCGGCCGGGTCGGTGGCCAGCGGCGCGACGGTGGCGGTGTGGGCGCTACCGCGCAGCAAGACCTTCGCGACGAAGCGCGGGTTGTCGGTCATCGGGACGTGGCCGACGCCGCGGATCATCACGTGCTCGCCGTGCGGGTACAGGCGCCGGGCCACCTCGGCCTGCCAGGGCGGCAGCACGAGGTCGCGAGCCGCCCAGGCGATGGTGAGCGGGACGTCGCGCGGGATCTCGCGGTCGAACGGCTCGGCAGCCTCGAGCAGCAGCTTCATCGTGGGACGTGCACGCATGAAGGCGCGGATGTCGCCGATCGCCTGGTCGGGCGATACGCGGGCCGGATGGGCGCACAGCATGCCGTACATGACGTTGCGGCCGGCGCGGTAGCGCGCGAGCAGCTCGGCGCGCGAACCGAGCCGGGCGCTCATGGCGCAGGCCTGCAGGAAGATCTGCTTGGTGTAGGCGAACTGGCCCGGGGTGCGCCAGAAACCGGCCGGCGAGAGCGCCGTGACGCTGCGAGCGTCGCCCTCGGCGCCCGCGTGCAGCGCGATGAGGCCGCCGAGGGAGTTGCCGGCGACGTGCGGCCGGTCGAGCTGCTGCTCGACCAGGAACTGTTTGAACTGCTCGCGGAGCACATCGGCGACCGGGCGGCCCTCGGGCTCCAGCGGCGGCGACTGCCCGTGCCCGGGCAGGTCGACGAGGACGACCTCACGCTGTTCGGCGAGCTCATCGAGCACGGGGTACCAGGCCTGGCGGCGGTGCGTCAGCCCGTGGATGAGAACCAGCGGCTCCCCCGAGCCGTGACGCTCGAATGCCAGCATCGAGGATGCCGCCTCCTGCCGGTCGCCGTGGCACGCATGTCGTTGTCGCGGTGGCTGCAGCAAGCGACTGGTTCCCGCTTGGCGCGTCCATGCGTCGGTCACGGGCACGTTACCCAGGCGTCACCCCGCTCGAACAATCCGCCAGGTCACGATTGCGACACGGCGTCACATCCACGACCCGGCGGCACGGCCGGCGGCGCGGTTAGGCGGCAGGGTCAGGAAAGCTCGGCGAGCACCTCGTTCAGCGTGGCGCTCGGGCGCATCGCGGCGGCCGTCCGATCGGCGTCCGGGTGGTAGTAGCCGCCGATGTCCACCGGCTCGCCCTGCACCTCGGCGAGCTCGCCGACGATCGTCTCCTCGCGCTCGGCGAGCGCCTTCGCGATGGGCGCGAACCGCTCGGCGAGTTCGGTGTCGTCGGTCTGGTTCGCCAGCTCCTGCGCCCAGTACAGCGCGAGATAGAAGTGGCTGCCGCGGTTGTCGAGCTCGCCGGCACGGCGCGACGGCGACCGGTTCTCCTCGAGCAGCGTGCCCGTGGCGCGGTCGAGCGCTGCGCCGAGCACCCGCGCCCGCGGGTTGCCGGTCTTGTCGGCCAGCATCTCCAGCGACACGGCCAGCGCCAGGAACTCGCCGAGCGAGTCCCACCGCAGGTGGTTCTCCTTCAGGAACTGCTGCACGTGCTTGGGCGCCGAGCCGCCGGCGCCGGTCTCGAACAGCCCGCCGCCGTTCATCAGCGGCACGATGGAGAGCATCTTGGCGCTCGTGCCGAGCTCGAGGATCGGGAACAGGTC
Source organism: Gaiellales bacterium (assembly GCA_035695105.1). GTDB lineage: Bacteria > Actinomycetota > Thermoleophilia > Gaiellales > JAICJC01 > JAICYJ01. The sequence continues at coordinate 3,701 of DASSEV010000022.1, forward strand.
GGTCAGGTAGTCGCGCAGCACGTTGCCGGTGACCGAGATCGTGTCCTCGCCCTGGCGAGCGCGCTCCAGCGTGAATCGCGTGGCGGCGGCCACGTCCATGATCTCGATCTGCAGCCCGTCGGTGTCGAGTTCCTCGAGCGCCGGGCGGACCTTCTTCAGCAGCTCGGCGTCGTGGGCCCGGGACTCGTCGAGCCAGAACACCGCCGGCGCGCCGGTGGCGCGGGCACGATCGACGGCGAGCTCGACCCAGTTGCGGATGGGGGCGTCCTTGGTCTGGCACATCCGCCAGATGTCACCGGCGTCAACGTCGTGCTCGAGCAGCGTGGCGCCGTTGCCGTCCACCACCCGGACGGTGCCCGGCGCTGCGATCTCGAACGTCTTGTCGTGCGAGCCGTACTCCTCTGCCTTCTGCGCCATCAGCCCGACGTTCGGCGTGGTGCCCATCGTGGCCGGGTCGAAGGCACCGTGGGCCTTGCAGTGCTCGATCGTCTCGGCGTACAGCGCCGCGTAGGACGAGTCGGGGATGACGTAGAGGGTGTCCTGCTGCTCGCCGGCGGCGTTCCACATCTGGCCCGAGCTGCGGATCGCGGCCGGCATCGAGGCGTCGATGATCACGTCGCTGGGCACGTGCAGGTTCGTGATGCCGCGGTCGGAGTCGACCATCGCGATGGACGGGCCTGCGGCGATCGCG
>DASSEV010000023.1:0-76380 GCA_035695105.1 Gaiellales bacterium
GTGAGCAGCAGGGCGTGCTGCGGTTCTTCGAGCTCGCCCACCTGGCCGGCGAGCTGGACGAGGTGCCCGAGCTGCGGTTCGTCGAGTTCGAGACGGCGGTGACGTAGATGGCGGTCGACGTCCAGACCTCGGCCTCCGCCGTCACCGACGTGCTCGACCGGGCGCTTGCCGGCGAGCGCATCACGGATGCCGATGCCGCGACGCTGCTGGAGTCCCGCGAGCTGGTGCGGATCGGGCGCGTCGCCAACGAGCTGCGCAACCGCAAAAACCCGGCCGACCAGGTCACGTTCGTCATCGACCGGAACCTGAACTACACCAACATCTGCTACACGGACTGCAACTTCTGCGCCTTCTACCGCCGGCCGGGCGACACGCGGGAGGGCTACACGCTTCCACGGCCCGTCATCTTCAAGAAGATCGAGGAGACGCTCGCGCTCGGCGGCACGGCGCTGCTGATGCAGGGCGGCCACAACCCCGAGCTCGGCATCGAGTGGTACGAGGACCTGTTCCGTGAGATCAAGGCCCGCTACCCGATCCACCTGCATGCGCTCTCGCCGAGCGAGGTGCAGCACATCGCTCGCAAGGCGCGGCTGGCGCCGTCGGAGACGCTCTCGCGCCTACGCGACGCCGGCCTCGACTCCCTGCCGGGCGGCGGCGCCGAGATCCTCGTCGACCGCGTGCGGCGGATCATCTCGCCCACCAAGACCACGTCCGACGAGTGGCTCGGCATCATGCGGGCGGCGCACCGCCTGGGCATGAGCACGACCGCGACGATGATGTGGGGCCACGTCGAGACGCTGGACGAGCGGATCGAGCACCTGCGGCGCATCCGTGAGCTGCAGGACGAGATGCACGGCTTCCGCGCCTTCATCAGCTGGACGTTCCAGCCCGACAACACCGAGCTGGCCCAGCAGGTGACCTGGTACCCGACCAGCTTCGACTACCTGCTGATGCAGGCGGTCAGCCGCATCTACCTCGACAACGTCGACCACATCCAGAGCTCCTGGGTGACCCAAGGGATGAAGGTCGGCCAGGTGGCGCTGTTCTACGGCGCCGACGACCTGGGCTCGATCATGATCGAGGAGAACGTCGTGTCCGCGGCGGGCACCACCTACCGCGCCGGCGTCGACGACTTCCTGCACACGATCCGCAACGCCGGCTTCCGCCCCTCGCAGCGGGACACGCTCTACCGCACGGTGCGCGACTACCCGCTCGCCGCGACGGCGTGAGGGCCTCCGCCTCCCGCTCGATCGTGGCTGCGCCTGAGGCGGTGTGGGCCGTCATCTCCGACCCGAAGCGGCACATCCGCACGCTCCCGCCGTCGGTCTCGGAGGCGCAGGTGCTCGAGTCGGGTGAGATCAGCTGCGTCATCTCGGCGATGGGCCGCAGCGAGCGGATGCGCGTCCGGCGCACGGTCATGGAGCCGCCGCGGCGGCTGGTCGAGGAGCGGGTGGACGGCACGCGCGCCGGGCGGACGGAGTTCGTGATCGAGCCGGAGGGGTCGGGCAGCCGCGTCACGCTCACCGCCGACGTCGACCTGCCGCGGCTGCTCAGCACCGTCGCGAAGGGCCCGGTGGAGCATGGCCTGCGGCAGCAGCTCGACGGCCTGGCGCGCGAGGCGACGGCGTGACCGCGCGGCTGGGCTTCGGCTCGTTCGCCGAGCACTACGACCGCGTGCTCGTCCCCGCGATGTTCGCGCCGCTGGCCGATGCGGTGGCGGCCGCGGTCGAGGCGGCGCCGGGCGACCGGGTGCTCGACGTCGCGTGCGGGACCGGCGCGCTCACCCGCGTGCTGGCGCAGCGCGTTGCGCCCGGCGGCGAGGTGGTCGGCGTGGACGTGGCCGAGGGCATGCTGGAGGTGGCGCGCGCGCATGGCGGCGACGCGACCTACCTCCAGGGGTCGGCGGACGCGCTGCCGGTCGATGACGGGCGCTTCACGATCGTGACGTGCCAGCAGGGCCTGCAGTTCACCGATGACCCGTCTGCGGCGCTCCGGGGGTTCACGCGCGTGCTCGCTTCGGGAGGCAGGATCGCGGTTGCCTGCTGGACGGAGCTCGATCAGGACGCGGGGTTCCTCGCCCTCGCCGAGGCGGCGGACGAGCATCTCGGCCCGGACGCGGGGCGGATGGTGCGCGCGCCGTTCCGGCTCGCGGATCCCGCGGAGCTCCGGAGGCGGTTCGAAGCGGCCGGCATCGGCGATGTCGTGATCGAGATCGAGCGCGTCGTCGCGCGCGTCGCCGTGGCGCCGGGCGACTTCGCCGAGGCCGTGATGGCGGCCGGGCCGGCGGGCGCGGCCTACGCAGGCGCTGCGGCGGCCGTCCGCGAGGCGTTCGCGGCCGACGTTGCACGGCGGCTGCAGCCGCACGCTGATGGGAACGGCGTCTCGTTCGAGATGCCCTCGCTGATCGCGGTGGCGAGGGTCTAGCCGGAGTGCTCTCCTCCCTCGCGCACTGGGTGCAGGATCAGGTCGCCGCCCACGGGCTGTGGGCGGTGTTCTGGCTGATGGTGCTCGAGAGCGCCTGCATCCCCATCCCGAGCGAGGTGACGATGATCTACGCCGGGTACCTGGTGTCGCAGGGGGACCTGGTGTTCTGGCAGGCGGTGCTGGTGGGCGCGTTCGGCAACCTGGTCGGATCGTGGATCGCCTGGGGCGCCGGCGCCTACGGCGTCGATCCGGCGTTCCTGCGCAGCGAGCACCAGGCTCGCCGCGTCGAGCAGGCGCACCGCTGGTTCGAGCGCTACGGCACCCCGGTCGTGTTCTTCTCGCGCATGGTGCCGCTCGTGCGCACGTTCATCTCGCTGCCCGCCGGGATGGCACGGATGCCGCTCGGGCGCTTCTCGCTGCTGACCTTCCTCGGCTGCCTGCCGTGGTGCGTGCTGCTGGTCTGGATCGGCGACGCCGCGGGAGCGAACTGGGACACCTGGCACCACCGGATCGGGTATCTCGACTACCTGGTCGTGGCGCTCGCGCTGGCCGCCGGAGGCTGGTGGCTACTGCGACGAAGACGGGAGCGCGCGACCTAGACTGCCCGACTCGTGGCTGTACCCCTGATGGACATCCGCGGGCAGTACGAGCAGCTGCTGCCCGACATCAAGCGGCTGGTCGGCGAGGTGATCGACTCCGGACGCTTCATCCTCGGCCCGAACGTGCGGGCGCTCGAGGAGGAGGTGGCCGCGGCCGTCGGCTACGGGCACGCCGTGGCCGTTGCCAACGGCACCGACGCGATCGAGCTCGGCCTGCAGGCGCTCGGCATCGGGCCGGGCGACGAGGTCGTGACCACTGCCTACACGTTCTTCGCGACCGCCGAGGCGGTCGCGCGCCGCGGCGCGACGCCGGTGTTCGCCGACATCGATCCCGTCACGCTCTGCCTCGACCCCGCCGCCGCGGAGGCCGCCATCACCGATCGCACCCGGGCGGTCATGCCCGTGCACCTGTTCGGCCAGCCCGCCGACCTCGGCCCCTTCAGGGAGCTGGCCGACCGCCACGGCATCGCGCTGGTGGAGGACGCGGCCCAGGCATTCGGCGCGACGTACGAGGGGCATCGCATCGGCAGCTACGGGGACGTGGCGACGTTCTCGTTCTTCCCCACCAAGAACCTGCCGGCGATGGGTGACGGCGGGATGGCGATCGCGGCCAGCGAGGAGATCGCGGAGCGGCTGCGGATGCTGCGGTTCCACGGCTCGCGCGACAAGCGGTCGTTCGAGCACATCGGCGTCAACTCGCGCCTGGACGAGATGCAGGCGGCCATCCTACGGCGGTTCCTGCCGGAGGTCGACGCGTGGAACCATGCCCGCCGGAACGCGGCCGCCCGCTACCGCGAGCTCGGCCTCGGCGAGCACGTCGTCCTGCCCGCCGAGCTGCCGGACAGGACGCACATCTACCATCTGTACGTCGTGCGGACACCCCACCGGAGGCGCCTGCAGCAGACGCTCAAGGATGCGGGGATCGGCGCCGTCGTCTACTACGGCGAGCCGCTGCACCTGCAGCCCGTATTCGCCGGGCTCGGGTACGCCGAGGGCTCGCTGCCGGAGACGGAGGCGGCCGCACGCGAGGGGCTGGCCCTGCCGATGTTCCCGACGCTGACCGAGGCCCAGCAGGCCGAGGTGGTCAACGCGGTGCGCGGCGCGGCCCTGGCCGCCGCATAGTGCGCGTCTGGATCGACCTCACCAACTCGCCGCACGTCCCCATCTTCGCCCCGCTGATCCGGCGCATGCAGGGCCGCGGGTGGGAGGTGTCCGTGACCGCGCGTGCCTTCGCCCAGACGATCGCTCTGCTCGAGCTGCACGGCATCGAGCACACGGTGATCGGACACCACGGCGGAGGCTCGCGGCTGGGCAAGGCGGAGGCCGCCGCCGGCCGGGTGGCGGCGATGACCCGCTTCGGCCGTCGCGGCCGGTTCGACGCGGCGCTCGCCCACGGATCGACCGACCTGCCGATGGCCTGCCGCGTGCTGCGCATCCCGAACACCACCATGTTCGACTACGAGTACGCCGCGCTGCAGCACGGCCTCAACTGCCGGCTGGCCAACCGGGTGCTGATCCCCGACGCGATCCCCCCGCAGCGGGTCGCGCGCTACGGGGCGAAGCCGCCGAAGCTCGTCACCTACCCGGGGCTGAAGGAGGAGTACTACCTGGCCGACTTCGAGCCGGATCCGGCGGTGCCCGGCTCGCTCGGGCTGGACGGCTCACGCATCGGGCTGGTGCTGCGGCCGCCGGCGGACGTCGCCCTCTATCACCGGTTCGAGAACCCGCTGTTCGACCGCCTGCTGGAGGCGCTCGCCTCCCGCGATGACGTCAGGGCGGTCGTGCTGCCGCGCACGCCTCCGCAGGCCGACCGCATCCGCGCGATGGCGCTCCCATCGCTGGTCGTGCCGGACCACGCCGTCGACGGCCAGAGCCTGGTGGCCGGCGCCGATCTGGTGATCAGCGCGGGCGGCACGATGAACCGGGAAGCCGTCGTGCTGGGCACCCCGGTCTACACGACGTTCGCCGGCCGCCTTGGCGGAGTGGACGAGCGGCTGATCGCCGAGGGCCGCCTGCGGCCGCTGGAGCGTCTCGACGACCTCGTGATCGAGCGGCGGCCGGCCGGCGCCTCCGAACGGCTGCGCCGTGACCCCGAGCGGCTGATCGACCTGGCGCTGGGCGGGCTGGCTCGCGGGAATCGCTGATACCGGAGCCGATTCGGATAAGATCCACTTATGGATCTGCGCCAGCTGCGAACGCTCACGGAGGTGGCCGACCGTGGCTCGTTCTCCGCGGCGGCGGAGGCGCTCGGCGTCAGCCAGCCCGCGGTCAGCCAGCAGATCCGCGCGCTCGAGCGTGACGCCGGAGGGCGGCTGCTCGACCGGCGCGGCCGTACCGTCGCGCTGACCGAGCGGGGAGCGCTGGTGTTGCGCCACGCGCGCCGCATGCTCGCGCTGTCGGAGGAGTTCCAGCGCGATCTCGAGTCGGGCGGCGGACAGCTTGCGGGCCAGCTGGTGGTGGGGTCGAGCACGGGACTGGGCGAGCACGTGCTCCCGCTCCTGCTCGGCGGCTTCCGGGCGGAGCACCCGGCCGTGACCGTCTCCCTGCGTATCGAGGCGACCTCGACCGTGATCGACCGGGTGCTTCGCCGCGAGCTCGAGCTGGGCGTCGTCGGCGCCGTGCGGCCGCACCGGGCGCTGGTATACGAGCCGTTCCTGCGTGACCGGGTGATCCTGGCCGTGCCAGGCGGCCACAGGTTCGCGGGACGTACCGTCGAGCTGGCGGAGCTCGTGCGCGAGCCGCTGATCCTGATGCAGGCCGGGGCCGGGGTGCGCACCGTGATCGAGGAGGAGCTGCGGCGCGCCGGCGTGCGGCATCGCGACCTGAACGTCGCCATGGAGATGGGGCTGCAGGAGTCGGCGAAGGCGGCCGTCGAGGCCGGCTACGGGGTCAGCTTCCTCTCGGAGCTCGCCGTCGAGCGGGAGCTGCGGCTGGGCACGCTCGCCACCGCCGAAGTGGCGGGCCTCGAGGTATCACGCGACTTCTCGGCCGTACGCCCGGCCGGCCATGAGCCGAGCCGCCTGGTGGCGGCGTTCATGGCATGGTCGCGGCGGCGGCTCGATGCCGGCGCCGGCGGGGCGGCCCCCTAGGGGGACCGCCCGCGCCTCGTTCACATCCCGGTCAGGCGGCGTCCCGGAGGTCGCCGTCGCGGCCACCGTGCCGGGCAGCGTCGTCGCCTCGGAAATACCAGGCCAGCAGACGCTGGATCTCGACGGGGTCCCCATCGGGCCCGTCCTCGTCCTGCGTCAGTCGCGGTGCGACCACGCGCACCGGCGGATACTCGGAGTTGCTCATCGCGCTGTGAACCCCCAGGCGATCGTGGACGATCTCTCACCGAGAAGATCGGATCCGGACTCCCCGGCCCGTATCCCCCGTCTCGGTGCCGCCGCCGGTGGCTAAGGGGATCCCGGTTCCCCCGTCCAGCTGTCCAGCTCCTGCCAGTAGCTGTGGCTGAGCGCGTCGGCCAGGCGGGGATCGGTGTGCGCGCCGTAGAAGACGTTGCGCTGGGTGTCGGCGCAGACCTCGACCTCGGACAGACGCAGATCCGGGGGAAGCGCCATCACGATGTCGGCCGCGAGCTGCAGCTCGTCCGCGGTGTAGTGCTTGAAGTGCAGGTCGGGCGCCCGGTCGAGCAGCTCCGGCCAGTCGGGGCAGGAGCGGGTGCTCATGCGGTGGCGTTCCCGCGGCGTCCACGCCGGCGGAACGCGTCCCACAGCAGCGCCAGGATGACTCCGACGATGAGGCCGGCGAACACGGCCACGATCAGCGAGCTCTTGCGGTTGGATGCGGTCACCTGTCCGCCCGAGGGCTGCTGCACGAAGCCGGCCGATTCGACGTTCTGTGCGCTCGACTGGAAGATCTCGTTCTGCGTCATCTGGTAGGAGATCTGGTCGATCCGATCGCCCGTGTCCGAGATGGTCGCGAGCAGCGACCCGGTCAGCGTGGCCTTGTCGGTGCTGGAGGCGCTCGACCTGCCGATCGCCTTCAGCTGGGCCTGCGCCTGCTTCAGCACCGCCTCGAGGCTGGTGACGGTGGCCTGGTCGGTGGCGATCTGCTTCGACAGCATGTCGGCCTTCGCCTGCTGGTAGCGGTTGGCCCAGGTGATCAGCGAGTTGCCCAGCGAGGACACGGCGGCGACCGAGGCCTTTCGGCCCCACGGGCCCTGCACCGTGATCTGGACGTTCGGCGAGCCGCCGGTGGTCTTCGTCGTGCTGTTCTGGAGGGCGAGCACGCTGAGGTGCTTGCGCAGGGCGGCGCCGGACTTGATGCCGCCCGCCTGCGCGGCCTTGTCCAGCACGGAGCCGGTGTGGAGGTAGGCCTGAGCGGTGGTCGGGTTGGTGAGCGCGGTCGTGGTCAGCGTCTGGCCGCCGGCCGGCGTCAGCGGCGTTCCCAGGAACACGGTGGCCTGCCCCTGCGACTGCTTCCCGGTGCCGACGGTGTGGAGGACGACCAGCAGCACCGCCGCGACGACGGCGATGACGACCACATACCAGTTGCGGATGACCCGCTCGGCGTATTCCGAGATGCGTACCTCGGAAGATCCTTCCGAGCTGAGGTTCTGGGACACGGCGCCGAAGTCTACCGATAGGCTGCGTCGCGTCCGCCGATGGATCGTTGCAATTTCCAATGAACGTCCGAGCCCGCGCACCGCTTCGCATCAGCTTCGCCGGGGGCGGCACCGACGTCCCACCCTTTCCCGAGCGGGAGGGAGGGCTCGTCCTCAACGCCACCATCGACCGCTACGCCTACGGGCTGCTGCGGCCGCGGCGCGATCGCCAGGTGCGGATCGAGTCCGCGGATTTCGGCCTGTCGGTCAACTACCAGGTGGACGAGGCGCCGATCTTCGACGGGCGGCTCGACCTGGTGAAGGCGGCGATCCGGCGGCTGGGAGACCCGAGTGCGCCGGGGTACGACATCTTCCTGCACACGAACGCTCCGCCCGGATCGGGGCTTGGGTCGAGCTCGACCGTGATGGTGACGCTGATCGGGCTGCTCAAGGATCACCACAACCTGGCGCTCACCGACTACGAGATCGCGCAGCTGTCGCATCACATCGAGCGGGTGGACATGGGCATGCTGGGCGGGATGCAGGATCAGTACGCGGCCACCTTCGGCGGGTTCAACTTCATCGAGTTCGGGGCGGATCACGTGATCGTGAACCCGCTGCGCGTGAGCTCGGAGGTGGTGAACGAGCTCGAGCACAACATGTTGCTCTGCTACACGGGGGCGACGAGGCGGTCGGACGGGGTGATCGAGGATCAGACCGCGCGCTACGAGGGCGGCGAGGCGGGCACGCTGGCGGCGCTGCGCGGTCAGAAGCAGCTGGCCGTGGAAATGAAGAACGCGCTCGTTCGGCGCCGGCCGCGGGAGTTCGGTGACCTGCTGCACGAGGCGTGGAAGCAGAAGAAGCGGATGTCGCCCAAGATCAGCACGGAGTTCATCGACACGGCGTACGCCGAGGCCCGGCGCGCCGGTGCGCTCGGCGGCAAGGTGACGGGTGCGGGCGGCGGCGGGTACATGCTCTTCTACTGCGAGTTCCAGAAGAAGCACCGTGTGGCTGAGGCGCTGTCGCGGCTCGGCGGCGAGGTCACCGAGTTCGCGTTCGAGGCGGACGGGCTGACCACCTGGAGCATCGACGATGGATGACCGTGCGCTGCGCCGGCTGCAGCTGCACGCCGACATGGCGGCGGCCCTGGTCACATCCGAGCTGGCGGTGTCGCTCGAACGCTGCGCGGAGGCGATCGCCGACCGGCTGGGGGCCGGCGGCACGCTCGTCCTGTTCGGCAACGGCGGCAGCGCCGCCGACGCCCATCATGTGGCGGCCGAGTTCACGGGGCGCTACATGCTGGAGCGGGACCCGCTTCCGGCAGTTGCCCTCGCCGAAAACGCAGCGGCGGTCACGGCGATCGGCAACGACTACGGGTTCGACCAGGTGTTCGCACGCCAGGTGCGCGCGTACCGGAGAGCCGGTGGAGCGGCGATTGCCCTCTCGACCAGCGGGTCGTCGGCGAACGTGCTCGAGGGGCTGCGTGCGGCGCGGGAGTGCGGGCTGCTCACGGTCGGTGTGACCGGGCCGCGCGGGGAGGCGATGGGCGAGCTGTGCGACCACCTGATCGTGATCCCGGCCGAGGAGACGCCCCAGATCCAGGAGGGCACGATGCTCGTGCTGCACACGCTCTGCGAGCTGGTCGAGCAGCGGCTGTTCGGCGAATGAGCGAGCGGGCGGCGTTCGTCGACCGCGACGGGACGATCAACGTCAAGGCGGCAGAGGGCGAGTACGTCACGTCGCCGGAGGAATTCGTGTTCCTGCCGGGCGCGGAGCGGGCGATCCGGCTGCTCGCGCACGCGGGCTGGCGGGTGATCGTCGTCTCGAACCAGCGCGGCGTCGCGCTGGGAAGGATGACGGCGGCCGACCTGGATGCAGTCAACGGCCGCATGGCGCACCTGCCGATCGATGGGGTGTTCGTGTGCCCGCACGAACGCGGCCAGTGCGACTGCCGGAAGCCTGGGACAGGGCTGTTCCGCCAGGCGCAGGAGCGGTTTCCGGCGATCGAGTTCGAGCGATCGGTGATGATCGGCGATGCCGACTCGGATATCGAGGCCGGCCGCGCGATCGGCGCGCGGACGTTCCGGGTCGGCGAGCCGCCGCTCCCGTCGCTCCTGGATGTGGCCGAGCAGCTGGCATCCCAGCCGACCGCCTCACCGTCACGGATGCGTCACGCCCTCACGAATTGGTCACAGACGACGCCCGGCCGTAGGGGGCAACTTCTGCCTCAGAGGAGGTAACGGCCTACCAGGACGCTCTGATCCTACCTGGTGCGCGCTCTGCGCCCATTGTGACGTTTGCGGCGCATCAGCGTCCGATAGCGGCCGGAAAACGCCTCAGAGGCAGTTCCGGCCTGTGTTGCGGCGTTGACGGTGGATCGTTGCCGTTGGTGTCGGTGTGGTGCGGGCGTGTGTGGCACGTCCGTCAGGAAGGCGACACGGCTGCCGTTGCCGGAGGGCGGGTGGGAGGGAGGAGGCCCGCCCTCCGGCGTGGCAGCTCAAGCTGCGACCGGCTCTGGCACCTCAGAGCTGCCGAGCCACTGCAGCGCCTCGGCAGCGGCCTGACGGCCCGCGGCGAAGACTCCCTCGACGTTGGTTCGCGTCGAGTTCTCCGCCGTGACCAGACGTCCGTGCCTGTCATGCGCCAGCCAGTCGCGGTAGACGGCCGGAAGGGGGCCGTTGTCGGTGGCGATCACGACCGCACGCCCGCGCAGCTCACGCTCGCCGTCCCACACGCGCAGCGGGCGGTGGAGCAGGTCGACGCGGGTCGGGATCATGGGCACCACCATCGGGTGAAGTCCATGCAGCCGGGCAACGGTGGACGCCTCGACGACGGCGCCGCCGCTCCCGACGATGATCAGATCGTGGATGTCGGTGATGCTCTCCATGCCGACATCGTCCCCGACACGCACCGCGCCGGCCATGGGGTTAACCGCACCGCGCGGTGTGGCTCCCCGGCGTCTGCGCCCTCGATAGCCTGCTCCGATGCGCATTGTCATTGCGAACCCCCCGGGGTTCGGCGGCCCGGACTACGACCACCACCTCTGCACCGCACTTGCCGCCGAGGGTGAGGACGTCGAGCTGGTCACCACCCGCTTCCGCTTCGCCGCCATGCCAGAGCCGGAGGGGTACCGGCGCAGCCTGCTCTTCTACCCGGTCTCCGCCCGCGTCTTCGGCCGCTCGCGGCTGCGCGTGCCGGTCAAGGTCGCCGAGCACCCCTTCGGCATGCTGCAGCTGGCGGCCACGCGCGCGGACGTCGTGCACGTGCAGTGGCTCTCGATCCCCGAGCTCGACCGGTACCTCCTCCACAGCCGCGCTCCTCTCGTCTACACCGCGCACGACCACACCCAGCGCCGCACCGCGGGGAAGACCCGCATGTGGCGCGAGCTCTACGCCCGCTTCCAGCGCGTCGTCGCCCACTCCGAGTCCGGGAGGCAGGCGCTGGCGGCGCAGGGCATCCCCGAGCACAAGCTCCGCGTCATCCCGCACCCCATCATCCGCAGCGACCCGCCGCGCACCGACGACGGCCGCACGCTGCTCTGCTTCGGACTGATCCGCCCGTACAAGGGCGTCGACGACGCGATCGAGGTCACCCGCCTCGTCGAGGGCGCCCGCCTGCTGGTCGCCGGCGACCCGATGGAGCCGGTCGCGGGCTACCAGCGCCAGGCCGGCGACCTCGCCGAGTGGCGCCTCGGCTACCTGCCGCAGTCGGAGGTCGATCGCGCCTACGGCGATGCCACCCTCGCCATCTTTCCCTACAAGCCAGGCCTCGACCAGTCAGGCACGCTGCTCCGCGCCCTCGGAGCCGGCGTCCCCGCGGTCGCCTACGACGTCGGCGGCCTCGGCGAGAACGTCCGCCGGTTCGAGGCGGGTCGCGTCGTCCCGGCCGGAGATGTCGAGGCGATGGCTGAGGCGGTGCGCGAGCTGCTCGACGACCCCGACGCCCTGGCCGCCGCCCGGCGCGGCGCGCTGCTCGCCCGCGACACGCTCACGTGGCCCGCGTCGGCGCGCATGCACATCGCGCTCTACCGGGAGCTGCTCGGCGGCTCGAGTTCCTAGAATCCCGGACGCGATGGGGCTCTACGAACGAGGAGGCAAGCGGGCACTCGACATCGCCGGTGCGGGAGTGATGGCCGTCGTCACGGCGCCGGTGATGGGCGCGGTTGCGGCCGCCCTCTGGCGCACCCAGGGCCGCCCGATCATCTTCACGCAGCAGCGCGTGGGCCGCGACGGCCGCGAGTTCACCATCTACAAGTTCCGCACGATGATCCGCGGCGCCGCCAACCAGGGTCAGGGCCTCTGGTTCGAGCGCAACGACCCGCGTATCACGCCGCTCGGCAAGTGGCTGCGCGCGACGTCGCTCGACGAGCTGCCGCAGCTCTGGAACGTGATCAAGGGCGACATGTCGCTGGTCGGGCCACGGCCGAAGCCGCCGGAGCTGATCGCGCGGTACCGCAGCCACTACGAGCCGACCCTGGCGGTGCGGCCCGGTCTCAGCCACCTGCCCGGTGTTTCCGGGCGAAACACGCTGCGCCGCTCGCAGATGATCGCCCTCGACCAGGAGTACGTCCGCCGCATCACCCTGCTCGGCGATCTCCGCCTGCTCCTGCGCACCGTGCCGGTCGTGATCTTCCGCCACGGCTTCGACGCTGAGAACGAGACCGAGGAGTGGGTGGAGGACGTGCCGCCCGATGGTGCGCCTGCGTGAGCTGGCTGTCGCTCGACGAGTATGCGGAACGGTGGCGCGCGGAGGGGGACGGCGACCCGTACTTCGAGCCCGCCTTCCTGCGCGCGGCGGCGCTCGGGCAGGACGGCGAGCCGGCCGCCTTCGCGCACGACGGCGTGCTGTACCCGTTCCTCGTTCGGCCGCTGCCGGACGGCCGTGTGGACGTCACCACCGCCTACGGGTTCGGCGGCCCGTGGGGCGCCGGTGACTGGCGCGCGGCCTTCTGTACGGCATGCGCCGACCGCGGGGTGGTCTCGGAGTTCGTGCGCTTCCACCCGGTGCGCGGCAACCAGGAGGGGGCGGGTGACGACGTCCGGCTGACGCACGTCCAGGACATGGTGGTGCTCGATGTCGAGGCCGACGACGAGGAGCTGATCCGGCGCATGGTGCCGCAGGCGCGCAACAAGCTCCGCAAGGCGATCCGCAGCGGCCTCGAGGCGGAGCCGAGCCGCGACCTCGAACGGTTCTGGCGGCTCTACTCCGACGCGATGCGGGCGCTGGATGCCGACCCCAGCTACCACTTCGGCCTCGACTACTTCGAGGCGTTGGACGGCCTCGGCGACGGGCTGCTGATGCTCGACGCCGGCCCCGCCGCCGCGCTGTTCCTGCAGGGCGCCGGAGCGATGCACTACTTCCTCGCCGCGTCGACCGACGAGGGCAGGCGAACGGCGGCGGCGAACCTCGTCATCTACGAGGCTATGCGCGTCGCCCGCGATGCCGGTCTGGCGGTGCTCAACCTCGGCGGCGGCCTGCGCGACGGGGACGCGCTGCAGGCGTTCAAGAGCTCCTTCGGGCCCGGACGGCGGCCGTACTACGTCGGGGCCGCCATCCACGACCCGGAGGCTTACGAGCGGCTGTCGGCGGCCGCCGGAGCCCCCGCGGACGAGCCCTTCTTCCCGGCCTACCGGCGTCCGGCGACGGCTCCCGCGGGGTCGTGACCCTATACTCGAGCCGGTGACTCTCCTTCTCCAGATCCTGTTCTGGGCCTCGCTTGCTGCGCTCGTCTGGACGCACCTCGCCTACCCGGCGGCAGTCGCCGCCTGGGCGCGGCTCCGGCCCTGGCCGGTCGCGAAGGCGGACGTCCTGCCGACCGTCAGCCTGATCATTCCGGCCTACAACGAGGAGCAGGTGATCGAGTCGAAGCTCGAGAACGCGCTCGAGCTCGACTATCCACGCGAGCTGCTCGAGATCGTGGTCACGTCGGATGCCTCCACCGACCGCACCCACGAGATCGTCCGCCGCTACGCGGACCGGGGGGTGCGGCTGATCGTCTGCGACCGCGGCGGCAAGGTGGCCGCCCAGGACCGGGCGGTGCGCGAGACGACCGGCGAGATCGTCACATTCGGCGACGCGAACGTGCGCTGGGATCGCGACGCGGTGCGCCGGCTGGTGCAGGACTTCGCAGACCCGCGGGTGGGCATGGTCTGCGGCTACGTGCGCCTGATCAACCCGAGCGGCGGCACCAACCAGGAGGGCCTCTACTGGCGCTACGAGATGTGGCTGCGCGAGCGGGAGTCGCGGCTGCACTCGATCACCGGGTCGAACGGCGCGATCTACGCCGTGCGGAGAGCGGCCTACCGCGAAGTCGATCCCCGCTTCGGGCACGACATGTCGTTCCCCTACCTGATGGTGCAGAACGGCTACCGGGCGGTCTACGAGCCGCAGGCGCGCGGCACCGAGAGCATGACGACCGACATCGAGGACGAGTTCCGCCGCAAGGTGCGCATGTTCGAGCATGCCTGGCTGATGCTGTTCCGCGGGCGCATGTTCGGGATCCGCAGGCTGGGGCTCACCTACTGGTTGGAGCTGGTCTCGCACCGGCTCTTGCGGTACTGGAGTGGGCCGCTGCACATCGTCCTGCTGGTGACGAGCATCCTGCTGGCGACGCACGGGTGGTTCTACGCGGCGGTGCTGGTGGCGCAGCTGGTGGGCCTTGCGATGGCGCTGCTCTCGATCGCCGTGCGCGGGCGGTTCCGGGTGCTGCGGGTGCTCCACTACTACCTGCTGGTCACGCTGGCCACCGTCATCGCGCTCACCGGGTACGTGCGCCACGGCGTCCCGGCCACCTGGGACAAGGCAGCCGGCTCGCGCCTTACCTAGCGGTCTAGCGTCCCAGCCGGCGCCGGATCAGGTACGGCACCTCGCGGCCGCGCTCGCGCCAGACGTGCAGCACCGTGAAGTGCCATCCCTTCACCGCCCAGTTGTGCGCCTGCCAGGCGGCGTCCGGGATCCGGGGCGGAGTGCTCCCGAGGCCCGTCTCGTATCCGTGCCGCTCGAGCTCCGCCCCGGCGATCGACTCGAACAGCGCCACGTCCGACGGCCGCATCTCGCGCCGCCACTTGCCGACCGACGCGGCCGTGATGCCCGTGTAGAGCTCCGTGAACCACGCCTCCTGCCCGACCGCGATCCGGTCGGGCGGCGTCTCCTCCACCGCCAGCATGCCCGGCTCATAGGTGATCTCGAGGAACCTGCAGATCTCCGGCACGACCGCGGCCGGATCGGCCACGAGCTGCTCGTAGCGCACCGTCAGCAGGTCGTCCCCGAGCCACGCCGCGTCGCGGTCGACCGCTCGTACCGCATCCCGCCACTGGTGCGCCCCCGCCCACACGTTCGCGGGGCCGAACGGCACCCGCAGCAGCGACAGCGCCACGTCGCGGCCATCGCGCACCAGGTTGACGATCCGGGCCTCGGGGAACACACGCCGCACCTCGGCCAGGTGCTCGACGTAGTACGGCGTCTTGTCGCCCCACCCCGGCTTGCCGTGCTGCTGCGCGTACGCCAGGTAGGGCGCCTCCAGCGCCGCGCGGTAGGCCTCGGCGCCGCTCCGCCCCTCGCGCCGCGGCGGCCGCCCTTCCAGGTGCCACTCGCGCACCTTCGGATGCCGCCATACCGTCGCGGCCAGCCGGTCGAACTGCTCGTCCGTGTCGAGCCCGCCGAAGCGGCGCCGCAGCGCGGCCATGTCGACCACGATCATCGACTCCGTCGGGATCGCCACGTCCGGGCTGCGGTCGAGGATCAGCCGCAGCATCGTCGTGCCCGAGCGGTCGCAGGCGACGATGAAGAACGGCCGGGACACGGGATCAGCCCTTCGTGCGCAGCAGGTACACGTACCGCGGCGCTGCGATGACGAGCCGGTTCGGACCGGCCGTGACCACCGTCGAGTACCAGCCGTCGGGGAAGTGCCACACCTGCTTTCCGGTCTGCGGATCGAAGGCCCACGTGTTGCCCATGTACTGGCCCCGCCCGTGCGCGGACACGTAGACGTACTTCCCGATGATGGTCGGCGACGAGGTCGTCTGGTAGGGGAGGTGCGCCGACCACCGTACGTTCCCGGTGCGCGCGTCGAGCGCCTGGAACAGGCCGTTGTAGCTCGACTCGAACACCAGCCCGTTCCACACCGCGGGGCTGCCGTAGACCCATCCGTCCATCGAGTGCGACCAGGCGATGCGCCCTGTTGACGCCACGAACGAGTAGAGCTTGCCGTCCGTGTTCCCGATGTAGACGCGCCCGTAGCGCACGTTCGGGGTCGAGTAGAACGTGCCGGAGCGGAAGCCCGAGGAGAGGCCGTTGGTGCCGGTCTTCCACCGCTGGTGCCCGTTGACGCCGATGCAGTACATCGCGCCGGAGTAGTCGCCGAAGAAGAGGTATCCGTGGGCGAGCGAGATCGAGCTCTTGACCGCTCCGGACGCATGGAACGTCCACAGCACCCGGCCTGTCTTCGCGTCCAGCGCGCGCACCGTCCCGTCCAGCGCGCCCATGAACACCTTTCCGAAGGCGACCGTCGGCGGCGACTCCATCACCGAGCCGATGCCCCGCTTCCAGACGGTGTGGCCGGTCTTCGCGTCGAGCGCGTAGATGTTGTGGTCATACGCGCCGAAGTAGACGAGCCCCTTGTATACCGCCGGCTGGTTCAGCACCTTGTGGAAGTCGCGCAGCCACAGCTGCTTTCCCTGCAGCGACTGGGCCCACACGATCCCGGCGTCCGATGCCGCGTAGAGGACGCCGTCCTCGTAGGACGGCGGGTACTCGAGGATGCCGTGCGCCGACCGGCGCCAAAGCGTCACGTACGGCGGGTGCACGCCGGTTTGCGCCGAGGCGTCGCGGTTGTGCGAAGGATTCAGCCCGTACATCGGCCAGGGCGGTCCGTAGTCCGGCACCTTCTGCGTCGAGGTGGTCGGCGGCTGCGACGACGCCGGCGGCTCGGGCGTGCTCGTGAACGGCGAGCTCGCGCCGTTGTGGATGTCGCCCGCCGGCCGCGTGACCAGCACGTAGGCCACGGCGACGCCGGCGCAGACCAGCGCGAACAGGCCGAGGGCCACGATGATCAGCCTGCGTCGTCTCACGATGCCGGCGACGGTTGCAGCGTCCCTGCGCGGCTTCGCGCCCGGGCCGGCGCGAACAGCGCCGCGCCGGTCACGACCAGCAGGAGCACCACGTAGAAGTATTCGAAGCCCATGGTCAGGTAGAAGAAGTTGGCGGCCACGGTGCCGATCACGGCTGCGGCCAGCCCGGCGCCGAGCAGCTGCCGGTACGGATCCTCGGCGCGCCGCATGAGAAGGACGTTGGCGATGATCCAGCCGAGGAACACGAGGTACAGCGCGAGCCCGACCACGCCCGTCTCCACCAGCGTCGCCACCCAGAAGCTGTGCGGCCCGAAGTCCACCTTGCCGGTCAGGAACTGGTAGAAGACGGCGAAGGTGTTGTAGCCGCGGCCGAACAGCGGGTGCGGCATCAACGCGGGCTCGACGAGCGAGTAGAACTCGAAGTGCGTCTGCACGCCGTGCCCCTGGACGTTCGTGCGCGAGGCGATCACGGTGCGCACGAAGCTGGACGACGCGTAGAGCACGGCGAACAGCGCCAGCGGCACGGCCGCCGCGATCGCCAGGGTGCGCAGCCGCGGTAACCGAGGCAGGATCGTCGGCGCGAGCACGCAGAGGCCGACGATGTCGCCGAGGGCCGCGCTGCGGGACAGCGTCAGCGTCTGCACGATGAAGAGGAACGCGAGCAGGAACCCCAGCCTGCGGTTCGCCTTACGGTCGCTGAGGTAGATCGGCAGCAGCAGCAGGAGCGGCACGCACAGCATCACGCCGAGGTGGTTCGGGTCACCCGTGAGCGCGTTGATGCGGTAGATGTTCTGCGAGCCGCCGATCTGCCCGTAGACATTGATCCCGTTGGACTTGCCCTGCCCGGCCGTGAGCGGCGCGACGACCAGCCGGTCGAGGTTGATCCCCGCTCCGACCACGAGGATCAGCTGCAGCGCCCCATAGGCCGCGTTCACCACGATCCCGTAGATGAACCACCGCAGCGCGCGGTCGAACAGGCCCGCGCCGCGGCGCAGGATGTGGGCGGTGGCGGCCACGAGGAAGGCGAAGTGCACGAGCCAGGTGGCGACGCCCTTTGCCCAGAACGAGAGATCCGCCTTGGTCGCGAGGTCGAAGTAGCCGGCCAGGTAAACGGCGAAGAAGGCCAGCATGAACCCGGCCAGCGTTGCACAGACGTGTGGCATTGAATCGTCGCGGCGCTGGAGCCGCGCGACCACCCAGGCCGCCACGAAGGCGGTGCACGTGATGTTCGTGATCAGGAGCTGCAGCCCGCCGGCCTGCCACTGGATCTTCTCCAGCGTCTGGACGAACAGGGTGAAGAGCAGGATCCGGTCGAGCGTGCGGTCGCTCATCCGTCGCAGTCTAGGGTCGTGCGCCGGCGCGGCGCGTCATCGCGGTCTCTACCATCGCGTCGTGGAGATCCCCGCAGGATTCCGCGTCGTCGAGGCTACGACCCCGTTCGAGCACGAGGTCGCCGCGCTCGTCCGAAGCATCCCGCCGGGGTCGGTGGCGAGCTACGGGCGAATCGCCGACTGGCTGGGCCGGCCGGAGGCGGCGCGTGCCGTCGGCGGGGCGCTGGCGCGGTCGGGCGGCGCCGTGCCGGCCCATCGCGTGGTCAATGCGGCCGGGCGGCTGGCGCCGGGGTGGGAGCGTGAGCAGGCGGAGCTGCTGCGCACGGAGGGCGTCAGGGTGCGGCGGGGGCATGTGACCCCGCCGGTCCCGTGGTGGGCCGGGCCTGGAGAAACGCCAGGGCGGCGATCAGCGCCGTGAGGATCCACGAGGCCGGATCCTCGAAGTACGCGTTGTAGAACAGCGAGCTCGCGAGCACCGCGGCGAGCGCAGCGGCGAGCACCAGCCGCAGATCCCGATCCGGTCCCGCCCGGAGCGCCGCCCATGCGATCGAGGCGATAAGCGCCAGGTACGCCGCCAGGCCGATCGGCCCGAGCTCGGCGAGCACCGTCAGCGGCGTCGTGTGGGAGGCGGCGGTCTTCGTGCGTCCCGGGTGCGCGGTTCCGGCCAGCGCGGCGCGGGCGAACCCGCCCAGCCCGGCGCCATCGAGCGGGTGGTGGCGGATCACGCGCCAGCCGTCCTCGACCAGCCGGGAGCGTCCGCTGGTCACCTGGCGCGTCGAGCTGCCGTGCGATGAGACGACCAGGCCGGCCGCGCCCACCAGCACGACCACCACGGCGAGCGCGATCACCAGGCGGCGGGGCCAGATGGTGGCGCCGAGGAACGCCGCGCCGGCCGCGAGCGCGAGCAGGCTCGACTGCGAGTAGGCGAGGTACTGGCCCGCGAACAGCACGGCGACCAGGAGCAGGAGCGGGACGGTGATCCGCCGGTAGACCATCACGCCCAGCAGGAGCACGATGGTCACGGCCATGAACCGCCCGTAGATGCTCGCGTCGTAGAACAGCGAGTTGACCCGGAAGAACGCGCCGTACTCGTTGCCGACCATGATCTTGTGGTTCCAGAACAGGTGCTTGCTGTGGTGCTGCCAGAACGCCACGGCTGCGAAGAGCAGCCCCAGTGCCACCTGGACGCCGAGCATCCACCGCAGCTGGCGCTCGGTCGGACGGATCGCGGCCAGGCGGGCCAGCAGGAACCCGAACGGCAGGTAGAAGAAGAGCATCTCCACGGCTCCCTGCCGCCCGTCCGCGGTCCAGAGCAGCGATAGTGCGCCCCAGCCGATCAGCGCGGCGGCTGCCCAGCCGACCGGGCCAAGCGCGGGGGGCCGCTCGCTTCCCGTCACCAGCTCGTAGGCGGCAGCTGCGGCCATCGCCAGCACGACGGCGTAGAGCGGCACCAGCAGGTTGGCCTGCTCGCCGCCGGCGTGCAGCGGTATCCGCGCCGGGGCCGCCGCGACCACCGCCAGCAGGGTGAGTGTCGTGTAGCGGTGGGCGATCATCGCGCCCGCGGCGAGGGCGATCAGCCCGCCCGCGAGCCCGACCGCCGCCAGCGCCGGCCGGTTGGTCGCGTCGACCCGGATCTTGGCGACCGGGGAGTGCAGCAGGTCTCCCGCCAGGATCGCGCCGCCGGCGGCCCAGGCCGCAAACGCGGCCGCCCGGACGCGTCGGTCGGTCGAGATCAGCAGCCCGGCCAGACCGGCAGCGGCGATGATCGAGCCGAGCGCGGTGCCGCTCACGGCAGGGTCACCGTCACCTGCGGCGGGTTCGGGGTGCGGTTGCCGGCCTGGTCGACCGCCACGATCTCGATCGTGGCCGCGCCCGGGCCGACCGCGTCGATCCGGAAGTGGGCGACCCGCGGGATCACGCGCCGCTTGTGCACGAGCAGCGCTCCGTGCCGGTAGACGTAGAGCTCCGCATGCAGCGGCCCGCCCGACCGCGTGTAGTGGACGGAGACCACGGCGGTGCCGATGTGCACCTTGCCGATGGTGACCTGGGGCGGCTGGGTGTCGACCACGATCGGGTCGGGGATGGTCACCTCACGTCCGTTGCCGAGGCTGACTCGAAGGTGATAGATGCCGTCCGAGACGACGGCGCCCGAGCTGTCCGTGCCGTCCCAGACCACCCTGACGCGGCCCTTGGGAAACGGGTGGTCGGCGAGCGTGCGCACGAGGCTGCCGTCCGTTCGCACGATCGCCAGCTGCAGATGCTGCGCCTCGCGCAGCGTGAAGTGCATGCGGGCAACCGCGCGGCAGCCGGGGTCCTGGCACCCGGGCGAGAAGTATGACCGTACGTGAGGATGCGCCACCGGCGAGTGGCGCAGCTTGAGCTGCTCCGCGCGAAGGAAGGCCGCGGCGCTCGCGGCGATGATGACCAGCAGGAGCGCGGTCGCGGCTCGGTGATGGCTCACGGCGCGCCGATTGTAGGCGCGCCGTGAGCGAATACCACGCCGCTAGGCGGCCGGAGACCGCTGCGCCGCCGCCTGCACCCGCGCGCCGCGGGTGAGGTAGAGGGCGCCGATGGCGACCACCACGACCGCACCGACGACGTACCACATCGGAGCGGCATCGAGCGTCTTCAGGCCGGAAGCGCCGAGCACGATGGCGATGCCGCCGCGCAGCAGCCGCTCCGGCGCCCGGTGCGTGAAGTGCGACCCGATCAGGATGCCGGGGATGGAGCCGATCAGGATCGAGGCGACGACGCTGAAGTTCGGCGTGCCGAACGCGATCGTGGCGAGACCCGCAGCGATCGTGACGAGCATCGCGTGGAACAGGTCGGTGCCGACGACGCGGCGGGCGCTGAGCGGGAAGAGGGTGACCAGAGCGATGCCGAAGAACACGCCGGATCCGACCGAGGTGAGGCCGAGGATGAAGCCGAAGACGACGCCGATGGCAACGGCGAGGGTCTTGTGATAGCCGGTGAGCTCACCGTCGGTGGGCAGCCGGCCGGCGTCCCAGATGCCGGGAATCGTGATGAACGTGCGGGCTGCGACGACGATCGCCACCAGGACGAGGATGCCGCCGATCAGGTCGAGCAGCACGGTGTTCACGTCGACCCCGATGCGCGGAAAGATCTCGTAGAGGGTGAACACGCCGAGGATCGCCGCGGGAACGCTGCCGGCGCCCATCCACAGGCCCAGCTCGCGGTTCACGTTCTTGAGCTGGTGATGCCGGGCCGCGCCGAACACCTTTGTGATCGCTGCGTAGATCAGGTCGCTGCCGACGGCCGTGGTCGGCGGGATCCCGAACACGGAGATCAGGATCGGCGTCATCAGCGACCCGGCCCCCATCCCCGTCAAGCCCACCAGAATGCCGACGGCGAGCCCGGCTGCGATCATTCCCGCGTTGATGTCCATGCCCTAGTGCCCTCCCGTAGAACGCAATTCACGCCTAGTCCGACTAGTCTAAGCGATTTAGTGGAGAATGCAACCCCAAGTTGCCAGATTCCCGCCACGGTGGATGCGGAAACAGGAACCGGGGACCCGGTGCCAGCCGCCTGGTGCAGAACCCAAACGAGGGGCCGGACCGGACGGCCCGACCCCTCGCGCACAACCGGCTACTGCTGGCGGTAGGCCTCGATCAGCACCTGGGCGACCTCCGGGCGGGAGAACTCGACCGGCGGCACCTCGCCGTTGCCGAGCATCTCGCGCACCTTGGTGCCCGAGAGGAAGACATGGTGGTCCGCATCGTGCGGGCACGTCTTGTTGGAGGCCATGTTGCCGCACGTCCTGCAGAAGAACGTGTGGTCGAAGAACATCGGCTCGATGTCGAGCTCGTGCGACTGGAACTCGTCGAAGATGTGATGCGCGTCGTACGTGCCGTAGTACGACCCCACGCCGGCGTGGTCGCGCCCGACGATGAAGTGCGAGCAGCCGTAGTTCTTGCGGCAGATCGCGTGCCAGACCGCCTCGCGAGGGCCGGCGTAGCGCATCGCGGCCGGGAACACGCTGAGCAGCGTGCGGTCGGCCGGGTAGTACTTCTCGAGCAGCACCTGGTAGCAGCGCATCCGCACGTCGGCCGGGATGTCGTCGCCCTTGGTCTTGCCGACCAGCGGGTGCAGCAGCAGGCCGTCGACGGTCTCCAGCGCGCACTTCTGGATGTACTCGTGCGCCCGGTGCACCGGGTTCCGGGTCTGGAAGCCGACAACCCGCGACCAGCCACGCTCGGCGAACGCTGCCCGCGTCTCCTTCGGGTCGAGGTGGTGCGACGGGAACGCCGGATCGGGTCGCTTGAAGACCGTCACCGGGCCGCCCACCAGGGTCGGCCCCTCGGCGTAGATCTGCGCCACGCCGGGGTGCGCGTCCTCGGTGGTGCGATAGGTCTTGGCCGCCTCGTTCTCGCGGTCGACGGTGTAGACCTCCTCGACATCCAGCACGGCGAGCAGCTCGCCCTCAGCGCTCTCGAGCGCCACGCGGTCGCCGCTCGGGGCCTCGGGCACCGACAGCGTCACGGGGAGCGCCCATGGCAGGCCGTTGGCCAGGTGCATCGACTCGACCGATGCGTCGTAGTCCGCCCGGGTCATGAACCCGGTGAGCGGGGACAGCGCGCCCGAGGCGATCATGTCGAGGTCGGCGGTCTGCTTCTCGCTCATCCGCACACGGGGCAGCGAGGCGGCTTGCTCCGCCAGCGAGGAGGCTTCGTCGCCGGTCACCGTGCGGTCGATCAGCTCACCGCCGTGGGGCGCGATGACGCCCTTCCCGGCCTTCGTCGTCGTGGCGTCCACCATCAGGCGACGGCCTCCTCGGCCTCGCGCGCCAGGAACCCGAGCTCCTCGAGGCGCTCGATCACGACCTGCGCCGACTGCTCCGGCGTGCGGCCCTCGGTCTCGACCACGATCTCGGGGTCGCTCGGCGGCTCGTAGGGATCGGAGACGCCCGTGAACTCCTTGATCTCGCCGGCGAACGCCTTCGCGTACAGGCCCTTGACGTCGCGCCGCGCGCACTCGTCCAGGGACGTGGCCACGTACACCTCGACGAAGCGGGCGCCGATCATCTCGCGCACGGCGTCGCGCGTCTCGGCATACGGCGAGATCGCGGCCACGATCACGCCGGCGCCGTGCCGCGTGAGCAGCTTGGAGACGAAGCCGATGCGGAGGATGTTGGTGTCGCGGTCCTCACGCGAGAACCCGAGGCCCTTGCTCAGGTTCGTGCGGACGACGTCGCCGTCGAGGTGGTCGACGAGGATGCCGCGCCGCTCGAGCTCGGGGCCGACGATCTCGGCGATCGTGCTCTTGCCGGCACCGGACAGTCCGGTGAACCAGAGGGTGAATCCATGGTTTTCCTGTGGCACTTGTGGAGATCCTTTCGCAGTAGTACCTTCTGGCGCTTTGTAGCGCCTCAGCTTCCGTGGAGGCCGCACTCCACCTTGCCCGTGCCTCTCCAGCGGCCGGTCCGCTCGTCCGCGCCCTCCTCCACCGCACTGGTGCAGGGGACGCAGCCGATCGACGGGAATCCGTGGTCGTGCAACGGGTTGTAGGGGATGCCGTGCCTCCAGATGTAGCGCCATACGTCGCGGTTCGTCCAGTCCACCAGCGGCTGCACCTTCACCACGCCGCGGCGCTCATCTATCTCGATTTTGCGGGCATTTTCGCGAGTTGTCGACTGGTCCCGCCGAATACCCGTGATCCAGGCGTCCATACCCTCGAGCGCCTGGCGCAGCGGCGCGACCTTGCGCATCCCGCAGCAGGCGTCCGGATCGCGCTCCCACAGCCTGTCTCCGTGCACGGCCGCCTGCTCCTCGACCGACAGCTCCGGCTCGATCCGCTCGAACCGGACCGGGTAGCGCTCGATCAGCTTGCGGCGGGTCTCGTAGGTCTCGCGAAAGAGCAGGCCCGTGTCGAACTCGACCACGCGCACGTCCGGCTCGATCTCGGACAGCATGTGGACGAGCACGGAGCTCTGCTTCTGCCAGGAACACGTCAGCACCAGCCGCGGGTGGAACAGCTCCACCGCGACGCGAAGCACGTCCTCGGCGCTCCTGTCCTCGAGGTCGTTCGCGAGGCTCTCGGCCTCGGCCGGGCTGATGGGGAGGATCGTGCTCACGTGGCGGTGGGGATGTCGCGCAGCAGCAGATGCGGCATGGTGTCCGAGCGCAGGCCGAGGCGAAGGGTCTCGAGCGGGATCACCTCGTCCGGCGGGATGTTGCCGAGGTTGACCTCGGGCCCGAGGTGGCGGATGAACCAGGCCTGCTGCTCCTTCTGCGGGGCCTCGAACAGCAGCTGGTCGAGCGGGATCTCGTGGACGATCTCGTCGATCAGGCCGCTTCGCACCTCGCCGGTGCCGCGGAAGATGCCGGCCGTGCCGGTCTCCCGGGCCTCGGTGATCACCTTCCAGGCGCCCGCCTCCAGCTCCTCGCGGATCCACGCCACCCACTGGTAGGGCGCGTAGATCGCGTCCTGATCCTTCGACCCCACCTCCGACAGCACCACGAAGTCCTCGGTCAGCGCGCCGATCAGCTCCTGCTTGCTCTCCCGCTCCATCCGCAGCGTGCCGTCGCTGACCTCGACGTGCGTGAAGCCGTGGCCCTTGCTCCAGCGCTTGAACTCGTCCACCTTGCCGCGGGCGACGGCCGCCTCGAGCAGGGTGCCGCCGCACATCACGGGCGTGTCGAACGAGCGGTAGAGCTTCACCTTCTCGGTCAGGTTCTGCGTCACGTAGGAGGTGCCCCAGCCCAGCTTGACGATGTCGACGTACTCGCCGGCTGTCTCGAACAGCCCGTTCACCTCGGCCAGCGTCATGCCCTTGTCGATCACGTGGGTGAGGCCGCGCTCGCGCGGCTTCGAGGGGCGCAGCGGGAGTCCCAGGAACTCTTCGACCATGGCTTACAACCTCGAGTAGATGGTTTCTTCGAGCCGCTTGCGCGCCTCGACCTGGACGTTCTCGTACAGCGACTCGCCGTGGGTGTCCATGCCGACGATCAGGGGGCCGAAGTCCCGCACTCGGAACTTCCAGAGGCACTCCGGCATCAGGTCCTCCCACTCGACCTGCTCGATCTCCTCGATCTGCGTCGTCTCGAGGGCAGCCGCCCCGCCAACGATCGCGAGGTAGACGCCGCCGTGCTCGCGCAGCGGCTCGAGCGCCTCGGGCAGCAGGCCGCCCTTGCCGATGATCGCGCGCGCATGGTGGTCGCGGATGAGGCCCTCGGTGAAGCGGCTCATGCGGGCGCTGGTGGTGGTGCCGATGCACATCGGCTCGTAGCGGCCCTCGCCGAGCTTGCGGACGTTCGGCGCGGTGTGCAGCAGCGCCGCGCCCTCGAGCGACATGGGCGGTGGCTGGCCGCGGTCGAAGATGCGGATCTGCGTCGCGTCGCGGATGCCGATGATGTGGCCCTGGATGGTGACGGTGTCGCCGGCGTGGAGCTTGCGGACGGACGCCTCGTCGGTGGGGAAGGTGATCTCGTGGTGTGCCATTTCCGCTCTCCGCCTCAGGCTTCGCGGTCGTAGTCGACAGTGCCGTCGGCGTGGATGTGGGC
Source organism: Gaiellales bacterium (assembly GCA_035695105.1). GTDB lineage: Bacteria > Actinomycetota > Thermoleophilia > Gaiellales > JAICJC01 > JAICYJ01. Next base: position 25,489 of record DASSEV010000023.1, read on the forward strand.
GCTCGCGCGGCGGGCGGCCCAGCACTGGTAGTTCACGGCGACGGGGTTCAGCGTGATGTGCGTGTGGGCCTGCTCGATATGCACCGACAGCACGGTCGTGTCGCCGCCGAGCCCCATCGGGCCGATGCCGGTCTCGTTCAGCAGCTCGAACAGCTCGCGCTCGAGCTGGGCCACGTCCGGGTCCGGGTTGACGTCGTCGACCGGCCGGGCGATCGCCTCCTTCGCCAGGTGCATCGCGAGGTCGGCCGACCCACCGATGCCCACGCCGACGATGCCGGGCGGGCAGGGTTTGCCGCCGGCGCCGACGATCGAGTCCAGCACGAACCGCTTGATCGCCGCGACGCCGTCGGCAGGCACGAGCATCTTCAGGAAGCTCATGTTCTCGGAGCCCGACCCCTTCGGGATGCACTTCACGTCGAGGCCGTCCCAGTCGGGCACGAACTCCCAGTGGATGTGCGGGATCCGGTGTCCGGTGTTGTCTCCGGTGGCGACTCGCGTGAGCGTGTGGACGGTGTTCGACCGCAGCGGATGCTCGAGCGTCGCCCGGCGCGTCCCCTCGCGCAGCGCCTGCTCGATGCGGGCCGGATGCAGCGGGAAGTGCTCGCCCAGCCGGACGTAGTAGACGGCCAGCCCCGTGTCCTGGCAGACCAGGTTCTTGGTCTCGTCGGCCACCGACACGTTGGTGTTGATGGTCTCGAGGATGCGCTTGCCGACCTTGTGGGTCTCGCGCTCCATCGCATCCCGAAGGGCGTCGCGCAGGTCCTGGGGGATGTCCTTCAGCGCCCAGACGTAGAGGTGCGCCGATGCGTCCTCGACGGTCTGCTGCAGATCGGTTGTGATGTCGATGGCCATCGGAAGTCCCTTCAGCGTGCGGCGTGTGCGGCCGCGCGCCCGGCGCGGCGTCCGAATACGGTGCAGTCGAGCAGCGAGTTGCCCATCATGCGGTTGCGGCCGTGCACCCCGCCGGTGATCTCGCCGGCGGCGTACAGGCCCTCGACGGTGGTGCGGCCGTCGCGGTCGATCACCAGCCCGCCGTTCTGGTAGTGAAGCACGGGGTAGGTGAGGATCGGCTCGGTGAGCGGGTCGACTCCGGCGTGCCGGTAGCGCCGCAGCATGTAGGGCAGCACCTGGTCGGCCACGTCCGGGTCGATGCGGGTGGTGTCAAGCAGCACCGCCGGGCGGCCGTCCGGCGTCGTCAGCCCGCGGCCCTCCTCGCACTCCCGCACGATCGCGTCCGCCACCGTGTCCCGCGGTGCCAGCTCGTCGACGAAACGCTCGCCCTCGGCGTTCACGAGCAGCGCGCCGTAGCTGCGCGTCGTCTCGGGGATCGAGTATCCCTGGAGCGGAGGCGGCCACGCGCCGCCGTTGGGGTGGTGCTGCAGCGAATCCTTGTCGCGGGTCTCGGCGCCCAGATCCTCCGCGAGGCGGGCGACCTCACCCGTGGCGCCGGGCTGGTTCGTCGTCAGCACGCCGCGGCGTTGCGCCTCGGCGTAGCAGCGGCCGCCGGCCGCCAGCACGATTGCGCCGGCGTCGATCGAGCTCCGCTCGCCGTCCTGCTCGACCGTCGCGCGGAAGTGGCCGTTCGGCCGGTCGAGCGCCACCAGCGGCGTGTGGCCGTGGATCTCGATGCCCTCGGCCGCGAGCGCGCCGCGGAGCGCATGGGCAATCGCGTGGCCCGTGCGGTCGCCGACCTGCAGCAGCCGCCGGGCCGTCGCCCCGCCGCAGCGCGCGAGGCGGTAGCCGTCGCCCTCCCTCGAGAACTCGACGCCGATCGCCTCCAGCCACGCCACCGCGTCCGGCGCCTCGCCGGTCAGCACCGAGACCAGCTCCATGTCGGCCGTCTCGTGCGACGAGCGGTAGACGTCCTGGGCGTGCTGCTCGGGTGAGTCGTCGCCGCCGACGGCGGCCTGGATGCCGCCTTGCGCCTTTCCGGTGTTGCACGACGCGGGCGAGCCCTTCGTGACCACCGTGACGCGCGCTCCGGCCCGCGACGCCGCCCATGCAGCGGCCAGGCCGGCGCCGCCGCTGCCGACCACCAGCACATCGGTGCTGCCGGGGAGCTCGCTCATCTGGCCCATCGTACCCAAGAATCGCTAATGTGAAAAATAAGCGTTGCTTATATCAGCGACGTCGTCGGGGTCAGCCGCCTCCGGCTTCCAGGGCAGCACCAGCGGGTCGCCGTCATAGCGCGGGATGACGTGCACGTGGTAGTGGAAGACGGTCTGCCAGGCCGCGGCGCCGTTCGACTGCATGATCGTGACGCCCTGCGCGCCGAGGCCGGAGACGGCGCGCCCGGCAATCTGCTTGGCGACGGCCGCGCAGTGCGCGAGGTCGTCGTCGGGGATGTCCGTGATGTCGCGGGCATGGGCTCGGGGGATGACGAGCGCATGGCCGCGCGTGGCGGGGTAGATGTCCATGATCACGATCGAGCGGTCGTCTTCGTGGATGCGCGTGGAGGGCAGGTCGCCGGCCACGATCCGGCAGAAGATGCAGTCGTCCATGACGCGATCGTAGCTAGCATCGCCCCATGACAGGCACATCCTTCATCCCCGAGGGCTTCGACCCTCCAACGGGCCTCGCCACCGACCGGTTCGTGCTCGAGCCGCTCGGCCCGCAGCACAATGAGTCCGACCACGACGCCTGGGCGTCGAGCATGGAGCACATCCGCGCCACGCCGGGCTTCACGACCGGCTCCTGGCCCCGCGAGATGACGAGCGACGAGAACCGCGCCGACCTCGAGCGGCACGCCCGCGATTTCGCCGCGCGGACCGGATTCACCTACACCGTGCTCGATCCGGACAGCCGCCAGGTGATCGGCTGCGTCTACATCTATCCCTCGAAGCGCGACGACCGCGACGCCCAGGTGTCCCTGTGGGTGCGCGCCACGCGGGCGGAGTTGGACGGCCCGCTGTGGGAAGCCGTGAGCGGCTGGCTGGTGCAGGACTGGCCGTTCAGCGCCGTCGACGATCACGGGCGCGGCTGATGCCGGGCGACCTGGTCACCGCGACCGAGCGGTTCGATCTGCGGCTGCTCGTGCCGGAGGATGCGGAGCCGCTGCAGCGGCTCTACGGCGATCCGGAGGCCATGCGCTACGTCGGCGCCGACGGCCGCGCGCGCACGCCCGAGCAGACCGCAGCCGGCGTGGGACGCCTGATCGGCCACCAGGAGCAGCATGGCTTCTCGCTGTGGGCCGTGACCGAGCGCGAGACGGACGAGGTGGTGGGCGTCGCCGGGCTCGTGCTCGAGGATTTCGAGGGGCCGGACGTCGAGGTGGTCTACGAGCTGCAGCGGGACGCGTGGGGCCGGGGCATCGCCACGGAGGTCGGCCGTGCCTGCCTGGACCTCGCCTTCGCGCAGCTCGGCCTCCCTCGGGTGATCGCCCTCGCGTATCCGGAGAACGCGCCGTCGGTGCGGGTGATGCAGAAGATCGGCATGGCGCCGGACGGCGATGTGGAGGCCTACGGCCGGCGCATGGTGCGGTATGTGGTCAATCACGACTGAACGCCACCTGAATGCGCGCCCGGTAGCATGTCGCACATGCGAGTCCTGATCACCGGCGGCGCCGGCTTCATCGGCTCGCACCTCGCCGACGCCCTGCTCGCCCGGGGCCACGAGGTGCGGGCGCTCGACAACCTCGACCCGCAGGTGCACCCGGGCAGCCAGCGGCCCGCGTACCTGGACGACCAGGTGGAGCTGGTCGTCGGCGACGTGCGCGACCACCGCGCCGTGGCCGACGCGCTGGACGGCGTGGATCACGTCGTCCACTTCGCCGCAGCCGTCGGCGTCGGCCAGTCGATGTACGAGATCGAGCGCTACACGTCGATCAACGCCATCGGCGGGGCGGTCGTGCTGGAGGAGATCGTCAAGCGCCGCGACCAGCTGCAGCGGGTGCTGGTGGCCTCCTCGATGTCGATCTACGGCGAGGGCCGCTACCGCTGCGAGCAGCACGGGTTGCTGGCCCCGCAGGTGCGGAGCGACGAGCAGCTGGATGCGCGCGACTGGGAGCTGCACTGCCCGGAGTGCGGCCGGGTGCTCGAGCCGCTGCCGACCGGCGAGGACAAGCCGGTGCAGCCGATGTCCATCTACGCGGTCAACAAGCGCGACCACGAGGAGATGTTCCTTGCGATCGGCCGCGCCCACCGGCTGCCGACGGTGGCCATGCGCTTCTTCAACGTTTACGGCGACCGCCAGGCGCTGTCCAACCCGTACACCGGCGTGGCTGCCATCTTCGGTGGCCGGCTGCTGAACGATAAGCGGCCGCTGGTGTTCGAGGACGGCCTGCAGAGCCGCGACTTCGTGCACGTCTCGGACATCGCGGCCGGCTGCGTCGCGGCGCTCGAGACCGGCGGGGCCGACTACCGCGCCGTCAACCTCGGCACCGGCGTCTCGCGCTCGGTGCTGGACGTCGCCACCGAGCTCGCGCGGGGCCTCGGCAAGGAGCATCTGCAGCCGGAGATCGTGAACAAGTTCCGCGCGGGCGACATCCGCCACTGCGTCGCGGACATCTCGCTGGCGCGTGAGACGCTCGGGTTCGAGCCGACTGTGGCGTTCGCCGACGGGATGCAGGAGCTGCTCGGCTGGGTGGCCACGCAGCAGGCGACCGACTCGGTCGACGCCGCGGCCGGCCAGCTCGAGGCCGCCGGCCTCACCCGGTGAGCTCCGCGCCCGACATCACCATCTCGCTGGTCAACACGAACAACCGCGAGCTGCTGCTGGACTGCCTGCGGTCGCTGGAGGGGGCGGCCCGCGAGACGGTGCTGCAGACGATCGTCGTGGACAACGCATCCACCGACGGAAGCGCAGCGGCCGTGCGCGAGGCGTTTCCCGACATCGAGATCGTCGAGCGCGACCGGCGGCACGGATTCGGCGCCAACCACAACCAGGCGATCGCGCGTGCGAAGGGCCGGTTCGTCCTGATCCTGAACGAGGACACGCTGCTGCACGAGGGAATGCTCGACCGCATGCGCCGGTTCATGGATCAGAACCCCGACGTCGGCGCGTGCGGGCCGAAGATCCTCAACCCCGACGGCACCCAGCAGCCCTCGGCGTTCCGGTTCCCGACCCCGGCTCGCGTGGCGCTGACGGCGCTGACGCTGCAGCGGCGTGGGTGGATCCAGTCCCAACCCGACCACATCGTGCGGGTGGACTGGGTCTGCGGCGCGGCCATCCTCGCGCGCCTGCCGGCGCTGCGTGCGGTTGGCGGGTTCGACGAGCGGCTGTTCATCTACTCCGAGGATCCGGATCTGTGCCTGCGGATGCGCGAGGCCGGGTACGCGACGGCGTACTTTCCGTACGCCTCGCTCGTCCACTTCGAGAACGCGACGACCGGCGGGTTGCCAGAGCGGCGGATCGCTCAGATGGAGCGCAGCCGGGCGATGTACGCGCGCAAGCACCACGGAGTGGCGGGGGAGTACGCGGTGCGCGGGCTGACGGCCGCCACGTTCGCCGCGCGCGCCGCCGCTGCGAAGGCGCTGCTGACGGTGCCGGGCGGGGAGCGGGTGAAGCAGGTCGACGAGGACGCTCCTCAGCGGTTCGCGGCCCACGTGCGGGCTGCGCTCCGGCCCGGCTCGATGGAGGGGATCGAGGAGGCGGCCGAGGAGTTCAACGCCTGGCGGGCTGCCGGCGCGGGAGAATCCCGTTCCTGAAGAAACGTCGAGCCGCCTGGTTGTTTCAGACGGCTCGACTGTCCGTGGAGTGCGCCGGTTTCCCCCGCAGGAGGTTTCAGATCTCTCAACGGCCGGCGCAGGATCATCCTCGGCCGATTTGCGAATCGGATAAAGCCGATTTCCTCTTCAGGTTTCCGGACTAGACCGCTTCAGCGACGACGAGCAGCGTGTCGAGCGTCGGATCTGAGCAGTACGCCACGCGGGTTCCCGCCGCGGCCTCGCGGCGGAGCGCGGTGAGGACATCCTCCGTGACCAGTTCGCCGGGCGCGAGTGCGGGGATGCCGGGCGGGTAGGGGGCGGCCGTCTCGGCGGCGATGCGGCCGACCGCGCGCGCCGCCGGGATCCGCTCGCGCGGCGCGAAGAAGGCATCGCGGGGGCTGAGCGCGGTGATCGCCTGCAGCGACCAGACGCTCGAGGCGGCGATCGCCCGAGGCGCCGCGCGCCGGGCGGCCAGCGAGCGCTCGATCGAGCCGACCAGCGTGTCGACGGTGGTCGCGGTGTCGGCGATGGTCACGATCGGGACGAGCGTGTCGCGGTCGGCCATCTCGAGGCGCACCCCGTCGGCCAGCAGGTCGGCCTCGACCTGGAAGCCGTCCGCGCCCGTGCCGGCCAGGCCCAGCACGAGCTTCGTTGGGTCGGACGCCTCCGAGACGTGCAGGCCGTCGATCCGCCGCAGGCGCCGGCGCGCGCCGGCGACGAGCTCGATCGTGCGCTCGAGCAGTTCGGAACCGCGGTCCTGCATCAGCTGGCGGGCGCGGTCACTCGAGGCGAGGATGGCTGCGGCCGGGCTGGTGGTGTGAAGCAGCTCGAACGCCTCATCGACGCGGGCGAGGTCGAGCAGTCCCGAGCGTGCAACGACGATCGACCCCTGCGTGAACGCGGTCAGGTTCTTGTGCGTGGACGTGACCATGGCATCGGCGCCGCGGGCGAGGGCGTGTGGCGGCAGGGCGGGGTGGAAGCCGAGGTGGGCGCCCCAGGCCTGGTCGATGATCAGCGGTACGCCGGCGTCGTGCGCGAGCGCCGCGATCTCCTCGACGTTGGAGAGCATTCCGACGTAGCTCGGCTCGACGAGGAACACGGCGCGGATGCCGGGCTCGGCGGCCAGCGCATCCCGGACGGCCTCGACGGGCACGCCGGTTGCAAGGCCGCTCTCCGGATCGACCCTCGGCGACACCCACACAGGGTCGAGCCCGGCGAGCACCAGCCCGCCGAACAGGGACTTGTGCAGCGTGCGGGCTACGAGCACGCGGTCTCCGGGCCGGGCGGCGGCAAGAGCGAGGGCCTGGTTGCCGTGGGTGGAGCCGGCGACGGAGAAGCGGCAGAGGTCGCCGCCCCAGAGCTGCGCGGCGAGCCGCTCTGCGCGGCCGAGGATGTCGCCGCCCATGCGCGAGTCATCGGCGCCGGAGACGAGCGGGAGGTCGTGGAGCAGGAGCGGGTCGGCGAGGTCCGCGGCGCGCTTGTGACCGGGGACGGTGAAGGTGGTGCCGGGGTCCGCGAGGAACCGGTCGACGGCGTCGGCAAGCGGGGCTTCGGAGGCCATGAGCGCGACAGCGTAACGGGGAGCCCGTCAGCACGCGTTCGCAACGAGTCGCCCCAAACCAGTGCCGCACCGGTCACGCCCAACCGGAACGACTTGGTCTCCAATAATTGGCGTGGGGCGTCACGGCGGCCGTTACAGGCACCGCGGGCGAGCTGCCTGGTCCTCAGCCGGTCGGTCGGAGCCGCTGCTCGGGCGAGCCGGTGTCGGGCGCCCGCGTGGTCAGCTCCGCGATCCGCCGCCTGTCACCGTCGGAGATCTGCAGGATCTCGCAGCCCACCCGCTGCTGCTCCTCGTCCAGCGCCGACGTCTGGAGCACCCGCGCCTGCAGCCGCAGGCCGCGCCCTGAGATGCGCGCGAGCATCGCCACCCGGTCGCCGACGTGGAACGTCAGGTCGCTGATGAATGCCACGCCTGACGCCGACAGGTCGGCCAGCCGCACCTCGAGCTCCTCGTCCTGCGCGATCGCACGTGCTCCGAGCACGTGCACGGTCGCCGTCTCCTCAAGTCGTGCCCGTGGCGTCACCCGCACGCCGTGCCGGCGCTGCACGTCGAGCACCCTGAGATGCACCCGCGACAGCAGGTCGGCCTGCTGCCTCAGGTCGGCCACCGTCATCGAGATGTCGTGCCCGCCGCCCTCAGGATCGTTCGTGCGCAGCAGCAGGTCGAGCCCGTCCCGCACCCGTAGCCGCGGCACCTCGGCCACGACGTACTGCCTCCCGCTCTCAGGCAGGATGCGCAGCGGCACGACGCCGCCGTCGCTCGAGAACGCCTCGGCCGAGTCGGTCGGCAGCCGAGCGAGGATGCTCAGCGCCAGTTGGGTGAGGTCCTTCCTGCTCACGGGGCACCTTCGCCCGTTATCGACCCGCGCGGCGGCGGGTGTAGCGCTCGCTCAGCCGGTGATCGTGAACGCGGAGACGTGGCGGCTGTTGTCGCTCGCGTACCGCCGGCCGTCGGGCCCGAACTCGACGAAGCTCGAGCCGTCCATCGAGTAGCCGGCTGGAAGCGTCGCCGTCCTCGCCACCACGTCGTAGGGTCGAACTCCTCCCACCCGCGCGCCGCCGTGCCTTGCGGCACGGCGCCCTACAGGTCGTTCAGCTTGAACACCTCGATGCGGTCATTCCACGAGTCCGTGACGTACAGCGCTCCGGCGTAGATCTCGAGATGGGTCGGGTGGAAGAACTGCCCGTGCGCCGACCCCATGCTGCCGAACGTCTGCAGCACCAGGCCCGCCGCCGAGATCTCGACCAGCCGGTTCTGCCCGGCCTCGGCCACCCACATCGTGCCCGCCGGGGTGACCGCGATCCCCTCGGGGTCGGGGATCCCGCCGATCGTCTTCAGGACGGCGCCGTTCGACGCATTCAGCTCGACCACCCGGTTGTCGTTCGTGTCGGCCACGTAGACGACGGCCCCCTGGACGGCCACGTCCTTGGGGAAGCTGAACCCGGTCTGCGTCCAGGCCGGCGTCAGGCGTGAGGTATCCCACAGCTGGACACGGCTGTTCCAGGTGTCCGCCACGACCACGTTCCCGCCGCTGGACGCGACCGCCCACGGCCAGTGCAGGTCGCCCACCGCGCTCCCGGCGACGCCGAACGTCTTCCCTGTGGCGGTGCCGTTGCGGGTGAACTGCGTCACGCGGTTGTTCTTGGTGTCGGCCACCCAGACGGTGCCGGACGTCTGGTTGATCGCGACGTCGCGGGGCCAGTTGAACCCGGACAGGTCGTTAGCGCCCCAGCCGCGGTCCCCCCACGTCATGTTGAAGGCGCCGGTCGCGCTCGTGAACTTCTCCATGCGCTGGTTGACGGTGTCCGCGACGAAGGTGTTCGTGTCGACCGCGATGCCGGACGGTTCGTTGAAGCCGCCGACGGGCGCCTGTCCGCTGCCGTAGCGCTTGGAGAAGGCCCCGGCCTGCGTGAACCGGTCGACGTGGTCGTCCCACAGGTCCGCCCCGTACACCATCGGTGCGGTGCCGGAGCCGACGGCCACCCGGCGCAGCTGCTGGAACTGCCCGTTGCCCGTGCCCTTCGAGCCGTAGGTCTGCAGGTAGCCGCCGGTCGTCGTGAACTTCTGGATGCGCTCGTTGTCGGAGTCGGCGACGTAGACGCGGTTGGACGCATCGACGGCCACCCCGTAGGGGCGCAGGAACTGCCCGTTGGCGGAGCCGTGCGAGCCCCAGCTCATGAGCCACCCGCCGGTCGGGGTGAGCTTCACCACGCGGTCGTTCGCGTAGTCGGCGATGTAGATGTTGCCGGCCGAATCCGTCGCCGCGTCGCGCGGCATGTTGAAGTCCCCCGCACCGGTTCCGAGCGGCAGCTGGATCTTGCGGATCAGCGCGCCGCCGGTCGTGAACTCGAACACGGCGTTCTGTTGGTCGTCCGTCACGAGGACGACGGGGGTGCCGTTCGGCTGGTTGCCCCTGCTGATGCCGATCGCCGAGGTGAAGTGCGTGCCCCACGCGGTCACCCCGGAGCCGTTGGAGGCGTTGAGCACGTCCACCCGATTGAATCCCGTGTCGGCCACGTACAGCTTTCCGGCGATGTAGGCGATGTCGCGGGGATTGCTGAACCGTCCCGGGGCCTTGGTGCCGCGCACGCCCACCCGCCACATCCGCGACCCGTCCGGCCGCAGCGCGAGCACCTGGTCGTTCCCGGTGTCGGCGATGTACGCGTTGCCCGACGGGTCAACATCGAGACCCGATGGGTACATCATGGCGTGGCTGGGATGGCCGATCGTTCGCAGATAGGTCGGTGCGATGCCGGCGGCGCCTGCCTGCGCCGATGTCGCCGCGGCGACGAGCAGTGCGAGCACTGCTGTTCGGAACGTCTTCCCCACGATATGCCTCCAGGAGCCGAGCTGTTCACCGGGGCCATGCCCGCCCCAGGCTGCGAGGACTTTACGGGTTCATCACATCTCTGTCCACTTCCACCCCCAGCCGGTGAGGCGCGTCACGGAATCCGGGTCACGCGCTCACCGGCCTCCACCGGTAGCTCCAGCCGGCTGGCGCGGGGCGGAAGCGGGCACGTCCAATGATCCGCGTAGGCGCACGATGGGTTGTACGCGAAGTTGAAGTCGAGCACGAGGCGCTCTCCCGCCATGCCGAGATCCGCGCCCTTGACCGTGTCGAGCAGGTATCTCCCTCCGCCGTACGTCGCGCGTCCGCTGGTCGCGTCGGCGAACGGCAGGAACACGCCGCCGCCGTAGCCCTCGAGCCAGTAGAGGGGGAGCGTGCACGACGCGTCGTGGAGCGCGAAGGCGGCGTCGGCGAACCGCCGGAACCGGATCGGCTCCCCGGTGCTCGTCGACAGCTCGATCGTCTCCTCTGCCACCGGGATCACCTCCGCTTGCACCCGGAAGGAGGGCTCGTACGCGAAATACGGCACCCCGTCGAACGCGGCCCGGTCGTCGGCGGCCAGCGGCGACTGTGGATGCTCCGAGAACAGCAGGTCGCGCTCGGCTCGCCAGCGCCGCCATCCGCCCTCCGGCTCTGCGTCGCGGATCTCCGCGTAGAGCGCGAAGATCCGGCGCCGCCAGTCGAGCAGGGACAGCTCGGAGAGCTGGGTGTCGAGGGCCATCGCTCCCCCTACGCGGGAGCGGCGCCGGCGGTTTGCCCGCCTCCGTCGGCGACCTCGCCGGCCACCGGGTCGCTGTGGCGCGCACCCACGTTCAGGGGGTGGTGGCAGGCGGCCACGTGCTCGAGCCCACCCCTCGACCCGTGCGGGACCAGCGGCGGCTCCTCGCGGCTGCAGATCTCGGTCGCGTACCGGCAGCGCGGGTGAAACCGGCAGCCCGACGGCGGGTCGACGGGGCTCGGCACGTCTCCCTGCAGCACGATCCGCTCGCGCCGCTCCGCCAGCTCCGGATCCGGGATCGGGATCGCCGAGAGCAGCGCCTCGGTGTAGGGGTGCACGGGACGGCGGTACAGCTCCTCGGCCGGCGAGATCTCGACGATCTTGCCGAGGTACATGACCGCGATCCGGTCGGACACGTGCCGCACGACGGACAGGTCGTGGGCGATGAACACGTAGGTCAGCCGGAACTCGTCCTGCAGGTCGTCGAGCAGGTTGACGACCTGCGCCTGGATCGACACGTCGAGCGCCGAGACCGGCTCGTCGGCGACGATCAGCCGCGGGTTCAGCGCCAGCGCGCGTGCCACGCCGATCCGCTGGCGCTGCCCGCCGGAGAACTCGTGCGGGAACCGGTTGACGTGTTCCGGGTTGAGGCCGACCACCTCGAGCAGCTCCTGCACCCGCCGCCGGATCTCCGCCTTGTCGCCCATCTTGTGGATCCGCAGCGGGTCCCCGATCACCTGCCCGATGCGCTTGCGCGGGTTGAGTGAGGCGTAGGGGTCCTGGAACACCATCTGCATCTCCCGGCGCACCGGCCGCAGCTGCGAGCGGTCGAGCGACGAGATGTCGCGCCCGTCGAACTCGACGGTGCCGCTCGTGAGCGGGTACAGCCGCAGCACGCAGCGGCCGAGCGTCGACTTGCCGCAGCCGCTCTCGCCGACCAGCCCCAGCGTCTCGCCGGCGCGCACGCCGAAGCTGACCCCGTCGACGGCGTGCACCGCGGCGACCTGGCGCTGCACAAGCGTCCCCTTCTTGATCGGGAAGTGCTTGACCAGATCGCTGACCTGCAGCAGCTCCTGCGGCGGCTCGACCGTCATGCCGGCTCCGAGAGCGCCGGATCGATCGCGGCTGCGCGGCGCGCGCTCTTCTCCTCCGCGCTCAGCCAGCAGCGGTCGAGGTGGGCCTCGCCCGCGCGCGGCTCGAGCGTCGGGTGTCGGTCGCAGGCCGCGAAGCGGTGGGCGCAGCGGGGGGCAAACCGGCAGCCGGGCGGCGGGTTCACCATCGACGGCGGCTGCCCCTGGATCGCCACCAGCCGGCGCGGCTTCGGCCGGTCGAGCCGCGGGATCGAGCCGAGCAGGCCCCACGTGTAGGGGTGCTGCGGGTTCGCGAACAGCTCACGCTTGCTCCCGCGCTCGACGATCTCGCCGGCGTACATCACGTTGATCGTGTCGGCGATGTCGGCGACCACGCCCATGTCGTGGGTGATCAGGACGACCGCCGAGCCGAAGTCGGCCTTGAGCCGCTTCAGCAGCTCGAGGATCTGCGCCTGGATGGTGACGTCGAGCGCGGTGGTCGGCTCGTCGGCGATCAGCAGGTCGGGGTTGCACGAGAGCGCCATCGCGATCATCACGCGCTGCCGCATGCCGCCGGAGAACTGGTGGGGGTAGTCGTCGATCCGCAGCTGCGGCTGCGGGATGCCGACGGCGGACAGCAGGTCGATGGCGCGGCGCCGCGCGGCCGCCCCCGCCACCTGCTCGTGGGCGCTCAGCTGCTCCTCGATCTGCCAGCCGACGGTGTAGACCGGGTTCAGCGAGGTCATCGGGTCCTGGAAGATCATCGCGATCTCGGCCCCGCGCACCTCCTGCATCTGCTCCTTGGTCAGCGTCATCAGGTCGCGGCCCTTATAGAGCACCTCTCCCTGGAAGCGGGCGTTCGGGTCGTTGATCAGCCGCATCACCGTCATCATGCTGACGCTCTTCCCCGAGCCGGACTCACCCACGATCCCGAGCACCTCGCCGGGCATGACCGTGAACGAGACGCCGTCCACCGCCTGCACCACGCCGTCCTCGGTGCGGAAGCTGACGCTGAGGTCGCGGACCTCGAGCAGCGGCTCTGTCATGTCGGCCGCACCCTCGGGTCGAGCCAGGCGTAGGCGATGTCGACCGCCGTGTTGCAGAGCACGATGAAGAACGCGCCGTAGACGACCGTCACCATGATCACCGGCAGATCGAGGTTGTTGAGGGACTGGTAGGTGAGCAGGCCGACGCCGGGGAGGCCGAACACGACCTCGGTCAGGAGCGCGCCGCCGCCGACGAGCGCCCCGAAATCCAGCCCGAGCAGGCTGACGAACGTGACCATCGACGTGCGCAGCGAGTGGCGCAGCAGCACGCGCCGCTCCGAGATGCCCTTCGCCCGCGCCGTGCGGATGTAGTCCTCGTTCTCGGTCTCGATGATGCTCGCGCGCAGCACCCGCGCGTAGAAGCCGATGTAGAGCACCGACAGCGTGATCCAGGGAATGAGCATCTGCTTGAACCACATCCACGGATCCTGTGTGAGCGGGGTGTAGCCGAGCGGCGGCACCCAGCTGAACAGGACGCTGTGGTGGAACCGGTTCTGCGTGATCAGGTTCGCCATCTCGCCCAGCCAGAAGACGGGCATGGAGATGCCGATCAGTGCGATGATCATCAGCAGCGGATCGAAGACTGTGCCCCGCAGCACCGCCGCGGCGAGCCCCATCGCGATCGAGACGACGATCCAGATCACCGCCGCTCCGAACACGAGCGACAGCGTCACGGGCGTCGCCGCGATCACCTCCGGAACCACCTTCGCCCCCTGGTTGGAGTACGAGGCCAGGTCGCGGCTGATGAACATCTTCTTCATCAGGATCAGGTACTGGATCGGGAGCGGCCGGTCGAGCGCGTACTGGTGGCGGATCAGGGCGATCGTCTCGGGGTTCGGGTTGCGCCCGGCCAGGCGCCGCGCCGGATCGACTCCCGGCGTGAGGAAGAAGATGACGAACACGAGCACGGTGATGGCGAACAGCACCGCCACCGTGCCAACCAGCCGTCGCGCGATGAACGTGCCCACTAGTCCCGGATCCTGACCTTGGCGCGCGGGTCGAGCGCGTCGCGGACGCCGTCGCCGAGCACGTTCAGCGCGAGCACGGTCAGCACGATCAGGATGCCCGGCGCGATCGCCACCATCGGCCTCGTGTAGAGCAGCTGCTGGCCGTCGTCGATCACCGTGCCCCAGCTCGCGTTGGGCGGCTGCACCCCGATCGAGAGGTATGACAGGGCCGACTCGGTGAGGATCGTGGTCGCAATCATCAGCGGCAGCAGCACGATCACGGCGCTGATCACGTTTGGCAGGATCTCGCTGAACATGATCCGCATGTTCGAGGCGCCCATGGCGGTGGCCGCCTCGATGAACTCCTTCTCGCGCACCGACAGGACGGCGCCGCGCACCGGCCGGGCCACGTACGGCACGTAGATCACGGCGATGATCCATGTCGGGAGCCACAGGCTGTTCGCCTGGATATGCACCGGCCCGACCGCGAGGCCGTTCGGAGCCGTCAGCAGCACGGTCGAGATCGAGATGGCGAGCAGGTAGACGGGGAACGCCCAGATCACGTCCATGATCCGCGACAGCACACCGTCCACCATGCCGCCGAAGAAGCCCGCGATCACCCCGATGATGGTGGCGATGATGCAGGCGATGACGGCGGAGCCGATGCCAATCAGCAGCGAGCTGCGGCCGCCGTAGAGCACGCGCGCCATCACGTCGCGGCCCTGGTTGTCGGCGCCCAGGAAGAAGTTCCGCTGCCAGGTCGGGCCGATCGGCGTCTCGCCCAGCTTGAGGACGCCGCCGCCCTGCTGCATCACCGGGGTGCGGTGCCCGTTGATCACCGTCGTGCCGTTCAGGTTGCTATCGAACGGGTTCGTGTGGGCGATGTCGCGGGCGTAGAGCGGCGCCGCGAACGAGATCGCGACGATCACGAGGAACACGCCCAGCGACACCATTGCGATCCTGTTGCGTACGAGCCGTCTGCCGGCGAGCGCCCAGGGGCTGCGGCCCGCGACTTCTGGCCGCAGCTCCCCGGACGGCTCGAGCTCCTCAGAGGCGATCTGGGAGACTGCCAAGGGCTACTTCACCGACAGCTGCGAGATCAGCATGTACCACTGCGGGCTGAACTGATAGCCGGAGACCCGCTTCGAGACGAAGTCGATCAGCTTCGGGTTGAACAGCTCGACCATCGGCGCCTGATCGGTGACCTCCTGGTCGATCTTGGCCCAGGCCTGGTTGGCACCGGTCGGATCGGTCACGCCCTGCGTCAGCGCGGCATCCATCTGCGCCTGGATGCTCTTGTCGCAGAAGCCGGAGATGTTCGGGCTGGCGTCGCTGTGCGGGTGGAACCCGCCACAGCCGAACAGCACGTTCAGGAAGTCGGAAGCCGCCGGATAGTCCTGGTACCACTGGCTGTAGCCGACCTGCACGTTGTTGTCGGAGTTCTGGATGTAGCCGTACTGGATGCCGCCGGACAGTAGCTTCGCACTGGCGTTGTAGCCGATCGCGTTCAGGTCGGAGACCATCTGCTCGGTGATCGCCTTGCCGACCTCGTCGGTGGTGCCGACGACCGCCACCTTGGCGCCTTTCGTCCCCGACTGCTGCACCAGCTGCTTGGCCTTCGTCAGGTCGGGGCCGTGCCACTTGCCGTCGCCCGGGCTGGTGGTGTACGGGCAGTACGGCTGATAGCCGGGGAAGTTCGGCGGCAGCACCTGGCATGTGGGAACGGCCAGCGACGGGCCGCCGAAGATCTTCACGTAGGCGTTGCGGTCGGCCGCGAAGTTGATCGCCTGGCGCGCCTGCGGGTTGTTGAACGGCGGAATGTTGACGTTCAGCGCGAAGTAGTACTCGGCGGTCAGGGGGTTGACGTGCACCTGGCTGGCGTACTGCGTGCTGAGCTCGTTCAGGCGGTCGGCCGGCGGCGGGTCGTACAGCCAGTCGGCCTGCCCGTTCTCGACCTGGGTGACCTCCGCCTCGACGCTCAGGCCGAACTTGTAGTCGATCTCATCGGGGAAGCCCTTGGGCTGCACGTCCGCGTTCCATACCTTGAAGTACGGGTTGCGGATGAGCACCGCCTCGTGCTGCGGGTCGTACGACTTCCACATGTAGGCGCCGGTTCCGGGCGGCGGGTTGTTGCCGGTGTCCTTCAGCGGCGTGTTCGCCGGCACCGCGAACGCGAACGGCAGCGTCAGCTTGTCGAGGAACTCGGGATCGGGAGCGGTCAGGTGGAACGTGACCGTGCCGGCCTGGTCGTTCGTGACGACCCCCTTGCTGAGGTCGCACGAGGACGGGCTCTTGAGGCAGGCAGCCCCGCCGATCAGGTTCTCGTAGAACCCGTTCGCGGGCCCGGGAACCGTGAACTGGCGCTTGAACACCGTGACGAAGTCGCTCGCCTTGAGCGGCGTGCCGTCCGAGTACTTGATGCCCGGCCGCAGCGTGAAGGCGTAGGTCTTGCCCCCGTCGGTGGGCTTCGGGATGGATGTCGCGAGATCGGGCAGGAGCTCTGTGCCCGCGGATCCGCCCGCCGCGCGGAACTGCACGAGGCCGTCGTGCGTCAGCCGCAGGAGCTGCCACCCCTGCAGCGTGTAGTTCTTCGCCGGATCGTCCGTGCCCCAGTTGCTGTTCGCGAGCAGCGTCAAGGTGCCGCCGTAGTGCCCGCCGCCGGAGCTGCTGGACGAGCCTCCGCCCCCGCTGCTGCTGGACGAGCCTCCGCCGCAGGCCGAGGCAAGGAGTGCCAGGAGAGGAATGGCGAGAACCACACACCTGCTGCGTCGCATGAGCTCCGGTTCCTTTCGTCGGGGGCGCCGATGGTAGTCGAACCGCACCGGCACGTGCTTGGACGACCGTCGCCCCGTTTTGATAGGCCCCGCCGGGTTGACGGACTCTTGCCACACTCGATACGTTCGCCGCTCCAGATCTCGAGCTGAAGGAGGGGGAGTGTCGAGGCTATCCATGTGGACGCGCGCGGCCGCGGTGGCCGCGCTCTTCGTGGGGCTTGCGCTCGCGGCCGGGCAGGTGGGTGTCAGAGCGGCGACGACCGGATGGCAGGGAGAGGCGCTGATCTCGGTGCCCTCGATCGGCGACGGCTGGGAGCCGGCCGTGGCCGCGGATCCGAGCGGCACCTACGTGTACAGCGCCTGGATGCAGTACGCGTCGAACGGCGTGTCCATCTATTACCGCGTCTCCGCCGACAACGGGACGACGTGGGGAGCCGCAAAGCCGCTCTGCTCGTCGTGTGGCAAGGGTGAGTACGACGTCACGCTGGCCACCGCCTCCAACGGTGCGGTCTACGGGACGTTCATGCAGGGCAACCACATCGAGTTCACCAAGTCCTCCGACCACGGCGCGACCTGGACTGCGCCCGTGCAGATCTCCGGAGGCTCGTGGGCGGACAAGCCGTGGATGACGGCCGGGGCGAACGGCCAGGACATCTACGTGATGTGGGCCTCGCACGGCAACACCGTGTCCGTGTCATCCCACAATGCCGGCGCCAGCTGGTCGGCACCGCTCCAGATCACCAACGAGCAGTACATCTACTACTACCCGAACGGTGGCACGGTGCTGCCGAACGGCACGGTCGTGATGTCCGCGTCCGAGTATCCGGAGAAGGGCAACAGCACCAAGAACACCGGCCCGGTGCCGATCGTGGTGTTCCGTTCCACGAACGGGGGCTCCAGCTGGACGCGCACCGTCGTGGACACGCTCAACACCGGAGCGACGTTCGCGACCTCCTCGGTGACCACGGTCGCCTCGGATGCCTCGGGCAACCTGATCGTGCTCTACAGCGGCTCGACCAGCGTGGGCGCGAACGGGAAGGTCTACGTCCGCAGGTCGACCGACTCCGGGGCAACCTGGAGCGCGGCGGCCGAGATGACGACCTCCGCCGGGGGTGCCGACGCGACGTCGGTGGCCGCGGCCGGCAGCGGATCAACCCTCGTCATCACCTGGATGGACAAGCGCGGCGGCGGCTGGAACGTGTGGGAGCGACAGTCCACCAACGGCGGATCGACGTGGACGGCCGACGCGAAGGTGTCCGATGCGACGACCGGAGCGGCGTACAAGACGGCGGCCGGGTTCGGGATGCCATACGGCGACTACGACATGGTGGCGATCAACTCCGCCGGCAAGGCCGTGGCCGTGATGGGTGAGGGCGACTCCACCCAGACCCACGGCGACATCTGGGTCAACAAGCAGACGTAGCTGCAATCGACTGGCCCCGGGCGCTTCGGCGCCCGGGGCCAGTCGGCCATCTGGCTAGCCGCGTGCTGCGCCGGTGATGACCGCGGCAGCGCCGTCGACGCCGAGCTGATCCGTGTTCACCACGAGGTCGTAGTGCGTCGGCAGCTCCTGCTTGACGTCGTGGAACCGGCGCAGGTAGTCGGCACGTGCCTTCTCGCCCTCGCGGATCGCCGAGCGGGCCTGCTCCTCGCCGACATCGGCGGTGAGCCGCGCCTGGCGCGCGTCGGCCGAGCCGGTGACGAGCACGCGCAGCACGTCCGGCCGCCCGGCGAGCACGTGCGAGGCGGCGTGGGCCACGATCACCGCGCTGCCGGCGTCGGCGGTCTCGCGCACCGCCTCCTGGATCACGGCCATCATCCCGTCGCCGGCGCCCGCGAGCCGGTACGCGTCCATGTCGGGCGTCGCGTACGCGTACGCCTCGGGTGCGCCCGCCTGGGCGACGAGGTCGAGCACGCGTCCAGCGAGGGTGCGCCGCTGCTCGGCGCTCGAGACGTCCGCGACGTCGACGCCGGCACGCTCCGCGGCCGCCCGGACGATGTCCTCGTCCACGTACCGGAAGCCGAGCGAGTCCGCGACGGCACGGCCGACCTGCTCGCCGCCGGCCCCGACGTCACGCGAGATGCACACGGTGGAGAACGTCATGACGGCGCCACCCTACAGCAGCGCGGGCCCCGCGGGCTAGCCGCCGTTCTCGGACCGCCGCTTCTGTTCGCGGTCGATGTCCTCGAGCCGGCGTCCGGCCTCGTCCGACGCCCGCTGCGCCTGCTCGCGTGCCGTCTGCAGCTCGGCGTCGGTCAGCCATTCGAGGCTGCGCTCCCGGCGTGAGCGCTGGCCCTCGACGAGAGCGACCATCGCGTTCTGACGGGTGCTGAAGACGGGCAAGCGCGAGCGGATTCCGACGGCGTCGAGCAGGCGCGACGCCACCGTGCTGTCGCCGCCGCTGACAATGGCGAGCGCCTCCCGCTCGCTCAGCTGCACGTCGTTGCACCACCGCACGAGCGTGTGGATCACCGAGGAGTCCATGAACTCGACGTCGGTGAGGTCGAGCATGCAGCTGGACGTGTCGTCGGAGAGCGATGCGCGCAGCGCCTTGTTCAACTCCTCGACGTTGGAAAGGTCGTACTCCCCGGTTGGCTGGATGACGTCGACGGAGCCGTCGCGCATCACACGAATCTCTGCCATCGTCGTGATGATACTGGGCCCTCTCGCGCGGAGGGTATCCTCTCGCGAAGTGATGACGATCCTGCGGCAACGCCTGCCGGCGACGGTGTTCGCGGTACCGCAGGCCAGGCATACGGCACTGGCCGCGCTGCGCGAAGCCGGGTACACGCAGGAGCGCCTGCTGGAAGATGTCGCCCTTGCAGTGTCGGAGGCGGTGGGGAACGTTGCCAGACATGCCTACCCCGACGCCACCGGCGAGGTGGAGCTCGAGGTCGGCACGGATGACGAGGGCGTCGTCGTGGTCGTGTCGGACGGTGGGATCGGCGCGGGCGAGCCGAGCGATACACCGGGGCTCGGCCTGGGACTGCCCCTGATCAAGGCGAAGACGCGGTCGTGGCAGCTCGATTCGGACGAGACGGGCACGCGCGTGACGATGCGCTTCGGCGGCGCCGGTTAGCGCAGCCCGAAGCCCCGGTTGATGCCCCCGGGTGCCGTCTTCGCGGCGCCGAGATAGGGCAGGCCGAGCAGCGCCTCGATGCTGCGGAGCAGCGAGTAGTGCGTCAGCCGGGCCGTCACCCGGGCGCCGGCGGGCGTGCGTGGCGACATTGCCAGCAGCGACACCTGGTTCCCGGAGGTGCCGTCGTTCTCATCCCAGGTAACGAACACAACCGTCGAGCCGTCCTGATACTGCGGCGAGGCATGGATGCGGCCGATCCAGGTCTTCAGGAAGTCGTTGCCACAGCTGGCACAGCCGTTGTGCATGTCGTCGACGACGTTGGGGACGACGAGCGAGAAGCGGTGCAGGCGACCGTCGGCGAGCGCGGTGCGGAGGTTCCGGAGCCGGACCTGCTGGTGCCGGCAGGCGGCGCGCACCGCGGGGTAGTAGGGCGCAGCCGTGTGCCGCACGGCGTACAGGCTGGTGGTGCCGGTGTAGCACGGGCTCGGCATGCTCTGCGCATAGACACGCCAGCGATCGCCGAGCTGCCCGAAGATGCTTCCGTGCAGGCTGCGGCACGTGGCGCTCGGGGAGCAGTCGGTGCCCCGGATCGAGCGCGGGATCGACCCGCTGGTGAGCGCGATGTAGTTTCCGAGGCTCGGGTGCGTGACCGCGTGGTAGTCGGTCGCGAGCCCACAGTGGTGGCGCAGGCGGGTGACGTAGGGAAGCGCGTTCGCCGTGGCGGCGGAGGTGTTCTCCATCATGATCAGGACGACGTGCGTGATCGGTGCGGTCGTGGCTGCGCCGCAGAGCGGCGTGGACACCGAAGCCGCCGCGACGGGAGCGCGGGGCCCGCCGGCCGGTGAGTGCCCGGCCGCCGCACCGCATGCGGACGCGAGAAGGATCAGGAGGCAGGGCAGCAGCAGGCGGATGCGCATACTCACAGCATGCACGGCCGGACGGCCGGACACCACACCAAGGCGGGGGTCCGCCGGTATCAGCCGGGCAGCTCGGCGTACTGCGGTGCGTCGTCGCCGATCTGGTGCCACTTCGCCTTGTATGCCGTCAGCTGGTGGAAGCTCGGCTCCATGTCGAGATCCGGCATCAGACCGGCGGCGACGAAGTAGACATCGCCCAGGTCGTCGTACAGGCTCGACCCGCAGTTGCTGCAGAAGTTCCGCGGCGCCAGGTGGCTGGTGTAGGTCTTGACCAGGTCCTGTCCCTTGGTGAACTTGAAGTTCTCCTTCGCCACGACCACGCCGGCCAGGCTCGAGCCCACCCAGTGCTGACAGCGGGTGCAGTGGCAGTAGCCCAGCGCCTGCGGGTCGGTCACTTCGTACTCCACACCGCCACAGAGGCACGTCCCGGTGAGCGTCTCAGACATGGCGACCCCTTCCCTCGACTTCGACGGTCCCGCCACGGTACCAGACCTCGATAGCAGGGTGTGTGCCGGATTCCGGCGCTCTGCGAGGGTGCTGCTACGGTGGCGGGATGACGAGGCCGTCGCGCAGGAAGCGTGCGGTGATCCTCGCCGCAGCGGCCGTCGCCGTGGCGGCAGAGTCCTATGCCCTGAAGCGGCGAACCGGCCGCTGGGCGGGACGCGTCGCCGTCGAGTGTCGCCGGGGCCATCGTTTCGACACGACCTGGATTCCCGGCGTCTCGATCACCTCGCTCAGGCTTGGCGTCTGGCGCCTGCAGCGATGCCCGGTCGGCCATCACTGGTCGTTGGTGAAGCCGGTCGCGGTCGGCGAGGCGCGCTGAGGCCCTCAAGCACGCCCCGCCGCTCGCCGATCCTTGGACCGTGACGCTTCCCGTCTGGGTGACCGTGCTGATCAGCAGCTTCGTGGGCGGCTTCGTCGCGCGCCGCATCGACGCGCTGCTGGTGCTGCCGCTGCTGCTCGGGAACGCGCAGGGCGGCACGCTGGCCAGCAACGTGACGACATGGCTGCTCGTTGACACGCTGGTCAACGTCGCGGTGGCCGCCCTGCTCGCCTTCGTCCTGCTCCCGGCGCTGTCGAGCGTGCGGCCGAGCATCGGCACCGTCTTCATGGCGACGCTGGTCGGCAAGCTGATCGTGTTCGGCGGTACCTTTCTGCTGCTACGCGCCACCCTGCAGTCGAACCTGGCCGCCGGCGGCGGCATCGCGCTGCTCCCAGCCTTCGGACTGCTCTCGCTGGGCCTGACGGCGCTCGGCATCTACGTGACCGCGACGATGATCGGGTCATCGCCCGCGTCCTCCGGTGGGGACGGCGGACGGCTCGACATGTACGGCGGGCAGGCCTACTTCGACGAGTACCGCAAGGGCGACCAGGCGTAGCGAGTCAGCTCCCGTGCTGCGGGGCCTGCGCTGCGGGGAGCTCCACCCTGACGACCGTGCCGCCTCCGGGCGCCGCCCCCAGCGTGATGCGGCCCGCGTGGCGCTCCACCACCGCCCTGGCGATTGCGAGGCCCAGGCCGCTCCCCTCCGTTCCCGGTGCTGCGGCACCGCGATAGAACCGCTCGAACGCATGCTCACGATCCTCGTCGGCGAGCCCAGGCCCGTGGTCGGTCACCTCGACCACCGCACCGTCGGCTGACGATCGCAGGACGAGCTGGACGGAGGCGTCAACCGGGCTGTACTTCACGGCGTTGTCGAGCAGGATCCGTATCAGCTCCTGGAGCCGTCCGGCCTCGCCGGCGACCGTGACCGGCTCGAGCGTCGCCTCCACCACCCGCTCGGGAAAGGCGGTACGCAGCTCCTCGCATACAGCGCCTGCAAGCTCGTCGAGCCTGACCGGCTCGAGGTCTCGGTGGCCGCTGTCGGCCTCAGCGAGTGCAAGCAGCTCGGTCACCGTCCGTGCCATCCGGGCGCCCGTGTCGGCCACGATGGTCGCCGATTCGCGGGCCTGCTCGAGGTCTCCCCGCTCGGTGGCCCTGGCCACGATGCGCGCGTGCCCCTGCAGCGCTGTGACGGGCGTGCGAAGCTCGTGAGACGCGTCGGCGACGAACTGCCGTTGCTGCTCGGTCGCCGCCTGGGCGCGAGCGAGCAGCCGGTTGAAGGCAGCGGCCAGCCGGCCCAGCTCGTCGTGCCGCCCCTCGTCGATGCGGCGGTCGAGATGGTCGCCCGGGATGGCGTCAGCCTCCCGCCGCATGCGATCGACTGGCTCCAGCGCCTGGCGCGCGAGCAGCGCGCCGAGCAGGCCGGATGCGAGCACGACCACGAGCCCCACCAGGATCAGCGTCGAAAGCAGCGTGGACAGGCTCGAGTTGATCCGGGCGTTGTCCAGCAGCACGATCGCATAGCCGCCGCCGGGCCGTGCCACCTTCGCCCAGGTCGCACCGGCTGGCGCGCGCGAGATCGCCTGCTCGACGCCCGAGACGGTGCGTTCGCCCGACCCGGCTGCGTGGCTGCTCGCCACGACGGAACCGGACGCATTCGTGACCCACACCCTGGCATCCGGGCCGGCCAGCCGATCGAGCGCAAGCTCCTGAGGCTCCTCCACCGAGGCGGCCGAGTGAGCAAGCCGTGCGACGTCGCGCTGCGCCTCCGAGCGCAGGTTCGACCGCACGACCAGATAGGTCGCGGCACACGTGGCCACGACCAGCACGGTGATCGTGCCGGCGAACAGCAGTGCCAGCCGCAGCCGGAAGCTCACGGCTTGACCGTGTAGCCGACGCCGCGCACCGTCCGGATCGGGGAGTCATCGACGTTGCCTCCAAGCTTGCGACGGAGGGAGCCGACGAAGTAGTCGATCACCTTCGAGTCGCCCAGGTAGCTGTAGCCCCACACGCCCTCGTAGATCTGCTCCCGGGTGAAGACGCGGCCGGGCGCCTGCATCAGGAACGCGAGCAGATCGAACTCGCGGGCGGTCAGTTCGAGCGAACGACCGTCGGCGGAGGCCTCGCGTGTGTCCGGGTCGAGCCTGAGCGAACCGACCTCGAGTGGGCCGCCGGTGCCTTCGGCCCGCCGTGCCAGGGCACGCAGCCGGGCCAGCAGCTCCTCCACCGCGAACGGCTTGGCGAGGTAGTCGTCCGCGCCCGCATCGAGCCCGATGACACGGTCGCCGACCCGGTCGAGCGCGGTCAGCATCAGGATCGGCATCCTGTGACCGGAACGGCGCGCCGCCCGGCACACGCTCAGCCCGTCCAGGTCGGGCAGGCGCACGTCGAGCAGGACCATGTCGGGCTCGTCGCGCTCGATCGCGGCGAGACCCTCGGAGCCGGTGCCTGCCAGCTCCACCCCGTAGCCCGCCTCCAGCAGCTCGACCTCCAGCAGCCGCGCGATTGCCGGATCGTCCTCGATCACCAGCAGCCGCTGTGGTCGCTGCCCCATGCGCCAACCATACTCGCCGACCTCGGCCCTATCCGTTTCCTTACCAAAGCCGTGACGAACGCTCGATCGGCGCCTACCACCCTCCCAACCGGGCTTCCTAGCGTGGGTGCATCCGATCAAGGAGACCCCCGATGCTCTCGAGCAAACGACATGTCCTCACGATTTCCGCCGTCATCGCGACGGCGACCATGGCAGCCGGGGTGGGCACGTTGTCCCTCGCCCACAGCCATGCGGCACCGCCGGCGGCCGCCACGTCGGGGCAGGCGCCCGCGCCGTTCACCTGGGCCGACAACCAGGAGGGGGGCGACTGACCATGCTGCAGCGAATATGGGCAGGCATGGCCGCCATGTGGGCGGTGATGGCCGTCTTCGCCGTGCTGGCGCTGCGCCAGGCGCCGGTGGCGCCGTCGACCACGTCGACCGCGACCCACGCGGTCACGTCGAGCTCCACCGTGGCCAGCCGTCCATCCTCAACATCCGCGACGCAGGTCGCGGCCGTCACCCGGACATCGTGATGCGGACGCTACGCACATATCGATTCCGGGCGATGGGCACCGACTGCTCGATCGTCGTCGCCTTCCCGATCTGGGAGGCGGCGGCGGCGCGGCGGGCGATCGAGGCAGCGCTGTCCGAGATCGGCGCGCAGGAGCGGGCGCTGTCGCGGTTCGATCCATCCAGCGACCTGTCGGCGTTGAATGCGGCCGCCGGCCGCTGGACGCCGGTCGGCGACCGGCTGCTGCGGGCGCTGTCCGCCGCGGTCGACGCCCGCACCGCCACCGGCGGCGCATACGACCCGACCGTGCTTCCGGCGCTGATTGCGGCCGGATACGACCAGTCGTTCGAGCACCTGCGCCCGCGCAATGCCGGCAGCATCGCCGGCTGGCGCGCGGGCGCGGCGATCGAGCTCGACCTGGAAATGGGCCGGGCGCGGGTCGCCGCCGGATCTGCCGTCGACCTCGGCGGCATCGGCAAGGGGTTGTCGGCCACGACGGCTCTGGCGGCGATGCGCTCGGTCAGCCCGCGTATGACCGGCGCGCTGGTCGATCTCGGCGGCGACATCGCCGCGTGGGGTGCGGCGCCCGATCTGGGCCCTTGGCGCGTCGCGGTCGCGAACCCCCATGACCAGGAGCGGCCGCTCGGCGTGCTCGAGCTGTACGACACCGGCGTGGCCACCTCCGGCCGCGACCGCCGCCGGCTCGGCGCCGACGGCAGCGGGCACCACCTGATCGATCCGGCCACCGGCCGTCCGGCCGTCCCCGGGCCGCTGACCGTGACCGTGGTCGCTCCCAGTGCGCTCGAGGCAGAGCCGCACGCGACCGCGCTTGCGATCACGCCGGTCGAGCAGGCGGCCGCCTATCTGGCGCGGCGCCCGCACCTCGGTGCGATCGTCGTACCGGAGAAGGGCCTGCCGTTCGCGATCGGCCGCGTGCCGATGGACGAGACCGTCCCGTGGCCCGAGGCGGTGGCGACATGACGCTCACCGCGGCGCTTCCGGTGGCCTGGCTGGTCGCCCGAGCGGCCGGGCTGGTCGCCTTCGGCATCCTCACACTCTCCACGTGGCTGGGACTCGGCATGAGCACCCGCCTGCTCGGGCCGCGCTTCCAGGCCCGCCTGCTCGGGTGGCATCGAACGCTCGCCTGGACGGGCCTCGGCATGATCGCGCTCCACATCGCCGCGGTGCTCGCGGACCCAGTGCTCGGGTTCGGACTCCCGGCCGTGCTGATTCCGTTCGCCGCTCCGTGGCGGCCGGCGGCGATCGCGGCCGGTGTGGTCGCCGGCTGGCTGACGCTGATGCTCGCCGTCTCGTTCCGGATGCGGAGCCGTATCGGCCAGCGCGGTTGGCGGCGGCTGCACTACGCCAGCTTCGCGGCGTTCGTGCTGGCGCTCATCCACGCGATCTCGTCCGGCACCGACCTCGTCGGGCTGGGCGGCCCGATCGTCGCCGTCGTCGCGGGCGGGCCGGTGTTGTGGCTGACGCTCGTGCGCATCCTCACCCCCCGCAGGCGGCCCGCCGCGGCGGCGGCCGCGATGGCCCGATGACGACCACCAAGCAACCGACTGGAAAGGACATCACCATGAGCTACCGCATCATCATTGACCGCACGATCTGCTCCGGCTATGGCTCGTGCATCGAGGAGTCACCGACGCTCTTCGCGCTCGGCGCCGACGGCATCGCCACGGCGCCGGGCGAGACCGACAATCGGGACGCCGCAATCGGCGCCGCGCTCGCCTGCCCGATGGGGGCGATCGCGGTTCTCGACGAGAGCGGGAAGGAGCTGTGATGAATCCCGAATGCACCGATGTGCTGATCCTGGGAGCCGGCCTCGCCGGCTCCCGCACAGCCGAGACGCTGCGAGCACTCGGATTCGAGGGACGCGTCCTCGTCTGTGGTGACGAGCCTCACCTCCCCTACGAGCGTCCCGCGCTGTCCAAGTCCTTCCTTGCCGGCCGCGCCACGCGCGGCGAGCTGGCCCTCCGGGATCCCTGCTACTGGCGCGACCGTGGGATCGAGATGCGACCCTCGGCTCCCGTCGAGTCGCTCGACGTGCGGCACCGGACCGCAGTCGTGCGTGGCCGAATCGTGACCTGGCAGCGGCTCGTGATGGCCACCGGCGTGCGGGGCCGTCGCCTCCCTGCGCTCGACCGGTACGACAACGCGCACCAGCTGCGGACGCTCGATGACGCCGCCCGTCTGGCCCCCAAGCTGCAAGCGGGCATGCGCCTCGCCGTGATCGGTGCCGGATTCGTCGGCCTCGAGGTCGCCTCGACGGCTCGAGCGCTGGGCGTCGACGTGTCGGTTATCGACGTGGCAGCTGTCCCGTTCGCCACCAGCCTGGGACGGGAGGTGGGCTCATGGATGGCGGAGATCGCCGCGGATCGCGGAGTCGATCTGCGGCTCGGGCGCAGCGTGGCCAGCGTCGCCGGGGAGCGTCGCATCGACGCCCTGGTGCTCGATGATGGCTCAGCAATCGAGTGCGATGTCGTGCTCGTCGGCATCGGCAGCCTGCCGAACTCCGAGCTTGCTGCCGGCCAGCTGGCGCTGGCCGAGGATGGCGGTGTCGCGGTCGATGCCCGCGGTCGCACCACCGTCGACGGCGTCTACGCCTGCGGCGATGTGGTCACGAGCATCGATCACGGGCGCATCGAGCACTGGAGCGCCGCAAGTGCGACCGCCCGCACGGTCGCGCATGAGCTGGCGGGCGTGCCGCCTCCGGAGCCCGCTGTGTCCTACTTCTGGACGGATCAGTTCGCCCATCGACTGCAGGTGGTCGGGCACCCACGCCCCGGATGGGAGCCGTCGATCGATCCGTCCGGCGGCGGATTCGCTGCTCGCTACCACGACGAACACGGCCGTGTGCGGGCGGTCGCCCTCCTCGACCGTCCCGATCTGCTGGCGGAAGCACGAGCACAGGTCACGGCCGGTGCGCTGGACGACGAGCATCGAGCCGTGGCGTGACGCTGCCAGCAGCGGAGGCTAGTGGTGGAAGCTCTCGCTCGTCTTCGCGTCGTGGATCGGCTGGGTGTGGCGCTCGAGCTGCGGCTGGATGCGGTGCATGTCCTCGACCAGCAGGTCGGCCATGTCGTGGCTGAACCCATTGCGGACGACGACACGCAGGGCCGCCAGATCGGTGCGGTTCGCCGGGAACGTGTACGCGGGCACCTGCCAGCCGCGCTCCCTCAGGGCGGCCGACACGTCGAACACCGAGTAGCCGCTGACGTCGTCGCGTAGCGTGAAGGCGAACACGGGCAGTTCGTCGCCGCGGGTCAGCAGCCGGTAGGGGCCGATTGCCCCGATTGCCGCCGAGAGCCGTGTCGCGACGTCGCGGGAGTACTCCTGCACGCCGCGGTAGCCGTCGAAGCCCAGTCGCAGGAAGTTGTAGTACTGCGCGACAACCTGGCCTCCGGGCCGGGAGAAGTTGAGCGCGAAGGTGGGCATGTTGTCCCCCAGGTAGTTCACCCAGAAGATCAGGTCGCTGGGCAGGGCGTCGGCGTCACGCCAGACGATCCACCCGACCCCCGGATAGACCAGCCCGTACTTGTGACCCGAGGCGTTGATGGATGCGACCCGTGGAAGCCGGAAGTCCCACTCCAGGTCAGGGTCGAGGAACGGGGCGATGAACGCGCCCGAGGCGCCGTCGACGTGCAGCGGGACATCCAGGCCGGTGCGCTCCTGGAGATCGTCGAGCGCCGCAGAGATCTCGGCCACCGGTTCGTAGGATCCGTCGAACGTCGAGCCCAGGACGGCAACCACGCCGATCGTGTTCTCGTCGCAGAGCTTGACTGCCTCTTCCGCCGACAGGTTGAACCGGTTGCCCTCCATCGGCACCAGCCGCATGTCGACGTCCCAGTAGTTGGCGAACTTCTCCCAGCAGACCTGGACGTTGATGCCCATCACCAGGTTAGGGCGGGCCGAGTCCTCCTTCCCCTCCGCCTTCCGGCGATGCTGCCAGCGTCGCTTGAGCGCGAGACCGGCCAGCATCGCCGCCTCGCTCGAGCCTGTCGTCGAGCAGCCGGTCGCCTGCTCGAAATCGGGGGCGTGCCAGAGACGGGCGAGGATGTTGACGCAGCGCGCCTCCAGCTCCGCCGTCTGCGGGTACTCGTCCTTGTCGATCATGTTCTTGTCGAAGCACTCGCTCATCAGCTGCTCGGCCTGAGGCTCCATCCAGGTCGAGACGAAGGTTGCGAGGTTCATCCTTGCGTTGCCGTCCAGCATCAGCTCGTCGTGAACGATCTGGTAGGCGACGTCCGGCGGCAACTCGCCGGCCGGCATCTCGTGGCGTGGAATGCTCGCGATCTCCCGCGTGAAGATCGGCGCCACCGCGAGATCGGCGGTCCGTTCCGCCGACTTGGGATGCTTCAGTGTCATGACATGACCTCCGCCGAACGGATCGGTTTGAAGGGGACGATCTCGTCGCGCGTCCCGTCGATCAGGGAGCAGGTCGCCTCCGGCACCTCGTTCCACGCGCCAGGCAGATCGCCCAGCGGCTCGGACACGATCAGCCGCGAGGCATCCGAGACCTCGGCCAGGTACGGGTTGTCCGGATACATCCCGCGAAGCGTCGCGACGTCGGTGCTGTAGTAGAGCGACCGGGCCGTTCCGTCGCTCGAGTATCTGAACGCCCACACCCGCCGGCCGTCGGTCGTCGCAATCGTGCCCTGCATCGGGCTCGAGACGCCGCGTCGATTTCCCACGTCCTCGACCAGCCCGACCGCGCGTGCCACAGCCGTCCATGGATCCGCCTCCAGGCCGAACGTCAGCGCGAGGTAGAAGAGCAGCTCGGAGTCGGTCGTCCCTTCGATCTCCGGAAAGAGCGCAGGAGCAACCTCGAGGAGCAGGTCGCGCTTGAGGTCGGGGAACCCATGGATCAGGCCGTTGTGCATCCACAGCCATCTCCCGTGCCGGAACGGATGGCAGTTCGTCTGCTGCACCGGCGACCCCGTCGATGCGCGGATATGGGCGAAGACGACGCCCGACGTGATGTGCCGGGAGATGTCCCGCAGGTTCCGGTCGTTCCAGGCCGGCTCGATGCTCCGGAACACGGCCGGCGTCTCCTGCGTGCCGTACCAGCCGACGCCGAATCCATCACCGTTCGTCTCCTCGGCGCCAAGCTGCGAGTGCAGGCTCTGGACGATCAGCGAGTGCTCGGTCGAGTAGAGCAGGTGCTCCATGGGCACGGGCGAACCGCAATACGCCAACCAGCGACACATCGCCGCATCCTGACCCGGCACCGTCGGGCGCAGCCTCATCCGAACCGGACGATCCCTCAGGTCGATGACGCGCCGGCTCGCAGGGCGCCGACCGCGCACGCGAGAAAGCAGGCAGCTCCGAGGCTCGTGTTCCAGTTCGCCGCGGCCAGGTCCAGCACCGATCCAGTCGACGGAACGACATATCCGGCAACCGCCGAGATGCCGAAGAACACGCAGCCGAGCAGGTTGACGGCCGGTTGCCACCAGCCCGGCTGGGCCCGTGATGGGCGCAGGCCGCGTCGAGGGGAGGCCACGTAGGCGATCGCGCCCGAGATCAGGAAGCATACGGAGCCGAGCGCGTCGGGCCGCCAGACGAGCTGGTCGTAGCCGTGGCTGCTCGTCACCGTCGTCATTGCCTGAAAGGTGGAGCGGTTGAAGAACAGGGTTCCCGCAGACTGCACAATCGCGGCCCACCAGGCTGCGCGGCCTCCGGTGCCGCTGCGTCCCGGCCGTGCGAGCGCCGTCTGCAGCGCCCCGCCGGCCGTGAAGAACACCGACCCGACGAAGAACGTGATCGCCGTCACCTCGGGCCCGACCGCCGTTTCGTATCCCGGGAACGGGCCGATCAGAAAGCAGGCCGATCCGATGGCGAACGACCACGCCATCCACCGCTCGGCAGCGGTGTGCCGTTGAGTTGACACCCGATCGTCAGATGCGGGTCGTGCCACGGCACGTGATCCTCCCGGAGTCTGAGGCCGGACGCCAGTGTGGAGGCGCGTCGCAGTCCGGGGAGGGTCGCATATGGCGTGATCGTGTCGGCTCCGCTACCAATTCTTCTGGAGGCAGGGCAACGAGGGAGACGGGTTCATGACGGTGCTGCAGGTGTGCCACAGGTTCGATGCGTGGGTGATCGGTCGCATCGGCGCCGCCCGGCGCTCGTGGCTGACCCGGATGCTGGTGCCCTACACGATTGCCGGAACGATCGGGTTGCCCTGGCTTCTCGCGGGGGCCGCCGTCGACCAGGCGCAGCGGGTGGCCATCGCCGCGGGGCTCGCGGCCCTGGTTGCAAACGCGGTGAAGTACGCGGCGCGCCGCACCCGGCCAGACCACCTCCCGCTGCTGGTGCGCCCGCTGCGCAGCTCCTCGTTTCCGTCAGGTCACGCCGCCAGTGCTACGGCCGCGATGTGCGCGCTGCTCGTCGTCGCCCCGGGGCTGGCGCCGCTCTGGATTTCGATGGCGCTGGCCATGGCCGTCAGCAGAATCTACGTCGGCGTCCACTACCCCACCGATGTGCTCGCGGGAGCCGGGCTCGGCCTGCTGGTCGCTGCTGTGCCGCTCCTGATCGCGGCGACGTAGCCGGCTACACCGCGAGGACGACCCTCGGATCGATGGCAGGTTACGCTCCGCTCGCTTCTTGATTGCGTGAAGCATGCTGGTGGTGTTGGCGTAATCGCCGAGCTGGTAGGCCGCTCCCAGGGTCACCCATGACCAGCGCGGCGCGTACCGTGCACGTGCCCTGATGACTAACCGAGTCCTCTCCGTGGCGACCGGTTCGAGGATGAACGCCCAGGTGAAGTCGATCGCCTTCATCGGTGGCAGTAAGTGCCGAGTCGATCGCAGCACGAGCGCCCGCTCTGGCTCGAGTACCTCGACGGTGAAGAACACCGACCAGTCGATGCTATCGGGGACGCGGTCACCGACTGCGAGCGTTTGGAGGTCTTCCCTGATCTCGTTCGCGCTGTGGTCTTTGATCCCCCACTGGAGCCGATCCAGCCAATAGGGCGTGTACCACCCGGCGCGGTATGCCGGGAAGCCCATCTGCACGACCCATGGCCATACAGCGTCAGTTGGAGCATCAATCGTGATGGCACGCGTGGAGGTCCACAGCGGTTCCGGCACGAGCTCGTCGCCGGGGAGTCGTCCGTGTACCTCGCTCGTCGTTGCGCCGGATCGGTGGCCAACGCGTCGCACGGCGCCCACCATGCCTACTGAGGCGCCGGCGAGGACAAGTGCCGTTTTCGTGCGAGCGGTCATCGTAGGCTCCTTTCCCGGCGACGGATCACCCTGAAGCGTCATACACGCTCGTCCGGGCCGCCTCCGCGGGCGCGCGGTGTCCGGCTACGGAGAAGCTCGCAACGTGGCGCGGGCTCAGTCGCTGGCTCGTAGCGACGGGATGCGCCTCCAGGTGCACCGGCCGCGTACAGGTCGTACCAGGCCGGCGCTCTGCGCGCCGCGGCGATGCGCGCCCCCCAAACAGGCGTTGGCAGGCTGGGCACCGAATCCAGCAGCCGCTGCGCCGTATCGCGGTCGCTCGAGAGGATGCACGGACCGTCGACGGCTCGGCGATGTCCGTGATCACGCCGCGTTGCCAGCGGCGCGTTCGCTGTTGAAATTGCGTCAAATCGCGGATTCGGAACCGCCCGGCGCACCCTACGCTGGTAGCAGGATGCAAATGACCCCCGCCCACCGCGAGGCGCCTCCGATTCCGCCGCGTGATGAGAGCTCACTAGCTCAGGCTCGAGCCCCTTGGCCGTTGGTGGCTGCGTTCTTGGCCTGGCTCGGCACCCTACCGATTGCCGCGTTCGTCTTCATACTGGGCGTCGCAACCGACGCGCCCGAAACGCAGGACAGCGCGGTGGTCATCTCGGCTCTAGCTTTGGTTGGAATCTGGGGGACGCTGGCCGTGCAACTGGTTCGCTGGTGGCGACAAGGTCGAGGAAACCTGTGGACGGCGCCGTTGTTATGGCTCGGTGCCCTGATGTTCTTCCCGGTGCTGTTCTTCTCGGCGTATCGGCGTGTGGCATCGTGTCGCCAGGAGGTCACAGCCCGCTACTGCGTCCATTGCGGCACCCCACTGGTCGCCAACGCAAGGTTCTGCGCATCCTGCGGACGACCGACCGCCTGATGCCAGCAGGCACGTCGGCCTTGGTGTGCACGGCCCCGTGCCCCACGGCGTAACGATTGTGGAATCCCCGGACGCGACGCAACCGCAGCTGCGCCATGCTCGGGGTAATCGGAGGCGATACGTCGATGATCAAGGACGCGGCGAGCCACATCAAGAATCAACGCACTGCCGCGGCGGCAGCCGTGCGCTGCCCGGCGTGTGGAGCCTCATGTGAGCCCAAGGCGAGGTACTGCCCATCATGCGGAGCATCGGTCACGTCGGCGAAAGCTCCACGCTCAAGCCGCGACGCTGCTGCACGGCGAGTAAGGGACGCAGCGGCTTACCTGGCGATGGTCATCGCGCAAATGCTCGGCATGCTATGGCTCGGTGTGCTCAGCTTCACAAGCGGCTCCGACATCCTCACCATGTCAGCCTTCATCGGTCTGCTCGGCTACTCCGTCGTTGCATGGATGGTTGCGCGCCAGCATCCAGCAAGGGGACTGCTGTTCATGGTGATGGGAACAGCCGCCATGGCCGGCCTACTCGTCGTCGCGGACGGTCAAGGATGGCTCGGTGCCTGAGCCACCGATCAAGACACTCCGCCGGCGCTATCGGCGCTGACCCACGCCGCGCCAGCGGATTACGGCCGCTCGCATAGCCGTGCTTGTAGGCGGAGTCGTACCGGGCGACTGCTTCTCCTCCGAGGCCCCCGTGCCTCGTCCCGGACGAGCCACCGTTGCAGCCGGCAACGGCGAGCGACGAGGACGATGTCGACGGTTCGCATACCCCAACAAGTATGCGGCCGCCGCGAGCGAGCGTCGGTAGTTCACCACCACGCTTAGCGCGGGTTTCCAGATGCCTAGGACGACCGACTTGGGCAACGATCGATGACGGATCAGCGAGGAGGATGAGGAATATGTACAAGAAGATCGTGGTTGCCCTCGACGAATCCGACGGTTCGGTGGCGGCACTGCCACACGCTGTGAGTCTGGCCCAACGAGACGGTGCGACCTTGGTGATCGCTCACGCCCGTACGGGTGCGCTACGGGCCGATCCGGACGCGATGCTCGAGCGGACGGTGGAGGGGTTGCGGAGCGGCGGGATCGATGCGCGGCTGGAGAT
The DNA here is from genome assembly GCA_035695105.1 of Gaiellales bacterium. Taxonomy (GTDB): domain Bacteria; phylum Actinomycetota; class Thermoleophilia; order Gaiellales; family JAICJC01; genus JAICYJ01. The sequence continues at coordinate 59,162 of DASSEV010000023.1, forward strand.
CCGCGCCACCGCGCAGGAGGAGGTCGCAACGTTCCTGGCTGAGGTTGCCGCCGAGTTGGGTGCCGACCTCATCGTGATCGCGGGGCGGGGCCGCTCTTCGCTCTCGGGAGCCTTATTGGGCAGCGTCACACAAGGGTTGCTGCATGTGGCCCCCTGCCCGGTGCTCGTCGTACCCATGGACACCGACGCCGACGAGCGGAGACTGCCGACGGCCTCATCTATTCGAATCCGCAAGGTCGATGCTTCGTGACGGTTGCGTGCATGAATGCTTCACCACGGACGGGTAGCCGGCGCCTGTTACAGGCTGTGCTGGCGGTGGGGCTGGTAGTTGGGGTGAGCGCCTGTGGGGGTGGTGGAGCGGCCGCGCCGTCGCCAGCCTCGACGGTGCACGGGTCCACGGGTGTCGCCCCGCCGGCGAGCAACGGGTCAGACGTACCTGAGCAGCCGTCGACGACCACCGAGCCTCCACCAGCCAGTTCCGCACCGGCGCCTGGCCGCTACCGGTTGCCCGATTCCCTGCGTGGCGTGGAGTGGACGCGGCTGCCAACCACGCGTCGACTGGTCGCACTCACATTCGACGCCGGGTCAAACGCGGACGGGCTGCCATCGATCTTGGCGACGCTTCACGGCCAGCACGTCAGCCGGGCGACGTTCTTCCTGACTGGCGACTGGGTCGATAGCTACCCCGACCTGGCGCGACGCGTGGCTGCACGGTTCTCGGTCGGCAACCACACCATCGACCACCCGCACCTACCCGCCCTCAGCAACCGGCAAGTGGTGCACCAGGTGCTCGGTGCGCGTCGAACAATCACCGAGGTCACCAACGTTGATACACGACCACTGTTCCGGTTCCCCTACGGCGACAGCAGCCCAGGCGCGCTACGCATCGTGAACGATCAAGGCTACGTCAGCATCCGCTGGACTGTCGACACGCTCGGATGGGAAGGCGCGTCCGCCGGGATCACGACGGCATCCATCCTGACGCGCGTTCTCGCTCAACTGCAGCCGGGCGAGATCGTCCTCATGCACGTCGGCTCCTCTCCCGACCACTCCACCCCAGACGCCAGTGCGCTTCCATCACTGATCGAAGCAATCCGTGCCCATGGCTACGCGTTCACGACCGTCGACCGGTTCACCGGGCGGCCGGCTGCTATGTAGTGCCTCCTCGGCGCTAACGCCGGCGGCGCTTACGTACTGTGTGTCTACGGAACCCGCAACGGACTGGTCGCACCGTGACGCCGTTCAAGGCTGAGCGCAGTTCGACCGAGGGCTTTGCGGATCAGCTCACATCTGTGACAGGCGCGAGATCGGTGGATCTTCGGATGCCCCGTTTGTGTCCCTTGGTGGATGCTCAAGATCCGACACGCATCGTCGCCCGAACCTGCGGATGGCCACTAGCCCTGAACCACATCCTGTCGACCGGCCACGGGTTGGCGGGCAGCGCCTCGCTCTGGCGCTCCTGTTGTTTGTCACGCCGGTCGTGTCCGCTCCTCTGGCGCTGATGGCGCCGATCGTGGGTGTCGCCGTCGCTGCGCTTGTGGCGCCGAAGGTATGGCCGGGCATTACGACAGGGCGCGCCATCCTGGTCGGGATAGTGGCTGTCGTGGCCGGCATTGTTGGCTTGGCCGGAGCCGTGATTTGGACGTATGGCCTGTGCGTCCCGACCGGCAACATCGCTCTCGTCCCGCCCGCCATCGGGCTGGCAGCATATGCGGGCGTGTACTACGTGTCTCTGCGCCTCATGAATCCGTGGCTTTGGCCCGTTTCCATCCTGATCGGCGCGGTCACCTGGGGTGCGCTCGGCCTCGCTCTCGAAGCGTCGGGCGTCACGTTCAGCTGCTAGTAGGAGCCGCGTCGTTGCCGGGGTAGCAGTACCTGTGCCGCGTGGGCACCGCTGAGCTGACCGGCGAACGGCTGAGGCGACACCGGAAACCGGCGCGATCGGTGGTTTGCGGCTTTTCCGCGGGGGATTGGAGCAACGCACCGATGATTATCGCTACCCGCTCAGCCTACCGTGGCTGAAGAGGCAGCGGAAGAAGCGAAGCCTGACACGATGAAGGGTGGTGCGCCGTGGCGACAGCTCCCGACAATCAGCACCTCGTGGAGCGCCCAGACGAGCCACTCGCGCCTCGCTTCTGCCCGCAATGTGGTTTCGAGCACGCGGAGGGTGCCGCGTTCTGCGGGAACTGCGGACAGCCACTCACAGTAGCCGGGGTGACCGCGCCACAGGCTGCGCAACGCTACGGTGGGTTCTGGATCCGGGTCGCAGCATCCCTGATGGACTGGACGATCTTCAGCCTGTCTTTGGCCGTCATAACCGGCGTCAGCGGCATCACCGGTACGGATCTCGCCCTGGTTCTTGGGTTGACGATCTGGTGGCTCTACAACGCGCTGATGGAGAGTTCCGCCTACCAGGCTACGCTCGGCAAGAGGGTGCTCGGTCTGCGGGTTACCGACGATGCGGGCAACCGGATTAGCTTCGGCCGCGCCAGCTGCAGGCTGTTCTCGAAGTTCGCTTCAACCATCATCCTGTACGTCGGCTTCCTGATGGTCGGCTTTACCGACCGCCATCGTGGCCTGCACGACATGATGGCCGGCACCCTCGTCGAGCGGATTCGCCAGTAGTGGCGATGGCGCTAACGACCACCGATATCCGTGGTGCGAGATGCCCAAGCTGCGGCGCGGGTCTCCCAGCCCAGCCAGGTCTCAAGTTCTGCCCGGCGTGTGGATATGCGTTGGTGCCGGCGAAGCCGCGGCCCGCCATGTTGGGCTTGTGGCTTTCTCTTGTCATCGCCGCAGACGTTGTGGCGATCGTGTACGCGTTGGGCCAGTACACACCCCCGCCGCCATACGAAGGTGGAACCCCGGAGTCGATCACGGATGCGGGACGTACCGCTGCTCAGGTCGCTATCGCGCTGAGTCTGCTCGGGATGGCGCTGGCGGTTTGGGGTGCCGCCCGTCCGCGTGCATCAAGACAGGCTTTGTATGGCTTCTGCATCGTGGGAGCGTTCGCATCGTTGGGAGTCGCGATCATTCTCGACGGGGCGGGCATGCGCTGACCAGTCGTCCCAGTGACCACGCCGCCTCTACCAGCATCGCGGGTCCCCTAACCCGGCCTCGCGACGCATTTCTCGCGACGCACACGGTTGCGCGTTGACGCTGATCAGATCCACCACCCGGTACTGACACTGTGCGACGCCGTTCTTTGATCCCGCTTGGGTGCCCGCGCGCGGATCTTCCACGTTTCGTGCTGTTCTCGGCAGGCCCGGGGCCACTGACACCGCCTGCCAAGAAACGGCGAATGCGGCGGTGGTAGATTCGGTCGCCTGTCGGCGTCGAGTGAGGAGGAGCGATCGTGGCATATGGCATCGTGCACCACTTCCCGGGTGGAACCAAGGAGCAGTACGAGGCGTCGATCGCCGCTGTTCACCCCAACGACGGGAAGGATCTCCCGGACGGGCAGATCCTCCATGCCGCCGGCCCGTCTGAGGGCGGATGGACGATCATGGCCGTGCATGAGTCCAAGGAGAGCTGGGAGCGGTTCCGCGACGAGACGCTGATGCCGCGCATGCAAGCAGGCATCGACGGCGGCTTCACGTCTCCACCACAAGAGACGGCGATCTCGATCGAGAACCTCGAGCAGGCACAGCTGACCCACTAACACTGTGCGGTACCCCGCCCTGTACTGCTATACGTGAAATCTAATAGCGATACAGGGCGGGGTTGACACTCAGGCGCCGTTCGTGCCGCAGCCGGTGTCCTTTACGGTGACATCGAGCTGTCGCCGCACATCAGCCGCAGCCTGAGTTGTCGCCGCAGTCGCGGCACGTGTAGCACGCGCCGGTTCGCACCTTGCGGCCGCCGCACTTGGCGCACTCGACCGCATCCTCCCAGGCGTTGAACAGTGCGGTCTGGCCGGGTGACGGCGTATGCGCAGCCTCGATCGACGCCGTGCCGCCCTCGGCCTGCGCGTCGTAGGCTGCCGCCATCTTCTCCCGCACCGCCTGGCTCATGATGCCCAGATCGGCCTGCGAGTCGGCATCCAGGAAGCGCTTCCCCATCCAGCGGAAGATGTAGTCCGGGATCGACTTCGCCACCCGGATGTCCGGGTCGTTCGTCAGCCCGCTCGGCTCGAACCGCATGTGCGCGAACTTCGAGACGAACACCTCCAGCGGCACTCCGTACTGCATGCCGACTGACACCGCGATCATGAACGCGTTCATGAGGCCCGCGAGCGTCGTCCCCTCCTTGGCGATGTCGACGAACACGTCGCCGGGATCGCCCTCGGGGAACAGCCCGACGTGGATGTAGCCCTCGTACTCGCCGACCTTGAACTTGCGCCCGACCTCGTGCCGGTCGATCGGCATCACGCGCCGCTGCGGCTTCGCGGCGATCAGCTCCGGCGCGTCGCTCTTGGTCGACAGCGGCTGGGCCACCTTGCAGCCGTCGCGATAGATCGCGATCGCCTTGACGCCCAGCTTCCAGGCGTCCAGGTACAGGCCGGCCACATCGTCGACCGTCACGTCGTTCGGCAGGTTCACCGTCTTCGAAATCGCACCCGAGATGAACGGCTGCACCGCGGCCATCATCTTGACGTGCCCCATGTGGTGGATCGCCCGGTCGCCGACCGCGACGTCGAACACCGCCAGGTGCTCGCCCTTGAAGCCGGGCGCCCCGACCACGGTGTTGTGCTCGTTCACGAAGGCGACGATCTGGTCGATCTCGTGCGGCGCGTAGCCGAGCTTCGCCAGCGCCGTCGGCACCGTCTGGTTGACGATCGTGATGTCGCCGCCGCCGACCAGCTTCTTCGACTTGACCAGCGAGAAGTCGGGCTCGACTCCGGTGGTGTCGCAGTCCATCATGAAGCTGATCGTCCCCGTCGGCGCGAGCACGGTGGCCTGCGCGTTGCGGTAGCCGTTGGTCTCACCGACGGCCAGCGCCTCGTCCCAGGCCTTGCGTGCCGCCAGCATCATCTCGTCGGGCACGACGCCGGCGTCGATGTTGGCAACGGCGGCCCGGTGCTTGCGGATCACCCGCAGCATCGCGTCGGCGTTGCGGGGGTACTCGTCGAACGGGCCGATGCGGCCGGCCATCTCTGCCGACCGGCGGTACGCCCGGCCGGTCATGATCGCCGTGATGGCCGCCGCGTACGCGCGTCCCTCGTCGGAGTCGTAGGGCAGGCCGCGTGCCATCAGCAGCGCACCCAGGTTCGCGTAGCCGAGGCCCAGCTGCCGCATCGCCTTGGCGTTGCGGGTGATCTCCTCGGTCGGGTAGCTCGAGTTCGAGACGAGGATCTCCTGCGCCATGAAGATCACGTCCACCGCGCGCTCGAACCGCTCGACCTGGAACTCGCCGGTCTCCGGATCCCGGAACTTCATCAGGTTGAGGCTGGCAAGGTTGCAGGCCGAGTTGTCGACGTGCAGGTACTCCGAGCACGGGTTGCTGGCGTTGATCCGCCCGCTGGCCGGGCAGGTGTGCCAGTCGTTCATCGTCGTGTCGTAGTGCATGCCGGGGTCGGCGCACTTCCACGCCGCTTCGGCGATCTGGTGCATCAGATCGCGGGCCCGCAGCGTGCTGACCACCGAGCCGTCGGTGCGGGCGGTGAGGTTCCACTCCTCGTCGTCGATCACCGCGCGCATGAACTCGTCGGTGACGCGGACGGAGTTGTTGGCGTTCTGGTACTGGATCGACGCCCAGTCGGGCGAGTCAAGGCTCATGTCATAGCCGGCCGCCTGCAGCACGCGGGCCTTCTCCTCCTCGTGCTGCTTGCACCAGATGAACTCCTCGATGTCGGGGTGGTCGACGTTGAGGACGACCATCTTGGCCGCGCGCCGCGTCTTGCCGCCCGACTTGATCGTGCCGGCCGACGCGTCGGCGCCGCGCATGAACGAGACCGGGCCGGAGGCGTAGCCGCCCTTGGACAGCTGCTCCTTCGAGGAGCGCAGCTTGGACAGGTTGATACCCGAGCCGGATCCGCCGCGGAAGACTTTGCCCTCCTTGGTGATCCAGTCCAGGATCGAGTCCATGGAGTCCTCGACCGAGAGGATGAAGCACGCCGAGCACTGCGGGTTCTCCTCGAAGCCGACGTTGAACCACACCGGCGAGTTGAACGCGACCATCTGGTGCAGCAGCAGGTGCGTCAGCTCGGCATGGAAGGTGTCGGCCTCGGCCTGGTCGACGAAGTAGCCGTCCTTGATGCCCCAGGCGGTGACCGTGTCGGCGACGCGTCCGATCATCTGCCGGACGGACCGCTCGCGCTCGGAGCTGTTCAGCTTTCCGCGGAAGTACTTCTGGGCGACGATGTTGGTGGCGGTCTGCGACCAGAACGAGGGAAACTCGACGTCCTTCTGCTCGAACGAGGGGCCGTCCTTGCCGGGGATCAGCGCGGTGCGGGTCTCCCACTCCACCGCGTCGAACGGGTCCGCACCCTCATCGGTGAAGTACCGGTCGACCCCGATCGAAACGTCTTCCCTGCCCTCCAGGACGCGGGTTTCAGCCTGGTTCTCTGTCGTCGCCATTCCTTGCTCCTTCGTCCGTCGTCCTCGTGGGTATTCTACCCGATCACCGAACGTGCGTTCGCCTGCGATTCCTCCAGCCGGTCGAGCTCCTGCTCGAACTCCTCGACGTCCTGGAAATCGCGGTACACCGACGCGAACCGCACGTATGCGACCCGGTCGAGGTCGCGCAGCACCGCCAGCGCCTCCTCACCGATCGCCGGCGATTCCACCTCTTCGCGGATGCCGTTTCGCAGCCGCGACTCGATCACCGCGACGGCCCGCTCGATCTGCTCCAGCGAGACCGGCCGCTTGGTGCACGCGCGCACGAGGCCGGCCATCAGCTTGCTGCGGTCGAACGGCTGCCGCGACCCGTCCCGCTTGACCACGAACAGCGGCGTCTCCTCGATCCGCTCGAACGTGGTGAAGCGCTGGCTGCAGAGCAGGCACTCGCGGCGGCGGCGGATCGCTCCCTTGCCGGCGACGCGCGAGTCGACCACCTTGGTCTCACCATGCTCGCAGTACGGACAGGTCACCGAATCTCCCCAGATGTTGTGGTGTGGAACCGGCCTGACCCACCACATCTTGTGGCGGGACGGGTATTCTGCCCACCGCCTCGGACGGACTCCGATTTCGCTCAACGATGCGGGTTACGCGGCCAGCAGCTCGCTGACGGTGACCACGCGGTAGCCGCGGGCGGCGAGCTCGGGCAGCACCATCGCCACCGCCTCGACCGTGGGGGTGCGGTCGGCCTCGGTTGAGGTATGGCGCGGCCAGCAGTCGTGCAGGTCGACGATGGCACCGGGGGCGAGGCCGTCCAGCATCGCCGTAGCGATGGCCCCGGCGTCGCGCTCCAGCCAGTCCGACGGATCCACCGACCAGAGCACGGTCGCCGGCAGCATCCTCGCCTCGGCGATCCGGCTGCAGCGCAGCGCGTCCTCGCCGTAGGGCGGCCGGAACAGCACCGGCGTGTGGCCGAGCAGCCGCTGGCAGCGGGCGATATCGTGCGCGAGCTCGTCGTCGGTGCAGTCCATCGCGTGGGGGTGGCTGTAGGTGTGGTTGCCGACCTCGTGGCCCTCGGCGATGGTGCGCGCGAGGATCTGCTCGCGGCCCTCCACCGACTCGCCGAGCACGAAGAACGTCCCGTGGCCGCCATGCTCACGGAACAGGTCGAGGAGGGCGGGCGTCTGCGGGCCGGGGCCGTCGTCGAAGGTGAGCGCGACCAGCGGCTCGTTGGTGGTGCCCTGCGAGACGAGGCTCACGGGTGGAGCGCGCGCAGCGTCTCGGCCAGCCCGTCGGCCAGTGGCACGGATGGCTGCCAGCCGAGCTCCCGGCGCGCGAGGGAGCAGTCGAGGCAGCTTCGGTCGAGCTCGCCCAGCCGCGGCGGGCGGTGCTCGGGAGTGACGGAGGTGCCGGCCGCGCGCTGTGACTCGGCCAGCAGGTCGACCACGGAGGTCTCGGTCTCGGTGCCGATGTTGAACGCGTCCACATCGCCGTCGTAGCCGAGTGCGGCGAGGTTGGCGGCGACGACGTCACCGACGTAGACGTAGTCCCGCGTCTGGCGGCCGTCGCCGAAGATCAGCGGCGTCTCGCCGCTCGTCAGCCGGCCGAAGAAGATGGCGACCACGCCCGCCTCGCCGTGCGGATCCTGGCGCGGGCCGTACACGTTGCCGTAGCGGAGGGTGACGTGCCGGGTGCCGTAGAGGCGGTTGAAGAGGCCGACGTAGCCCTCTGCGCAGAGCTTGGACGTGCCGTAGGGCGACATGGGAGCGATCGGCGTTGTCTCCGGTGACGGAATCGTCTCCGCCTCCCCGTAGAGCGCTCCGCCGGTCGACGAGAAGACGACGCGGGCGTCGCTGCCGCGCGCCGCCTCGAGCACCTCGACCGTGCCGCGGACGTTGACATCGGCGTCAAAGCCCGGGTCGTCGACCGACCGGCGGACGTCGGCCTGCGCCGCGAGGTGGAACACGGCCTGGGGCTGAACCTCGGTGAACAGGGCACGCAACCGGTCCCGGTCACGGATGTCCAGCTCGTGGAACTCGGCACCGTCGGGGACCCGGTCGCGCTTGCCCGTGGCCAGGTTGTCGACCACCGCAACGCCGTCGCCGCGCGCCAGCAGCGCGTCGGCTACGTGGGATCCGATGAAGCCGGCACCGCCGGTGACGATCGCGTCCATACGGGCGAGAGAATAGTCAGGCGGCGGCGGACGCCGAGTCGGCCCGCTGCACCTCGACCGATTTCTCGTCGGTCAGCACCAGCCGGCCCACGAACGGGCCCTGGCGGTCGCGGAACTCGAGCGGCCCGGTGCTGCCCTGCTCGATCACCTGCTTCGCCTCCTCAGGCGTGATCTCCCTGCCCTTGGTCGACTTCCAGATGACAAACCCGCAGCCGGGGTTCTTCCGGCTCTTCCAGGAGGAGCAGCCATACGCGCGGCTGTTGCCGCGGATGTCGCCGCCGCAGCGCGGGCAGGTCGCGATCGTCTCGCGCACCACCTTCACGGCCGACCGCACCAGCGGCGCACCGTCGAGCCCGACGATCTGCGGCACGTTGCCCTCGGCCATCACCAGCTTGGCCGGCTGCGGCCCGTCGATCAGCGTCGCCTCCCCGTGCTCCAGCAGCGCGCGCACGTCGGTCTCGCCGACCGTGAAGCCCTTCTGCGTCTTCCAGATCGTGAAGCCGCAGCCCGGCTCGTCCTTGCTCTTGTACGAGCTGCAGCCGAACGCCTTGCGGTTCTCCTTGATCTCGCCGTCGCCGTTCGGGCACGGCCCGAGCGCGCCCGTCAGCGGCTTGCCCTCCTCGTCCACGATCAGCGGCGTGTTGCCCTCGGCGATCACAAGCCTGGCCGGGACGGCCGCCTCCAGGGGAGCCTCGCCGTCGGTCAGCAGGCGCCGGACGTCGTCGGCCGTGATCGAGAAGCTGCCTTGCGACTTCCAGATCGTGAAGCCGCAGCCCGGCTCCTTCTTGCTCTTATAGGACGTGCACCCGAACGCGGCCCGGTTCTCGCGGATGTCGCCGTCGCCGTTCGGGCAGGCGCCAAGCGCGAGCGTCTCGGCGATCGGCGTGCCGTCGGCGTCGACGATCTCCGGCTTGTTGCCCTCGGCGATGACCAGCTTCGCGGGCACCGGGCCCTCGAGCTCGGCCTCGCCCTTCTCGAGCAGCGCCCGCACCTGGTCGCGGCCGATCACGAAGCCGGCCTGGCTCTTCCAGATCGTGAAGCCGCAGCCCGGCTCCTTCTTGCTCTGGTAGGACGAGCACCCGAACGCCGAGCGGTTCTCGAGGATGTCGCCGTCGCCGTTGGGGCAGGCGCCCAGCGACTCCGTGCGGATCCCGCGGAAGTAGTCGACGATCTCCTCGGTGAAGCGGGCGATGTCCGCCATGAAGCTGGAGCGGTCGGCCTGGCCGTGCTCGATCTCGGACAGCCGCTTCTCCCAGGAGCCCGTCAGCTCCGCGGAGGTCAGCGCGTGCGTTCCGAGCAGCTCGATCGTGTCGCGACCCTTGCCCGTGGCGACCAGCGCCTTGCCGTCGCGGACGATGTAGCCGACGTTCAGGAGCCGCTCGATCGTATCGGCGCGCGTAGCGGGCGTACCGAGCCCGCTCTCCTTCATCGCCTCGCGCAGCTCCTCGTCGTCGATCGAGCGCCCGGCCGTCTCCATCGCGCCGAGCAGCGAGGACTCGGTGTAGCGCCCCGGCGGCTTGGTCTGCTTCTCCAGCACCTCCGCATCGGTGCAGCGGCCGCGCTCGCCGTCGTCGATGCGCGGCAGCGCCTGCTCGGGTTCCTCCTCGCCGCTCTTCTCCGGCTCGAGCGGCTCGTCGCCGAATGCGGGGCCGCGCCAGCCGGCCTCGAGCAGCCGCTTACCCTTGGTGCGGAACTTCTCGCCGGCGGCCTCGGTCACCACCTCGGTGTCCTCGAAGCGGGCGTCGGGATGGAAGACCGCCAGGAACCGCCGGCAGACCAGGTCATAGATGCGGCGGTCGTCGTTCGACAGCTCGCCGCGTGGGAGGTCGCCGGTGGGGATGATCGCGTGGTGGTCGTCTACCTTGCCGTCGTTGACAACGCGTGCGAGTGGCAGCACATCGAGCGAGGTGACGTACTCGGCGTGCGGCTTGTACGACGGGATGCCTGTCAGCGAACGGGCGATCGGCTTCAGCGTCGAGATCTGGTCGGACGGCAGGAACTGCGACCGCGTACGGGGATAGGTGATGACGGCGCCGTTCGATGACCCCTCGTACAGGCGCTGAGCGGCCGCAAGCGTCCGCTGCGCCGACATGCCGTAGCGGCTGTTCGCCTCCCGCTGCAGGCTGGTCAAGTCGTACAGCAGCGGTGCGCGCTGCTTGCGCTCCGTGCGCTTGACCGAGAGCACGGCGGCGTCGGAGCCGGCGGCGGCCGTGGCCACGGCCTCGGCTCGCTCCAGATCGGAGGTGCGATCCTCCTTGCCCTCGAACCAGCGGCCCTTGTAGCGGCGCTCCTCGTCGAGCTGGAAGGTGGCGTCGACCTGGAAGTAGGTCTCGGGGACGAAGGCGTCGATCTCGAGGTCGCGGCGGACGATCAGCGCCAGCGTCGGCGTCTGCACCCGGCCGAGCGAGACAACGCCCTCCATCCGGCCGACCTTGGTCGCCGCGCGGGTACCGTTGATCCCTACCAGCCAGTCGGCCTCACCGCGGCTGCGCGCGGCGTCGCCGAGCGAGGCCATCTCGCCGCCGTCGCGCAGGTGGCCGAAGGCCTCACGGATCGCGTCGTTGGTCATCGACGAGACCCAGAGACGGCGGACGGGCTTCTCGGAGCCGAGGTACGAGTAGATGTAGTTGAAGATCAGCTCGCCCTCGCGCCCCGCGTCGCAGCCGTTCACGATCTGATCGACGTCGCGCCGCTTGAACAGCTTGCGCAGCACCTCGAGCTGCTTCGCGCCGCGGCCCTCGATCGGGCGCAGCTCGAAGTGCTCCGGGATCACCGGCAGGCGGTTCAGCGACCAGAGGCGGTACTTGCTGTCGTAGTCCTCGGGCTCCGCCAGTTCGACGAGGTGGCCGACCGCCCAGGACACGACGTGGTCATCCGACTCCAGGTAGTCGGAGTTGTCCTTGAAGGAGCCGCCGAGGGCCTTGGAATAGTCCTTGCCGACGGACGGCTTCTCTGCGATGACGAGGGTCTTTCCCATTCAGGGCGCTGAGGGTAGCACGGAGGGATTCGAGGAAATGTGGCGATTCTGTGCGGGATTGGCGGCGCGAGCCGTCACTCCTGCGAGGGCTTGTTGGCGGTTCCGTGCGCGCCTTGAGGCTCCGATGCAGGACGCTGGTCAACTATCCATCGGGCGATTGCGCCGGCCCACACATACACATATGCCGCCATGAGCGTTACGAAGAGCGCGACCCAGCCGAGTGGAGGCGGGCGGAGCACGGAGGCCACGAATGCGGTGGGGATCGCTGCCACGATGTACGCGGGAGCGAGCGAGCAACGTGCGCCAATCCAATGCCTGCCTGGTCCGTCTTCATAGCTAAAACGCTATATCGCACGAATGCTATCGTCAACCACCCCTGCGCCGCCCCCGTCCGCCGATAGCATTTCCGCCGTGTTCATCTCCTTCGAGGGCCTCGACGGCAGCGGCAAGACCACGCAGGCGGCGATGCTGGCCGACGCCCTCGAGCTGGAGGGCATCACCGTTGTGCGCGTTCGCGAGCCCGGCGGCACCGCCACCAGCGAGCGCGTCCGCGAGCTGCTGCTCGATCCCGGCTCCCAGATCAGCCCCGCGGCCGAGGCGCTGCTCTACGCAGCGGCGCGCGCCCAGGTGGTGACAGAGGTGATCCGCCCCGCCCTCGAGCGCGGCGAGACCGTCATCGCCGACCGTTTCATCGACTCCTCGCTGGCCTACCAGGGCGTGGCGCGCGGGCTCGGCCTTGAGGCGGTGCTCGCCGCCAACCAGCTGGCGCTCGCCGGGCTGATGCCCACGGTGACCCTGCTGCTCGAGCTGCCTGCGGCGCAGGCCGCCGGCCGCCGCGGCGGCGCCCCCGACCGCATCGAGTCCGAGGACGCCGAGTTCCACGCTGCCGTCGCGGAGGGCTTCCGCGACGCCGCCGAGCTGTTCCCCGACCGCATCCACCGCATCGATGCCTCGGGGCCGCCGCGCGCCGTCCTCGCCCGCGTTCGCGAGGTGGTCGGCCTGTGAGCGCCTTCGACGGGCTGCCGCCACAGCCCGAGGCCGGGCGCCTGCTCGATGCCGCGCTTGCTTCACCCGGCCACGCCTATCTGCTCTCCGGGCCGCCCGGCACCGGCAAGCGGCGCTACGCGGAGCGGTTCGCCGCCGAGCTGCTCGCCTCCCGGCTGGGCCGGATCGAGAACCGTGCGCACCCCGACCTGTTCGTGCTCGAGGCCGAGGGCGGCTCCATCCTGATGGATCACGCACGCGAGCTGCGCCGCGACCTGCACATGCGGCCGTTCGAGGCCGACCGGCGCGTCTATCTCATCCTCGACGCGCACCTGCTGCGCACCGAGAGCGCCAACGCGCTGCTCAAGTCGCTGGAGGAGCCGCCCGCCTATGCCGTCTTCCTGCTCGTCTCCGACCACGCCGAGCGGATGCTCCCGACCATCCGCTCCCGCGTCACCGCCATCCCCTTCCGCCGGCTGAGCACGGCCCAGCTGACCGAGCACGTCGGCGACCCCGTTGCCGCTCGCGCGGCAATGGGAAACGCCGGGCGGGCGGAGCGCCTCGCATCCGACTCGGCGTCGGCGGAGCGGCGCCGCGAGTACCTGCGGCTGGCCCGGGCCAGCATGGTCGACGAGGCCTTCGACCCGGCCGACGCAGCGCGCATCATCACCGCGGCCGCCACCGCGCGGTCTGCCCAGGCGCAGAAGCAGGTGGAGGCCGAGGGCGCTGCTCAGCTGGACGGGGTGGAGGACGCCCGGCAGCGCAAGGCGCTCGAGAAGCGGATCGAGGAGCGGGCCAAGCGCACCGCCCGCAGGGCGCAGACGGAGGAGGTGCGCGAGGCCATCGACGTGGTCGCGCTGTGGTACCGCGACCTCATGGCCGCGACCCTGGGTGGTGAAGGTGCGGTGATAAACTCCGATGCGGCCGGCGAGCTCGCGCAGGACGCGAAGCAGGGCTCGCCCGCTGATGCGGCGAGGGCTGTTGCGATCGTGTCCGAGGCCCGCCGGTCACTCGAGTTGAACGTTCAGCCGGCGCTTGCCGTCGAGGCGATGTTCCATCGCCTGCGGCTGGCTCCGGCAGGGAGATAGATCAGATGGCGACTGTTGTCGGCGTCGTGTTCCAGCCAGGCGGGAAGGTGTACTCCTTCGATCCGGCCGGGCTGGAGTTGCGCTGGAACGAGAACGTGATCTGCCAGACGGCGCGCGGACGGGAGCTGGGCCGCGTCGTCGAGGCCAACCGCGACATCCCAGACGCGGAGCTGACAGGGCCCCTGAAGCGGGTGATCCGCCGAGCGATGCCCGACGACGAGGAGCAGGTGCGCAAGAACCGGATCGAGTCCAAGCGCGCGATGCTGCTCTTCCGCGAGCTGGCCAAGCGCCATGGGCTGCCGCTCAAGCCGCTGTCGGCGGAGATGGTGTTCGACCAGAGCCGGATCGTGTTCTCGTACGGCAGCGAGGAGCGGCTCGACACCTCAGCGCTGCAAGGCGAGCTCTCGAAGCGGCTGAACCGCCGCGTCGAGGTCCGCGCCGTCGGGCCACGCGAGGGCGCCCGGCTCTGCGGCGGCGGGGGGCTGTGCGGGCCGACCAAATGCTGCAACCGGTTCCCGTCCCACGAGAGCCCGATCACGCTGAAGATGGCCAAGGATCAGGAGCTGCCGATGAACCCGGGCCGCATCACCGGGCTGTGCGGCAGGCTACGCTGCTGCCTGGCTTTCGAGCATCCGGTCTACCGGTCGTTCAGGGATCGAGCGCCGGCCGTCGGACGCACGGTGGCCACCCCGATGGGCCGCGGTGTGGTGCGGAGCTACGAGGTGCTTCGGGACGCATGCATGGTCGAGATGGAAGGTGAGAAGCAGATGCTCGAGGTCAAGCTGGACGACCTGGCGGAGGTCGCCCGATGATGCGTGTTGCCTACTGGGGCCCCGGCCGCGATTCGGTGCTCGAGGAGTTCGGCCGTGAGATGCAGGCCGAGTGGCAGCGTCGCAGCTACGGCTGGGTGGACGACGAGCAGCCCGACGCCGAGGTTGTCTTCAACTTCATCAACCCCGAGAAGCCCAAGCCGTTCCGCCGCCGGCAGCGCTCAACCTACGTGACGATCATCCACGCGGCCGCCCAGGAGCCGGATGACGTGCTCAAGTACGAGTACCCGCTGATGGTGCGGGGGCTCGCCAACCTCGGCATGCTCGTCATCCCCGAGCACTCCTGCCACTTCGTCACGCCGGAGCGCGGCCACTACGCGATCCCCTACACCGGCGACCTACAGAGCTGGGTGCGCGAGATCGTCGACCGGATCACGCCCCTTGCGACCTCGCGGCTCGTCATCGACAACCGCTTCGAGCCCGACCTCGAGCCCGAGCTCTGGGACGGCGATGAGCTGACCGAGAGCCTGTACGACGCGGGCAAGCGGCTCGATGCGCTCGGCCTGCTGCCGGCTCCCTTCCCGCTGCACGAGATCGTCCCCGAGAAGGAGCTGCGCGCGATCAAGCGCATCTACGGGATCGGCGGCCTGTCCTACGGCAACCTCTCGGTGCGCAAGGATGAGCGGCGCTACTGGATGAGCGCCTCGGGCGTCGACAAGTCGAACCTGCGCGTTGTCGGCAAGGACATCCTGATGGTCAAGGACTACGAGCAGGACACGGGCACGATGGTGCTGTCCGTGCCGCCGGAGATCGAGCCCAACCGCGTGTCCGTCGACGCCATCGAGCACTGGATGATCTACCAGGAGCACCCCGAGGTGAACGCGATCGTGCATGTGCACGCGTGGATCCCCGGCATCCCGGCGACCGAGTTCAACTATCCCTGCGGCACGGCCGAGCTGGCCGTTGCCGTGGCAGACATCATCCGCGACGAGACCGACCCCGGGCATGCGGTGGTCGGACTCAAGAACCATGGCATCACGGTGACCGGGTCGAGCCTCGAGGACATCTTCGAGCGCATCGAGCCGGTGATCGAGGTGCAGGTTCCGATGATCGCCTGACGATGGCGGAGGATCTGCCGGAGCACGTCCGGCGAAACCGCGAGGCGTGGGATAGCTACGCGCCGGACTATGCGGAGGCGGGACGCCGTAACTGGGAGAGCAATTCCCCGTCCTGGGGCGTCTTCGCCGTCCCGGAGGCGGACGTGGGGATGCTCCCCGAGAGCGTCGAGGGCCTCGACGTGGTCGAGCTCGGCTGCGGCACCGGGTACGTGTCGTCGTGGCTGGCACGGCGCGGCGCGCGGCCGGTGGCCATCGACAACTCCCCGGCCCAGCTGGAGACGGCGCGCCGGTTCCAGCAGGAGTACGGCGTCGAGTTCCCGCTGCACCTGGGGAACGCCGAGGAGACGCCGTTCGAGGACGAGAGCTTCGACCTCGCGATCTCGGAGTACGGGGCCAGCATCTGGTGCGACCCCTACCGGTGGATCCCGGAGGCGGCGCGCATCCTGCGGCCCGGCGGCGAGCTCAGCTTCCTGGTGAACGGGACGATCCACATGCTGTGCGTGCCGGATGAGGACAACGTCCCGGCCGGCACGACGCTGCTGCGCGACTACTTCGGCATGCACCGGTTCGAGTGGCCAGACGACCCGTCGGTGGAGTTCCACCTCGGCTACGGCGACATGATCCGGCTGCTGCGGAAGACCGGCTTCGAGGTGCTCGACATGATCGAGGTGCGGCCCGCGCCGGGCACGACGCCGAGCCACCAGTTCGTCACGAACGACTGGGCGCAGCGCTGGCCGGTGGAAGAGGTCTGGAGGGCGCGCAAGCGGTAGCGGGTGAACCAAAGGTGCCAGGCACTTTTCGTTCACCAACGGCCGGATGTGGCTCGACCATGCGGTTCGCCGACGGCTCGTGAGCAATAGGTGCCAGGCACCTGTTGCTCACAAGCGGTAATGCCCGCGCCGGGCGCTTGCCTTTTCCTCGCACTCGATATAGCGTTAGTGCTATGTTCGATGATCTGGACGACGCCTTCGCCCCGCGACGCCCCGGCACGCTGTTCATCATCGCCGTCACGATCGGCATCACCGCGCTCGCGATCGCGGCATGGGTGATTGCCTCCTTCCTGCGGAATCCCAACTTCTGCCCCGACGGCGGCGACGACATCTGGCACCACGCGCCTGCGACCTCCTACGTCTGGGAGCTGCTCGTCGGCGTCGTCGCGGTGGTCCTGCTCACCATGATCCTGCAGGCGGCGGCCGGCTGGGCGTGGGGCTTTGCGCTGTCCGTAACCAGCGTGGGCGGCCTGATCTTCCTGCTCACGCTCAGCGACTACCTGTCGCACACCGGCGAGCCCGCGAGATTCCGCTGCGGCGCCACGTTCGACGCGACTCCCATGCCCGGTTGGGCCTTCCCCGGGTTCGGCCTCGCCTATGTGCTCGTGCTGGCCTCGTACCTGGCGTCCAGGTACCGCTCGTCTAGCCGGAGTGCGTCCAGCGCTCCAGGATGACCACCGCGGCGCCCTCGGCCGGCTCGTCGCCGAAGTGGATGCCGTAGTGGTCGAACAGCCGTCGCTCCTCGTCGGCCGACAGGCTGTCGTCCGCGCTGATCTTCGGCGCATGCGAGATCGTGTCCTTGTCCCAGGCGACCTTGATGTCCTCGCCGACCTGCTGGGCGC
>DASSEV010000024.1:0-10863 GCA_035695105.1 Gaiellales bacterium
AGTTCGCTCGCAACGCCGAGGTCACGCGGGGGCGGTCGATGATCGCGATGGGCGCCGGGACGAATCACTGGTTTCATTCCGATCAGACCTACCGGACGTTCCTCGCGCTGGTGATGCTGTGTGGCTGCGAGGGCGTGGGCGGCGGCGGCTGGGCACATTACGTGGGCCAGGAGAAGGTCAGGCCGCTCGCGGGCTGGCAGACGATCGCGTTCGCGCTCGACTGGGTGCGCCCGCCGCGCCACCAGGCGGCGACCCCGTACTTCTCGCTGCTCTCGGGCCAATGGCGGTATGCCGACCTGCCACCTGCGCGGCTGGCATCTCCGCTCGGCACGGGCCGCTTCGCCGATCTCCACATCGCCGACCTCAACGCGCTGTCGGCGCGCCTCGGCTGGATGCCGTCATTCCCCAGCTTCGACCGCAGCACCCTCGACCTGGCCGACGAGGCCGAGCGCGCCGGCGTCGACCCCGCAGCGCACGTGGTGTCGGAGCTGAAGGCCGGCCGGCTGCGGTTCGCGTGCGAGGACCCGGACGCGGACGGCAACCACCCGCGTGTCCTCACGGTCTGGCGTGCGAATCTGCTCGGCTCCTCGGGCAAGGGCCACGAGTACTTCCTGAAGCACATGCTCGGAGCCGCGGAGCCGGGCGTACGCGCGACCGAGGCCGAGCCGGAGCATCGGCCCAGGGACGTGACCTGGCGCGATGCACCGGAGGCGAAGCTCGACCTGTTCACGACGATCGACTTCCGTATGACGTCGAACGCGCTGTTCTCGGACGTGGTGCTGCCCGCCGCGACCTGGTACGAGAAGCACGACCTCTCATCGACCGACCTGCACCCGTTCGTCCACACGTTCAACCCGGCCATCACGCCGCCTTGGGAAGCGCGGACGGACTGGGACGCATTCCGCCTCGTTGCGCAGCGGTTCTCGGAGCTGGCCGAGAAGCACCTGGGAACGCGCCGCGACATCATCGCGGCACCGCTGGCGCACGACTCGCCCGACGAGCTGGCACAGCCGCACGGTCGCGTTCTCGACTGGCGGGCTGGAGAGTGCGAGCCGGTGCCGGGACGGACGATGCCCAAGCTGATCGTCGTCGAGCGCGACTACCCGAACGTGGCGGCGAGGCACGCCGCCCTGGGACCGCTGGTCGAGACGCTCGGCTCAACCGTCAAAGGCATCACGTGGAAGCCCATCGAAGAGGCGGAGTGGCTCGGCCGCCAGAACGGCAGAGTGCGAGGAGGCGTGGCGGACGGCCGGCCTGCGCTCGACCGCGTCGAGCACGCCTGCGAGACGATCCTCGCCCTTTCGGGCACGACCAACGGCCGCATCTCGCTGGAGGGGTTCAAGGCCCTGGAGGCCCGTTGCGGCGTGCCGCTCGCCTCCCTCGCCGAGCACCATGCATCCGACCGGATCACCTTCGCCGACGCCCAGGTGCAGCCGCGCACGGTGATGACGTCGCCCGAGTGGTCGGGCATCGACGAACATGGCCGGCGCTACAGCCCGTTCACCATCAACGTCGAGCGCGACAAGCCGTGGCACACGCTGTCGGGACGCCAGCACTTCTACCTCGACCACGAGTGGATGCTGGAGCTTGGCGAGGGGCTGCCCGCCTACCGTCCGCCGCTGGTGCGCGGCGATCCGACGCACGTCGACCGCGGTGGGGGAGACAGACCCGAACTCGCGCTCCGCTACCTTACGCCGCACTCCAAGTGGTCGATCCACTCCGAGTACCAGGACAACCTGCACATGCTGACGCTGTTCCGCGGCGGCGCGGTGCTGTGGATGAGCCGCGAGGATGCGGAGACGCTTGCCGTCTCCGACAACGACTGGGTCGAGGCGTACAACCGAAACGGCGTGATGGCGTGCCGGGTCACCGTCTCGCACCGCGTGCCACGGGGTGTCTGCCTGATGTACCACGCCAAGGACCGCCATCTCCAGACGCCGCGTACCGAGCTGCTCGGCAACCGCGGCGGCACGGACAACTCGGTGACCCGGATCGCAATGAAGCCGAGCCACATGATCGGCGGTTACGCACAGCTGAGCTACGGGTTCAACTACTACGGTCCGACGGGGTCGCAGCGAGACGAGGTGGTGCTGGTGCGGAGGCGCGAGTCGGAGGTCGTGTTCTGATGGCCATCAAGGCGCAGGTGGCAATGGTCATGAACCTCGACAAGTGCATCGGGTGCCACACCTGCAGCGTCACCTGCAAGCAGGTCTGGACGAACCGGCCGGGCGCCGAGTACGCATGGTTCAACAACGTCGAGACCCGGCCCGGGCTCGGGTATCCCAGGCGCTGGTCGGATCAGGAGGAGTGGAACGGCGGCTGGGAGCTCGACCGGCGCGGGCGCCTCCGGCTGAAGGCGGGCGGTCGCCTGAAGAAGCTGGCATCGATCTTCTGGAATCCCGACCTGCCGCAGATCGACGACTACTACGAACCGTGGACGTACGACTACCAGACGCTGATCAACGCGCCGCTCCAGGCGCACGACCCGGTTGCCACCTCTCACTCGCAGCTGACCGGCGAGGGCATGTCCGTGCAGTGGGGGCCGAACTGGGATGACAACCTGGCCGGCGGCCCGGCCACGGCCATGCGAGACCCGCTGATCCGTGACGAGCTGGCCGAGCGCGTCCGCATGGAGTACGAGCAGGCGTTCATGTTCTACCTGCCGCGGATCTGCGAGCACTGCCTCAACCCCTCGTGCGTCGCCTCATGTCCATCCGGGGCGATGTACAAGCGGGAGGAAGACGGGATCGTGCTGGTCGATCAGGACCGGTGCCGAGGGTGGCGGTTCTGCGTCAGCGGTTGCCCGTACAAGAAGGTCTATTTCAATCACCGCTCAGGGAAGGCCGAGAAGTGCACGCTCTGCTACCCGCGGATCGAGGCCGGCCAGCCGACCATCTGCTCGGAGACATGTGTCGGGCGGATCCGCTACCTCGGCCTCCTGCTCTATGACGCCGACCGCGTCCGCGAAGCCGCCTCGGTTGCCGACGAGAAGGATCTGCTCGACGCCCAGCGCGGGCTGTTCCTCGACCCCAACGATCCCGAGGTGCAGCGCCGGGCGCTGGCCGACGGCATCCAGGCGGACTGGCTCGAGCACGCGCGACGGTCGCCGGTGTACGCACTCGTCGCCCGGCACAGGGTCGCGCTGCCGCTGCACCCCGAGTACCGGACGATGCCGATGGTCTGGTACGTGCCGCCGCTCTCCCCGATCGTGAACGCGCTCGAGGACGACGGCTACGAGGCCGACCCTGACGACCTCTTCCCGGCCGTCGACAAGCTGCGGATCCCGCTCGAGTACCTGGCAAACCTGTTGTCGGCGGGCGACACGGACGTGATTCGCGACGTTCTCCGCCGCCTGGCTGCGATGCGCGGCTACATGCGCAAGCAGCAGGTGCTCGGTCAGCACGACTCTGCGCTGCCGAAGGCCGTGGAGATGACCGGCGCCGACCTCGAGGACATGTTCGATCTCCTTGCGATCGCCAAGTATGACGACCGCTACGTGATCCCCCGGGCACACGCCGAGCTCGCGGACCGGCTCGCAGAGCACGGCGCCGGCTGCGGCCTCGACTTCGAGGGCGGCCCGGGTAACTGCGGTGCGGTCGCGACGCCCAGCCCGGGCTCGTTCATGCTGGCGGACCCGCCCCAGGTGCACCGTTCGGAGCCCCTCCAAATCCACGTCGTCAGGCGTCCGAGGCCGGAGGGGCAATCGTGAGCCGAACGCCGCCCCCAGAGCTGTACCAGGCCGCCTCGCTGCTCCTGCGCTATCCGACTCGCCCGCTGCTGGGCGCCGACCGTGAGATCGCGGGGCTGATGCCCCGGCTCCCGACTCCGGCGCGTGAACCGATCGACCGCTTCCTCGCCCATCGCCGCGAGACGTCGCTGATCGACCTCGAACGCGAATACGTCGAGACCTTCGACACGCGGCGGCGATGCACGCTCAACGTCACGTACTACGTGTACGGGGACACACGTCGGCGTGGCGTCGCGCTGCTTCGGCTGAAGCGCCTGTACGCCGCGGCCGGCCTCGTCCAGGACTCGGGGGAGCTGCCGGATCACCTGCCGCTGATGCTCGAGTTCGCGGCGTTCGCCGAGCCGGGCCGCGGGCGGCACGTGCTCCAGGAGAACCGGATCGGCATCGAGCTGCTTCGGCTTGCCCTCCACGCCGACGAGCGCTCGCACGCGGGGGTGCTCGACGCAGCGTGCGCGGTCCTGCCACGGCTCGGCCTCCGCGAGACGGGGGCGATCGAGCGGCTCGCCGCCGACGGGCCGCCGGATGAGCAGGTTGGCCTGGAGCCGTTCGCGCCCCCCGAGGTGATGCCCGTGGAGGCGCGTCGGTGAGCGCCGTGCATCTACTGCTCTGGGTTGCCCTGCCGTACGCGGCGATCGCGATCTTCATCGGCGGGCACATCTGGCGCTATCGCACCGACCAGTACGGCTGGACGACGCGCTCGACCCAGCTGCTCGAGAGCCGCCAGCTGAAGTGGGGGAGCATCCTCTTCCACGTCGGCGCGCTCGCGGCGATCGGCGGGCATGTGCTCGGCATCCTCGTGCCTGCGACGTGGACGAGCGCCGTGGGCGTCAGCGAACATGCCTATCACCTGCTCTCCGCAGCGGCAGGAACGGCTGCCGGCGTGGTCTGCGGTGGGGGGCTGGTCCTGCTCGCCTGGCGTCGATCGTCTAACCGCCGCGTCCGCGCGACGACCACGCGGATGGACGCGGCCACCTACGTGCTTCTGGCGCTGGTGATCGTGCTCGGCCTGGCGGAGACGATCGTGCGGAACACCCTGGGCGGCGGGTACGACTACCGGTCCTCGGTGGCCGTGTGGTTCCGCAGCATCATCTTCCTGCACCCCGAGCCGTCCGAGATGGTCGGCATCCCGCTCGTCTACCAGGTGCACGCCACGGTCGCGTGGCTCTTATTCCTGATCTGGCCGTTCAGCCGCCTCGTGCATGCATGGAGCGTGCCGCTCCAGTACCTCGGCCGTCCCTACATCCTCTACCGGCGGCGCTGGGCACTGGTCAAGCGCACGTAGAGGGCGGCTCCCCCAGGTCAGATTCGGGGCGAAGTGTACCCACGTAAGCTGCCCAGCGGCGGCCACCTAAGAACTCATGTTGCGCCGCACCAGCCCGGATGCCCTTGTGGCTAGCTGGGACTCATCGAGTGGCTAGAGGCTTGGTGAAGCCATGCGCCCGGCACGATTCGAACGTGCGGCCTCTGCCTCCGCAGGGCAGCGCTCTATCCCCTGAGCTACGGGCGCGTGATGATGGGGATCCTACCGGGGTTGCCCGGTTGCGCACGACACACGGGTGAGCAGGTGCCCACCGGTCGGTAGGGTGGTGCCCGTATGCTGCGCCATCCCGGCTACACCCGCGACCGCATCGCCCAGGTGGGCGACAGGATCCGCGCGCAGATCTACCCGGACATTCGCGATCCTGACCACATCCTCGTTGCGGGGCCGGTCGATCGGATCGAGCTCGACGAAGCACACCGCCTCGACTACCGCCCCTGCCGGCTCGGAGAGCGCTTCGGCCCGCTCTGGGCCACCTACTGGTTCCACATCCGCGCAACCGTTCCTGAGGAGTGGCGCGGCGAGCGCGTCGACCTGCTCTGGGTCAGCCACAGCGAGGCGACCCTCTGGATGGACGGCCGACCCCTCCAGGGCCTCAACACCAGCCCCGACGGTGCCCGGCCGGACGCCATGGTGCTCGCTCATGCCGCCGGCGGTGAGCACCTCGACCTGCATGTCGAGCTTGCCTGCAACGGCCTCTTCGGTGAGCTGCCGCGCCCGTACGCATCCCTCGAGCCGGTCGTCCTCGACCGCTGTCAGATCGCGCGCTTCGACGAGCGCGCCTGGCGCCTGCACCACGACTTTGACGTGCTCCGTCGTCTCGAGGCCGACGCTGCTCAGGGCCTCGATCCCACCTGGGCCGGCGAGCTGCTGTCGGAGCTGAACCGCGTCTGCAACGTCTGGTCCGAGGATCGCGCCCTCTGGGACGAGGCCGAGGCCATCCTCGCCCCGCTGCTCAAACGCCGCAACGCCACCACCACCCACGAGCTCTCCGCCATCGGGCATGCGCACATCGACACGGCCTGGCTGTGGCCGCTCGCCGAGACCTACCGCAAGGCTGTCCGCACGTTCAGCTCGCAGCTCGCCTACATGGAGCGGTACCCCGACTTCCGGTTCGCGTGCTCGCAGGCGGTGCAGTACGACTGGATACGGCGGCGTCGTCCCGACATCTGGGACCGCATCCGCGACCGGGTTGCCGGGGGCCAGTGGATCGTCGTCGGCGGCACCTGGGTCGAGCCGGACTGCAACCTGCCCTCGGGCGAGTCGCTCGTCCGACAGTTCGTGCACGGCCAGCGCTTCTTCGAGCGCGAGTTCGGCCGCCGCTGCACCGAGTTCTGGAACCCGGACGTGTTCGGCTACAACGGCCAGCTCCCGCAGATCATGCGTGGCGCCGGCATCGATCGCTTCCTCACTCAGAAGCTCTCATGGAACCGCTTCAACCGTCCGCCGTACCACACATTCACATGGCAGGGCATCGACGGCTCCGAGGTGCTGGCCCACTTCCCGCCGGCAGACACGTACAACGCCACAGCCGACGTGGCCGAGCTGCGGCGCAGCGCCCGGGACTACAAGGATCACGACCGCTCGCGACGGAGCCTCCTGGTGTTCGGCTACGGCGACGGCGGCGGCGGCCCGACCCCGGCGATGCTGGAGACGCTGCGCCGGGCGCGCGACCTCGAGGGGCTGCCGCGCACGACGATCACCACCAGCGAGGAGTTCTTCGACGCCCTGGCCGCGGATGCGGACGATCTGCCCACGGTGGTCGGGGAGCTGTACTTCGAGTACCACCGTGGCACCTACACCAGCCAGGCGGCTGTCAAGCTGGGCAACAGGGCGGGTGAACGGGCCCTCCACGACGCCGAGGCGATCGCCGTGATGGCGCTCCGTGAGGCTGGAGCACCGTACCCGGCCGGGACGTTGGCCGACCTGTGGCAGCTGCTTCTGCTGAACCAGTTCCACGACATCCTGCCCGGGTCGGGCATCGGCCTGGTGTACGAGGATGCCGCCCGCGACCATGCGGCGGTCCTGGCAGGGGCCGAGGCTGTGATCGACGATGCCCTGGTCGCGCTCGGAGCTGCCGGCGGCGAACGGGCGCCGCTTAACACACTCGGCTTCGAGCGGGCGGAGGTCGCCGAGCGGCCGGGGGGCGAGGGTCTTGCGTGGGTGACGGCGCCGGCCTACGGGGTCGGGCACGCTGCGCCGCGCGGCCCGTCCCCCGTGGAGGTCGCAGAGCATGGCGACGTCGTCGTCTTAGACAACGGTAACCTGCGGGTCGAGATCGACCGCGATGGCTCGCTCCGGTCGCTCATCGACGTGTCGACCGGCCGTGAGGCGCTCGCCGATCCGGCCAACCGGCTGCAGCTGTTCGACGACCGCCCCACCGAGTACGAGGCCTGGGACATCGACCCGTTCCACATGGAGACGGTGCGTGAGGCGGGCGGCGCGGAGTCGTGCACCGTCAGCGGCGGAGGGCTGCGCGCCGAGGTCGAGCTCCGGTACCGGATAGGCGGCGCGAGCACGATGCGGCAGGTGCTTCGCCTGGACGCCGGTGCGCGGAGGCTCGAGTTCCATTGCGAGGTCGACTGGCGCGAGCGCAGGACGATGCTCAAGGTCCTGTTCCCGGTTGCCGTGCGGGCTGTCAACGCCACCTACCAGATGCAGTTCGGATACACCGAGCGCCCGACCCACTACTCGACCAGCCACGACCTGGCCCGCTTCGAGGTCCCCGGCCATCGCTTCGCCGACCTGTCCGAGCACGGGTTCGGCGTGGCGCTGCTGACCGACTGCAAGTACGGCTACTCGACCTACGCCAACCAGATGCGGATCAGCTTGCTGCGCGGCACGACCGTCCCGGATCCCGACGCTGACCTCGGGCACCATCGCTTCGCCTACGCAGTGCTGCCCCATGCCGGCGGCTGGCGGGAAGCGGGTGTGGTGGCCGAGGCGGCGCGGTTCGAGACGCCGGTTCGCTGGCTGTCGGGAGACGCCTCGCCACGGTCGTTCCTCTCGATCGACGACCCGAATCTGGTGATCGACACGGTCAAGCGGGGGGAGGATGCGGACGCGGTGGCCGTCCGCCTCTACGAGGCCCACGGCGGGCGGGGGAGAGCGCGGCTCTCAATCGCGTGGCCGGTGCGCGAGGCTGTCCGCTGCAGCCTCCTCGAGGACCCGGGCGAGCCGCTGGACGTCCGCGACGGAGCAATCGAGATCCCCTACGGGCCGCACGAGATCGTGAGCCTGCTGGTCCGTTAGACGGCGTCGCCGGTGACGGCGTCGAAGAAGTAGAGCCGGGTCGCGTCGACGGTGACGCGAGCGGTCTCGCCCTGCACCAGCTTCTCACCGCGGTCGAGCCGGGCCGTCAACAGCGGCCCGTCCGTCGCTCCGGCCGGCGTCAGGTACGCCACCAGCTCCGAGCCGAGCGACTCCAGCCGCGTCACGTCCACGTCGATCGGCGCGCCGCCCGGCCTGCCGAAGTCCTCCGGCCGCAGACCGACCCGCACCGGCCCGCCCGCCCGCTCGGCCAGCCCGGGCCGGGTCGACGCCGCGTCCGCGGGAAGGGGGATCCGCGCGCCGGCGAAGGCCACCGCCAGCCCGTCTCCGCCGCGCTCCAGCGTTGCATGGATCAGATTCATCGACGGCGACCCGATGAACGCGGCGACGAACGCGTTCACCGGCCGGTCGTACACCTCCTCGGGCGTCCCCAGCTGCTGCAGCACGCCGTCGCTCAGGATTGCGACCCGGTCGCCCATGGTCATCGCCTCGGTCTGGTCGTGCGTCACGTAGAGCGTGGGCGCGGCGATGCGCCGCTGCACGCGGATGATCTCGCCGCGCATCTCCACCCGCAGCTTCGCGTCGAGGTTCGAGAGCGGCTCGGCCATCAGAAATGCCGCCGGCTCCCGTACGATTGCGCGGCCCATCGCCACGCGCTGGCGCTGGCCGCCGGACAGCTGCCGGGGCTTGCGGTTGAGGAGATCGGACAGCCCCAGCATCGCGGCGGCCTCGTCCACCCGCCGGCGGATCTCCGCCCTCGGCATCCGGGCCATCTTCAGCCCGAACGCCATGTTGTTGCGCACGGTCATGTGCGCGTACAGGGCGTAGTTCTGGAACACCATGGCGATGTCACGGTCGCGTGGGGGCAGCCGGGTGACGACGCGGTCGTTGATCCGGATCTGCCCTGAGGTCACCTCTTCCAGCCCGGCCACCATCCGCAACGCCGTGGTCTTGCCGCACCCGGACGGCCCGACCAGGACGAGGAACTCGCCGGGCTCGACCTCGAGGCTGAGGTCGTCCACCGCAACGACGCCGCCGGGGAAGTGCTTGGTGACCGACTCGAGCGTGATCGTCCCGCTCACGAGGACCCCGCCAGCATTCCGGTGATCCGCTTGTTCAGGACGAGGGCGAGAATGGCGGGCGGGATCAGCGCTAGCACGCCGGCCGCCGCCAGGATCGGGTAGTTGGTCGTGTACTTGCCGACGTACTCCGTGATCAGCACGGTCACCGGCTTCGCGTTCATCGTCGTCGTCAGCAGGAGCGGGATCAGGAACTCGCCCCACACCGACAGCACGATGATCGCCGCGACGGCCGCGATCCCGGAGCTCATCTGCGGGACGACCACCCGCACGAACGCCTGCCATCGCCGGCAGCCGTCGATCAGTGCGGCCTCCTCCGGCTCATGCGGCATCTCGCGGACCTGGGTGTAGAGCAGCCAGGTTGCCAGCGGCGACTGGGTCGCGACGAAGACGAGGACGAGTCCCCGCTTGGTGTCGATCAGGTGGCTGTTCGCCATCACCTGGAAGAGGCCGATCACGACCACGAAGATCGGAATCACTAGCGTGCCGATCAGCAGCGCCAGCACGCCGCCGCTCATCCGGAAGCGCAGCCTGCCCAGGGCGTACGCCGCCATCGTGGACACGATCAGCGTCAGCGCCGCGGCGCCGAGTGCGATCACGGCGCTGTTCGTCATCGCGTGCACGAAGTCTCCCCCCTGCACCACCGTGCCGCCCGAGGTCTGACCGGTCGACCCGTTCAGCAGGGCGCGGTAGGCCTGCAGCGTGGGGCTGTGCGGCACCCAGTGGGTCGGGATCGAGTTGACCTCCCGCTGGGTCGAGATGCTGGTGGTGATTCCGAGCACGATCGGCCCGATCGACCAGATCACGATCAGCACGATCGCGATCAGCTTCAGCAGCCTCATGCCGGGCGAGGTGATCACACCGTGGCCCTCCGCAGCGCCAGCGCGTAGAGCCCCCCGAACACCGCGGTGACCAGGGCGAGCAGGAACGCGAGCGCCGTGCCGTGGGCGAAGTCTGCCTCGACGAACGTCGTGTTGTAGACCTGGATCAGGATCGACCGGGTGTTTAGCGCCGTCCCGTTGAGCACGTAGATCTCGTCGAAGATGCTGATCGCGAGCAGCGTGCCGACCGTCAGCGCGATGGCGATCGACGGCCGCAGCAGCGGCAGCGTCACATGCCTGAACTGGCGCCAGGGCGTCGCGCCGTCCACCGCCGAGGCGCTGTACACCTCGTCGGGGATGCTCTGCAGGCCGGCCAGGAAGATCAGGCTGATCAGGGGCAGAACGCCCCAGACGTGTACCAGCGTGATGTAGAAGATGGCCCCACGCCCGCTGGCGAGCCAGACCTGCGGGTGGCTGATGATGTGCAGCTGGATGAGCACGCTGTTCAGCATGCCGTTGTCGGGATCGAAGACGCGCCGCCACAGCACGCCGGAGACGACCGACGGCAGCGCCCAGGGCAGGATCAGCACGGCGAGCACGAACCCACGGCCGCGAAACACGCGGTGG
>DASSEV010000025.1:0-22429 GCA_035695105.1 Gaiellales bacterium
GCGGGCGCCTGCTCGTCGCCGGTGCGGAACAGGCCCTGCTCCTTGCCGTAGGCCTCGACGAGGGCGACATGCTCGGGGGTGCGGCCGGTGTCGCGCAGGTAGGCGAGCGTCTGGCCGTCGATCGGGAACATGGCCGCCGTCGAGCCGAACTCGGGCGACATGTTGGAGATCGTGGCGCGGTCCGCCACGGTGAGGGCGGGAACGCCGGGCCCGAAGAACTCGACGAAGCTGCCGACGACACCGTGCTTGCGCAGGCGCTCGGTCATGGTCAGCACGAGGTCGGTGGCCGTGACGCCCGGGCGCAGCTCGCCGGACAGCCGCACGCCGAGCACGACCGGAGGGAGCATGTAGAGCGGCTGGCCGAGCATGACGGCCTCGGCCTCGATGCCGCCCACGCCCCAGCCGAGCACACCAAGCGAGTTGATCATGGTGGTGTGGGAGTCCGTGCCCACCAGCGAGTCGGGCAGCGCGATGCCGTCCCGCACCTGCACGACGCGGCCCAGGTACTCCAGGTTGACCTGGTGGACGATGCCCATGCCGGGGGGCACGACGCGGAAGTTGCGGAAGGCCTCCTGCGCCCACCGCAGGAGCGCGTAGCGCTCGCCGTTCCGCTCGAACTCGCGGTCGATGTTGAGCTGGTAGGCGCCGTCAGAACCGAAGGCGTCGACCTGCACCGAGTGGTCGACGACGAGGTCGACGGGGACGAGCGGATCGACACGGGAGGGGTCGCCGCCGGCCCGGGCCACGGCCGATCGCATGGCGGCGAGATCGACGACGGCGGGGACGCCGGTGAGGTCCTGCATGATCACCCGGGCCGGCATGAACGCGAGGTTGGTGCCGGTGGAGCGCTGCGGCCAGGCGGCCAGCGCGCGGACGTCCTCCTCGGTGACATGCTCGGTGCCGGCGCGGCGAACGAGGTTCTCGAGCAGGACGCAGACCGTGTAGGGCAGGCGCAGCGGATCGACCACCCCGTCGATCCGGTAGATCCGCTCACCGCTGCCGAGGGTGTCGGCGGCGGAGAAGGGATCGGGGGGTGTCGCCATGTCCGGAACGGTATCAAGATACCCTGCAGACGCCCTCCAACCGGCGCCCCGCATGAACGGTTCCCGAGTCCCCCTGCCACCCTACGCCGAGCGGCCGTTCTCGGTGTTCGTGAACGGCGTCGAGAAGGCGGAGGGCAGGGACTACGAGGTGCAGGGAACGTCGCTCGTGTTCGCCGAGGAACTGGTGCCGCCGCGCAAGGACACGATGAAGACCTACGCGCGGCTGATGTTCTGGGGGCGGTACAAGACGGAGCACAGCGTCGACCTGGTGTTCCACCGCGGCGGGCGCCGCGAGGTCGCAAACGGGCTCGAGATCCTGCCGCCCGGCGCCCCCGTCTAGCGCGTCACAAACGCGTCACACCACCGTCACACCCCCGCTGACGGTGTCCAAGTCACATCAGGTGGGCGTTGCACAACCGGCACCGAATCGTGACACGTCGACCGCCTGGTTGGGCAGAAGCCGCTCCGCGCCCAATTATTGGAGACCAAGACCTGTCGGGTGGGTGTGACCGGCGCGAGACGGATCTGTGACATATCATCCCCGCTATGGAGACCGCCAGTCCCTGGCCCGAGGTTGTCGCCTACGGCACCCTCATCGCCGCGCTCGGCGGCGGTGCGGTGATCGGATACCGCCGCGCCTACCTGTACGCCGCGCTCGGCACGGCCCTGTTCGTCGGCATGGCGTTCCTCTCCCGCTTCGTCCCGAATGACACGCTGACCGGCACTGAGGACCTGAGCTGGGAGATCGTCCTGCTCTTCACGGCGATCGAGGCGATGGTGTTGTTCTTCCTCGCCATGGGCGGCGGCCGCTTCATCCGCGCCATGGTCGACCTCTCGCGGCACCGCCGCCGCAGCGGCTAGCGTCCTCGCACGGCGGTGCGCGCGATGCCGCGCAGCATCCGGCTGAAGACATAGGCGTGGATCGGGTAGAGCGCGTACCAGTACGCCCTGCCTGCCAGCCCCGCCGGATCGAACAGCGCCGTCTGCCGGATGCGCGCCGACCGGTCGTCCACCGGCTCCACCTCGAACTGCAGCCACGCCCGGCCCGGCACCCGCATCTGCGCCTCGAGCCGCAGCAGCCGGTCCGGCTCGAAGTCCTCGACCACCCAGAAGTCGAGCGTATCGCCGGCCGCGATCACATCAGGGCTGCGGCGACCGCGGCGCAACCCCACGCCGCCGACCAGCTGGTCGAGCACGCCGCGCGCCTGCCAGAGCACGTCCGCCCCGTACCAGCCGGTCCGCCCGCCGATGCGCGCGATCGGGGCGAACGCCCGCGACGCCGGGACGGGCACCCGCACCGCGCGCGAGTCGATCAGGCGGGAGCCGTACTCCGTGCGGTTGCGCTCCCGCACCCGGCTCGCCGGCAGCGCGTCCGACCACCGGCTCTCGGCGAACTGCCTGTCCTCGAACGCCAGCGCGCGGTCGATCGCCTCGTCCACCCCGCGCGGCCGGATCGGGAAGTCGCGCAGCGCCGCGTCGTCATTGACCACGGTCTCGGTGCGCACGCCGTCCACGAGCTTTCTTCCGACCTGCGCGTAGAGCGGCGTCACCAGCGACAGCCACAGGCTCGAGAGGCGGGGCGTCAGGAACGGTACGCCGACCATCACCCGGTGCAGCCCCCGCCGGCGCGCGTAGGCCTGCATGATGTCCCCGTAGGACACGACGTCGGCCCCGCCGATCTCGTACACCCGGCTCTCACCCACCGGAGCGTCGAGCGCCGCGAGCAGGTAGGCGACGACGTCCTCGATCGCGATCGGCTGGGTGAGGGTGCGCACCCAGCGCGGCGTGATCATCACCGGCAGCCGCTCGACCAGCGCCCGGATCATCTCGAACGACAGGCTGCCGGAGCCGATCACGATCGATGCCCGGAACTCGATCGTCTCGACCCCCGAGTCGCGCAGGATCTGCCCCACCTCCTGGCGCGACGCAAGATGGCTGGACAGGCTGCCGTTCCCGCCGAGGCCGCCGAGGTAGATGATCCGCGCCACGCCCGCATCACGGGCCGCGCGGCCGAAGCACTCGGCGCCCTGGCGGTCGAGCTCGGTGAACGACTCGGCCGAGCTCATCGAGTGCACCAGGTAGTACGCCACGTCGATCCCCTCGAGCGCCCGCCGCAGGGCGCCCTCGTCGAGCACGTCGCCGGGCACGACCTCCGTCCCCGCCGCCACGCGCGCAAGCAGCGGGGCCGGCCGCCGGGCGAGGCAGCGCAGCGCCACGTCCTCGCTCTCGAGTGCCCGCAGCATGCGCCCGCCCACGTAGCCGGTGGCTCCGGTCAGGAGCACACGGCGCGGCACGGCTACACGACCGAGTAGCCGGCCAGCCAGCGGCCGAGCAGCGCGACCAGCGTGATGACCAGCACCGCGACGATCGTCCCGCCCTTCGACCGCGGGGTGATCGCGTAGGCGAGCACCGCGACGGCCAGTGCGATCGGCCCGGAGAAGACAGGCTTCCACCAGAACCCCGTGACCGCGATGACGATCGCGACGGCGTTCAGGACGGCGAGCGCGTCGTCTCGGAATGACTCGTACTCAGGCGTGTAATCTCGCAACGGGCGCTCCTTGGGCCGATGATCGCGGGCAGATTGTAGCCATGGCGGAGACGAGAGGGACAACCGACCTGCGCCGTGCCGGCATCGAGCACCGCGTGCTCGCATACCGCTACACCGGCGACGGCCCCGTCGCGGCCGAGGCGGCGGCCGCGCTCGGGGTCCATCCCTCGGCGCTGTTCAAGACGCTGGTCGCGTTGGCCGGCGACGAGCCGGTGTTCGCGCTCGTGCCCGGCGACCACGAGCTTGCACCCAAGCTGCTCGCGGCCGCCGCCGGGGCCAAGCATGCGCAGCTGGCCGACCGCGCGACGGCCGAGCGCCTCACCGGCTACCAGATCGGCGGCATCAGCCCGCTGGGCAGCAGGCGGCGGCTGCGCACCTTCGTCGACCAGTCGGCTGCGTCCCTGCCCACGATGCTGCTGAACGCCGGCGGCCGCGGGGTGATCGTGGAGGCCGACACCGTCCCGCTGCTCGCGCACATGGGCGCGTTCGCCGTGCCGCTGACGCGCTAGTCGTACCGTCCGCCGGCGATCTCGCCCAGCTTCTCCATGCTGTGCGTCGCCTGCAACGTCCTCACGGTGCCGGACTTCGACCGCATCACCAGCGAATGCGTCCGCGCGCCGCCGCGCTGGTAGCGGACGCCGCGGAGCAGGTCGCCGTCCGTCACGCCGGTGGCCGCGAAGAACGTGTTGTCACCCTTGACAAGATCGTCGAGCATCAGCACTTTGTCGAGGTCGTAGCCCGCATCGATCGCCGCCTGCCGCTCCTCGTCGTTTCGCGGCCACAGCTTCCCCTGGAACTGCCCGCCCAGGCATTTGAAGGCCGCCGCCGACAGCACCCCCTCCGGCGTCCCACCGATGCCCCACAGCAGATCGATGCCCGTGTCCGGGCTGGAGGCCATCAGCGCTCCGGACACGTCGCCGTGCGGAATGAACCGGATCCGCGTGCCCACGGCGCGGATGCGCTTCACCATCTCGTCGTGGCGCGGCCGGTCGAGGATCACGACCATCAGGTCGCGCGGGCGGACGCGCTTCGACCGCGCGATCGTCTCGAGCGTCTGCTCGATCGGCGCGTTCAGGTCGAGCTCCTCGTCGACCTCCGGGCCGCACGCCAGCTTCTCCATGTAGACGACCGGACCGGGATCGAACATCGTCCCCTTCTCGGACGCCGCCACCACGGCCAGCGCATTCGGCTGCCCGCGAGCGCAGAGATCGGTGCCCTCCAGCGGGTCGACCGCGACGTCGACCTCGACGCCGGCTCCGGTGCCGATCCGCTCGCCGTTGAACAGCATCGGCGCCTCATCCTTCTCACCCTCGCCGATCACCACCATGCCGTCCATCTCGACCGTGGCCAGCATGTGCCGCATCGCGTCGACGGCCGCCTGGTCGGCGGCGATCTTGTCCCCGAACCCGACCCAGCGGGCTGCCGCCAGCGCGGCCGCCTCGGTCACGCGCACGAGCTCGAGGGCGAGGTTGCGATCGGGAGTCTGGGCCTCCGCCATGCCGGCCAGGATACCGCCCTGCCGCCGCTTCAGCGGCGCTCGCGCACCAGCCGGATCGCGACGCCCGACAGCCGCTCGCGGGCGTGCAGCGGCTCCAGCCATCGCTGCGGGATCGCGTCCGCGCCGAACCGCGCGCCCGCGAGCGCCCCCGTCACCGCCGCGTTCGTGTCGGCGTCGCCCCCCAGATTGGCCGCCGTTACAACGGCCTCCTCGAAGCTCTCCGCCGACATCGCGGCCCAGAACGCCACGCGCAGCGCGGTCAGCACGAATCCGATCTGCCGGTGCACCGGCTCGAGCAGCTGCTCCGCCGTGTGCGACGGCGCCTCCGCCGCGACGCTGCCAACGGTCGAGGTCGACTGCGGCGGCCGCCGGCCGGTCAGCAGCGCCGCGATCGTGAGGTTCAGGAGGACGCACGCGTCGCCGGCCAGCGCGTCGTGGTGGGTGAGCGAGGAGTCGAGGCGGGATGTCCGCTCGATTGCGCCCGCGTCATCCCGGTACAGGATGGCGATCGGCGCCGTCCGCATCAGCGAGCCGTTCCCCGCGCTGCGGCCGCCGGAGTCGCGGTGGTACGCGGCGGCCGCGGCGCGCGCGTCGGCCGGAGTGCGCGCGCGGGCCAGCGCGTGGCTGATCGTCGCGCCGATGTCCTTCGGGCCGGAGCGCGCCCACACCAGATATCGGGCCAGCACGTCGTCCTCGTCATAGCAGCCGCGCTCGGCGAGGCTCTCGGCGAGGGCCAGCGCCATCGCGGTGTCGTCGGTCCACTCCCCCATCTCCCACGTCCGCGAGGCCACCATGTCTCGCAGCGGCCCGCCGTAGCGGGCGTGGATCTGCTCCGGGTGATCCCACTCCACCGCCGCGCCCAGCGCATCCCCGACGGCCAGGCCGAGGATGACGCCGCGCGCCCGGTCGGCGAGCAGCGGATGCGGCGGGCGGCGTCTCAGGCGCAGCAGGCTGGACACCAGTAGCTCGTCCGTCGCTGCTCACCCTGCGGCGCCGAGCTGATCGGGCCGCCGCAGCGGGGGCAGGGCCGCCCGGCCCGCCGGTAGATCCGCTTCGGCAGCCGGCCGCCGGCAGCGACACCCTCGCGGAGGATGCGTCCGCTGACCTCGGCGACCCCGCGAAGGCGCTCGTCGTCGAGCTCGGATACCGGCGTGAACGGGTCGATCCGGCACTCCCAGAGCGCCTCGCTCTTGACCACGTTGCCGATCCCGGCGATGACGCGCTGATCCATGATCGCCTCGCCCACGGGCCGGTCGACGATGCGGATCCGGCGCAGGTAGTCGTCCGCGTCGAAGTCCTTCAGCAGGTCCGGGCCGAGCGCCAGCCTCACGCGCGACGACGGCAGCGCGCGGACGATCGTGCCGCGGATGACCGCGTCGCCCGCGGCCGTGCGCAGCACGTGCCGGCCGCGGCCCGTGCCGGCCGGCCGCAGGCGGACGCTGCCGTGCATGCCGAGATGCGCGTGCAGCGAGCGGCCGTCGTCGCCGTGGACGAGCAGGTTCTTGCCACGCGCCTCGACCGCGACGACCGTGGCGCCGCTCAGCGGCCCCTCCTCCACCGTGGCGCCGACCAGCGGGCGCAGGCGTCGTGACGCGATCTCCAGCGAGTGGCCCTCAGGCACGGAGCACCACCCGGCGCGGCGCCTGCAGGAAGCCGTGCGCGACCAGCAGGCGCTCGACCTCGGTGCCGGCCACCGGCTCGCCGTCGACGCGCTCGATCGCCAGGCGCTTGACCCGGCGGTCGCGAACGAGCGAGGCCAGGGCCTCCACGCCCGGCTCGAGCAGATCCGGCTCGACCACCACGAGCCCGCGCCCGCCCCGCTCGACGTACATAGCGAGGCGGCCGCCGACCAGCACCACCCACGTGCCGGCGGCCCGCGCAAGCTTGCGCGGCGCGTCCGGCCAGGGGATCGACGCGCCGAACGGGTTGGCCGGGTCGTTCGAGGCGATCACCGCCGTGGCGCCGCCCGACGCGGCCGGGTCGCGTACGTCGCGCAGGCGCTCGACCGCGGCAGGGAGGGCGAACTGCGCGCCGCCCAGGCCCTCGACGAAGTACCCGCGCTGGCAGAGCCCCGCCTCCTCCATCAGGCGCAGCTCGCCGTAGACGGCCGAGAAGCCGCCGGGCACTCCCTCCGCGAGGACGGCTGCGCGCGTTACGACGCCGTGGCGGTCGAGCAGCGCCTCGGCCAGCGCCCGCGCCCGGTCGCGAGGAGCCGGACGGGGCAGCAGCAGACGCTCGACCAGCGACCACCGTCCGAGGGCGGCCGGCAGCGCCGCGGTCGGGCGCGCCCGCCGGCGCACCACCGGCGGCGGCACGCTGCGAAGCGGGATGCGCCCGCCGGACCGGAGCGGGTGCCAGGCGTCGTTCGTCACGGCGCCCGACCAGACCAGCTCCCACAGCTGCGCCAGCACCGCGCGCTCCGGCTCGCCGGCCAGCTCCACCAGCTCCCGGAAGAAGAGCGCGCCCCGGTCGCGCAGCGCGTCCGCGACCGCAGACTCCTCCGGCACCTGCGGCTCGGAGGTGTGCAGCAGCGGCGCGTCGTCACGCAGGTAGACGGCCACGCGGCCCTCCCCTGCGCCGACCCACACGACCTCGCCCGAGGCGCACAGCGCGTCCAGCAGCGCCGGGCGGTAGCCGGGGATGCGGAGCGGAAGCACGTCCTGCTCCCAGGCGGCCACCGGCAGCGCCACCCCGCCGAGCTGCGAGATCACCTCGCGCAGCCGGTTCTCACCACCGCCCATGTCACGTCCGATCCCCTGCCAGCCGGGGAGGAAGCGGGCGAGGGCATCCGGCTCGACCGGCTCCACGGCGCGGCGCAGGCGAGCCAGCGTCCGGCGGCGGACGCGCCGCAGGACATCGGGCTCGATCCACTCCCTGCCGCTGCCGCCGGGGCGGAAGCCGCCCTCGATCAGCGCGCCCTCGGATGCGAGCTCGCGGAGCGCAGCCTCGGGGTCGACCCCGAGGCGCTCACGCAGCTCGTCCGCGGTGACCGGGCCGTGGCCGCGAGCGTGCCGCATGACCAGGCGTCGCAGCGCGTCGGGCACCGGCTCGAGGAACGCAGCGGGAACGCCCTGCGGGATCGAGACGCCCGCGGCGTCGCGGTAGAGGCCGGCGTCCTCAGCGGCGATCAGCCTCCGACGGCCGGCCAGCCGCACCTCGATCGCCCGCCGCTCGCGCACCAGCTGCGCCGCCGCGACCGGCCCCTCGGCGGGGAGGTCGCCGGTGCGGCGGAGCAGGTCGTGCAGCTCGTCGGCGCTGAGGGCGCGGTCGCGCCGCTGCAGCTCCGCCTCGACCTCGTCGATCGCCTCGGCATCAAGCAGCTCGCGCAGGTCGCCGGCGGCGAGCAGCTCGGCGAGCAGCGACCGGTCGAGCGTCAGCGCCTGGGCGCGCCGCTCGGCCAGCGGCGTGTCGCCCTCATACATGTACGTCGCGATGTAATCGAACAGGAGCGAGCTGGCGAACGGGGACGGATGCGCCGACTCCACCTCGACCAGGCGCACGTCACCGCGGCCGATGGAGGCCAGCAGCTCGCGGAGGGCGCCGAGCTCGAACACGTCCGAGAGCACCTCGCGGTACGTCTCGAGCACGATCGGGAAGGAGCCGTACTTGGTCGCGACCTGCTGCAGATCGTGGGCCTTCAGCCGCTGCTGCCAGAGCGGCGTTCGCTGGCCCGGGCGGCGACGCGGCAGCAGCAGCGCCCTCGCCGCGTTCTCGCGGAAGCGGGCCGCGAACAGCGGGCTCGATCCCACCTGCTCGATCACCAGATCCTCGACCTCATCGGCAGCCGGCAGGATCAGCTCGGTGGGCGGAGCGGCGTCCGCGTCGGGCAGCCGGATGGCGATGCCGTCATCGGCCCAGGCCGCCTCGACCTCGATGCCGAGCGCGTCAGACATGCGCTTCTCGATCGCCATCGCCCACGGCGCGTGCACCCGGCCGCCGAACGGCGACAGCACGCAGATGCGCCAGTCGCCGATCTCATCGCGGAACCGCTCGATGACGATGGTGCGGTCGTCCGGCACCGCGCCGGTCGCCTCGCGCTGGTCGTCGAGGTAGGCGGTCAGGTTGGAGGCGGCGCGCACGTCGAGCTCTCCGAACCGGCGCATGCGGGTGGCCTCGCCCACCGCGCGGCCGAGCTCCGCCGGCCGGCCGATTCCGTCGCCCTTCCAGAACGGCATCTTGCCGGGCACGCCCGGAGCCGGAGAGACCAGCACCCGGTCGCGCGTGATCTGCTCGATCCGCCAGGACGTTGCGCCCAGCTGGAATACCTCGCCCTGCCGCGCCTCGTACACCATCTCCTCGTCCAGCTCCCCCACGCGCGCGCCGGAGTCGGCCAGGAACACCCCGTAGAGTCCGCGGTCGGGGATGGTGCCTCCCGAGACAACAGCCAACCGCCGGGCGCCGTCGCGACCGCGCACCGTGCCGGCCGCGCGGTCCCAGACGATGCGCGGACGCAGCTCGGCGAACTCGTCGGAGGGGTAGCGGCCGGCGAGCATCTCGAGCACGCCCTCGAACTGGGGCCGCGAGAGCTCGGCGTACGGGTAGGCGCGCCGCACCACGTCATAGAGGTCGCCGATCGCCCACTCGTCCATCGCGGCCGCGGCGACCACCTGCTGGGCGAGCACGTCGAGCGGCTGGCGGGGCACGCGGGTGTGCTCGATCTCGCCCTCGCGCATGCGGCGCGTGACGACCGCGGTCTCCAGCAGGTCGCCGCGCCACTTGGGGAAGAACCGGCCGCGGGACGCCTCGCCGACGCTGTGGCCGGCACGGCCCACCCGCTGCAGGCCGGCCGCCACCGACTTCGGCGACTCGATCTGCACGACCAGGTCGACGGCGCCCATGTCGATGCCGAGCTCGAGCGACGAGGTGGCGACCAGCGCCGGCAGGTCGCCCCGCTTCAGCATGTCCTCGATCTCCAGCCGCTGCTCGCGGGCGATGGAGCCGTGGTGTGCGCGGGCGATCTCGTCCTCCGCCAGCTCGTTCAGGCGGTTCGCGACACGCTCGGCCGAGCGCCGGTTGTTGACGAACACGATGGTCGAGCGGTGCCCCTGCACGAGCTCGAGCAGGCGCGGGTAGACGGCGGGCCAGATCGACACGCGCGGCTCTCCCTCGACGGCAGGCGCCGCGCCCAGCTCCCGCATGTCGTCGACCGGCACGATCACCTCGAGATCGAGCTGCTTCGCCGCGCCCGCGTCGACGATCGTGACCTCGCGGTCGCCCCCCAGGAAGCGCGCGACCTCCTGCAGCGGCCGCTGCGTCGCGGACAGGCCGACCCGCTGCAGCGGCCGGCCGGTGAGGTGCTCCAGGCGCTCGAGCGAGAGCGCGAGGTGAGCCCCCCGCTTGGTGGCGGCGACGGCATGGATCTCGTCGACGATCACCCGCTCGACGGTGCGGAGCACGTCGCGCGCGCCGGAGGTGAGCATGAGGTAGAGCGACTCGGGCGTCGTGATCAAGATGTCCGGAGGCTCGCGGCGCATCGCGGTGCGCTCCCGCTGCGGAGTGTCGCCGCTTCGCACGGCCACGCGCGGACGGCGGGTGAACGGGATGCCGGCCAACGGCGCTCGCAGGTTGCGCTCGATGTCGTGGTTCAGGGCCTTCAGCGGCGAGATGTAGAGCACGCGCGTGCCGCGGTCGTCCGGGTCGCGGACGAATCCGTCCAGCGCCGTCAGGAACGCGGCGAGCGTCTTGCCCGAGCCGGTGGGTGCGAGCAGCAGCGTGCTGTCGCCGTCGGCGATGGCCGGCCAGCCGAGCGACTGGGCGCGCGTGGGCTCCTCGAAGGAGCCGCGGAACCACTCGGCGACCGGCTCGGTGAAGCGTGAGAGCGGGTCGGAGGCCACCGATGGATTGTAGTGGCGTGGGGTAGCCTGGGCCCGGTGTGGACCGGCATCCGCTTCGTGCACGTGCTGTCTGCGATCGGCTGGGTCGGCGTGCAGCTGACGCTGTTCGCGCTGTTCCCCGTGCTGCGGCGCCAGCTCGAGCCGGATCAGTTCAGGGTGGTCGCACGCGCCGCCGGGATGCGGCTGGGCATCGTGGCCGCGGTGACGCTGCCGGCGCTGCTGGTGACCGGGATTGCGCTGGCGTCGCACGAGGTGCCGCACGGCGAGCGCGACTGGGTGATCGCGAAGCTCGTCATCTGGGCGCTGGTGCTGGCGGGGTTTGCCGGGCACGCGCTGACGGCGTCCCGCAACCGGCGGGTGTGGCTGTCCGCGTCGATGCTCGTCCTGAGCCTCGCGGCAGTGTTCATCGGCACGCGGCTTACAGAAATGTGAATTCGGTTGGAGCGCGGCCGATCCGCTCGTCACACTTTGCGCGAACACCGATACTGAGGCCATATGCGTGACGTACGGATGGGACGACGGGTATTCCTCGGCGTGGTCGGCGCGGGCGTCGCCGGGCTGTTCGCCGGGAGCAGGCTGTCGCGCGCGGCTGCGCCGATCGGCAGCGTCGTCCCGAACGCGCTGCACGACCTCGTCCCCGACGGCTGGCGCATCTACTCGGTGAACCCGCCGTGGCCGGTGTTCGATCCGGCCACCTACCGGCTGACCGTCGCAGGGGCCGTCGAGAACCAGCTCTCGCTGACGTGGGACGAGGTGATGCAGCTGCCGCAGGACTCGCAGACGACCGACTTCCACTGCGTGACCGGCTGGACGGTCGGCAACGTGCACTGGACGGGTGTGCGGCTGCAGCATCTGTGGGACCTGGCGAAGCCGACCGCCGAGGCGAAGTACGCGAACTTCATCTCGATGGAGCAGCCCTACGTCGACACGCTCAGCTTCAAGCAGACGCTGCTGCCGCAGGTGATGCTCGGGCATTCGATGGACGGGCAGCCGCTGTCGCGGGCGCATGGGGCGCCGATGCGGCTCGTGATCCCGGAGATGTACGGCTACAAGAACGTGAAGTGGCTGACGCGGATCGACCTCGTGCCCTCGCTGAACCCGGGGTTCTGGGAGCAGCGCGGCTACGACGTGGACGCCTGGGTTGGACGCTCCAACGGCTACTGAGCAGAGCCGCTACGTCAGGCGCTTCAGCTCGACGGAGCGGTCCCTGCACTGGCTGCTCGCCGCCACGTTCTTCGCGATGCTGGCGACGGGGCTGATCCTCTACCTGCCCTCGCTTGCGCAGCTGGCGGCCGACCGCCAGAAATGGAAGTCGATCCACCTGGGCGCGGCGATCGCATTCTGGGGCGGCACGCTCCTGCTGCTGCTCTCGTCGCCGGGTGAGCTGCAGCGCACGGCGCGGGAGCTGGACAGCTTCGACGAGGACGACAGGCGGTGGCTGCGGTGGGCCGTGCGGCGCGGCGAGCCCGAGCCCGCGCAGGGCCGGTTCAACGCCGGGCAGAAGCTGAACACCGCGATCATCGCCGGGCTGATGGTGGTGTTCACGGTCAGCGGCACGCTCATGTACCTGCAGGAGACGGACGCCAGCTTCCGCGGCACGAGCGCGATCCTCGTGCACGACGTGGCCATGTATGTTGCGGTGCCGATCGTGCTCGGACACCTCTACCTCGCCCTGCTCAACCCCTCCACCCGCCACTCGCTGCGCGGGATGGCGCTCGGCACGGTGCGGCGGGACTGGGCACGGCGGCATCACCCGAAGTGGGAGCGTGAGCTCTGAGGGCTCTGGTGCTCGGCTCCTCGGGAGCCTGGCCGATCCCGCGCCTCGGATGTGACTGCCCGCAGTGCACGTCCGCAGATCCCCGGGACGCGCGGCTGCGATCGTCGCTGCTGCTGGACGGGCGGATCCTGGTGGACGCCGGGCCTGACGCCTACGCGCAGCTGCTGCGAGCGGGGGCGGTGCCCGAAGAGGTGCTGCTGACCCACCATCACCACGACCACATGCTTGGCCTGCACGTGCTCTCGAAGGCGGGCCGGCTGCCGCTGCACATGACGAAGGAGGCCGAGCGGGGTGTGCGGGCGATCTTTCCGCGCATCGACTTCCGGGTCATGCACCTGACGCCCGGCGTGCGGGTCGAGCTGGGGAGCGGGCTGGTCGTACAGGCGTTCGACGTCGAGCATTCCTCCAACACGCGAACGGTGGCGTTCAGGTTCACCAGCCCGGACGGCGGGAGCCTCGTCTACGCGCCCGACCTGTCGGCTGCGCCGCAGTCGAAGCTGGCGAAAGGCGGGTCGGTGCTGATGCTGGACGGTTCGGTGCGCGGCGTCCGGCGCGGCGGCCACATGCCGATCGAGGAGGGTCTGGAGGCAGCCGCGGCGCTGAAGCCGGAGCGGACGGTGTTCACGCACATCGGGCACAGGGTGGGGACGCACGCGGAGCTGGAAGCGTGGCTGCACGGACGCGCCGACGTCGCGTTCGACGGCATGGAGATCGACTTCTGAGGGAGCCGGGCGGCCTCGCCCGCCCGGGCGGTCTAAACGCAGGCCGGATCGGCCGTTGCGAGTCGGCGCTGAATCGTTACGCGGGTGCCAGGGTCGGGCGCCCTGCCTCGAGGTCGAGCAGGAAGCGCTTCGCCTCCAGCCCTCCGCCGTACCCGCCCAGCGCCCCGCCGGTGCGAAGCACCCGGTGGCACGGCACCACG
Organism: Gaiellales bacterium; assembly: GCA_035695105.1. Taxonomy (GTDB): domain Bacteria; phylum Actinomycetota; class Thermoleophilia; order Gaiellales; family JAICJC01; genus JAICYJ01. The sequence continues at coordinate 13,623 of DASSEV010000025.1, forward strand.
ATCGGGATCGGGTTCGCCCCGAGCGCCGTGCCCGCCGCCCGCACGGCCCGCTCGTTGCCGGCCGCCGACGCCACGTCGCGGTAGCTTGCCGTGCCTCCGTACGGGATCTTCGCCGTGCGCTCCAGCACCGCACGCCGGAACGGGCTCCCCGTCAGCGACCAGTCGAGCGGCAGGTGGAACTCATGCCGCCGCCCCTCGAAGTACTCGTCCAGCTCGCGGCGCACCTCGTCCAGCCGTGACGGCGCCTCGAGCACCCGCGGCGACAGCCGCTCGGCCAGCTCGCCCAGCACCTCGTCATGCGCCTCGCCATGGAAGCTCACCCGCACCAGCCCGCGCGGCGTCGCCGCCACGAGCAGCCGCCCCACCGGCGTATCCGTCTCGGCGTAGGCCACGTCCACCAGGCCCTCCGCCTCGGCGCGGCCGATCAGCCTGCTCACACGCTCATGCACGTGCCCACCCCTTCCGTATCGTCGCCAGCCCCGCGCGCACGTTCTGCCGCGCGGCCGGCTCGCTGCACTCGAGCGCCTGGCCGATCTGCGCGTAGTCGAGATCGGCCGCGAACCGCAGGAACACCGCCGTCCGCTGCTTGTCGGGCAGCCGCCGCACCGCGCGCCACAGCGCCGGCTCGCCGGCACCGTCCGTGGAGGCGATCTGCTCCGGCAGGTGCTCCACCGGCACCGGGTTCCGTGCCCTCGCGCGGTGCACGTCGAGCGCCTTGCGATGGGCGATCTGGAACACCCACGCGCGCAGGTTGGACGAGTGCCGCAGCGACGGGTACGCCCGAAGGGCGGACAGGAACGTCTCCTGGAACGCGTCCTCCGCGTCGACCGGCCCGACCGACGCCGCCAGGAAGCGGTACACCTCGCCGGCGTGGCGGTCGAGCAGCTGCTGAAAGGGCGGCAGGTTCACGCGGGTTGAACGCACAGGCGGCATGAAACGTGAGGTTAGGCGCTACGACGCGGCGGGCCGCCGGCCGGTGAACGCCCAGCCGCCGCTCCGAAGTGCCGTCGTGCGCGCCTCCGTCGGAGGCGCGTCCGCCGGCTGATCCTGCTCGGGCCGCTCGCCGATCTTCGCCTGGCGCGCCGGCACCACCACCTCCTCCGGGATCACCTCAGCATCGCTGTCCACCCGCTGTCGGCTCAGACGCGCGGGAGAGGAAGGCCACAAACCTGCGGCGAGCCGTGACGAATCGGTGCCATCACGCTCGGTGAACCATTAGTGCCTGGCACCTTTGGTTCACCGGCCGCTGTCCGTGCTACGCGGGCTGCAGCTCCGGCGCGTGCCGGCGCTCCCACTCCTCGGCGTCGGGGCTGAAGTAGACCAGGCGGGTCTTCTTCCACTCCTTCGTTGAGTAGAGGGTGATGCGGTCGGTGAGGCCGGTCTCGGCGGCGATCGCATCGAGCACGTCCTCGCACTCCTGCTTGGTGCGGCCGTGCGTCATCGAGAACAGGTTGTACGGCCAGTCCGGGTACGTCGGCCGCTGGTAGCAGTGGGAGACGCCGCGGTAGGCCGCCATCAGCTGCCCGACGTCGTCGACGTCCTCCTCCGGCACCTTCCAGACGCCCATGCCGTTGTAGACGAAGCCTGCTGACCGGTGGTACAGCACGGCGGCGAACCGCCGCATCTGGCCGGTCGCCTGGAACTCCTCCGCCTTGGTGAGCAGCTCGGGCACCGTGTACCCGGCCCGCTCGGCCGGCGCCAGGAACGGCTCCGGCACGCCTCGCAGGTCGCCCTGCAGCGCCCGTATGGCGGCGATATCCCGTTCGGACAGCGACTCCGCCGGCGGCGCCGGCATGGTCGGCTCGCGCTTCGCCCGCTTCGCCGCCGGATCGCGGCCGCCCTGGATGTCGAGGTCGACGCCGATCTTGAAGAACCGCAGCGCGGGCAGCGGCCGGATCACGTCCACGTCGGCCAGCTCGCCGAGCAGCTCGATGGTGCGGTCGAGGCCGAGCGCCGAGTTCGGCGGGATGCCCACGGTGAACCAGATGTTGAAGTCGTGCTCGCGCTCGTAGTTGTGGGTGACCCCTGGGTGCGTGTTGATCACCGCGGCCGCCTCGTCGGCGCGGTCAGGGTCGGTCCTCGCCGCGACCAGGCAGGAGACGTAGCCCAGCCGGCGCGTGTCGAAGATGGCCGAGATCTGCCGGATGATGCGGTCGCTGCGCAGCCGGGCGACGCGGTCGAGCACCTGCTGCTCCGACTCGCCGAGCCGTTCGCCGAGCGCGCGATACGGCCGCTCGACGACGGGGAAGTCATTCTGGATCAGATCGCAGAGTGCTTTGTCGGCGGCATCCATCGAACACGAAGGATACGCTCGGTGCGTGCGCGCGCCAGTCATACCCATCGCGCTCGCCCTGCTGGCGGCGTGCGGCTGCGGTGGGGAGTCCGCGGCGCATCACGCCCGCTATCTCTACATGCAGAAGTGCGCCTCGTGCCACGGGGTGTCAGCGGATGCGAAAACTCCCGTGACCAACGCCCAGAACCTGCTCGATCCCGCCAACCGCCCGCAGCTCGAGCAGGTGCGCCGCGCCATCATCGACGGGCGTCCGGGGATGCCGAAAGGCCTGCTGGGCGGCTCCGACGTCGACCAGATCGCCGCATGGCTGTCGACCGGGAAGCCGTGAGCCTGCCCGCGGATCTGGATGCCGGCGCCGTGCGCGCGGTCGCGATGGACCTCGACCGCACCATCCTGGGTGAGTCGCTCGAGCTGCGGCAGCGGCTGGTGGAGGCCGTCAAGTCGCTGCCGGCGGCGGGTATCACGCCGATCGTTGCGACGGGACGGATGTTCCGCTCGTCCAGGCCGTTCGCGCTCCAGATGGACGTGACGGCTCCGGTGATCTGCTACCAGGGAGCGCTGATCGCAGACCCGAGCACGGGTGAGTGGCTGCGGCACGAGCCGATGCCGGTGCCGCTGGCGAAGGAGGTGATCCGCGCCTGCCAGGCGCGAGAGCAGCACTGCAACGTGTACATCGACGACGAGCTGTACGTGGCCGAGCTGAACCTCTACGCGCTCGAGTACGCGCGGCACGCCAAGCTGGAGGCGCATGCCGTCGGCGACCTGATCGCGTGGCTGCACCGGCCGACGACGAAGATCGTCGTCGTGGGCGAGCCCGAGGCGCTGGACGTGATGCAGGACGAGCTCCGCGAGCAGTTCGCGGGGCGGCTGTTCATCGCCAAGTCGCTCCCGTTCTTCCTCGAGTGCGCCCAGCCGGGCGTCTCCAAGGGAAGCGCCCTGCACTGGGTGTGCGAGCGCCTCTCCATCGACCCCGCCACCGTTGTCGGATTCGGAGACGGCGCCAACGACGTGGAGCTGCTTGAGGAGGCGGGATACGGCGTGGCGATCGACACCGCCGACGCGGCGCTGCTGCGCCACGCCCGGGCCACGGTGCAGCCGCCCGAACAGGACGGCGTCGCCGCCTTCCTCGAGGCGTTAGTCTCAGCCCGGTCATGATCGACGTCAAGCTGATCCGCTCGGACACCGATCGTGTCCGCCAGGCGCTCAGCCGACGCGGCGCCGGAGAGCTCGTCGACGCCTTCCTCGAGCTCGACGCGGAGCGGCTGCGCCTGCAGGCTCGCGTCGAGCAGGTGCGCGCCGAGCGAAACGCCGCCGCAAAGGCGATCGCCGAGGCGAAGCAGCGCGGCGACGACACGTCCATCCCGATCGCCAAGCAGGCCCAGCTGAAGGGCGAGCAGGCGGCCGACGAGGAGGCCCTGAGCGCGATCAGCTCACGGATCGCCGACGTGCTGCTGGTGATGCCGAACCTGCCGGATCCGACGGCGGCCGACGGCCTCATGGAGGAGGACGCCGAGACCGTCAGCACGCACGGCTCCCCGCCGCAGTTCAGCTTCCAGCCCAAGGATCATCTGGAGCTGGCCGGCCCCGACGGCCTCGGCCTGATCGACATGGAGGCGGCCGGCAAGCTGTCCGGCAGCCGCTTCCACTACCTGCTCGGAGACCTCGTCCGCCTCGAGTTCGCGCTGATGCAGTGGGGGCTCGACAAGCTGACGCAACGCGGATTCGTCCCGGTGATCCCGCCGGTGCTGGTGCGCGAGCCGGCGATGGAGGGGACCGGGTTCTTCCCCGAGGCGCGCGAGCAGGTGTACGCCGTGCCGCAGGACGACCTGTTCCTCGTCGGCACCGCGGAGGTGCCGCTGGCGTCGCTGCACGCGGGGGCGATGATGACGGCGGAAGAGCTGCCGCGGCGCTACGTCGGCTTCTCGCCCTGCTTCCGGCGCGAGGCGGGCGCGGCCGGCAAGGACACGCGCGGGATCTTCCGCGTGCACCAGTTCGACAAGCTCGAGATGTTCGTCTACTGCCTGCCGGAGGAATCGCAGGCGATGCACGAGTCGCTGCTCGCGATCGAGGAGGAGATCGCCCAGGACCTGGGCTTCCACTACCGGGTGCAGAACATCCCGGTCGGAGACCTCGGCGCCTCGGCCGCCAAGAAGTTCGACATCGAGGTGTGGCTCCCCGGCCAGCAGCGCTACCGCGAGCTCACGTCGTGCTCGAACTGCACGGACTACCAGGCGCGGCGCCTCGACGTCCGCTACCGCACCGACTCCGGCCCCCGCCACGTGCACATGCTGAACGGCACCGCCATCACGTCCAGCCGGACGCTGCTCGCGCTGATCGAGTACGGGCAGCAGGAGGACGGGTCGGTGCACACCCCCGAGCCGCTGCGTCCGTTCGGGGCGCCGGCCGTGCTGAGCCCGCGATGACGCACCGCGAGACCAGGCTGGTCCAGGCATCGCGCGAGCCGGGCGCGGGCCTCGCGCCGTCGCTGGAGCGCGCGGTCACCTTCCACAACATGCCGCTCGCGGAAGGCGGGTCGCCCTACGGCCGCTCGCAGGCACCGGTCGCCGCCGAGGCGGAGGCGCTGCTGGGCGACCTCGAGCAGGCGACCGCGCTCCTGTTCGCGAGCGGCATGACCGCCTGGACGGCGCTGTGCCTGGCGGTGGCCCGTCCGGGGCGGCCCGTGGCGATCCCGACGATCGGCTACTACGGCTACGAGACGCATGCCCAGACGGTGCTGGAGCCGTTCGGGATCGAAGTGCGGCGTTACGCGGCCACGGATCTGGACGCGCTGGGGGAGGCGGCCGACGGCGCGTCGGTGACGCTGACCGAGTCGCCGCTCAACCCCACGCTCGACGTGATCGACATCGCCGCGGCGGCCGGGGCGGCGCATGCCGGCGGCGGGTTGCTCGTCTGCGACAACACGGCGTCCTCGCCCATGCTGCAGCTGCCCCTGGACATGGGCGCCGACGTCACGCTGCAGAGCGGCACCAAGTACCTGGCCGGACACTCGGACACCCTGGCGGGAGTGCTGGCGATGCGGGACGCGGAGCTTGCGGAGCGGATCCGCCACGTGCGCAGCGAGACGGGCATGGTGCTCGGCCCCGACCCGTCCTGGCTGCTGCTGCGCGGGCTGCGCACGCTGGCGGTGCGCGTGCAGCGGCAGAGCGCAACGGCGCTCGAGATCGCGGGTCGGCTGGAGTCACATCCGGCGGTGACGGCGGTCTGCTACCCGGGGCTGGCGAGCCACCCCGGGCACGAGCTGGCCGCACGGCAGATGCGGGGCGGGTTCGGGTGCCTGATCGCGTTTCAGCTGGCGACGGCCGAGGGCGCGGAGGCGGTGGAGCGCCACCTCCAGGTGATCCATCCCGCGACGAGCCTCGGCAGCGTCGAGTCGTTGATCGAGCGGCGTGACCGCATCGAGCCGCCGGGCCGGATCGCGCCCGGGCTGCTGCGGCTGTCGATCGGGCTGGAGCATCCCGACGACCTCTGGGCCGACCTGGAGCAGGCGCTGGCGGCTGCCGTCTCGTGACGCGCTGACCCACCCGGACGGGGGAGCTCCGACCCGCTCAGTTCGGTGAACATGCCCCCCAGGCCGCGGTAGTGGGGTCAAGATCCGGGGCCGTGCTGCCGAGTGCACGGGAGACGACACATCGCAGGCATCCCGCCCGCCCCACCGTCGAGGTGGCCGGCGCCTATGGGTTGGGACCGCCGCCACGCCGTCCGCCTGGGTCTGCAGGTCGCGGACGGCCGTTCCTCGTTCACGACCAAGGGGTCTGTTCGTGCCACGTTTCCTCGCCGTGTTGGCGGCGCTTGTCATGCTCATGTCCATCTCCGCCCCGGCGCAGGGGGCGACGCGGCGAACCGAACGGGTGCCGACACCGGCGCCGGTGCACAACCGGTGGGAGTCGCGGGCCCGCAGCCAGGCGATCGCGGCCTACCGCGCGGCGCGACACGATGCCGGCCGGCTGGGCCGGCGGGTGGGACGACCGCGACTGCTGGGTGCCGGAACCAGCATCCGGGCGCTGGAGCGAAGGCGCGAGCACTGGCAGCTGGTCGACAAGCGGTTCCAGCGGCTGCTGGCGCGGCGGGCGACGGTGCTGCGGGCGGTGCGGGCGCAGCTGGGCACGCCATACCGGTGGGGCGGGGCGAGCCCGGGCGGGTTCGACTGCTCCGGGCTCGTGATGTGGGCCTACGGACGGGTCGGGATCTCGCTACCGCATTCCAGCTACGCGCTGATGGAGGCGGGACGTGCGGTGGGCCGCGCGGCGATCCGGCCGGGCGACCTCGTGTTCGCGTACGGTGGCGGCCACGTCGGCGTCTACATGGGCCATGGCGTGGTGATCCACGCCCCGCACACGGGCGCGCGCGTGAGCCGCATGGCGCTTCGCAGCTGGCCGCTGATTGCGATCCGCCGGATCATCTGAGCGCCGGCGCGTAGGCTACGGCCGCCCCGGGCGGGGTGGCGGAGCGGTTGAACGCACCGGTCTTGAAAACCGGCAGAGGCCTACCAGTCTCTCGAGGGTTCGAATCCCTCCCCCGCCGCTCGCTCACAGAGCCAAGTCTGAGGCCTCTTGGCAAACGTATGCCAAGCGCCAGGAGTGGCCATAGATAGCCAGTTCTGGCCACGATTTGGCCACGGCTCTTCCCTCCACAAAGCAAGTGTCACTTGCCTAGTAGCGCAAGTAGGAATACTTGCAAGGTCGTGACTGGCCGTAGTACGCTGGCCGCGCCATGGCCGTCGCCCTCGCTCCCCGGCAGCACACCACCTCGCAGGAGCGCGGCCTCGCCGAGCTCGAGCAGGTCGTCCACGAGAGCATGGGCAGCTTCCGCGCCATCGGGCAGGCGCTCTCCGAGATCAACAGGCGGCGGCTCTACCGCGACACCCACCTGACGTTCGAGGCGTACGTGCAGGAGCGCTTTGGGCGCGAGCGCCAGTGGGCCTACAACCAGATCGACGCCTACGATGCCGACCGGCTGCTTTGTCGCCAAATTGGAGACATTCCCCGGCCGAAGAACGAAGGGCAGATTGCGCTCGTCCGCGGAGAACACCCGCGGCTGGGCGAACGACAGCGCCAAGGCACCCAGCACCTCGTCATGGCCGGTGATGGGGGCGATCGCCGTCGCGGTCTCGAACACGAAATCAGCGCTGGCATGGACTGCGGGGTACCGATCCGCCCAGTCGGCCGCTGATTCCATGAACAGCGGTTCACCGCTGCGGATGACGGTGGGGCTTGGCATGTCGGCCCACAGCGGCTGCTCGCGGTAGGCATCGATCAGCTGCTTCGGATAGTTCTCGGACGAAACCACGACGACTGACTCGCCCCGCCGCAGGCTGAGGCCGCCGGAACTCGCACCCAGCGCCTCCACCGCGTTTGACAAAACCACATCACTGACCTCTTGAACCGTCGCCGCACCAGCAAGCGCAGCAGTCACCGCCTGCAGCCGGGCCAGCGCAGCACGGGTCGTGCGATCCAGTCGACGCGACGCAGACACTCGCCGAACCTGCTCCTCACCAAGCAGCGCACCCAGCCGATCGCCGGCACGCTGGGCGGCCATGAGGTAGTCCTGGTCAAAGCTCCGGCTCTGATCGAAAATCGCTCCGACGGCGCCGACGACGACCCCGTCGTCGTGTACGGGCATCGCCAACCACGCACCGTCACCCCAGATCGGCGCCTCAGCCAAGCCGGGGAACCGCGCCCCCAACTCGATCGGCGTCGACAGTGCGACCAGCCGAGCCTCACGGATCGATACCGAGAAGGGCAGCTCGGATGTCGTCCACGGCGTACCGTTCGTTTCCCGCATCGCAGGATGCCCCTTCCGGTCGGGTTCCTGAGAGGCAGGGCGATCCCGTCATGAAGCGACGGCGGAAACAGTCAGGGCGTATCTCGCGGACTCGCGGCGACCCTGCTCGACACCCCACACTCTACCCGCTTCTTCGCTGCCAGCGGAACCGGCGGCAGCGTCAACCGGGCGTGTCGACCCACGGGAGGTTCAGCGCTGGTCAAGTCGGCGCCTGATCAACGCCGCATGGTCACGCTCCAGCTTCGCCGCGGCGCGCTCGTGATCGGCGTGGCGCATCTCCAACTCTGCAATCTCACTGTCGCCGCGTTGGATCCACCGCGCAGCGCTCGCCTCATACCTCTCGGCGGCCCGGTCATGGCGATCAGCAGCCGCCACGCGCCGCTCCGCATGCTCCCAGCTAACCACCCCAAGACCGTACACCGACTAGCAGTGCGCTGGCGTCGCGGTGGTGCGGGGGAAGCGGAGGAGAACGCGCGTGCCGTGCCGGTTGGAGGTGATCGTGGTGGTGGCGAGCTGGTGCATGAGGGGGAGTCCGAGGCCGAGTCCGGGGCGGTGTGTTTCGCTGTTGAGCCCGACTCCTTCGTCGGTGACCAGGAGCGTGAGCTCGTCGTTGTCGAGGGATGCTGTCAGCGCCAGCTCGCCGCGGGTGTCGGGATAGGCGTGGCGCACGACGTTGCTGCATGCTTCGGTGACCGCGAGCGCGATGATCTCG
>DASSEV010000026.1:0-4257 GCA_035695105.1 Gaiellales bacterium
GCCGGCGCAGGTGGCGGCATGATCGAGCCCCCGCCCACCTCTGCTCCCCCCTCCCTCGGCCCACTGACCGCCCCCAGCGAGACCGACGCGGCTGCCGCGTATCCGGGCCTGCGAAACCAGGCGCTGACGCTTGCCTGGGCCGCGGAGGCGCTCGGCAGGCAGGCCGCCCAGCTGCTGGCGCTCGCCCGCGCGGGCGAACTGGTCCTCATCCCCGGCCCGTGGCCGATGCGTCAAGCCGACTACCCCGGCTACTTCGTCCCCGCCTGGCAGCTCCAGCCGGGCGCACGTGGCCCCTACCCGGAGCTGGCCGCCCTACTAGCGGAAGCGGCCCAACGCGGATGGACGAGCCTCGACCTGCACCACTTCATGACCACCCCGCTCGATGGGACCACACCTGCCGCACTGCTTCGTACCGGCAAGGTCGACCACGTGACGGCGCTGATCCGAGGTGAGCCCGTTCTTGTTCCTGCTCCCCCGCCGACGCAGAGATGGCATCGCCCCCACCGGCGGATCGCAGTCCACGCACCGCACGGAGCGGCGGGTCGACGCCACTTCCCCCGGGCGGCGACCCGCCCCGCACTCACCGGCAGACGGCGATGACGACACAGAAGCAGCGTCGCACGATCGACGAGCCGATCAACCTCACGAAGATCGTCACTCGCGCCGGGGACGGCGGCCGCACAAGCCTCGCCGACGGCGCCCGCGTCAGCAAGGACGACCTGCGCGTCGAAGCCTACGGGAGCGTCGACGAGCTCAATGCCGCCATCGGTCTCGCCTTCGCCGCGCTCGCTGCCGACTCGAACCTCCGCCCCTGGCTGACGCGGATCCAGAACGAGCTTTTCGACCTCGGCGCCGACCTCGCCACCCCGCCAGCCGACAATGGACGGACGCGGCTTCGCATCGAGACGGGCCAGGTCGCCGCCCTGGACGCGCTCTGCTCGCAGCTAACCTCGGGCCAGGAGCCGCTACGAACCTTCCTGCTCCCCGGCGGCTGCGAGCCCTCGGTGCGCCTCCACCTCGCGCGCACCGTTTGCCGGCGGGCCGAGCGGCGAGCCGTCGCTCTCTCGCGCAACGAGCGGGTGAACCCGCACGCACTTGCCTACCTCAACCGGCTCGGCGACCTGCTCTTCATCCTCGCCCGCGCCGCCGACAGCGAGTGCGGCGCGCCGCCACGGCTGTGGCGGCCGGGCGCCAGCACCGGTGCCCGCGCCGCTGAGCGGATCTTGGCCGAACCGACGCCGCCCGCCGCCGCGTGAGACATCCGCACCGTCCGGATGCGTACGGGGTTTTCCGCGAAGGCGGGCTCGGGAAATTACGGACGGCTCGCGAAGATGCACCGTAGTACGGTGTAGCGGGGATGCTCCGGTACGGCGATCCGCAGATTGCGATCGGCATCGTCTTTGCGCTGCTCGCGTTGCTGATCGCGGCCGCATTCGTCGTGATCGGCGTGCAGGCGGGCTCGGACGTCTCGTTCGAGCGTGTCCACCGGGTCGGGTACTGGCTACGCAAGCGCTGGCTCGCGCTTCTGCTCGTCCTCGGGGTGCTCGTCTTCGGCATCTCCCTCTTCGACCTCCCGTACGCGAGCGGCAGCGGCAACGGACGCACCGTCGTCAAGGTGACCGGCGGCCAGTTCTTCTGGTCGCTCGTCCCAGCTCAGGTTCCGGCCGGCACGAAGGTGCGCTTCGACGTCACCTCGGTCGACGTCAACCACGGCTTCGGCCTGTACGACCCGCACGGTCACCTGATCGGCTCCGTGCAGGCGATGCCCGGCTACCACAACGAACTCGACCTCACCCTCGCCCAGGCGGGCGTCTACCGGATCCGCTGCCTCGAGCTGTGCGGGCTCAACCACTCGACCATGGAGAGCACCTTCACGGTGAGCCGGCCCTGATGGAAGTCGCATCCACAGCTGCGCCCTCGCAGGTTCTGCATCCTCGCGCAGCCACGTTCACCGTCGAAGCGCGCAGTGTGGAGCGCCGCATCGGCCTTCTGTTCGCAGTGAGCGGGCTTGCGCTCGTGCTGCTGATGGGCCTGCTCGGCCTCGTCATGCGCCTGACCCAGGCGACCGTGATCGCTCTCTCGCCCGGCTGGTTCTACCGAATCCTCACCCTGCACGGGGCCGGGATGCTCACCGGCGTCCTGCTGGTGATGATGGGCGCGCTCTGGTACGTGCTGCACCAGACGGTGCCGCTGCGGGCTGGGCGCATGCTCGCCGCCTACGCCCTGATCATGGTCGGCGCGCTCGCCGTCCTCGTCGCAACGCTGATCGGCGGCTTCGGCGCTGGCTGGACGTTCCTGCCACCGCTCCCCTTCTACCCCGCCGGGCAGTGGTCGACCTGGTCGGAGAGCGTCTTCTTCACCGGACTGCTCCTGGTCGACGCAGGCTTCTTCGTCTACTGCCTGGACGTGCTCGAGCAGACGACGAACCGGTACGGCGGCCTCGTACGCACGCTCGGCTGGCAGTTCTTGCGCGGCCGCGAGCAGACCGCCCCGCCACCGCAGGCGATCGCCGCCACCGTCGTCGCGATCGACGGCCTCCTCTCCTGCGCAGTCGCCTCGGCGATCCTCGCCGGCCTGCTCGGCCGCACCTACGACCGCTCCGTCGGCATCGACGCGCTGGTGGCCAAGAACCTCGTCTACTTCTTCGGCCACTCGATGGCGAACCTAACCATCTACCTCGCTGCCGGCGCCGTCTACGTGCTCATCCCCCGCTACGCCGGCCGTCCCTACGAGACGACCAAGGTGTTCGTCGCCGGCTGGGCGGGCTCGCTCATCTTCATCGCAACCGCCTACTCCCACCACCTGTACATGGACTTCGTCCAGCCCACCTGGGCGGACGTGATCTCCGAAGCCGCCTCCTACGGCGCACTCATTCCGGTGGCGGTGATCACGATCTACTCGATGACGATGCTCGTCTGGGGCTCGCGCTTCCGCTGGACGCTCGCCTCACTGCTGCTCTACGTCGGCCTCGCTGGCTGGGCGATCGGCGGCGTCGGCGCGGTGATCGACTCGCTCATCCCGATCAACTTCCGCTTCCACAACACCGACTGGGTCGTCGCCCACTTCCACACCTACCTGATCCTCTGCGTCGTCGTCTGGTGCTTCGCCTTCCTCGCCCACCTGCTCGAGCGAAACGCCGACACGACCACCTCACGCGCCGGGCGCGCCTGGACGGTCAGCCTCATCCTCGTCGGCGGTTACGGCCTCACCGGCACCTGGTTCCTCGCCGGCGTGCTCGGCGTCCCCCGCCGCTACGCCATCCAGCCGCCCGGCACCAGCGGCTACAGCCTCGCGGGCTCGATCTTCGCGCTGGTGCTCGCGCTCGGCTTCCTGCTCCTCTGCCTGCAGCTGATCCCGCTCGCACGCGGCGCTTGGGAGCGCCGTCACTACGCGCTCGTCGAGCGCACCGACAGCTGGACCGGAGGCCATTACACGGCACGCGTCAGCCGGGACGGCGCGGACGAGCCGGCGCAACTCGAGGCGCTCCCCGACGCCGGCCTGCCATACGCGAGCCCGCCGCAACTCGCCCTCGGAGCCGCGCTCTGCGTCGTCGGTCTCGCGGCCTTCTTCCCGCAGGTCGTCGATGCCTCCGAAGCGAGCATCCGCTTCCACCACCTCGACCACGCCGGCCACTTCTTCTTCGGCGTCGCGCTCGGCCTGCTGCTCGGCTCGCTGCCGGCAGTCTCGCGGCGGCTGGGCCCGCGTCCCACGCTCGGGCTGGCGACGGTGATCGCGGCGCCGACGGTGATGATGCTGCTAATGGTGCCCCGCTTCTACGAACCGCTCGAGCGGCACCCGTTCGAGCATGCCCTCTTCCACCTCGCCATGGCGGCCTTCGGCCTCGCCACCGGTCTCGCCGCCACACGGCTCGGCCGCGTCACCGGCCTTCTCGTCGCCTTCCTCGCCGTCGGCATGTGCGTCATGTTCGCCGCCGCCATGACATGAGCAAAGGAGCCCCGTGACCGAGCCGACCACCACGCCGCACACAAGCTCCGACGGACTCTGGCGCTGGCTCGTCGGCGGCCTCGTCGCGGGCGGCGTCATCCTCGGCCTACTGATCGCCGCCTACGCCGTCGGCTACCACCACGGCCAACACCACGCTCGCACCGCCGCGAGCACCCCGCCCGCGACGACGACCACAGCACCGACGACAACCGCCGCCACCACAACCGCACCGACGCCAGCCGCTGCCCCGGTCCCGGTCACCGCCGCCCTGGTCGCGCAGGGCAAGAGCCTCTACCAAAGCGACGGCTGCTC
>DASSEV010000027.1:0-25207 GCA_035695105.1 Gaiellales bacterium
GCACGCCGGACGCCCGGCCGTGACGGCCGGTCGCTTCGCGCCCAGTCCCAGCGGCCTGATGCACCTGGGCAACGCCCGCACCGCACTGCTCGCATGGCTCGACGCGCGGGCCCGCGGCGGCCGAGTGCTGCTCCGGATCGAGGACCTCGACCGCGATCGCTGCCGGCCCGAGTTCGCCGAGGCGATCCGCGCGGATCTGCGCTGGCTCGGCCTCGACTGGGACGAGGAGACGCCTGCCCAGTCGACGCGCGACGAGGCGTACCACGCGGCCGTCGTCCGGCTGGACGCGGCCGGCCTCGTCTACGACTGTTTCTGCACCCGCCGCGAGCTGGCGGTCGCCTCCGCGCCGCACGGGGCGGCGGACGAGCCGCCCACGTACCCGGGCACCTGCCGCGACCTGACGGCCGAGCGACGGTCGCAGCTGCTCGCCGAGGGCCGCCGTCCCGCGCTCCGGCTGCGGATGCCGGACAACCTGCCGCGGGTCGTCGACCGCGTGCACGGCGTGGTGGAGGGGAGCGGAGGTGGCGACATCGTCGTGCGACGCGCGGACGGGCTGTACGCCTACCAGCTGGCCGTCGTGGTCGACGATGCGGCGGACGGCGTGACCGATGTCGTGCGGGGCGACGATCTGCTCCCGTCGACCGGGCGGCAGGTCGCACTGGCCGCCATGCTGGGAGTCCAGGTTCCGGCATACGCGCACGTCCCGCTGGTCATCGACGAGGACGGCGTGCGCCTGGCGAAGCGGCACGCGGCGCTGACGCTGCTCGCGCTCCGGAAGGCCGGGATCAGGCCGGAGGCCCTGGTCGGCGCCATGGCGGCCTCGGCGGGGCTGGGGGAGGGGCATCCGGCGCGTCCGGGCGAGCTGGCCGGCGGGTTCGACATCGCTCGCATCCGCCGCGACCCATGGGTGCCGGATGCGGCCGCGCTGGCGGACGCGGGTCGGGTTTGACTCGGCTCCGCGGAGGTGGGAACCTCCCCGCCGATGCGATCCGAGGAATGGTGGGCGTTTCGCCACGCGCGGCTCGTCAAGAACGAGGAGTCGTTCCGCGAGTACAACAACCGGCGCCTCCAGCGAGAGCCGGTCGACGCTGACGACGACGAGGAGCTGATCCCGTTCGTCTGCGAGTGCGGCGACTTCGACTGCGTGCAGGCGCTGATGATCACCGCCGACGCCTACACCGAGGCACACTCGGCGCCCGATCGGTTCATGGTCCTCCCCGGCCACGTCTTCGAGGACGTGGAGCGGGTGGTCTCGCGCCATGACGGCTACGACGTCGTCGAGAAGTTCGACATGGACATCGACGCGGAGTGGGCCCGCCAGGCCACGGGGTAGGTCAGCCGGTCAGCTGACCGAGACGACGCGCGCCGACCACGTGCCGCTGGGCGCGTGCACGTCGACGGTGTCTCCGGCGGTCTTGCCCAGCAGGGCCGTGCCGAGCGGCGACTGGGGCGACACGGCGCCGGCGCCACCCGCGTTCGAGATCGTCACCTCGCCGCGCTCGCCGTCGTCGTCCTCGAACGCCACGATCGAGCCGATGCTGGCACGGCCGTCGCGTGAGGCGGCGCGCTCGACGACCACGGCGGCGGCGAGCTTCTGCTCCAGCACCGCGATCTGGTGCTCGAGCAGTCCCTGCTCGTTCTTCGCCGCGTGGTACTCGAAGTTCTCTGAGAGGTCGCCGTGGCCGCGCGCAACGGCGATCGCCTCGACGATCTCGGCGCGGCGCGGGCCGCGCAGATGGTCGAGCTCGGCCTGCAGCCGGTCGAGCTCCTCCTGGGTCAGTTCGGTCTCGTCCATGCGGGCCAGCCTAGCCTAGGGCTTGGTGCTCTTGTCCCAGGCGATGGATTCCGCGAGCAGGTCGTAGACCGGCAGGTTGTGCCGGGTATCCGGGCTCTGCATCGACAGGATCACGATCCGGCCGCTGTGCGACAGGAGGTAGCGCGCCACGATCACCGTCGCTTCGGGGGCGGTGTCGGTGGCCGGGCGGTTCTTGCTGAACACCACCCGCACCGCCTTGCCGGCGTGAGGCAGGGTGACGGATCGCGGCCGCCGCAGGACGTCGAGAATGGCGTGCTTCTTGACCTGCTTCTGGAGTGCCGCATCGACGCCCTTCGGTTTGGGCGGGAACTTGCCGGGCCGCGACGCGATCACGATCACGTTCCCGAGCTTCGCGATGCGGACGATCCCGTTGGCGTTGCTGACCTTCCAGCCACCTGGGATGAGCATGTGGAAGTGCAGCTTCTTGTTGGTGTACGTCTCGAACAGGGCACCGTTGGTGTCGGTGCCCGCGGCGGGCGTATAGGTGCCGGTGGAGGCGCCGCCGCTCGACGAGACGGTCGACGACGATCCGGCCGAGCGCGCGGCGCCGCTGCTCGAGCCGGTCGCGCTCGTGGTGGAGCACGAGCAGACCAGAAGGCAGATGGCGCATCCGAGCAGGCCTACGCGCCAGGCAGTGGTGCGCGGGTGCATCCCGGTCAGCCTACCCGGTTTGCCCGGCGCCCATGCACGCACGGTGCGCCCGGATACATGAACGCCGCCCAGTGGGCGGCGTTCGGTGAGACGGCCTGCGGCCGCCCCGGGCTGTCCGTCCGGGGCGGCCGCTTCATGCGGGCCGTGTTACTGGGTGACGAAGACCACCGCGCCACCGACGCACGTGGTCAGCGGGTCGACCTTGACGACGTAGGTGTTCGTCCCGGCCACCGGCGTGAATGCCGGCATCGTGTCGCCCTGGAAGTGCTGTCCCCAGTTCGTGACGAGGTTCGCGACGGAGACGCTGCCCTTGTACAGGGAGAGGTTGGCCACGCAGTCGCTGGTCACGTCGTAGCTGACCGTGATCGGCGACGTGCTGGACTCGGTGAAGCTGACCTGCATGTTCTGGCCAGGCACCACCGTGGTGGCCGTCTGGGTCGTGCCGTTGATCGTGGCCGTGCCCGTGGCGTCGGCCGGCACGTCGTACAGGTTCAGGTTGAACCCGCCCGTGAAGTTGCCGGACGGATCGAACTTGAGCGTGTACGTGCCGGTGGACGTCAGCGCGACCGGCTCGATGAACGTGTCGTGCGCATTCAGCGTGAAGCTCGTCACCGTCGCGTTCGACGGCGACAGCAGCGTCACGGTGGTGCCGGCGCCGAACGCGTTGCCGATGGTGACGTTCGAGAAGCTCATCGACAGCGAGTGGCCGGTGGTGCCGCTGAACGTGATGCTTCCGTTCTGGCCGGGCGTGCCGATCGACAGGCTCGCCGCGGTGCCGGGGTTCGTCGTGTTGACCGTAGCGGTCGTCGTGGCGTCGGCCGGCACCGAGTAGATCGTGGTCGTGACCGACCCGGCGTTCTGGCCCTGCGGATCCAGCAGCAGCTTGTACGTCACGCCGTTGGTCAGGCTCATCGTGTCGATGAACAGGCCGTTGTTACCGAACGTCCACGGGCTGCCGATCTGCGTGGAGCCCTGGTAGAGCGTCGCGACGATCCCGGTTGCGCCCGGGCTGCCGGCGGTGACGTTGCTGAACTGGATGCTGTCCTTCGCCGCAGCCGTGAACGTGATCTGGGCGTTCTGTCCCGGCACGGTGGTGACCACCAGCGGGGTGCCCAGCGTCGCAGCCTGAGTCGACGGGTTGCTGTAGACGTAGGCCGTCACGTTGACCGAGCCGGTGTACGTGCCCTGCGGATCGACGGTCACCTTGTAGGTGCCCGTGGTCGGGAGCACGACGCCGTCGAAGAACTTGCCGGTCGTCCCGATCGTGCCCGTGTCGCTGCCGAGCGTCGCGTTGGCCGGCGTCAGCACGTTCACCTTGGCGCTCGAGATGGTGTCCTGATCGAACCTGACCGCCAGGTACTGGCCGGCCGTGCCCGAGATGGTGTAGCTGGCGTTCTGACCGACCGTCGCGAACGTCGCCGTGGTCGGCGTGCCCGAGGTCAGCGTGCCGCTCAGGTCGGCAGGCGAGACGTAGGCATTGATCGTCACCGAACCTGTGGCCTGGGCGGTCGGGTCGACCGTGACCGTGTAGGTGCCGGTGGCGGGAAGCGTGGTCGGCTCCATCAGCGCCCCGGAGTTGCCAACGGTGCTGACGGTCGTGAGGGTGCTGAGGAGGGTGCCGTCCGGCTTCTTGATCTTGATGGTCGAGTTGAGCGAGGAGCTCGTGGCGGAGAACGTGACCTTCTGGCCGGACGTGCCGGTGAAGGTGTAGCTCGCGTTCTGGCCCGGAGTGTTGAAGGTCAGCGCCTGCGCGCCGCCGCCGAGGGTAAGCGTGCCGGTCTGATCGGCGGGCACGGTCCACAGCTGGTAGGCGGTCGTGCCCGTCGTGTACTTGGGCGGGTTGACGCTGATCGTGTAGGTGCCGTTCTCGGCGAGCGTCATCGGATCGAAGAACATGCCGCCCGTTCCCACCGGGGTGGCGGCGAGGACGGTGGCGCCGCTCGGCGCCTTGATGCTGACGGTGACGTTCTTCGCGGTCGTCGTAACGCCGGACCCGGCGAGGAACGAGATGCGCTGGCCGACCGTGCCGCTGAAGGTCAGCGTGCCGTTCTGGCCGGGCGCGGAGTAGGTCTGCGTGGTCTGCGTGCCATCGGCGGTGATGGCGCCGGTGGCGTCGGCGGGGACGTCCCACGCCGCCACGGTCCACTTGCCCTTGAGCGTGCTCGCGGGCGTGATGATGAACTTGTAGGTGCCCGTCTGTGCGGGAAGCGTCACGGGGCCCATGAAGCCACCGGCGACGCCCCAGGTGCCGGACGTCTTGACGATCGAGCCGTCGGGGGCCTTCAGCGCGATCGTGTAGTTCGTGACGCTCGACGACGAGATGCGGACGCTGACCCGGTGGCCGGCGGTCCCGGTGAAGCTGATACCTGCCTTCTCACCGGCCGTCGTCGTCGTGGCGGTGATGGGCGTGCCGTCGAGCGTGATCGTCGTGTTCGATGCCGCCGCATTCCCTGCGGTCAGCATCGCCACGAACGCCACGGCCAGCGCGATGCGCGGCGTGAGGCGGCGGACGTGCAGAGAGTCGAGCATGGGGATCCTCTACGAGAAGAAGGACGGGAACGAACACCCGGGGCACCGGACCCGGTGCACCTCCTCGCATCGTCGGGATCTGGCGCGGAGCAAGCCACCCCCGGAAAGGTGATTCGCAGTTCAGGCTTTCCACTGGCGCCAGAGGGGCGGACCCGCGGCATGGTGGCGAAGCGGGCTCGGAAAGGCGCTCTGGTATCCTTCCCGCCGCCCGTTGCGGGGTCGTCTAATGGTAGGACGCCTGACTCTGGATCAGGTAGTCGGGGTTCGAGTCCCTGCCCCGCAGCCTCGTCGATAAGCCAGAAGCCGTATTGCGTCATGCAGCCGATGGCATGTCCAACGGGGAGCGAGCTAGGTGTAGCATCGTCATCGTCGATCGCCCGGAAGCCGGAGTGGAGAGTTCCACCGCCCCACGGATGTACCCGCCATGGCTCGCTCGTTCGTGGATCCGCGGATGCCGCGCCCGGTCTGAACGCCATCGCGTGGAGCACAAGGCTCGACAGTCGTCAAGGCCGGCTGCAGCTTACCGGGGGTCGGTGGCGAATTCGGGATTGATGAAGTCGGAGGCGCGCAGTGAGCCGTGAGACAGCGGATCCCGCGAAGGTGCTCGTCATCGGCGGCGGCGTGGCCGCGCTTGAGTTTGTGCTCGCGCTTCGGAAGCTTGCCGAGGATCGGGTTCGCTGCACGCTCGTCTGCCCCGAGGAGGCCTTCGCCTACCGGC
Source organism: Gaiellales bacterium (assembly GCA_035695105.1). Lineage (GTDB taxonomy): Bacteria > Actinomycetota > Thermoleophilia > Gaiellales > JAICJC01 > JAICYJ01. The sequence goes on from DASSEV010000027.1 coordinate 5,715, forward strand.
CGGCGTCGGTTGCGGTGCCGTTCGGCGACGCCGAGGTGTACCGCTTTCCGATTGACGACGTGGCAGCCACTGCTGGGGCCGACTGGCGGCGGACGACGGTCGAGCGCGTCGACCCGGGCGCACGGGTCACGGAACTGGCAGACGGTACCCGGCTCGCTTACGACCGGCTGGTGGTGGCTACGGGGGCTCGGCGAGTACCGGTGCTCGAAGGCGCGATCACGTTTCGCGGCGAGGAAGACGTACCGGCGATCGAGCAGCTGCTGTCCGAGATGGACGACGGCACCGTGCGTCGCGTGGCATTCGCCCTGCCAACCGGCGCCACCTGGCCGCTGCCGCTGTACGAACTCGCCCTGCTGACGTCGGCGCGTCTGGCGACGCGTTCCTACGGCGGCTCAATCCTGCTCGCCTTTGTCACGCCGGAGGACGAGCCGCTGGCCGTATTCGGGGGCGATGCGACCGCGCTGGTTCGCCGCCTGTTCGCTGAGCGCGGCGTCCGCTTGTATGAGAAGAGCCACCCGGCCGCGATCAACGGCGACACGCTGGTCTTGGTACCGCCTGCGCTGCTGCACGTCGACCGTGTGGTCGCTATGCCCGCAGCCCGCGGCCGTCCGATCACGGGCCTGCCGCACGATTTCGAGGGATTCCTGCCGGTTGACGGACACGGGCGGGTCGTTGGCGTGCCGAGCACGTTCGCCCTTGGAGACGCGACCAGTCATCCGATCAAGCAGGGCGGGATCGCCGCACAGCAGGCGGATGTGGTTGCGCAGCTGATCGCGCACGAGGCAGGAGCCCCCGTCGACCCGCCACCACGCTACACGCCCACGCTCAGGGGCCTCATGTTGACCGGTGACGAACCACAGTACTTGGAGGCGAAACCGACCGGTGGCCACGGCACGCCGGCGAAGGCGAGTACCGAGCCGCTCTGGTGGCCCGGCGGCAAGATCGCCGCGCCGCATCTTGGTAGCTACCTCGTTGCCGCCCGACGCTAGAACCGCGCCTTGGCCGAGGGCCATCTGTGGCCGCTCGTCCTGGTCTGGATCGCCATCGGCCCGCCGGTCATCCGTGAGCTGTCTGACAGGGGGATGCGCTCAACCTAACGGCGCGGCGTCCTAGTTGCGACGACGATGCCGGAGTGCCAGCCGTCCCGAGGAGACGAGCTCGTTGTCCTGCACGAGGAGCAGCCCGAGCAAGGCGCGTTGCCGACCAGCCCCTTCATGGCAGCCTGCGCCGCGACGCTGCTCCCGACGCTCGCAGCGATCCGCAGCGTCTCGGAAGCCAATCAGTCGAGGCGCAGGATCGTTTCTTCGATCTGCTCGCCGCGACCGGCTGCAAGTCCCCGGTCGACGCCGACCCGCCGGAAGCCGGCCTTCTCGAGCACGCGAAGCGAACCGAGGTTGTCCGAGGCCGCCCGCGCGTACACCGGCCGCTCGGGCGTCTCGGCGAGGAGCAGCCGCAGGGCAGTGGTCGCGATGCCCTTTCCCCAGAACTCCCGGCCGACCCAGTACGTCACCTCGAGCTGGCCGTCCATCCGGAAGCGTCCGATCGTCCCGGCCGCCATCCCGTCGACGTCTATGACCTCGTGTGTCACGCTCGGGTCAGCGGTCAGGCGTGACGTGCGTTCGATGAACGCGCTGCGGTCGGTCTGATCCTCGACCGTGAAGGCTGCCATCCATATCGCCTCCGGGTCCGCCCACTGCTGATAGAGCGTCTCGAGATCGCGCTCCTCGACCGACCGAAGCGAGACGTTCATGTAGCAACTCTATTTCGGCTGGGCGGGTTGACCGCGAGTCCGGCACCCTTGCCTCGATGCCTGTTCGTGGCGGAGCGCCACCCCGAAGCTCTAACCATTGCCGAGGCCCGCCTGTCCAAACGCGCTGATGGGACGCCGGCGGGTGATCTGACTGTCGGGAGTCGGCCGTCTCGCGTGCCGGAGGCCCCGGGCGTACCATGGTGCCATGAGCATCAGGTCATTCCTGGCCAGGGTGAAGCGAGCCCTCACCCCGCCGGGCAACAGAGGCTCGCTCGACACGAGCTACCGGCAGCCGGGCGGTGAGGGAACGCACGTCCCGTCCGAGGCGGGCACCGCCGAGAAGGCGCACGGCGTCACCGGGTACTAGCTGCTCTGAGCTAACGCCTGAACCAGCGACGCCGGCGCTCCGGCTCGCGGGGCTCGTCGTCCTCCCAGTCCATGTCCCGTGGCTCCTCGACGGCCCGCTCGTCGGCAGCCTCATCCTCGAAGGGGCTGGGATCGGAGGACCCTCCGCCTGCACGCGGGCCCGAGACCGCGGCCGCGAGCACGCGCTGCTGCAGCGTCGACGCACGTCGCACCTCGGCGGGATACGCCTCGAGCTCCACGACGCCGGCCATGCGCAGCTCGACCGGGATCTCCCGCCCGCAGACGACGCATGTGCGCTGGAACCGCCCGATCACCTCGCCCAGGCAGTTGGGGCAATGACAGACGACAGCCATGGCCCCTCTATCGGCCTCGCCTGGCCCCCACCTTGAGTAAGGAGTCCGTTATGACGCGGCCGGCGGGTTACGCCTCGGCATTCACCTCGGCCACGATCGCTGCCGCGGCCTCGGCCGAGACGGTGTGCTTCGCGATCTTCTCGTAGCCCTGCAGGCTGCGCTCCAGCTGCTGGAGCATGCGGTCCTCGGCGACCGCGATCAACGCCGATGATCCCGGAGGCAGGCTCTCGCCGATCGCGCGCAGATCCTCGTCCTTGAAGCCCTTGTCGCGGATCCGGCCCCAGAGGCCTCCGGCTCCGCCGCCGACCAGCGCGGCGCCGATGATGCTGGGCGGGAAGATCAAGCCCACAATGCCGCCGGCGATCGCTCCGCGCTTCGCCATGGTGCGGCCGCTCGGGTCCGCGGTCTCGCTGAAGTGCACGTTGCCGTCCGCGCCCCGGGTGATCGCCGCCGCGTCGACGAGCAGGATCGCGCCGTCGCGATCGGCCTCCCGGAAGGCCTTGAGGGCCTCACCGGCGCCGTCCTCGGAGTCGTACGAGGCGACGAAGATCTCGAGTGTGGTGTTCTGGGTGTCAGTCATGGCTGAAGCATCGCCGCCCCGGCGGGCCGGCCTCTCATCCCCGCGGGACGAACGCGACCTGCGGACGCACCGCCGGAGGACTACAATACGGGTGATCGGAATGCGTCGCGCGGCGTGCAGCCGCGGCGCATGTACCCCCTTCCGATCCCCCGCCGGTTCTAGTAGACAGGGCCGGCGGCTCACCATGCCGCCGGTCTCCTTCACCCGACGAGATGCCGCAGGTACATGCCCGGCTCGTCGAGGAACGATCGCCACGACTGCACGAGGTCTGCGTCCTCCCATCGCGCCAGCTCGCGGTAGCCCCAGTCGCCGACCTCGAGCAGGTGGGCGCCGGGAAGCGACATCAGCAGCGGGGAATGCGTCGCGACGATCACCTGGCTGCCCTCCTCGCGCATCTGGGCGAGCAGCGCCACGAGGCCCAGGCACGACTGGAACGAGAGTGCGGCCTCCGGCTCGTCCATGAAGTAGACGCCGACGTCCGCGAACCGCTGGTCCAGCACCGCCAGGAACGACTCGCCGTGCGACCGGGCCTGCAGGCGCCCGGCGTCCCAGGCGCCCCTGCTGGAGCCGGGATCCCGCGCGTCCACCTGCGCGAGGTAGCTGTGCATCAGCTCGGCGCGCAGGAAGAAGCCGGCCGGAGATGCCTGCGGATGGGTGCGCGCCCGCAGGTGGTGGCGAAGCGGCGAGTCCTCGGCGCTCGTTCCGGGGCCGGTCTTGCTCTCGTGCGGGTGCTCGAAGCCGCGCCGCGGGTAGACGTCCGCGATCGCCTCGACCAACGTGCTCTTGCCGCTGCCGTTCTCGCCGACGATGAAGGTGACGCCCGGGGCGATGTCGATCCCACCCGCGTCGACCAGCTGCGCCACGGCGGGGATGGTGAAGGGCCAGCCGCCGAGGTTCGGCGGGCGCATCGGGTTCGGCGACCAGTCGACGCGTTCCAGGTGACGCTGCGCGCGCTCGGTCACAGGCGGAAGCTGGGGAGGAGGCGCTTCTCCGTCTCGCCCTCCAGCGTCGCCGCGACCTCGATGTGATCCTCGAGGCCCGAACCGCGCAGCTTCGATCGCAGCAGGTTGTCCACCTGGAAGAGGCCGGCGGAGTTGTTCATCTCGATCTCGACCAGCACCTTGCCGTCCTTGCCGCCGGTGATGACGACCTCCTCGATGGCGGCGGCCGAGAGCGAGTGGATCGAGACGCGGCCGGTCTCGAACGGGATCCGCGACCGGCCCTTCGCCATGTCCAGCGCGTCCGCGACGCGCACGATGCCCGCCTCGAGCGAGAGCGGCTGGCCGTCGGAGCGGTGGCTGATGATGGTCTGGAGCACCTCGGCCACGACGATCGTGCGCTCCGGCTCCTCGTAGATCCCCTCGAGCAGCGCCGGGAGCCGGTCGGCGGCGAGGAAGAGGCTCATCTCCTCATGGCCGTTGCGGTGGATCGCCATCCCCAGGCAGTGAGTGAGGCAGCCGAGCGCGACGACCACCTCGGCGTCCTCCTGGCGCATGCTGTAGTCGGTTACCATCCCCGGCTCGACCCCCGCCCGCTTCAGCTCGCGCAGCAGCTTGAGGCCGATGTTCGTGACGATCTGGATGTGCACCCACGAGTGGTCGTTGATCTGCATGCGCGCGACGGCGTTCACGTTGGCGGCGTGCCAGAGCGCTTTGATCGAGTCGTCGCGGTTGACGCGGTCGACCACGTCGCGGAGCGTGCGGTTGCCGCGCGCTGGGACGTTGATCCGCATGTCGCGCACCGCCTCGGCGGGCGTCATCCGCGCGCCGCGCTCGGCCCGCACGCTGACCGGGGTGCCGGGCGCCGGCTCGGCGCCGGCGGGCATCTCCTCCGGGTCGCCCTGCTGGTGTTCGTCTGCGCTCATCGTGAGCGCAGCCTACCGCTCAGCGGGCCTCAGACGCCCTTGGGAAGGACGCGCCAGCCGAACGCGAACGCATCATGGAACCAGCCGGCGTTCGGGCCCATGTAGTCGATCGTGACGCCGGCGCCGCTGCCATGGCTGTTGATCGTCCAGCCGTTCCCGAGGTAGATGCCTGTGTGGTAGACGGTGCTCGAGGCGGTCAGGACGCCGTGCGGGTTCGTGCTCCAGAACAGGATGTCCCCCGCATGCAGGTGGTCGTAGGGGATGCGCTTGGAGACCGGGATGTTGGCGGCCATGTCGTACGTGGTGCGCCACGGGATCTTGGAGGTGCCGTCCCACGTCGTGCCGGGCACCGAGTACGCCCGCTTCATCACCCACCACACGAATCCCGAGCAGTCGAACCCGCCGGCGACGTTCTGGCCGAGCGCCACCTGCGGCTGGTCGGACGACCCGCCCCAGACGTAGGGAGCGCCGGCGTAGCGGAAGGCGAAGCCGAGCACGGCCTGCTTCAGGGGCGAGTACGCGGGCAGGGCGTGGATCACGTTCAGCTGCGTGTCGACGTTGTACTGCCAGTAGCTGGGGAGATGTGCGAGCAGGTACGCCTGCACGGCGAGGTTCGCCCGCGGAAGCGGTGACGTGGGCCAGGTCTCCCACTGATCCGAGCCGTACGGGACGTTCCACCGCGCGCCGACGTCGCGCACCACCTGCTCGACGCCGAAGCCCTTCGGGAAGCTCGGTTTCCAGCCGTCGGCCATCGTGATGCCCTTCAGCAGCTTGGCATCGTGATACAGGCCCATGACCCGCACGATCCCTGCGTCGAACTGCATCTGGGTGATGGTGTCCATCGGCCCGGTGCCCGCGCCGATCCACTGGTTGTCGATCGCCTGGGCATAGGGATCGGGGGAGACGGGATCCCCGTTCACCTTGTGGTTCAGATCCGATAGCACCCGCGCCGCCGCCTGTCGGCTGGCGATGCGCTTGGGCTCGAACGTGCCGTCGGCACGCAGCGGCACCCATCCGTGGCTCGTCGCCCACAGGATCTGGGAACGGGCCCAGAACGACGAGGAGACGTCAGGGATGGAAGTGGTGGCCGCGCTTGCGGTTGCCGGAAGCAGACACACAAGCGCGGCCAGAGCCAGGAGCACACGCGAACGACCCATACAGCCGCGTATATCGGAAGATGTGCAAAACCGCTTAAGTAAGGAGAATGTGAGGCTGCGCTAGACCGTCGCGGCGCTCACGCGCTCTGCCGCCAGTCGTCGTAGAGCGAGAAGTAGCGGCCGCGGCGGGCGATCAGCTCCTCGTGCGATCCCATCTCGATCACCTCGCCGTGCTCGAGCACGACGATCAGATCCGCACGGCGGATGGTGCTCAGCCGGTGCGCCACCACGATCGACGTGCGATCGGCGAGCAGCGTCTCGAGCGCCGCCTCGATCCGCGCCTCGGTCGGGATGTCGACGCTCGACGTCGCCTCGTCCAGGATCAGCAGGCGCGGGTCGGCCAGCAGCGCCCGCGCGAACGCCACCAGCTGCCGCTGGCCGATCGACAGCCTGGCGCCACGCTCCTCGATCTCGGTGTCGTAGCCGTCGGGCAGCTGTTCGATGAAGGTGTCGGCGCCCACCGCGGCCGCGGCGGCCCGCACCTCGTCGAGCGTCGCTTGCGGGCGGCCGAAGGCGATGTTGTCGCGCACGGAGCCGGCGAACAGGAACGCCTCCTGCGGCACGATGCCGAGCTGTCTGCGCAGCGAGTGCATCGTCACGTCGCGGAGGTCGTGGCCGTCGATCGTGACGCGTCCCGCGGTCGGGTCGTAGAACCGCGCGAGCAGCTTGACGATGGTCGACTTGCCCGCTCCGGTGTGCCCCACCAGCGCCACGGTCTGGCCGGGCTCGGCGGCGAACGAGACGCCATGCAGCACCTCCGCCGTGTCGCTGCGGTAGGCGAAGTGGACGTCCTCGAACGCGACGCGCCCGTCGATGTCAGGCAGCTCCTCCGCCCCCGGCGCGTCGACCATGCGCGGGGCCGTGTCGAGCACCTCGAACACCTTGTCCAGCGCAGCGGTGCCGGCCAGGAACGTCTGGTAGAACTGCGATAGCTGCTGCACGGGGTCGAAGAAGTTTGCGAGCAGGCCGATGAACACGAACAGGTCGCCCGGCGTGATGTCGCCGTTCAGTGCACGCACCCCGCCGTAGCCGAGCACCACGGCCGTCGCAGTGGCGGACAGGAGATCGACGAACGGGAAGTAGATCGCGCTGACCGTCACCGTCTGCTGGTTCGCCTCGCGGTAGTCGTCGTTGACCGTGAGGAAGCGGCGGTAGTTCGACTCCTCCCGGCGGAACGCCTGGACGACCCGCACGCCGGAGATGTCCTCCTGCAGGCTGGCCGTCACCTCGCCCAGCCGCTCGCGCGTGCGGCGATAGGCGATCGCCGAGTAGTGCCGGTAGAGGATGGTGGCGACGAGCATCGCCGGGAACACCGTCAGGGTGGCCAGCGCCAGCCGCCAGTCGACGTAGAGCAGCACCGCGGCCGATCCGATCAGCGTGATCGTGTTCTGCACGAGCGTGGTCGGCCCGTCCGTGACCAGCGAGTTCAGCGCCTCGATGTCGTTCGTCAACCGGGAGATGACGACGCCGGCGCGCGTCCGCTCGAAGTACCCGAGGTCGAGCCGCTGCACGTGGCGGAACAGGTCGCTTCGCAGGTCGCTCAGCACCCGCTCGCCGACCCACGTGGTCAGGTAGCTCTGGACCGCTGTGAAGGCCCAGCCGAGCACCGCGACCGCCAGGTAGACGGCGACCCAGAACTGGACGGTGCCGAAGTCGCCCGGCACGATGCCGCGGTCGATCGCCTGCTGGGCGATCACCGGCCCGGCGATCGTCGTGGCCGTGGATCCGAGCAGCGCCACGATTGCGATCGCCGAGCGCAGCTTCTGCCGCCGGATGTAGCCGGCAAGCTGCGACACGCGGCGCACAGTCCGGCGGATGCCGAGGTCGGCGCCGCTGGCCCCGCGAGCGCTGATGTGGCCGCCGAACGTGGTGGGCCTCACGCCACGTCCTCCTTCTCGATCGGCGCTCCGTCGGGATCGAGCTGCACGAACGTGCGCTCGACCAGACCGTGGCGATAGATCTCCTGGTAGACGGGGCTCTGCTCGAGCAGCGCGTCGTGCTCGCCGCGGGCGACGATGCGGCCGGCGTCGAGGACGACGACGCGCGTGGCCAGCGAGATGGTGGACAGGCGGTGGGCGATGATCAGCGTCGTGCGGCCGCGCATCACCTCGCGCAGGGCCAGTTTGATCCTGGCCTCGGTGGTGGCGTCCACCGACGCGGTGGCGTCGTCGAGGATCAGCACCCGCGGATCCATGAGCAGCGCCCGAGCGATCGCGATCCGCTGGCGCTGGCCGCCCGACAGGGTCAGCCCGCGCTCGCCGACGCGGGTGTCGTACCCGTCCGGAAGGTCCATGATGAAGTCGTGCGCCTGCGCGCGCGAGGCCGCCTCGACGATCTGCTCGGGACTCGCCCCGGGCGCTCCGTAGGCGATGTTCTCGGCGACGGTGGTGGAGAACAGGAACGTGTCCTGGCCGACGATGCCGATCGCGCCGCGGAGCGTGTCGAGCGTGGCATCGCGCACGTCCATGCCGTCGAGCAGCACACGGCCCTCGTCGACGTCGTAGAAGCGGGGGATCAGCGTGGTCAGGGTGGTCTTTCCGCAGCCGGTCGGGCCGATCAGCGCGACCGTCTCGCCGGCCGGGATCTCGAGGTCGACGTCCGACAGCACCGGACGCCCTTCCTCGTAGCCGAACGTGACGTGGTCGAACCGGATCGTGCCGGGGCCCTCCGAGAGGGGCCGCGCACCGGGCCGCTCGACGATGTCGCGGTGCTCGTCGAGCACCTCGAAGACGCGCTCGCCCGACGCCATCGCGCGCTGGTACTGGCCGACCCACATCCCGATCGCGCGGAGCGGCAGCATCAGCAGCAGCAGGTACGAGTTGACCGCGAAGAACTGGCCAAGGGTGAGCTGGCCGTGCACCACCTCGTAGCCGCCGACCAGCAGCACGCCGGCGACCGCAAGGCTGGGCAGCGACGACATCGCCGGCACGTAGCGCGCCTGCAGCACCGCGGCCCGCACCGCCTGGCGGAAGATCCGCTCCGATCCCTGGCGGAACCGCTGCGACTCGCTCTGCTCCTGCGCGAACGCCTTGACCACCCGCACGCCGACGACGTTCTCCTCGGCCTGGGTGGTGACGTCGGCGACCCGCTGCTGCACCTCCTTCAGCACCGGATGGCTGACGCGGGAGTACCGGTAGGCCATAACGGCGAGCACCGGCGTGATCGCGAGCGCCACCAGCGTGAGCTGTGCGTTCAGCACGCTCAGCACGATCAGCACAGCGACGATCGTGAACAGGTGCTGGGAGAAGAAGATCAGGCCGTAGCCGAGGAACACCCGCACGGCCTGCACGTCGACTGTGGCGCGCGAGAGCAGCTGGCCCGTCTGGTGATGGTCGAAGAACCGGTAGGACAGCCGCTGCATGTGGGTGTACATGCGGTTTCGCAGGTCGTACTCGACGGCCAGCGACAGCCGCCCGGCCAGCCAGCGGCGGAAGAACATCATCGTGCCCTTGACGGCGCCGGCCGCGACGATCAGCAGCGCGTAGCCGTAGATCGTCCGGCGGCTGTCGCCTGCCGTGGCAGCGTCGATGATGCGGCCGGTCAGGTAGGGGATGACCAGGCCCGCCGCCTGCGTGCCCGCCGCAAGCAGCGCGGTGGCGATCACCTGGTACTTGTACGGCCCCAGGAAGCCGAGCAGGCGGCGAAACGTCATACCGCCAGGGTAGTTGAAGAGCGAACGAGCGCCGCCGGCCCGCTGTGCGGGCGGCGGCGCTCACTCCTCGAGCGGGCGGTGGGCGATGAGCGAAGAGCTAGTGCTGGTGGCCCTGAGCGCCGTCGCGAATCTGATGGAGCAGCACCTGGAAGGAGACACCTTCCAGCTGGGCGATCACCCACAGGCCGGCGACGACCAGGATGGCCACGCACATCAGGCTCGTGGAGATCTCGGACGCGACGCTGCCGCGCTCGCTGCTGCGAATGATCCGGTTCACTGCAGACCCCTTCTTGACGTTCCAGGCGCACGACCCCCGTGCGTACCATGTGTATCGACCGCATCCCCGCGGCGGTTGATCACCCGAAAACGGGAAGGATCGATCAGGCGTTGTCGTCGCCGCCGAGGCGGATCGCGAGGCCCGACGTCGCCGCCCGGCTCTCGGCCAGCGCCGCCACGACCTCGGGCTTCCGCTGTTCCTCGCTGCCGTCCATGGCCGAGACCGAGGCGAGCGCCGAGATCGCCCGGCGGTCGCCGTCGGAGATCTCCGTGATCTCGCACCCGGCGCGGTACCGGCCGTAGGGAGCCGGGTCGAGCCTGACGAGGCGCGCCTCCGGCCGCATCTCGCGGCCGTCGAGTGTGAAGGTGAGGTGAACGAGGTCGCCCGGGTCGAGTTCCTTCTGGGTCACGAACGCGCACCCTGTCGCGGAGATATCGACCAGCCGCACCTCGAGCGCGGCGTCTCGCGGCAGGCTGCGGCAGTAGCGGACGATCGCACGGGCCGGCGTCGAGACGGCGACCCGCGGCGATGCCCTGCGTGCCTTGCGATGGCGCACCCCGCTGACCGCGAGGTGGACGAGCGCGTCCGAGACCGACTGGAAGAAGTGCTCGACCACCTCCAGCTCGACCTCGTAGCGGCCGCGATCCGGGTAGTAGACCCGTGCGAGCAGGTGCAGGTCGTCGCGGATCGCCGACCGTGGCGCCTGGCCGAGCAACAGGCCATCCTGGCGGTCATCCAACGCCAGCGGGAAGCAGCCGCCGTCCTCCGAGAGCACGTCGATCGTGTCCGGAAGGTCGGGCAGCACGCCGAGCGCCAGCGTGAGGAGCTCTTCGCGGGTCGGTTCGGGGGGCATCTGAGATGGCTTCATCGGCGGCCGGGCGGCGGGGCTGAAGCGGCTTTCGCGCAGCGTGGCCGCGGTGTAGGCTGCGTGGAGCCGTGCATGGTGCCGATTTCTGGATGGTCATGTTCCTCGCGGTGGCGCTCAAGCTCCCGCTGATCGGCCTGTTTGCGGCGATCTGGTACGCCGCCAGGCTCGGCGACAAGGCGCACGAGATGCACGTCGCACCCGTCTCACACATGGCCCTGTGCGGCTACTGCGGAGCCCGGATCACGGTCGGCTATGACGCCAGCGTCGTGCACGAGCGCGCCATGGGCATCGCCGCCCGCACCGGCCAGGCGGCGTTCGACGTCGAGACGCGGCTGGTACGCGAGGAGCTGGCGCTGCCCGATCGCTACGCCGTCGAGCCGACACGCTGCCCCGGCTGCGGCGAGCAGACCGTCTGGGTGCCGATCGAGCCGCTCGACGACGAGTCGACCGCCGCACTGCAGCCGGTGCGGCCGGATCTCAGCTAGCTCGCGGCCGTCTCATCCCGTCGGGATCACACGCCGGCGGCGGCCGGATGTGAGGCTTCGGCGGTGGTCAAGGACGACCCGGATCGAAGCCGGCCCACCGTCGTGGCGACCCGCGGCTGATGGCCGAGGCGGTGATCGCCCCAGACTCCGCGGCGTCGGGGTCGGCGGATGCTCCGGCACGGGCGAAGCTGGTCCTGCTCACGCTGATCGTCGTCGCCGGTGTCGCGAATCTCAACCTTTCCGTGGCGAACGTTGCGCTGCCGGACATCGGCAAGCATTTCGATTCCTCCCAGACGGCGCTCGATCTGATCGCGGTCGGCTACTCCCTCGGATTGGCATGTTCGGTGCTGTGGTTGGGGGCGTTGGGTGACCGGTACGGGCGGAAGCTCATGCTGCTCCTGGGCACCGCCCTTGCGATCCCGATGTCGCTGCTCGCCGGCTACGCGCCCTCGGACACGGTGCTGTTCGCGGCACGGCTCGGCGGTGGCATCGCGGCGGGCATGGCGTATCCGACGACGCTTGCGCTGATCACCGCGCTGTGGAACGGGGAGGGGCGGACGAAGGCGATCGCGCTTTGGTCGGCGCTCGGGGGTGCGATCGCGTCGCTCGGGCCGCTCTGCTCCGGCCTGCTGCTCGAGCACTTCTCCTGGGGATCCGTCTTCCTGATCACCATCCCGCTGGCCGTGATCGCACTGTTCATGGCCTGGCGGTTTGTCCCGGCGCACGTCAACGAGTCCGTCGAACCGGTGGACAACCTCGGTGGCGTGCTGTCGCTGATCCTGGTCGGAGCGCTGATCCTGGCGATCAACTTCGCTCCCGTGCCCAACGCCGGCACGATCACGCTGGCGCTCTTCGGGATCGCACTGGCCACCCTGATCGCCTTCATCGCCCGCCAGCGCCGCGCCGGCAATCCGCTCTACGACCTCAACGTCGCCGGGCGCCGGATCTTCTGGGTGGCGGCCTGCGCCGGTGTGATCGTGTTCGGGTCGCTCATGGGCTCTGCCTTCGTGAGCCAGCAGTACCTTCAGAACGTCCTCGGATACTCCACCCTCCAGGCCGGCACCGCATTCCTCCCGGCGATCGTCTTCATGGTGCTCGTCGCGCCCCGCTCCGCGACCCTGGTCGAGCGCAGGGGGGCGCGATTCACCCTGCTCTGCGGCTACGTCTTCCTCCTCCTCGCCTTTGCGACGATGCTGGTGCTGTGGAAATCGGGCAGCTCATACTGGGAGATCGCGGCCGCCTACGTCTTCATCGGGATCGGCGTCGGGTTCGCGGGGACGCCCGCGTCCCACTCGCTCACCGGATCGGTGCCGGTCAAGCGTGCGGGGATGGCATCAGGCACCGCAGACCTGCAGCGAGATCTCGGAGGCGCTGTGATGCAGTCGATCTTCGGCGCGCTCCTCACCGCCGGGTATGCGAGCGCAGCGGGCCACCTCATCTCGAGCTCCGGGACGAACGTCACGTCTGACACGCAAGCCGAGCTGACCAAGTCCTTCTCGAGCGCCGCCAACCTGGCTCAGCACTATCCGCCCTCTCAGCAGCAGGCGATCATCGATGGCGCGAAGAGCGCCTTCCTCCAGGGCGATCAGTGGGCCTACCTGGCCGGGATCATCGCCGTGGTGATCGGCGCCGTTCTCGTCCTCGTGATGTTCCCGAAACACGCGGAGGAACGTGAGCTGCTGGCTCGCTACGAGCAGGAAGACGCAGCGTCCGATGCGACGTAACGCTTCGTCAGGCTGAAGGCCGCTCGGCGGTGTGGGGCTGATCCCCGCCGGGCTGAGGCGCGCCGCTGGGGACGAGCCGGCTGACGATGGCCGCCACCACGGTCACCAGGTAGATCTGGCCGAGCAGTGCCTCGGTTACCGCGATCGTATGGCCGAGACTGGTGCGAGCTGTGAGATCGCCGTAGCCGACGGTCGTCATCGTCACGAAGCTGAAGTAGATGCTCGTGTTCGAGTTGACCCGGTCACCGTTCGAGAAGAACGGTCCGCCGCCGAGGTTCTGGATCGCGATGAACGCGAACGCGAAGAACAGGCCCAGGAGCAGGTAGAGGCAGAGCACACCCGCCACAATGGGGATCGTGATCATCCGGGCCCGTCTCAGGTGGCGCATGAGGCCCAGGACGAGCGCCGGCGGTGCGACCGCAACGAGCAGCGCCGTGGCGAGGGCGGCCACGCCCTGCGCCGTCTCGGAGTGGCTCGTCAGCGAGGCGATGATCACCGCCGCGACGATGACGGCGATCACGGCACCGGCGAGGCGCAGACGGGGGGCCGGCGTCTCGGCTGCCACCAGCGCCAGCATCAGCGTCCCGCCGACCAGCAGCGTCCCGAGCGTCCGCTGGAGGTCTCCGGGCTGCGCGACACCCAGAAAGAAGAAGGTGACGGCAATCGCCAGGAGCAATGCGCCGTATCGCTGCTGCGATGCCCTCACGCCCCAGGCTTCGCTGACACGCATCGAGTTCCTGCGAGCCTGGCCGGCCCGCGTCGTGGTCAGCTGCCCGTGCCGTACCGCGGGGCACGCCGCGACGCCAGGCTCTGCTGCCGGCGGGCGGCGGCCAGCCGTTCCAGCGCCTCCGGGTCTCGCTCGTCGGCGGACCCCTCGGCGCCGTAGGCGCGCGCCAGCTCCAGCAGGCGGTGCCGGTCGGCCTCGAGGATGGTCGTGATCTCACCGCCGACGCGGTTGCGCCCGTAGATCGCTGGAATCGTGCGGAGCACGCGCAGCTCGAACCGCAGCGGCTGCTCGCCGAGGTGGGTGTCGATCTCGACGAGGTCGCCGGTCGAGAGACGCCGCTCGGTGACGAACGCCGCGCCTGTGGGAGCCACGTCGGCCAGCCGTACGTCGAACACCTCGCCGCGCTCGTGGTTCTTGGCATACAGGATCCGCGCCGTGGCCAGCTCCGCGACGTTCGCGCGCGGGGCGGCGCGCTCGGCGTCACGCTGCGCCAGGTCGACGACGTTCAGGTGCAGGAGCAGGTCGTCCCCTGACTGGAAGTAGCTGCGGATGATCTCGAAGCGGATGTCCCAGCCCTCGCCGCGGTCGTCGCGGAGCCGGGCCTCGAGCCGCAGGCCGTTGCGGACGAGCTCACGGTCGCCGTAGGCGTAGATGACGCTGCCCTCGATCGCAGCAAGGGTCAGCGGGAAAGTGCCACCGTCGGCCGAGATGACGTCGATGGAGCAGGGAAACGGCGGCAGCAGGCTGAGCGCCGAGCGAACGGTCTCGTTGGGCGTGATGGGATACATGGCCCTGATATCGGCGCGAGCGCCCACCGGCGTGAATCCTCAGCAGAACGGGCACAGCTCCGCCCACCACCGCGCATACCTGGCGTAGCGCCCGCTGGAGCCCGGCGGGCCGGTTGTGACCGCCTCCGGGTCGCTCCAGACCTGCTTGCGCCAGGGCGCCGTCGCCCCCGGGTCGAACGCGGGCGCGCCGCGCCGGGCGGCGTCGGCCGGCAGCAGCAGCGGCGGACCGGCGCCCGGGGCGTCGCCGTCCCAGGCGTCGCCGGCAACGTCCACTCCTCGCCGCTGGAAGGATCCGGCGTGGCTGCCAGAGGCGCGGAAGGCCGGCGCCGGGTACGGCGCCCAGTCGTCGTGCGCAAGATCCCACCACGGGTGGCGCCCCGCCCAGCCGAGGTGGGCCGACGCCCGCGCCCCGACCACGGTGCCGTCCGGCCGCAGCTTCACGATCAGCCCCTCCCAGTCGTCTCGGTGGTACCCGTCGAAGGCCGGGATGCCGGTGTGCGCCGTCCGCGAGTCGGGCAGGTACTCCCAGTACTCGAGGTAGACGGCACCCGGCCGCTGGACGGCGTGGACGTAGAGCACGGGCCGTCCGCCTTTCGCGCACGCCGGTAGCCGGCAGCCGCGGAAGTCGACGGGCTGCTCGCCGTCGCCCCGCTCGGCGACGAACACCGGCGCATAGCGCTGCGCGATCGCCAGCCACCGGGCATCGCCGCCGGCCGGCCGGCGCAGGCGGGCCTCCGCCAGCTGCGATGCCGCAAGCAGCAGCAGCGCCACAAGCAGGCAGATGCCCGCATACTCGACGGTGGACTGGCCGCGCTCGCGCATCGGGCGACTGTAGGACCGCGCGTGCGCCGCGTGGGTGACGCACGGTGCCGGATCCCCATCGAACCCGTGACGTTCGCTACGAAACGGTCGGTGCCGGTGTAGGATCCGGCGCGAGGCGGGGAAGGAGGACCCATGCGGATCCGAGCAGGTGTCACAGTGATCGTCGCAGCGGCGCTGGCCGCGGCTGCGGCCGGGTGCGGGAGCTCGTCCAGCTCCTCGAGCAGCGGCAGCTCCAGCTCCGGGGGCTCATCGTCGCCGGCCGTCAGCGTGGGCGGCGGGTCGACGTCATTCGGCTCGATCTCGGGCGGCAGCGGGTTCTGCGGGGACGCGAAGGGAAAGCTCCAGGGCCTGCAGGTGCAGCTGGCGCAGATCGCGACGTCAGGCTCTCAGAAGGATCAGCTGAAGAAGGAGCTGCAGACCTGGCAGTCCTACGCCCAGTCGGCCGAGGCGGACGCGCCTTCGGAAATCAAGGGCGACATCGCCGTCATCGCGGACTTCATCAAGCACGTCAGCGACGGGTATGCGCAGGCCGGGTACGACCCGATGAAGGCAATCGCGGTGGTCGGGCCGTACATCCAGCAGAACCAGGCCAAGCTGCAGGCGGCGAGCAACCACATCCAGGCCTGGGCTCAGGCCAACTGCGGCGCCTAGGCAGGTGTGCCGAGCCGGGCCAGCCCGGTCTCGGTGCCCTCGCGGATCGCCTCCTCGAATGACCGCGGACCGAGGGCGTCGCCAACCCTGACCACGTCGAGGCCCGCATCGAGCAGGTCCTCGAAGAGGTCGCCGCCCGCTGCGCTGCGGCCCTCGTGGACGACGACCGTGTCGAACCCGTCGAGCTCCGACTCGCGCAGCGAGAACACGTTCTCGAACCGAGCCCGGCCGTTCTCGAC
This sequence comes from Gaiellales bacterium, assembly GCA_035695105.1. Classification (GTDB taxonomy): domain Bacteria; phylum Actinomycetota; class Thermoleophilia; order Gaiellales; family JAICJC01; genus JAICYJ01. Next base: position 22,018 of record DASSEV010000027.1, read on the forward strand.
GCCGACCAGCCGCAGGTGGTGCACGAGCTCGACGCCGGCGTCGTCGAGCCGGGCCAGGTAGAGGTTGCGCTGGTACTGGTGCACCGCCTCTCCGAACGCGATCGCACCGGTCACGAGCCGTACCGAGCGACCGCCTGCTGCGAGCTGCTCCGCGAGCGCGAGCCCCGTCCAGTCGCCGCCCCAGTCGTACAGCAGCACCCGCTGCCCGGTCTCGGCGCCCGCGAGCACGTCCCACGCGTTGACCGTTCCGGCGATGCCGCCCCGGTGGGCGACCGCTCCCGTTGCCACGACGACGCGATCAGGCGACTCGGCCGCGACCAGATCCGCGGTGGCCTCCGTGCCGTAGCGCGCGTCGGCACCCGCCAGCCAGCCCTCGACGGTCGTGACCAGCCCGCTCGCGATCTCGGCGTGTCCGGGCGCCGCCAGCGCCAGCCGCATCTGGCCGCCGGGGGCCGGCGCGCGCTCGAAGACGACCACGCGATGGCCCTGCGCCGCGGCGCAGGCGGCCGCTGCCGCGCCGGCCGGCCCGGCACCCACGATCACGACGGTGCCCGGAGCGTCCGCCCGCGAGGGGTGGGGGAGGGTGCGCTCGTGGCCTGTCCACGGGTTGATCGTGCAGGCGATCGGCAGCCCGGCGTGATAGTGGCCGATGCAGCCCTGGTTGCAGCCGATGCAGGTCGTGAACGGCTCGCCTGCCGCGGCCCGCCGAGGCATCGAGGGATCGGTGATGAGCGCGCGGGTCATGCCGCAGGCGTCGCAGTCGCCCCGCGCAATCAGCTCGTCCGCGTCGGCCGGGTCGACGATCCGGCCGGTCGCGATCACGGGCACATCGACGCGGCCCTTCATCGCCCGCGCGAACGGCGCGATGGCGTTGTGCTCGACTGGCACAGGCGGCACGATGAAGCTCGACCCGAGATAGGTCGACGAGGCGCCCATCGCGACCGATAGGTAGTCGATCAGGCCGTCGGCCGCGAGCCGCGCGGCCGCCTCGGCCAGCTCCTCGTCGGTGTTGCCGTCCCAGGAGCCGCGCTCGTCGGTCAGGCGACAGCCGACCACGCCGCCGGCGATCCCCTCCCGCATGGCCTCGCACACCTCGCGCAGGAAGCGCAGGCGGTTCTCGAACGAGCCGCCGTACTCGTCCGTGCGGCGGTTGGCGTGGGGCGAGAGGAACTGGGTCGGGAGGTAGTCGAACCCGCCGCATACCTCGACGCCGTCGACGCCGCCGTCTGCCGCGTAGGCGGCAGCCTGCCGGTAGCCGTCCAGCATCTCGTGGATCTCGCGCCGCGTGAGGGCCCGCGGCTCGGTCTTGAACCGGGCGCTGGGGATGCTCGACGGCGCGACGGCCGGCGGGCGTGGCGGGGCGGCGATCACCTCGCGGCCGCCGTGGAAGAGCTGGACTGTCAGCACGGTGTCGTGCGCATGAACGGCGTCGGCCAGCCGCCGGTAGACGGGGACGATCTCGGGCAGGTACCCACCGATCGTGTGCGCGGTGAGCAGCCCGGTGTGGTGGATCGCGGTGGCCTCGATGCAGATCATGCCCGCGCCGCCGCTGGCACGCGCCTCGTGGTAGGCGATCAGATCGTCGGTCGGCAGGTGATCGTGCACCAGGCTGGTCTGGTGCGATGTCGAGACGATGCGGTTTCGGAGCGTGACCGGACCGATGGTGAGCGGCGAGAACAGGTGGTCGAGCATCGGCTCGACTCTACCGCTGGTCGGCTCATGTCCGTTGCCAGATCAGACCCTGATGGCCCCAGTCTGCCGCGGAGAGGACGTTTGCGATCTGCGCCCGCAGGGCCGGATCGATCGCGACCGGCCTGCCGCGCGGGCTGTCGAGCCGGGCCTGGACGGCGTCCAGCTCAGCCGCCGTCGGGGTGCCCGGGATGTTCGTCCAGAGCTGCGTGGGAGAGCCGTCCGCGTCCACGACCACCACGACCACGGGCCGGACGGTGAAGCCGACCGTCACGGCCGCGGTGCTGCCTCCCACGGTGGTGTTCCACGCGGCCGCCTGAGGCTGCGGCGAGGTGCCTGCGAGCGCAGGGCATGCGACGGCACAGACGGCGGCAAATCCGATCAGCGGAAGGGTTCGAGTGATGTGTGGCATCGCGTTCGCCATGCGGGCTGGAGCCTCCGCCCTGTGGTCGGCGTGCGCGGACCCCGATTGAGCCGGCGCGCCGGGCGGACCTCGAGCGTACGGGCGCCACCTCGCATATGCCACCCGGAGCGGAGCGCGGGATCGGGTGATCCGGGTGCGGACGGTGACATCACTGCCGCCCATGGCGGCACTGCCCCCCGCAGCGCCACCGTCCGCAACCCGTATCGATTCGGATCGATTCGCGCTGCCGGGGTGCCTACGCCCGGCGGGGCGAGCGCGACGGTGAGATCACCGCCGCTCCAGTGAACACCGCTCTCGCCGGCCGCCCGCTCTTGCGAGGTTGCGGCCGCCGTCCATGTGCGGGTCCCGGTTTCGGTAGCCGAGCCGTCTCGTGGTTGAGACCTCTTGCTTTGCGCCTCCACCTCACGGTGGGTTTGCCGTTTTCGATCCGTACGAGCATCATCGTCAATCCGTAACGCGGTCTCCGTCGCCCGAACGGTGGCCGTTTCTCCCCGGATCGGGGTATCCGCTGCGCCGGCGCCCGAGGGGAGTTCACCCGATCGGGTCATGAATTCCTGCGGCCACCGGACGATGCCTTCCGAGCCTTCTTCGGCTCCCGATCCGTGCGGGTGCCGTCGATCACAAATCCCCCGTAGGAGGAAGTGCATGTCTCGCACCCGCATCGCGCTGGTGGGCGCCCTCGTGGCTGCGCTCACGGCGGTGTCGGCGGTCTCGGCCGTCGCCGCGCCGCCGAGCAGCGACTCCCAGAGTCAGACGGTCAAGTTCACCAACCGCGCGTCCGTCCAGCTCAGCCTGGACACGCCGACGGTGGACTTCGGCAACGTCGATCCGCTGAACACGTATTCGCAGACCGGCGGCAACGCCAACGTCAAGGCGAACGCCGCGTGGTCGCTCAGCATGAGCGCTCCCGCCAACTTCACCGAGACGAATGCGGGCCCGAACAGCATCCCGATCGGCCGTCTCTCGCTGGCCATCAACGGCGGCACGTACAACACCGTGACGACCGGGCCGACCGCCATCTCGAACGGTGGCCGGACGACCAACGCCGGCACGAACACCGCGCTGGCCTACCAGCTG
>DASSEV010000028.1:0-56070 GCA_035695105.1 Gaiellales bacterium
GCCTGCTGAGGCGAACATCCCTCCTGCTTCACGAGCCGCACAAACCGACAGCGCGACTCCACCGAATACCACATCCGAGGGGCGGCAACGTACCCTCCATCATTCGAGCCTCCATTGCGTACTTGGGACTTCGACATCCAAAGGCTCGCGGGAGGCCCGGACAAAGACGTCAGCCGTCGCGCAGGTGTGTGGTCAATCCACCTAGGCCGTGTACTGCTCGGCCAGCCCGCCGGTCGCGAGCAGCTCCCGCACCGGCTCGCGTGCCTCGATCTGAAGCCCGATGCCGGACACGCGGCACCGCTCGGAGGTCGCCGCCAGACACCGCAGCCCGGCGTCGTCGATGCCGTCGAGCTCGAGCAGATCGACGCGCAGGCGCTCGATCCCGCTGTCCAGCGCCTCGTCGATCGCCGACTGGAGCATCCCGCACGTCGACTCGTCGAGCCATCCCTGACCGGAGACGACGGCTGAGTTGTCCGCACTGCTGCGAAACACCTGCAGCCCGTGTCCATCGTGGGCCATGCAACCTCCTCGGGGCGGGGTCGTAACGAGTGTCTCACACGGGGCGGTCGTACAGCGATCGCCTCGTTGACTTTTCGCGGAGCGCCAATTCCGGTAGAACCCGCATGTGGCCGACCAGATGCAGCCCGGAGCGGCGCGCTCGAGCGTCCTCGACCATCGCTTCGGTGACGGCCCGCCGCTGACGGTCGGTGTCGAGGAGGAATACATGCTGCTCGATGGGAGCAGCTTCGATCTCGTCTCCGGCGTCGAGTCGCTGCTCGAGCAGGCCGCCGAGGGGCCATTCGCCGACCAGCTCAAGCCGGAGCTGATGCAGTGCGTGCTCGAATCGGGCACCGTGGTCTGCGAGACCGTCCGCGATGCGGACGCCGACCTGCGTGCGATCCGCCGCTACGCCGGCGCGATGGCGCGTGAGCACGGCTTTCGCCTGGGCGCCGCCGCCACCCACCCCTTCTCGCTCTACGAGCACCAGAAGATCACTGCCCGAGACCGCTACCGCATGCTGGTCGAGATGCTGCAGTACGTCGCCCGGCGGGAGCTGGTCTTCGGCATGCACGTGCACGTTGCGGTGCCGACCCCCGAGGCGGCGCTGCAGGTGATGGAGGGAGTGCTGATCGAGCTGCCCGTCCTGCTGGCGCTCTCGACCAACTCGCCCTTCTGGCGGGGTGAGGCCACCGGCCTGCACTCGACCCGCTCGATGATCTTCGCCGCGTTTCCGCGCAGCGGCATCTCGCCGCGGTTCGAAAGCTACAAGGACTACGCCGACGCCGTCGGCTTCATGGAGGCGACCGGCGCCATCGGCGACTACACGCACCTGTGGTGGGACGTGCGTCCGCATCCCCGCTTCGGCACCGTCGAGCTGCGCGTGATGGACGTGCAGACCCGGGTGGAGGACACCGTTGCCCTCGCCGCCTACGTGCAGTGCCTGGTGAAGCTGATCCTCGACGAGATCGAGGCCGGAAACCCGCCGGTGGCCTACAACCGGATGCTGCTCTCCGAGAACAAGTGGCTGGCCGCGCGGTACGGCCTGGAGGCGCCGCTCATGGATCTGGCGGCCGGCAAGCGGATCAAGATGCCGGCCCGCACGCTGGCCCGCCGGCGGCTCAAGGAGCTGCGGCCGATCGCCAGGGAGCTCGGATGCTCCGACCACCTCGCCCGGATCGAGTGGATGATCGAGAACGGCACCGGCGCCCAGCGCCAGCTGCAGGTCTGGAACGCCAACCGCGACCTCCGCGAGGTGGCGGAGGAGATCGCCGACGCGACGGAAGCGGTGTGAGGGTTCGCGAAGCGGAGCTGCGTCGCGGCGAGCATGGCCTCGAGCCGGCGCGGAGCGGATGGTTCATCCTCAATGCCGCCGACGCTCCCTGGATCGAGCGTCCGGGCCGCGGCTTCTACGTCGAGTTCGAGGGGCTGCACGGAGCCGCCGACTTCTCGCAGCTCGGCATCAACATCAACGTTCTCGCGCCCGGTGAGCCGATCGGGATGTACCACTACGAGAACGACCAGGAGGACTTCCTGGTGCTCTCCGGCGAGGCGCTACTGCTCGTCGAGGGGCAGGAGCGCGCGCTGCGGCGATGGGACCTCGTGCACTGCCCGGCGGGCACCGCGCACATCATCATCGGCGCCGGTGACCGCCCGTGCGTCGTCCTCTGCGCTGGGGCGCGCACGCCGCGGGGAGCCGGCTGGGGCGCGTACACCATCGACGACACGGCCATCCGCCACGGCGTCGGTGTCACAGAGCAGACGCCTGACGCGGAGGTCGCCTACGCCCGCTTCGGCGCGTCCACGGTGACCGGATCCCGTCCCGAGCTGCTGCCCGAGTAGGCGCCCGGCCGGAGGGCCGCCATCGCGGCCAATCCCAGCAGCGCCGCACCCGCTCCCAGCGCGAACACCGCGCCCGGCCCGACCTCCTGCCAGAGCAGGCCGGCGGCGAGGCTTGCGACCACGGCGGCCCCGCCCGTCGCAAGCCGGAACGCGCCCTGGCCGGTGGCGCGGTATGCGAACGGCGACAGGTCGGACACGTACGCCTTGCCGACGCCGTCCGTCGCGGCGATGTACATGCCGTAGACCGCCATCAGCGGCCAGACGGCCGCGCCTGACGTGGCGAGGCCGAACCCCGCATAGACGGCTGCGAACACCACCAGGCCGGCAGCGAGCACGCGGCGCTTGCCGATCCGGTCGCTGAGCGACCCGAGTGGCCACGAGAGCCCAGAGTAGAGGGCGTTGTAGAGCGCGTACGCGAGCACCACCTCGGTCGCGTCGAGCCCGAGGTCGTGCGCGCGAAGCAGCAGGAACACGTCCGCAGAGTTGCCCAGGGAGAAGACGGTCCAGGCGGCGGTGAACGACCAGAACGGCCGCCCGAGATCCGCCAGGCGAGCGTGCGGCGGCGGCGCCGCCGGCTCCCCGGACGCGACCACGTCGACCACCTTGCGCAGCGCGAACATGGTCAGGACGGCGGGCACCACGGCCACCGCGATCACCTGCCGGTAGGTCAGCCCCGCCTCGAGCAGCGCCAGGGCGAGCAGCGGCCCGACCACCGCGCCCATCGAGTCCATGAAGCGGTGGAACCCGAACACGGCGCCGGCCCGCCCCGGCTCGCTGGAGTCCCGCAGCAGCGCATCGCGTGGGGCTGTGCGGACGCCCTTGCCCGTCCGGTCGAGCACCCGGGCCCCGAGCACCCAGCCCCAGGCCGGCGCAACCGCGACGAGCGGCTTGGCGACGTTCGACAGGGTGTAGCCCGTCCACACGTACGGCATCCGGCGGCGGAGGCGATCCGACCGCCTGCCGACGAACAGTCCGACCACCTGGGCGGCGGCCTCGGCCGCGCCCTCGACGGCTCCCACCGCCGCCGCCGGCGCGCCCAGCGTGACGGTCAGGAACAGGGGCAGCACCGGGTACAGCAGCTCGGACGAGGCGTCGTTCAGCAGGCTCGTCCAGCCCATCGCCCACACGTTGCGGTTGATCCCAAAGCCCAAGGGACGGCAACTGTAGACTGGCCGCGTTCACGGGCGAACCACGAGGAGGGTCATGGACAAGCAGGAGGTGCTCGAGCGCTGCCGGCGGGACAACGTCGCCTTCGTGCGGCTGCAGTTCACGGAGCCGTACGGAGCCGTCAAGAACGTCTCGATCCCGGTCGAGGAGCTGGAGAAGGCGCTCGACAACGAGCTCATGTTCGACGGGTCGTCGATCCGGGGGTTCAAGCGGATCGAGCAGTCGGACATGTACTTCCTGCCCGACCCCGCCACCTACGCGCTCCTGCCCTGGCGCGGCCGCGACGACGCGAACACGGCGCGTCTGATCTGCGACGTCGCCGACCCGGACGGCCAGCCGTTCGCCGGCGACCCGCGCTCGAACCTGAAGCGCGTGCTGAAGCAGGCCGCGGAGCTCGGCTACACGATGCAGGTCGGCCCCGAGGCGGAGTTCTTCCTGTTCCGGCTGGACGAGTCCGGCAACCCGACGGTCGATCCGCACGACGCGGCGACCTACTTCGACGTTGCCCCCATGGACAAGGGCGAGGACTGCCGGCGTGACATCGAGCTGGTGCTGCAGCAGATGGGCTTCCACCTCGAGGCGGCGCACCACGAGGTGGCGATCGGCCAGCACGAGATCGACTTCCGTCACGGCGACGCCCTGTCGACGGCGGACAACCTGATCACGTTCCGGATGGTGGTCAAGGTGATCGCCGCCCAGCACGGGATGCACGCGACCTTCATGGCGAAGCCGCTGCACGGCGAGAACGGGTCGGGCATGCACGTCAACCAGTCGCTCTCGCGCGGCGACGAGAACGCCTTCCTCGACGAGTCGGACGGCCTGCAACTCTCGACCGAGGCCTACAGCTACATCGCCGGCATCCTCAAGCACCTGCCGGCGATCACCGCGGTGGCCAATCCGACGGTCAACTCCTACAAGCGGCTGCTGCCCGGGTACGAGGCGCCGGTGTACATCGCGTGGTCACCGGGCAACCGGTCGGCGGCCATCCGCGTTCCCGCCAAGCGCGGCCGCTCGACCAGGATCGAGCTGCGCACGCCGGATCCCACGGCCAATCCGTACCTGGCGCTGGCCTGCATGCTGCAGGCGGGCCTGGACGGGATCACGAAGGGCCTCACGCCGCCGGATCCGGTCAACCGCAACATCTACCACCTGTCGGAGGAGGAGTCGGCCGAGCTCGGCATCACCAGCCTGCCGCACGACCTCACGCATGCGCTCGACGCGCTCGAGGGCGACGCGGTGATGCGGCAGGCGCTGGGCGAGCACATCTTCACCGAATACCTGGCGCTCAAGCGGGGCGAATGGTCGGCGTACAACGAGCAGGTGCACCAGTGGGAGATCGACCAGTACATGGATCGCTTCTGACGGCGCCATGACCTTCGCCGAGCAGTTCGATCGCTCGGCGGGGGAGGGTGCGCGCATGAGGCGGAACCGCGGCCTGGCGCCCGGCCAGGTCGCGCCCGCTTCTGACGTGGAGCAGCGGCTCTCGGCTCCCGAGACCGCCGAGCCGGCGCTCACCGATCTGGCCGTCGCGGCGCAGGCAGGCGAGCCCGGGGCTCGCGAGCGGCTGGTCGAGCAGGCGCTCCCGCTGGTCCAACGCTACGCGGCGCGGTACACCGGCCGCGACCTGGATCGTGCCGACCTCGTCCAGGAGGGCGTGGTCGGCCTGCTCCGGGCGCTGAGCCGGTTCGACCGCGAGCGGGGGGTGCCATTCGCGGCCTACGCGGGCTGGTGGCTGCGGCAGGCGATGCAGCAGGCGATCGCCGAGCAGTCGAGGGCGGTTCGGCTGCCGACGCACGTGCTGTGGGATATCCACGCGCTGAAGGAGGCGCGCGGCGCGGTCTCGCAGCGGGAGGGCCGCGATGCGACGGCCGCCGAACTGGAGCGAGAGCTGGGGTGGGCGCGCGGCCGCTATGACTCCGTCACCCGCGCGGAACGGCCGGCCCTGTCGCTCGACGCCCCGTACGCCGGTGATGAGTCCGAGGTCGACTCGCTGGGCGACGTGCTGGCCGACCCGCTGTCCGAGCAGGGGTTCGCGGACGTGCTCGACGAGGCGACGGTGCCGGCGGTGCGTGCGCTGCTCTCGACCCTGTCCCAGCGCGAACGGCAGGTGCTCGCGTGGCGGTTCGGGGAGGACGTCGAGGCGCCGCTGACGTTGCAGCAGGTGGGCAGGCGGCTGGGCGTGTCCGCGGAGCGGGTGCGCCAGATCGAGAACCGCGCGCTGGCCAAGCTGCAGACCGCCGCGCTTGCCAGGGGTTGAAAACCTGCCGGAGGCGATTACCCCTCCCAGCAGATGACCAGTCCACCGGAAGGAGGTTTCCGATGATGCGATTGAAGGGCGATCCGCTGCTGGCCGAGCTGCAGTCGCTGAGCGAGGACGTCGACCGGGCGTTCGGTCGGATGCTTGCCTCGCCGGGATCCGGAGCAACGGGCTGGATGCCGCCGGCCGACATCTACGAGACCGACGATGACGTCGTCATCGAGCTCGACGCGCCGGGCGTGCATTCCGAGAACCTCTCCGTCGAGGCGGTTGACGGCCAGCTGGTGATCGCCGGCGAGCGGCAGCCGTCCGACCGGGCAACCCGCCGGTTCCGCGTCGAGCGGTGGAGCGGGAAGTTCGTCCGCACGTTCGCGCTGCAGCCGGCGTTGAGCACGGACGAGATCCGCGCCGATTACCACGACGGCGTGCTCACCGTACGGTTGCGCAAGCCGGAGGAGACCAAGCCGAAGCGCATCTCCATCCAGCACGGACGAAAGCAGATCACCGAGAAGAGCTAGCCCAGCGGCTCGCACACAGCTTCCAGCGGCGGTCGCGGTGCCGCTCGGTGCTCCCCGTGACGGGAGCTGATGGCGCCGGCACGACGCGACCGCCCCGCTGGACGCGCTACCGGTAGATCTCGGTCACGTCGGCCGAGCGTGAGGCGTCGCGCTGGGCGACGCCCGACCGCACCGCGGCGTCGGCGACAGCCGTCGCCACCTGCTCGACGACTGACTTGTTGAACACGCTGGGTATGACGTACTCCTCGCTGAGCTCGTCATCGGTGATCACCGAGGCGATCGCACGCGCAGCCGCCAGGTTCATCTCCTCGTTGATCGTGGTCGCGTGCGCGTTCAGCGCCCCCCGGAACATGCCCGGGAAGCAGAGCACGTTGTTGACCTGGTTCGGGTAGTCGGACCGTCCCGTGGCGATCACGCGGACGTCGCCCTGGATCTCCTCCGGCGGCACCTCCGGCTCCGGGTTCGCCATCGCGAACACGATCGCGTCGGTCGCCATCGTGCGGATCGCGTCGGCGCTGACCGCGCCGGGGCCCGAGAGCCCGATGAACACGTCCGCGCCCGCGAGCGCCTCGTCGGCCGTGCCGTCGAACCCGCGCGGATTGGTGTGCTTCGCGTACCACTTGCGGATCCCGGTCAGCCCCTTCTTGCCCGCGTAGAGCGCCCCGCCCCGGTCGCACCCGACGATGTCGGTCACTCCCGCCCGCAGCAGCAGCTTGCTCACCGCGACGCCGGCCGCGCCGACGCCCACGAGCACCACCCGCAGGTCCTCGAGCGGCTTGCCCACCAGCTTGGCGGCGTTGATCAGGCCGGCCAGCACCACGACCGCGGTGCCGTGCTGATCGTCGTGGAACACCGGGATGTCGAGCTCCTGGCGCAGCCGACCCTCGATCTCGAAGCAGCGGGGCGCCGCGATGTCCTCCAGGTTGATCCCCCCAAAGCCGGGGGCGAGCGCCTTGACGATCGTGATGATCTCGTCCGTGTCCTTGGTGTTCAGGGCGATCGGCCAGGCATCGATGCCGGCGAACTCCTTGAACAGCATCGCCTTGCCCTCCATGACCGGCATCGCGGCCTCCGGGCCGATGTCGCCGAGCCCCAGCACGGCGGTGCCGTCGGTGACCACCGCGACGGTGTTCTGCTTGATGGTCAGCGAGCGCACCTTCTCCCGGTCGGCTGCGATCGCCAGACAGACACGGGCAACGCCGGGCGTGTAGGCCATCGAGAGGTCGTCGCGTGTTTTCACCGGCACCTTGTTGTGCACCTCGATCTTGCCGCCGAGGTGCATCAGGAACGTGCGGTCGCTGACGTTGACCAGCTTGACGCCTGGAACGGCGCGTACGGCGTCGACGATCCGCTGCCCGTGCTCGGCGTCGGACGCAGAGCAGGTGATGTCGCGGACGGTGTACTCCTTGCTCACGCGCACGAGGTCGATCGCTCCCATGTCGCCGGCCGCCTCGGCCACCGCGGCGGCGACGTGCGCGAACGAGCCGGGCTCGCTCGGGATCTCCACGCGCATCGTCAGGCTGTAGCTGGCGGACGGGTTCCGTGCCATCGCGAGAAGCGTACCGACGGCCGCCGGGCGGCGTCGCGCGGTGTTCGGTACGCTCGCGGCCGTGGAGCTGTATCACCAGATTGCGGGCGAGGGCAGCCCGGTCGTGCTCATCCACGCGGGGATCGCGGACAGCCGCATGTGGGATCCCCAGTGGGCTGCCTTCACGACGCGCCACCGCACGCTTCGCTACGACATGCGCGAGTTCGGGGAGTCCGCGCCCCCGCCCGGAACGTTCGCCCACGGCGCCGACCTGATCGAGCTGCTGGAGCAGGAGCGGCTGGGGCCCGCCGCGCTGGTCGGCGCCTCGCTCGGCGGGCGGGTTGCGGCCGAGGTCGCTGTTGCGCGGCCCGATCTGGTCGGTGCGCTCGTGCTCGTCGGCCCCGGTCTTCCGTCGGCCGGCTGGTCGGACGACGTTCGCGCCTACGGCGAGGAGGAGGAGCGCCTGCTGGAGGCGGGCGACCTGGAGGGTGCGGCCGAGGTCACGGTCCGGTTCTGGGTGGACGGTGTGGAGCGGGGGCCTGGGGACGTCGACCCGGCGGTTCGCGACGCCGTGCGGTCGATGCAGATCGCGGCGTACCGGCACCTGAAGGACGCCGATCCCGAGGCCGAGCAGGCGACCGTCCCCGACATAGCGGCGAGGGTCGGGGAGATCTCCGTGCCCACGTTGCTGGTCGTCGGTGACCACGACCGTCCGGACATCCTGCGGACCGTCGAGTGGCTCGGGAGGCAGATCCCCGGCGCGCGCGTCGAGCGCATCGGGGGAACCGCCCACCTGCCGAGCATGGAGCAGCCCGAGCGCTTCTCCGAGCTGGTGCTCGGCTTCCTCGACTGCTGAGCGGGCCGAGGGCAGTCACAGGTTCGACACGGGCCGTCACGATTCGGTCACCTCACCCTGCGGGGTTCCAGACCAGCGGCCCCGCGATCCGGTCGAACACCGTCGAGGTCTGCAGGCGCGCCGGCCCGCTCCCCGCGTCCGGCGCGAGCACGTCCAGCACGTCGGGGCCGCCGGTGGCCGAGCGGGTGACGATCGCCAGCAGGCGCCCGTCCGCCGACCACGCGGGCCCGGCGAGCGGCTGCGTCGCCGTGATCCGCACGGCCCGCGCGTCCGGGCCCCGCAGCAGGAACAGGCCCTCCGCCGTGGAGATCGCGAGCCGGTGGCCGTCGGGGGCCCACATGGCTGACCGCACGCTGTCCGGAAGCCCGCCGGCCGGCAGCGGCTGCGGCGGGCCGTGGCCGGTCCACCACCAGGCCGATCCCTTTGCCCCGTCCCTCCGGACCATGACCAGGGCGTTGCTGCCGGGCGCCCAGTCCGGCGCGGACACCTCGTGGCACGGCCGTTCGCGGCCGCAAGGGCTCATGATCCGCGGCAGCACGCCGCGCGGCTGCTCGATCGCGATGCCGCTACCGCCGGGCGTCGCGTACGTCACGGCCAGCCGGCTGCCGTCTGCCGTCCATGCGAGGCCGCCGTCGGCGGCGCTTCCCGCCGGCACCTGCTCCCCGAGCGCCCGAACGACCTCACCGTTCCTGCCGAGGACGCTGACCTTGCCGTCCCACGCCACCGCGATATAGCGGCCGTCCGGCGACCAGGCGGCATCCGTGATCGTGGTCGCCTGCCACAGCGACCGCGACCGCTGTCTCGCCGGGTCGAATGCATCCAGCTCCTCCCCGCCGCCGGTGTCGAACGTGGGGCGGACGACCAGCAGCTCGCGGCCGTCCGGCGACCAGGAGACGACGCGGCCCGGGCCGTTGCCGAGCGGTGCGACGGTGCCGTTGCGGCGCAGGGCGAACACCGCTCCGTTCGGGGCGTTTCGGGTGCGCGCGGTGAACGCGAGCAGCGGTGGTGACACCCGCGCACCGGCGGCCGGCGGAGCCGCCGACCCGCCGCCGCCCACGACCAGCACCACGGCGGCCGCCACGGCAGAGAGCACGGCGATCGCGAATCGCGGCGCCATTGGGCGATCGTACCGCCGGCCGTCCGCTGTGGCCCGCGGCGCGGATCCACTACGCTTGCCCGGTGGCGACCGCGAAGCAGACCAAGCCGTCCGATCTGGATCTGGACGACGCGCCCGCCCGCACCTGCGACGTCTTCCTGATCGACGGCAACGGCCTCGCGTACCGCGCCTTCCACGCTCTGCCGGAGGAGCTGCAGACGGCGGAGGGGCAGCCCACCAACGCCCTGCTCGGCATGGCCAACATGCTGATGAAGATGCTCGCGGACTACCGGCCGGCCACGGTGCTCGTGGCCTGGGACGAGCGCCCGACCAAGCGCCTCGAGCTCGACCCCGAGTACAAGGCTCACCGCAAGCCCACGCCGCCGCTGCTGCAGGCGCAGCGCCCGTACTTCGCTCCGCTGGTCGAGGCCTTCGGGTACCGCAACATCCGCGTGGAGGGCATGGAGGCCGACGACGTGATCGGCACGCTCTCGGCGAGGGCGGAGGCGGACGGCCGCCGCGTGTGCGTCGTCTCCACCGACCGCGATGCCTTCCAGCTCGCCTCCGACAGCGTCTGCATCATGATGACGCCGCGCGGCGTCTCGGACGTGGTCGTGTACACGCCCGACCGGATCCGCCAGCGCTACGGCATCGGCCCGGCGCAGATCCCGGACTTCATCGGCCTCAAGGGTGACAGCTCGGACAACATCAAGGGCGTTCCGGGGATCGGCGAGAAGACGGCCGCGGACCTGCTGGTGCAGTTCGACACCCTCGAGGGGATCTACCACCATCTCGACGAGGTGGCCGGGGAGAAGCGCCGCGAGTCGCTGCGCGACAACCACGAGGAGGCGGTGAAGAGCAAGCGCCTGGCGACGATCGACCGCACCCTCGACATCGACGTCGACTTCTCGGCCCTGCTCGCCGAGCAGCCCGATCGCTCGACGATGAAGGAGCTGTTCCGCAAGCTCGAGTTCCGCGCGCTGCTGAAGCGGGTGGACGAGCTCGAGGAGGTGATCCCGGCGGCGCCCGGCGCCCCGCTGGAGCGGACCGACATGGCCTGGCGCGAGGGCACGGTCGACGAGATCGCCGGCCTGCCCTACGAGCTTGCCGTCTCGATCAGCGACGACCGTGCGGCCGTCGCGTCCGAGGCGCGCGACGTGCTGGTGGTGCCCGCGTCCGACCGGCCGGCGCTCGCGGCGGCGCTCGAGGGCCATCGCGTGATCACGCATGGAGAGCACCTCCCGGGCCTGCTCCCGGGTGGCGATACCCAGATCGCGGCGTACCTCCTCGACCCCGGGCGCTCCGGCTACGAGATCGCGGACCTGGCAGAGGAGCAGGGTGTGGCGCCCGCCGTGCAGGCCGACCCGGAGACCGCGGAGCTGGTGGCGGCCGCCGGCACGCAGCTGGCGATCCACGCCGGCCTGGCCGAGCGCATCGATGCCCGTGAGATGACCTCGCTCTACACGGAGATCGAGCTGCCGCTGGTGCCGGTGCTGGCCGAGATGGAGCGCTGCGGCGTGCAGGTCGACAGCTACCGGCTCGCCGAGATCGCCGCCAAGCTGCGCGACCAGGTGGACGAGCTCGAGCAGCAGGCGTACGAGCTGGCCGGAGGGCCGTTCACGATCGGCTCGCCGAAGCAGCTCGGGGAGGTGCTGTTCGAGCGGCTGGAGCTGCCGGCGGACCGCAAGGGCAAGACCGGCTACTCCACCGACGCACGCGTGCTGGCCAAGATACGGCACCTGCACCCGATCGTGGACGTCGTCGAATCCTGGCGCGAGCAGTCGAAGCTGCTCAGCACCTACCTCGACCCGCTTCCGGGTCTGGTCGGCGAGGACGGCCGGCTGCACACCTACTTCAGCCAGACGACGGCGGCCACGGGCAGGCTCAGCTCCATCCGTCCGAACCTCCAGAACATCCCGATCCGCACGCCCCTCGGCCGCGAGATCCGAGGCGCCTTCATCGCCTCGCCCGGCTTCCGCATCGTCTCCGCCGACTACTCGCAGGTCGAGCTGCGCATCCTCGCGCACCTGTCCGGAGAGCCCGCGCTGCGCGAGGCGTTCGCCCGCGGCGAGGACATCCACCGCGCGACGGCTGCCGAGGTGCTCGGCAAGCCGGCGGAGGAGCTGACCTCGACTGAGCGCAACCGCGCGAAGGCGGTCAACTTCGGCATCATCTACGGCATCAGCTCGTTCGGGCTGTCCGAGCAGCTGTCCATCCCCCGAGACGAGGCACAGGCCTACATCGACGCGTACCTGGCGCGGTTCCCGCGCGTGAACGAGTTCATGCGGGGCGTCATCGACCGCGCCAAGGAGGACGGCTACGTCACCACGCTGTTCGGGCGCCGGCGCCCGATCCCCGAGCTCCGTGCCTCGAACTACCAGACCCGGAGCCTGGGAGAGCGGCTCGCCGTGAACACGGTCATGCAGGGCAGCGCGGCCGACATCATCAAGGTCGCCATGATCGGATGCCACCGGCGCATGCGCGAGCAGGGGATGCGGTCGATGCTCGTGCTGCAGGTGCACGACGAGCTCGTGTTCGAGGCAGCCGAGGACGAGATGCCCGTCCTCCAGCCGCTGATCCGCGAGGAAATGGTCAGCGCCTACCCGCTCGACCCGCCGCTCGAGGTGGACATCGGGCAGGGCGCGACGTGGCTGGACGCCAAGTGAGCGACTGGCTGCAGATCGCCGGCACGCTCTACGCGCTGCCGGCCCACCGCGGCGAGGAGCAGGGCAGCTACCTCTGGCTGGAGGCGGGCGAGCTCCGCGAGGCGGTGGTGGCCGAGCTGTTCCTGCCCGCCGTTCCGCCCGACCGGCTCGACAATGCGATGGGCATCGCCACCGGCACCGTGCAGGTGCACGGCGAGCACCGCACCGGGGACGTGCAGCTGGAGTTCGGCCGCGTGCGGCCGCAGAGTGGGGTGCTCTCCGCCGACGGCGGGTTGCTGCGCGCCGACGTCCGCTTCGAGCTGCGCCACCACCCGCCGGGAGGCGGCTTCTGCCCGCGCTGCGGCACCCCGCTCGTCGTGCAGCCCGTCTCCGTGATCACGCCTCCCGACGGCGGCCTGATCGGATCACCCGTGACCCGGTGCGACACGTGTGGCGCCTCGTCCTGATCGCGCTCGCCGCGGGGCTGGCTTCCGCCTGCAACGGCGGCGGCAGCGCGGTCAGCAGTGAGCATGTGCCAGCCAGGTGCGCGGCCAAGTCGCGGCCGGCGACGCCGCTCCTCGTCGACCTGCGGGTGCAGCCGACGGCGGAGCAGGCGGCCTGCATAGGCCGCACGTATCTCAACATCATGGCGCCCGCCTGGAACGGCCTTGCCCAGGACGTGCACGCGGCCGACCCGAGCGTGCACGTGTGGCAGACCCGTTCGCTGCAGTACGGCTTCTCCCCCTGCGGCGGGTGCCCCGAGCCCGGGCTCGACATCGAGCAGGTGCGCGACCATCACCCGGAATGGATCCTGCACGACGCCGCCGGCGAGGAGGTGCACCCCCCCGACCACCCGAGCTGGGTGATGTTCGACATCAGCAACGTGGACTACCTGCAGGCCTGGGCGGACGCCGCTGAGAACGACCTGACGGACGGCGGCTGGAGTGGGGCGGTGCTGGTGGATGCCGGCAACGGGCCGGCCTGGGTCTCGCCGCCGATCGACCCGGCCACGGGCAAGCCGATGACCGATGCGGCGCACGCGATCTACCTTGCCAAAGCGATGGCCACGGTGCGCGGTGGCCTGAAGACGCACGGGTTCTCGATGATCGCGGAGAACGGGCCGTTCACGGTCATCGACGCGGCCCAGATCGGCAGCAGCGACGCCGTGTCTGTCGGCCGCGGGTTCGCGCTGCTGCAGGGCGAGGCCTGGGACGCGCTCTACAGCTACTTCGAGGAGGCGCTCGACCGACTGGTGGGGGCCTGGGTGTGGGACGACGAGCCACGGCTCACCCGCGACCAGCGCATCTTCGGGCTCGCCTCGTACCTGCTGGTGTCCGGGCCGGCTTCCGCGTACGCGGTGACACCGGGCCATGAGACGTCGCTCTACAACCTCAACCCGGGGCTGCCGACGGATCTGCCCGACAGACACGACGGCGCGGTCGTGCGCGCCTTCGACTCGGGCGCCGTGGCGGTCAACCCCGGTGCAGCCCCGGCGGTGATCGAGCTGCCCGGCGAGACGCGGTCGTTCACGCTGCCGCCCGGCGGCGCGGTGATCGAGGTCAAGGGCAAGCTCACCGCGAGCTACGGCAGCTCCTGAGGGCGGTGGCGGGCCACCTGCGGCCGGCGCAAAGCTGCTCTGTATACTTTCCGCCGTGCGCTCGGGTGTCCGGGTGGATAGGCCGTGCGCTCACTCTCTCGCAAAAGGACTGATCGCGTCTTCATGACATCAATCGACCAGCAGCACTCTGACCCGGCCGACACCTGGATGATCGAGGTGGACGGGCAGCTGGTGCCCGACTACGACCGCACGCTCAGCAACTTCAACGAGGGCGACGTCGTCAGCGGCACCGTCGTCCGCGTGGACAAGGACGAGATCCTCGTCGACATCGGCTACAAGTCCGAAGGGGTCATCCCGATCTCCGAGCTCTCCATCCGGCGTTCGGTCAACCCGGACGACGAGGTGGCGCTCGGCGACACCATCGATGCCCTCGTCCTCCAGAAGGAGGACGCCGACGGGCGCCTGATCCTCTCCAAGAAGCGCGCCCGCTTCGAGAAGGCGTGGCGCCGGATCGAGGCTGCCGCCGAGAGCGGCGAGCCGGTCGAGGGCCTCGTCATCGAGGTCGTCAAGGGCGGCCTCATCATCGACCTCGGGGTGCGCGGCTTCCTGCCCGCCTCGCTGGTCGACATCCGCCGCGTGCAGGATCTCGACGAGTACCGCGACCAGACGCTGCGCTGCAAGGTGATCGAGCTCAACCGGAGCCGCAACAACGTGGTGCTCTCGCGCCGCGCGGTGCTGGAGGAGGAGCGGCGTGAGCAGCGCCAGCAAATCCTCGACCGGCTCTCGCCGGGCACCGAGGTGGAGGGCGTCATCTCCAACATCGTCGACTTCGGCGCATTCGTCGACCTCGACGGCATCGACGGGCTGATCCATATCTCGGAGCTGTCGTGGAGCCACGTCAACCATCCGTCCGAGGTGCTCGAGATCGGCCAGAAGGTGCGCGTCAAGGTGCTGGACGTGGACCGCGACCGGCAGCGGATCTCGCTCGGCCTGAAGCAGACGCAGACCGACCCGTGGCAGCGCGTGATCGACGAGACCCACCAGGGCGACGTCGTCGTCGGCCGGATCACCAAGGTGGTCACGTTCGGCGCCTTCGCCGAGATCCTGTCGGGGGTCGAGGGCCTGATCCACATCTCCGAGCTCGCAGACCACCACGTCGAGAACCCGCGCGACGTCGTCAACCAGGGCGACGAGGTCAACGTCAAGGTGATCGAGATCGACGCGGAGCGACGTCGGCTTTCGCTGTCCCTCAAGCGCGTCGAGCCGGGCGAGACCGTCAAGCGGATCGAGATGGACGGGACGAGCACGGCGGTCGCTGACCAGCCGGTGCCCGATCTGGGCCTGTCGTCCGAGGTGTTCGCCGATGCCGACCAGGCCGGTGACGAGCCGGAGCCTGAGCCGGCGGCCGAGGAGCCCGCGGCCGAGGCCGAGACGGCGGAGCCCGAGGCTGCTGCGGAGCCGGCCGCCGACGAGGCGGACGCCGCGCCCGAGCCGGAGGCCGAGGAGGGCGAGCCCGTCGCCGAGGCGGACGCCGGTGAGCCGGAGGCCGAGTCGCCGGCTGAGGACGCCGCGGCCGAGCCCGAAGAGGCGCTGGCCGAGGAGTAGCGGTGGCCCTCGTCGTCGGCCTCACCGGCGGCATCGGGTCGGGGAAGTCGGAGGCGCTCGCTGCCTTCGCCAGGCACGGTGCCGTCACGCTCTCGAGCGACGAGATGGTGCGGGAGCTGTACGAGCGCGACGACGTGCGGCGGGCGGTCGGCGAGCATTTCGGGCCGGAGGCGCTGGACGCGTCCGGCGCGGTCGACCGCGCCGCCATCGCACGCCGCGTGTTCGCAGACGAGGCGGAGCGGCGGTGGCTCGAGGGGCTCCTGCTGCCGATGCTCGCGGAGCGGTTCGCCGAGTGGCGGGCCGAGCGGCTGGAGGCCGGCGACGCGCTGCTGGTGCACGAGGCGCCGACCCTGTTCGAGGCCGGCATCGCCGACCGCTACGACATGATCGTGCTGGTGACGGCGCCCGAGGACGTTCGCGAGTCGCGGCGCCCCGGGGCATCGGAGCGCATGCGACACCAGCTGCCCGAGGGCGAGAAGGCGGCCCGGTCGGACGTGGTCTACGAGAACACCGGCACGCTCGAGGATCTCGACCGCTGGGTGGCCGGCCTGGTGGCGCGGCTGACGTGAGGCGCGCGGCGCTCCTGGTGCTTGCGCTGCTGGCTGCGGGTGCGCTCGCATTCGGCGTGCTGCAGCACGAGCAGCCGGCATGGTGGGTGCGGCTCTGGTACCCGTTGGACTACCGAAGCATCGTCGTCGGCAACGCGCGCCTCTACCACCTCGATCCCGCGCTGGTGGCGGCCGTGGTCGAGGAGGAGTCGCAGTTCGATGCGAACGCGCGCAGCGATGCGGGGGCGGTGGGGCTGATGCAGCTGCTGCCCGATACCGCCCGCGGGATCGCGCTGCACACGGGCGGCGGGAACTTCCACCCGGCGACCGACCTGCTCAACCCGGATCTGAATGTCCGCTACGGGTGCTGGTACCTGCAGCATCTGCGCCAGAAGTACGCGGAGTATCCGAACGGGGACGAGCTGGCGCTGGCGGCGTACAACGCGGGCCAGGCGAACGTCGATCAGTGGATCGCCGAGACGACGCCGGGTGCGACGGTGCGGATCCGGTTCCCGGCCACGCAGGATTACGTGAACGACGTCGAGCGCCTGCAGAAGCTGTACCGACGCGCGTACCACAGCGAGCTGTACGGGTCATGAGCGGATCTCATCGAGCCGTCGCCGCCACCACCGCCCGGCCCGCTACCCGGCTCGAGCGCGTCACCGTGAACCCCGCCGCCAGCACCGCCGCCTCCAGCTCGAGCGGCGCGATCGGATGCAGGTCGACCTCGTGCACGCGGGTGCCGCGCGAGTCCTCGATCTCGAGCGTGTAGACGACGAGGTCTGAGCCGCGATAGGCGAAGCGCCCTTCCACCCTTGCCACGGCATCGTCTCTCCAGACACCGCCCTTGATCCGCTCGCTGAAGTCGCGGATCGCGATCATCAGAGCACCGCCGTCACGCGTGCAGCGGCGGAGCTGCTGCAGCGCCCGCGGCACCTGGTTCGGCTCGAGCATCGGCAGGCCGTTGCCCACCGAGATTACGGCGTCGTAGGTCGCTCCCAGGGCGTCGCCCAGGCTGAGCAGGCTCGCGCTGCGCAGCGTCGCGTCCGGAAACCGGTCGCGTGCGCGCTGCACCATGGCGGGCGACGAGTCGCATCCCGTGACGATCCATCCGCCGTGGCGCGCGGCGTCGATCGACAGCCCCGAGCCGCAGGTCGCGTCCAGCAGCCGGCCCTGGGGTACCACCGGGAGATGGCCGCTCATGATCTGGACGAGCCGCTCCACCTGTGCGTCCCAGTTCGCGTAGATCAGGTCGTAGTCGGCCGCGACGGCCGCATCGTTCAGATTCGCGGGCGGTGACACGCGCCTGCGACCATATCGTTGTCCACGGACGGCGATTCACGAACGCCCGTTCGATACACTGCCCCCATGGCCGAGATGCGCGTATCCGCCGCCTACCAGCCGACCGGCGACCAACCGCGTGCGATCGCCGAGCTGTCCGAGGCGGTCAACCGCGGCGACCGGTTCCAGACGCTGCTCGGCGCCACCGGCACCGGCAAGACGCACACCGTCGCCCGCGTGGTGGAGCAGGTGCAGAAGCCGACGCTCGTGATCGCCCACAACAAGACGCTGGCCGCGCAGCTCTGCAACGAGTTCCGCGAGTACTTCCCGCACAACGCCGTCGAGTACTTCGTCAGCTACTACGACTACTACCAGCCGGAGGCGTACCTCCCGACCTCGGACACCTACATCGAGAAGGACTCCTCGATCAACGACGACATCGACCGCCTCCGCCACGCGGCGACGGCCGCGCTGTTCACGCGCAAGGATGTGCTGATCGTCGCCTCGGTGTCGTGCATCTACGGCATGGGCTCGCCCGAGCGCTACGAGCAGATGGTGCTGTTCCTGGCGGTCGGCGAGGAGCAGCCGCGCGACCTGATGCTGCAGAAGCTGGTCGCGATCCAGTACGCCCGCAACGACGTCGTGCTCGGCCGCGGCAAGTTCCGTGCGCGCGGCGACGTGGTCGAGGTGCAGCCCGCGAACATGGAGACGGCCTACCGGATCTCGCTGTTCGGCGACGAGGTGGAGTCGATCGTCCACTTCGACCCGATCACGGGCGAGGTGCTCGCCAAGCTCGACCACCTCGCGGTCTATCCGGCAACCCACTACGCCATGGAGCGCGATGAGATCGAGCGCGCGGTCGGCGGCATCCAGGCCGAGCTGAACGACCGGCTGCGGGAGCTCGAGGGCCAGGGCAAGATGCTGGAGGCCCACCGGCTGCGCTCCCGCACCGAGTACGACATGGAGATGCTGCGCGAGATGGGCTTCTGCAACGGCATCGAGAACTATTCGCGGATCCTCGAGGGCCGCATGCCGGGCACGCCGCCGCATACGCTGCTCGACTACTTCCCGGACGACTTCCTCGTGGTGGTGGACGAGTCGCACCAGACCGTGCCGCAGATCGGCGGCATGTACGAGGGCGACCGCTCCCGCAAGCAGACGCTGGTCGACTTCGGGTTCCGGCTTCCCTCGGCGCTCGACAACCGGCCGCTGCGCTTCGACGAGTTCCTCGACCGGGTGCCGCAGGCGCTGTTCGTCTCGGCCACGCCGGGGCCGTTCGAGCTGCGGCACTCAACGCACGTGGCCGAGCAGATCATCAGGCCGACGGGCCTCGTCGATCCCGAGGTCGACGTCCGGCCGACCCGCCACCAGGTGGACGACCTGATGGCCGAGATCCGGGGCCGGATCGATGCCAACGAGCGGACGCTCGTGACCACGCTGACGAAGAAGATGGCCGAGGACCTGACCGACTACCTGCTCGAGGCCGGCATCCGCACCCGCTACCTGCACAGCGAGGTGGACACGCTCGAGCGGATCAAGATCGTCCGCGAGCTGCGCCTCGGCGAGTACGATGTGCTGGTCGGCGTGAACCTGCTGCGGGAGGGCCTCGACCTGCCCGAGGTGTCGCTGGTGGCCATCCTCGACGCCGACAAGGAGGGCTTCCTCCGAGGGCAGACGGCGCTGATCCAGACCATCGGACGAGCCGCCCGGAACGTCAACGGGCGCGTGCTGATGTACGCCGACAAGACGACCGAGGCGATCCGTGTCGCCCTCGACGAGACGACCCGCCGCCGCGACATCCAGCTCGCGTACAACGCGGAGCACGGCATCACCCCGGAATCGATCCGCAAGGGAGTCTCGGACATCGCGGAGTTCCTGACGCTCGAGCAGCCGACGGTTCCCGGCCGCCGGCGGCGCGGTGCGAAGGTCGAAGGCCTCACCAACCAGGAGCTGGAGAAGCTGGTGGTCGAGCTCGAGGAGGAGATGTTCGCCGCCGCGGAGGAGCTGCGGTTCGAGTACGCCGCCAAGCTCCGCGACGAGATCAAGGAGCTGCGGCGGGAGCTTGTTGCCGCCGCTCCGGCCGCCTCCGCCTGACGTCCCACCACCGTCACGCGCACGCTGGTAGCATCGACCGGTCATCGGCGTTAGGCGGTAACAGATCGCGCGTCATGCTCCGGCTCCGAACGAGCTCGAACTCGTGCTCTCCTTCATCAACTCGGCCCAGCTCGAGCGTCGCTTCGAGCTGTTCGACGGCGCCGAGTCGCTCTCGGGCTGGCTGCACGGCCGGCGCCTGCTGAGCCCGGCGACGGTCGCAGAGGAGGGGGACGTCGACGTGGCAATCGCCGTGCGTGAGGCGCTGCGCGACCTGGCAGGCGTGAACTGCGGGCTGCCGATGCCGGAGGCATCGAGCGCGCGGCTCGATGCGGTGTCGCTCGCATGCGGGCTGCGGCCCAGGTTCGACCCCGGGGGTGGCGTGTCCCTCGCGCCCGAGCTGGGAGGGGTCGCGGGCGCGCTCGGAAGGCTGCTCGGCATCGTCGTGGCTGCGGTCGGCACCGGTGACTGGTCGCGGGTGAAGACGTGCCGCAACCCGGCCTGCCGGTGGGCGTTCTACGACGCCACCCGGAACCGCTCGGCCGTCTGGTGCGACATGGCGCTCTGCGGCAGCCGGGCCAAGTCCAGGCGCTATCACGCCCGGCAGCGGCTGCTCACCTGAAGGGAACAGCAGCCCGACCGCGAACTCGGTGTGTCCATGCCGCGCGTCGACCGCCTGATCTCGCCCTCGGAGCGGATCCACCTGATCACCCGTGAGCACGGCGTGGTGCTGGTGCGCCCGTTCCTGCGGGCGACGCTCGTGATCGTGCTGTTCGGCGGCGGGGCCTACGAGCTCGCCGGCTCGCCCGCACCTGGGCCTGTGCGCTGGGCCGCGGCGCTGCTCGCGGCCGTGATCGTCGGCATGTCGCTGCTGGGGCTGATGCGCCGCGTCAGCCGCTGGAACGCGCGGCGGCTGATCGTCACCGACCGGCGCGTGCTGCTCACCTCCGGGCTGCTGTCGCGCCGCGTGAGCGCGCTGCCGCTGCACGTCCTCGACGATCTCCAGGTCCACGTGTCCGGCATGGGCCGCGTGCTGCGCTACGGCTGCGTGGTCGCGAACGCCCACGGGCGCCGCGGCCCGCTGTTCGGCCTGCGGCGTCTCCCCGATCCGGATCTCGTCTTCGCGCTGCTGCTCGGCCTCGACGAGGACGAGGACTGGGACGACATGCCGGAGCCCTCGCCGGCCGGCGACCGGGCCGCGCTGAACCTCATCTAGATGGTTGATTCCACGGCGCCGTGCGGTCTGAGCGATCGGTAGGCGAGCAGCGCAAGGATCGAAGGAGGGTCGATATCGGGAATATCGGCCCGACCGAGGACGCCGCGATGCGAAGACCTAGCGATCGCAGCCCCCTGACCGCAGTCAACGACCTGAAGTCACGCGATCAGACGTGCGGAGTCGTGGAATCAATCATCTGGCCCCTCCGACGGCGTGATTTGCGGCGGTTTCTGGCGCCCGTCCGGACGTGCTGCTAGGGTGAACCGAACATGCGTTCGCCCACTCCGGCACTGCTAGAATCCCAGTCTCAACCGCTTGATCAAGCCAGTTTTGGGGGGTACGTGCCGAGCGACGAGATCGTGATCCGGGGCGCCCGGGAGCACAACCTGAAGGACGTCACGGTCTCGCTGCCACGCGATCGGCTCGTCGTCATCACCGGCCTCTCGGGGTCGGGCAAGTCGAGCCTGGCGTTCGACACGCTCTACGCCGAGGGGCAGCGGCGCTACGTCGAGTCGCTGTCAGCATACGCGCGGCAGTTCCTCGGCCAGATGGACAAGCCGGACGTCGACTCGATCGACGGCCTCTCGCCGGCGATCTCCATCGACCAGAAGACGACCACCCGGAATCCGCGGTCGACCGTTGGGACGGTCACCGAGATCTACGACTACCTGCGGCTGCTCTACGCGCGCGTCGGCCAGCCCCACTGCCCGAAGTGCGGCAAGCCCATCTCCGGCCAGTCGGCCGAGCAGATCGTCGACCAGGTGCTCGACCTGCCGGACGGCACCAGGTTCACGGTCGATGCGCCGATCGTGCGCAGCCGCAAGGGCGAGTTCAAGGATCTCTTCGAGGAGCTGCGCGCGGACGGCTACACGCGGATGAAGGTCGACGGCGAGCAGCACCTGCTCGAGGAGCCGCCCGTGCTCGACAAGCAGATCCGCCACACGATCTCGGTCGTGGTCGACCGGCTGATCATGAAGGACGGGCTGCGTGCCCGGCTGACCGACTCGGTGGAGACCGCGCTGCGGCTGGCCGAGGGTCTGGTCGAGATCAGCGAGGTGGACGGGCCCACCCGCACCTACTCGGAGCGGTTCGCCTGCCCCGACGACGGCATCTCGCTGCCCGAGCTGGCGCCGCGCATCTTCTCGTTCAACTCGCCGCACGGCGCCTGCCCGCGGTGCACCGGCCTGGGCACGCAGCGAGAGATCGACCCGGACCTGATCGTCCCCGACCCGAGCCTCTCGATCGCCGAAGGGGCGCTCGTGCCCTGGACGGTGATCAACTCGAACTTCTACGAGCAGGTGATCCAGGCGATCGCCGAGCGGTACGAGATCGACCTCGACACGCCGTGGCGGGAGCTGTCCGAGCGCGAGCGCCGCCTGTTCCTGTACGGCACCGACGGGGACAAGATCTACGTCTCCTACCGGAACCGGATGGGCCGCAAGCGCAACTACACGCTCGCCTTCGAGGGCATCGTCCCGGGCCTCGAGCGCCGCTACCGGGAGACGGACTCGACGCTGCAGAAGGAGCGGATCGAGGAGTACATGACGCTGAAGCCGTGCCCGCAGTGCCGCGGCGCCCGGCTGAAGGACACCAGCCTGGCGGTCACCGTCAACGGCCGCAACATCTCCCAGTTCACGGAGATGTCGGTCGAGCGGGCGATCGGCTTCGTCGGCGGGCTCGAGCTGACCGACACGGAACGGGCGATCGGCGCCCGCATCCTCAAGGAGATCAACGAGCGGCTCAGCTTCCTCGAGAACGTGGGCGTCGGCTACCTCACGCTCGACCGGGCCGCCGCCAGCCTGTCGGGCGGCGAGGCGCAGCGGATCCGCCTGGCGACGCAGATCGGGTCGAGCCTGATGGGGGTGCTGTACATCCTGGACGAGCCGTCGATCGGGCTGCACCAGCGCGACAACGCCCGCCTGCTGGCGACGCTCACGCGGCTGCGCGATCTCGGCAACACGGTGATCGTGGTCGAGCACGACGAGGACACCATGCGGGCCGCCGACCACATCGTCGACATGGGCCCGGGCGCCGGCGAGCACGGCGGCCGCGTGGTGGCGTTGGGCACCGCCGCCGAGGTGATGGCGAATCCCGACTCGATCACCGGCGCGTATCTCAGCGGCCGGCGCGGCATCGCGGTGCCCGACCGGCGCATCCACGACGTCGGCTGGTTCGGCGTGGAGGGGGCGTCCGAGCACAACCTCAAGGACATCGACGTCGACATGCCGGTGGGCAAGCTGATCTGCGTGACCGGCGTCTCCGGATCGGGCAAGAGCACGCTCGTCAACGAGGTCGTCTACAAGGCCCTCGCAAACCGCGTGACGCGCAGCCGGGTGAAGCCCGGGGCGCACCGTTCGGTGCACGGCTTCGAGGCGTTCGACAAGGTGATCGACATCGACCAGTCGCCGATCGGGCGGACCCCGCGTTCGAATCCGGCCACGTACACCGGCGTGTTCGACCACATCCGCTCGCTGTACGCGCAGACGCCGGAGGCGAAGACGCGCGGATACAAGCCGGGCAGGTTCTCGTTCAACGTGAAGGGCGGGCGGTGTGAGAACTGCCGCGGCGACGGCACGATCAAGATCGAGATGCACTTCCTCCCCGACGTCTACATCAACTGCGACGTATGCCACGGACGGCGGTACAACCGCGAGACGCTCCAGGTCAAGTTCAAGGGCAAGTCGATCGCCGACGTGCTCGACATGCCGGTCGAGGAGGCGCTCGAGTTCTTCGCCAAGATCCCGAAGCTGCGCCGGCGGCTGCAGACCCTCCACGACGTCGGGCTCGACTACATGCGGCTCGGCCAGCCGGCGACGACGCTCTCCGGCGGCGAGGCGCAACGCGTGAAGCTGGCGACGGAGCTGTCGAAGGTGGCCACGGGACGGACGCTCTACATCCTCGACGAGCCGACCACCGGCCTGCACATGTACGACGTCGAGAAGCTGCTGGACGTGCTGCAGCGCCTGGTGGACGCCGGAAACACGGTGCTCGTGATCGAGCACAACCTGGACGTCATCAAGCAGGCGGACTGGGTCGTCGACCTGGGCCCGGAGGGCGGAGAGAAGGGCGGCGAGGTGATCGCCCAGGGCACGCCCGAGGAGGTCGCCGAGACGCCGGGGAGCGCCACCGGAGAGTTCCTGCGCCGCGCCCTTCCGGTCTACGAAGCCGAACGCGCGCTTGCCTGAGCAGCTGCCGGAGCTGTCCATCCGCGTGCGCGGGGTGATCGTTCGCGACGACGGCGCTGTGCTGATGGATCGCACGCACCACGCCGACCGCGCGGTGTTCTACTGGCTGCCGGGCGGCGGCCTGGAGCCGGGCGAGACGTCGGAGCAGTGCCTGCAGCGGGAGCTGATGGAGGAGGCCGCGCTCGAGATCGAGGTCGGGCGCCTGCTCTACGTCAGCGAGAACGTCTTCACCGAGAGCGGCGACCACCGGCACGAGGTGATCCTCTACCGCCTTGCGGCCGTGCGCGGCGGTCCCCTCGGCGAGCCGAGCGACCCGCGCATGCACGAGTGGCACCGCCCCGGCACGCAGCCGGGGCCGCTGCTGCCCGAGGTGGTTGCACGCGAGCTCGAGTTCGACCTCGCCGACGGCTTTCGCCGCCCGATCCAGCATCTGGTCTCCATCGCGCCGTGACGCGGCCCGGCGGCGAGTCGGCATAGACTCGGCCGATGGGGAGGTGCCGATGAGCGACGAGGTGCTGATCACGCGGGAGGGCGCCGTGCTGACGCTGACGCTCAACAGGCCCGATGTCCTGAACGCCCTTGACGAGGCCATGCACCGCGGGCTCGCCGACGGCCTGTTGCAGGCAGCAGACCGGAACGTCCGTGCGGTGGTGCTCACCGGGTCGGGGCGCGGGTTCTGCGTCGGCCAGGACGTCTCCCAGTTCCCCCGTGATGCCGAGGCCGTCGGCGACCTGCTGCGCCGCTGGTTCAACCCGGCGGTCGAGGCGATCCGCTCGCTCGAGAAGCCGGTGCTGGCCGCCATCAACGGCCCCGCCGCCGGAGCTGGGCTGGCCCTCGCAATGGCCTGCGACCTGCGCATCGCCGCTCGGTCGGCGCGGCTGGTGCCCGCCTTTCTCGGCATCGGCCTCGTGCCGGACTCCGGCCTCTCGCAGACGCTGCCGCGGCTGATCGGGTCGTCGGCAGCGTTCGAATGGCTCGTCTCGGGACGGGCCATGGCCGCCGACGAGGCGCATCAGGCCGGCCTGCTCAACCGCGTGGTCGACGACGAGCAGCTGGCGCACGAGGCGGCCGCGCACGCCGCGTCGCTCGCACAGGGGCCGACGGCGGCGATCGCGATGACGAAGGCCCTGATCGATGGAGCCTCCACTCGCTCCTTCGCCGATCAGCTCGAGCAGGAGGCCGCGCTGCAGGTTAAGGCTGCGGCCGGGAGCGACTTCGCCGAGGGCGTCGCCGCCTTCCTCGAGAAGCGCCCGGCGCGTTTCACGGGCAGCTGACAGCCGGTGCTCGCGCCTCTTCGCCTGCGCGACTTCCGCCTGCTCTGGATCGGCCTGACCGCCTCGCTGATCGGAGACGGCATCTACCTGGTCGCCATCGCCTGGCAGGCGTACCAGATCTCCAACTCGCCGACCGCGCTCGCCGTGACCGGAGTTGCCTGGACGCTCCCTGCGGTGATCCTGCTGCCGTTCACCGGTGTGCTGTCCGACCGGGCAGGGCGCCGGCCGCTCATGATCACCGCCTATCTCCTCCGTGCCGCCGCGACCGCGGTGATCGGCCTGGTGTCGCTCGCCGGCCACGCGCAGATCTGGCATCTGATCGCCCTCTCCGTCGTGTTCGGCATCGGCGATGCCCTGTTCGCGCCATCGTTCGCGGCGCTGGTGCCCGAGATCGTCCCCGAGCGCCTGCTCGTGCAGGCCAACTCGCTCGATCAGGCGATGCGGCCGCTGGCCATGCAGTTCCTCGGGCCGGCGCTGGGCGGTGCGCTTGTCGCCTCGGTCGGATCCGGGACCGGGTTCGTGATCGACTCGGGCTGTTTGCTGTTCGGGGCCGCGATGCTGGGACTCATGCACCCGCCCCGCACGAAGCGCGCGGACGCCGATACGTCGGTGATGGCCGACCTTCGCGAGGGCGCCGCCTACGTCCGCCACAACGTCTGGCTGTCGTCCACGCTGCTCGCGTTCTCGCTCACCGTGCTCGCCTTCTGGGGGCCGGTCGACGTGCTCGTGCCCTACCTGATCCGCAACGGCATCGGAGGTGGGGCGGGCGGATTCGGCCTCGTGCTGGCGGCGGGCGGCGCGGGAGCGATCGCCTCGGCGGTGATCGTCTCGATCAGCGGTCTCCCTGCCCGCCGGCTCGCGATGACGCTCGGCGCGTTCGTCGTGGCGGGGTATGCCACGGCGCTCTACGGGCTGGCCGGTGAGCTGTGGCAGATGGCGCTGATCTCGACGGTGTCGGGCGCGTGCTTCGCGGCGGGTCTGATCGCCTGGTCGACCACGATGCAGACGCGGGTGCCCGCCGATCTGCTCGGCCGCGTATCGGCGCTCGACTGGATGGTGTCCTCGGCGCTGGTGCCCGTGTCCTACGCGCTGGTCGGGCCGGTCTCGAGCGTCATCGGCGTGCGCGAGACGCTCGTCATCGCCGGGCTGATCGCGGGCAGCATCCTTGTCGTGGTGCTCGTCGCCGTGCCCGAGCTGCGGGCACCGGAGCCGGCGCTGCGCTAGTTGGGGATGTCGACCACGTCGGAGGTGAGTCCGCCCGACCGGCGGTACTCCTGCCAGTGCCGGAAGGCGGATACCGTCAGCTGACCCTTGACCTGCTCGTCCGCGATCAGCTCCTCGATGTCGGACGGCTTGAACCACTCGGGCGCACCGAGGATGTCGGAGTCGTTGATTGCGTAGCTGGTCTGGCGGGGCTGGCTGGATAGATAGTTGAGGCGCATCGACGTGCCGATCCGGCGGCCGTCCATGTCGTGCTCACGCACCAGCGAGATCCCGATCAGCGTGGCCCCGGACGCGGCGTACCCGGTCTCCATCAAGAGGTTGCGGTTGACCACATGCTCGGGCATCTGCACGTGACCGTCCTCGTCGCGGGGCTCCATCCAGCCCGTCGGGAAGTTCCATCGTTCCTCGCCCTCCCGGTTGAGCTGCCGCACCATCAGCAGCTCCCCGCCGTGCTCCACGATCGCGCACACCGTCGTGGCAAAGATCAGCGAGTGCTCCTCGCCGGGGTCGACACCCATGCTCGCCGGGCTGGCCTGCTCGCTCATGGTGGATAGCTTACAGCGGACGGTATGGTCCGCCGATGCCCGAGTGGACCGCCGAGCGCGTCGTCGACGAGCCGCTCGCCCGGCAGCTGATCGCAGAGCAGTTCCCCGAGATCGCCGCCCAGCCGATGCGGCTCCTGGGCGAGGGCTGGGACAGCACGGTCTGGCGGCTCGGCGAGTGGGTGGTGCGCTTCCCGCGGCGCGAGGTGGTGCTTCCCGGACTCCTGCGCGAGATCGAGGCGCTGGCGCAGCTCGCCCCGCGGCTGCCGCTCCGGATCCCCGTGGCGGAGCTGCGCGGACACCCGGCCGAGGCCTTTCCGTGGCCATGGGCCGGCTCGCGGTTCATCCCCGGCCGGGAAGTGGGGGAGGCGGCGCCCGACGACGACCGGCGGGCCGCGCACGGCGCAGCCCTGGGCGCATTCCTCCGAGCGCTGCACGACGTCGACCCCCTGGGCGTCACGGTCGGCGGTGAGCCTTTGCCGGTCGACGTCGTCCACCGGGCTGACATGCCGTTTCGCGTCGGGAAGCTGCGCGAGCGGCTGGCGAGCCTCGCCGCGCGTGGGCTGTGGCGGCCGGCGGAATCACTCGAGCCGCTGCTGGCGCAGGCGGTGGAGCTGCCCGAGCCGGCGCCCGGCTCCCTGCGCGTCTGCCACGGCGACCTGCACCTGCGCCACCTGCTCGTGGCCGACGACGGCGAGCTCTCTGGGGTGATCGACTGGATCGACGTCTGCCGCGGCGACCCGGCGATCGACCTGCCGCTCTACTGGGGCTACCTGCCGCCCGCGGGACGGGCGGCGTTCCACGAGGCCTACGGCGAGCCGGACGAGGCGGCGCTGGTGCGAAGCAGGGTGCTGGCGGTGTTCCTGTGGGCGACGATGGTCGAGTACGGCCACGACGTCGGGCCGGACTGGCTCGAGCGCGAGGCGCGCTCGGGACTCGACCTGGCCGTAACGGACCGGGGCTGAGCCCACACACCACGGTCGCGGCGCCGCACGGGCGCCGCGACCGTGCTTTGAAACCGCCCGCCCGGGCCGCTGCCTCGGCCGAGGACAGCACAGCCACCACCTCGAACTCGGCAAGGTCACTCCAGCGCGCGATCCACTCGTCGAACAGCGAGCGGTCGTCCGTCTCCATCAGCTGGAAGCAGCGGTCCAGCCGCTCGTCCACCCAGCTGTCCACGTACTCCAGCCCCGCCCGCAGCATCCGACCCTCCGATGCCGCCCGCGCGTAGACGGGCTCCGGCCCGTGGATGAACCGTTCCACCACCATGTACCGGGCCATCGCTAGGCCAGCGCGTGGCCGTAGATCTCGTACCGCTTCGAGCCCACCGGCTTCGGGCGGTTGCGGTCGGGCTGCTGGGCGGTGCGCTCGCCGACCGCCGCGAAGAACGCCTTCGCCGCCTCCTCGTCATCGAAGACGACGACCGACACCCTCGTGCCGGACTCCCGATCGACCAGCCAGATGCCCCTGACGCCGGCCGCCGCCTGCGCCGCGGGCACCACCTCCTGCTGCACGTGCGAGATGCCGTCCTCCAGATCCTGCGGCGAGTCCTCGAAGGTCATCACCTGGGCGTACACGCGTCCTCCTCTTCCGGGTCGGAACCGGCCGAGCCTACCGTTCCGGTTGCCGCCCTGCCGGTAGACTCGCCGTCCATGAGCGCGTTCAGCGGCCTCGACCGGCTCGAGCAGATCCGGATCTGGGACGGCATCACGGCCCAGGCGGTCGACGGCGAACGAACCACGCTGGCGGTGATCGACCTGGAGCCCGGCAGCGCGGTCCCCGAGCACCGGCATGACAACGAGCAGCTCGGGGTGCTGATCCGCGGATCGATGCAGTTCCGGATCGGCGCGGAGTCCCGGGACGTCGGCCCCGGCGACACCTGGCGCATCCCCGGCGGCGTCCCCCACCAGGTCACCGCGGGGCCGGACGGCGCCCTGGCCGTCGAGTGCTTCACGCCCATGCGTGCGGACTGGGCGGCTCTCGCGCGGGCGGACGATCGCCCGGCGCCGCGGCTCTAGCCGGACGGCGGCATGGTTCCCGCCGCGTGCGCGACCACAGGCTCGGCTGGCGGCCGTGCCTCATTGCCGGCCACGAGCGACCCCGAGCGGGCGCGCACCAGGTCCGCGGTGACCAGCCCCGCCACCCCGGCGGCCACGCACAGGGGAGGTATGGCGGGCAGCACGTAGCGGTAGTCGAACATCGTCGTGGCCGCCGCCGTCGCCGGGAGCGCCAGCGCCGTCAGGGTGAACAGCAGCGCCTCCGCACGCAGCCGCCGGTCGCCCTCGCGGCGCCCGATCGCCGTGGCGGCGAAGCCCGCAAGCACCATCAGCGCCATGACCGTCCCCGGCAGGAATACGATCCGCTGGTAGGAGCGCAGCGGCCCCGCCAGCGCCGAATCGATCGCGAGGTGGCCGCCGTGCGCCTGGACGGCGCGCTCGGTCTGCAGCAGGTGCGGCGCCTCCACCTTCGTCGGGAACCGCCAGTGCCAGAAAGGCGTGTCCAGCTTGGACGTCCAGTGCCCGGCCGACGCATAGTGCTCCAGGTCGCCGGCGACCGTCCTGGCGTAGGCCAGCGGCTGGTGCTCGATCGCGGACAGGGCGAACGACCGCAGCTCGCCGTCGAGCGCGAACGGATGGTGCCGGTACCGCGGCGTGGCCCACTTGTGCCAGACGTAGAAGTTCGGATTCTCCCGATGGCCGGGGTCGCCGCCGAAGCAGAGCCAGCGCTGGGAGGCGGGCACATAGGAGCCGCACGTCGCGAACGTCGACACCCGGCCGTAGAGGAAGTAGCCGTCGTGCTTCGTGACGGTGAACTGGCCCCACGTTGCATCGAACCAGGCGGCGTAGGCCAGGATCGGCACCGCGAAGGCGACGGCGAGCGCGGCGATCCGCAGGCCGCCCGCCCAACGCAGCACCAGATAGAGCAGCGCCGGCACGATCAGCACCATCCCCACCGTGCGCGTCAGCGAGGCGGCCCCGAGCAGGGCCCCGGCGGCCGCACATGCGGCGACCGACGGGCGGTTCCGCCATACCAGCAGCGCCAGTCCGGACACCACCAGCAGCATGAACATGCTCTCCGCCAGCACGTACTGCTCGATGTCGATCAGGTAGCCGTCGAAGAGCACCGGCACGACCGCCACCGACGCGAGCACGGGCCCCGCGCCGAACCGTCGCAGGACGGCGTAGCAGATCACCGCGGTGACGAGCCCGAACAGGTGCTGGGCCGCCGGGGCGGCGGCGATGGTGTTGCCGAGCAGCAGCACATGCAGCAGCAGCGGGTAGCCGATCGGCCGGATCGGGTTCGGTCGCAGCCCCGTGCTGTTCCCAAGGTAGGTGTAGGAGTCCCCGTAGAAGAAGAGCGCCGGCTGGTAGGCGAGCCAGACCACGGCACGGATTGCCAGCGCCGCGGCGAGCAGCGCGCAGAACAGCCGGTGCCGGCCGGCCAGGGCGGCGGTACCTCGCACGAAGGCGCCGGCCCTGCCCGCCGCGCTCACGACCCGCTGGCCCTCGTCAGGGAATGCTCCCGGGCCGTGGCGTGGTGTCCGTGCTGCTCGAACCGGTGCACATAGTCCGTCGCCGCCAGCGCCGCGACGGCCACCGTCACGGCGGCGGTGGCGACCAGGAACCGGCGGTCGACCAGCCGGCGGAGCACGGGCAGGCCGCCGTCGTGCAGGGTGATCAGGCGCCAGACGGCGAGCGATGCGGCTGCCTGCAGCGCGAGCGCCGCGGCCGTCAGGATCACGGCACCCGCCGCGACGTCCTGCAGGGTCGCGCCGGGAAGCATCAAGAGCACGAGGCCGATGCCCGCGAGTGCGCCGATCGGCGCCGCGAGCGAGGTTCCGGAGGCCCAGGCGAGGATATAGCGCACGTGGCGCAGCCCATCCCGCACGGAGTGCAGCTTCGAGTGGCTGCCCGCCGGCCGCGGGCTGTAGGTGATCGGCGTCTCGGCGATGCGCAGGTTGGCACGCTTGGCGTTGATCACCATCTCCGATGCGAACTCCATGCCCGGCGTGCGCAGCTCGAGCCGCGGCAGCGCGGATCGCGCGACCATCCGCAGCCCGCAGTGGGCGTCCGACACGCCGGTGCGGAACAGCACGTTCAGCAGGCCCGTGAGCACCGGGTTGCCGATCCACCGGTGGTGCCACGGCATCGCGCCCGGCAGGATCGTTCCGCGCAGGCGCGACCCCATCACCAGCTCGGCACCGCCGCGGCAGAGGGCGAGGAAGTCGGGAAGCGCGGTGAAGTCATACGTCCCGTCGCCGTCGCCCATCAGGATGTAGCGGCCGCGCGACGCGGCGAGGCCGGCGAGGTACGCGCTGCCGTAGCCGCGACGGCTCTCGTGGATCACCCGCGCGCCGGCCGCGCGGGCCAGGTCGGCGGATCCGTCGGTCGAGCCGTTGTCGGCGACCACCACCTCGCCGTCCGCGCCGGCCAGTGCGATGCCCTGCCAGGCGTTCCGCACCGATCGCTCGATCGTCTCGCGCTCGTTCAGGCACGGGATCACCACCGACACTTCGAGCGATGCCTCGGGCGCGGGCAGCGGCGGCGCCGGCACGTCCGGGAGCAACGTTCGAACACCCATGCGGCCGAGGCCGATCAGCCCCAGCGGCAGGAGCGGCAGCACCGACACGGCGTGGTATGTCAGCGCGAAGGCGAGCGCCGCTCCGGAGGCCACCCCGAAGGCCGCGAGCGACTGGCGGGCGGCCTCCTCGAACACGCCGATGCTGGCCGCCGAGGAGGGGATGGCCTGCGCGTAGGTGGTCGCGACCAGGGCGACGTCGCCGCTCTGCCACGGCAGCCCGTGTACGACCGCGTGCTCGACCATGACGGTGGAGGCGAGCAATACGATCCACGACAGGAACGACCAGGCGAGCACGATCCCGGCGGCGCGTGGGGACTGCAGCGGCTCGAGGGCCTCGGCCGCCGTTCGCAACCCGCCGACCCGCCGTTCGAGCGGCGGAATCCGCCGCACGAGCGACCGGGCGATCCGGCGCAGCCGCACGCTGCGAGCGACGGCGACGCAGATCGCGGCCGCAACCAGTGCGACGACGCTGATCGCCGTCAGCGACGTTCGCGCCCATCCGGCGGGGAGCCAGGGAACGACCACCAGGAACAACACCGCGACCGTCACCAGGTCGAAGACGCGCTCGAGCACGATCGTCACGAACCCCTGGCTGGTCGACGCACCCGTCTCGCGGGAGAGCGTGATCACCCGGATCACCTCGCCCGCACGAAACGGCAGCAGCGCGTTCGCCAGGTATCCCACGTTCATCGCCCAGAAGCACGCCCCCGGCCCGGGGCGGCGGCCGGCCGGGTAGAGCATCGACCACCGGATCGCGCGCAGGGCCACCGACAGCAGCAGCAGCGCCGTTGCAGGCACCAGCCAGCGCCAGCGGGCGCCTGCCAGCGATCCCGTCACCTCGTGCAGGCTGACGTTGGTGAACGCCAGCCAGACGAACAGCGTCGAGACGGCGATGCCGACCACCGCCTGCGCCAACCTGCCGCGGAGCCTGAGCTGGCTCCACGTCCGCGACCCTGTGCCGTGCTCGTCGACCACTCGGCCACGGTAGTCACGACCGATTGAGGCCAGGTTTGACGGCGATGTGAGCCAGCCCACTGGCGCGCCTGGGTAGGCGGTTGCCAAACTTCACCGCGCAACCGGTCGCGCCGGAGGGCGGGATTGCGGTCGCCGTCCCAGCATGCGCCCTCATCGCCGTCCCCCGCGTCTCCTGCTTGCCGCCGTGGCCTGCGCGTGGCTGCTGCTCGTGGATCCACCACCGGTCGCCGACAGCGCAAGCGCGGTGCCGGCCGCTTCGGCATCGGCGGCGGCCGGCGCGCCGTTCGAGGGGTTCGGCGCGAGCGGTGCCTGGTGGGCCCGGGACACGGGTCGGCTGCCCGCTGCGACCCGCGACCGGATCGCCGATCTGCTGTTCTCGCGCTCGGGGCTGCGCCTGTCCATGTACCGCTACAACATCGGCGGCGGCGGCTGGATCGCACGGCGGGCGCGCTTTGCGCCCGGATACCTGCGGTCTGACGGCACCTACGACTGGTCGGCCGACCCGGCGGGGCGGGACATGCTGAGCCGGGCGGCCTCGATGGGCGTGCCGCGGCTGGTCGCCTTTGCGAACGCGGCGCCGCCGGCGTTCACCACGAACGGGCAGGGCTGCGCGGGCAGCCTGCGGGCCGACCGCGTCTCGCAGTACGCCTCCTACCTGGCGCACGTCGTCACCCACCTCTCCTCCGAGGGGACGCGAATCGACCTGGTCTCACCCATGAACGAGCCGGACAGCGCGTTCTCCACCTGCACCCAGGAGGGCATGGCCGTGCCGGTTGCGCTCAGGGCCCCGCTGGTCAATGCCGTGCAGGCGGCGCTCGCACGGCGCGGCAGCTCCGCCGGCGTCCTCGCCGACGAATCCGGCACCGCGGGCCGGCTGGTGTCCGAGTCGCCGGGCTGGCTCGCCGACGCAACGCCGCAGGTGCTCGCATACCACGCCTACGACAACCCGGACATGCAGCGGCTGCAGGGCGTGGCAACGGTGGCGGCCCAGGCAGGGCGCCCGGCCTACATGTCGGAGGTCTGCTGCCTGGTCGACGGCCATTTCCGGCAAGGCTTTCACCCGCGGATGCGGGGCGCGCTGTGGATGGCGCACGCGATCTGGCGCAACCTGGCGCTGGGTGGCGCTCCGTCGTTCTCGTGGTGGGTCGCCCTCTCGCCGGAGCTGGGGTGCGACGCCCGTGATCGCTCCTGCGGACGCACCGCGAACGGATCGGGATGGGACGACGGGCTCGTCTACTACGACCGCGACTACCGGGCCGACGGCAACACACGGCTCGTCCTGACGAAGCGGTACTGGGCCTACGCGCAGTTCACCCGCTGGATCCGTCCTGGGATGACCCCGCACGCCGTCACCGGCGACACCGGCGGCGCCCGCGTGCTCGCCTACACCGGGCACGCGCACACCGTCGTCGTCGCCGTCGCACCCAGGGGGCGCGTCACGCCGCTGTCGCTCGGCCTGCCGTGGCTGGGCTCGGCCACCGCCTCGGTCACGCAGACCTCCGGCCGGCTGAGCGATGCCTCGCTGCCGCCGGTGCCGGTCACGGGCGGCACGCTGGAGGCACAGCTCCCCGGAGGGAGCGTGTCGACCTTCGTCATTCCGGGCTGAGACCGGCACGCGGCTCGCCATCGGCTAGCGTCTCGACCATGACCGACCTGCTCTTCTTCGGCGACACCGAGCGGTCGCCGGCGATGCGGCACGAGCTGCCGCTTGCCATCGGCGACGGGTTCCTGCTCGGCGTGATCGACGGGCGGACGCATATCGCCGTCAGCGCGCTCGAGCGAGCGCGGGTCGAGGCGGCCGCGCCGGACGCGGTGCTGCACGACATCTCGGACCTCGGCCTCTACGACCTGCTCCAGCAGGGCATGCGCTTCCACGACATCGATCTCGAGCTCGCCTCCCGCGCGGCGGCCGCCATGGGCGTCCGCGAGGCTGTGGTCGATCCGGAGATGCCGGTCGCGGTCGCAGACAGGCTCCGGGCGGACGGAATCGTCCTGCGTCCCGACCATCTTGCCGTCGCGGCGCGCAGGCGGGTCAAGTCCCCCGCGGAGCTGGCGGGCGTACGGCGCGCCCAGGCTGCGGCCGAGGCCGGCATGGAGGCGGTTGCCTCGCTGCTGCGCCGCGCTCGGCCCGACGGGGAGCGCCTCGCGGTCGACGGCCTGCCGCTGACCGCCGACGCCGTCCGCGCCGAGCTTCGGGAGGAGTGCCGGCGCCACGGCTGTCCGGCGCCGCCTGACGTGATCGTGTCGTCGGTGTGGCAGGGAGGCGGCCACGAGCCCGGCTCCGGCCCGCTGCCCGCCCATCGGCCGATCGTCGTCGATGTGTGGCCGCAGGACGAGCGCTCCGCCTGCTGGGGCGACATGACCCGCACGTTCGTGGTCGGGGAGGTTCCGGAGCGCGTGCGTGTCATGGAGCGGCTGGTGCGCGAGGCGCTCGAGGCGCCGCGCTCCGCCGCGCGTCCGGGCGTCACCGGCCGCGAGCTGCACGAGCTCGCGTGCGACGTGTTCGAGGCGGCCGGCGAGCGGACGCAGCGAACGGGACCGGGCGCAGATCCCGAATCGGGCTTCCAGTTCTCCCTCGGCCACGGCGTCGGCCTGGCCGTCCACGAGGCGCCGTCGCTCGGGCTGGCGGGAGCCGACCCCCTGGTTGCGGGCGACGTCGTTGCGATGGAGCCGGGGCTGTGGGATCCGGAGATGGGCGAGGTCCGGTTCGAGGACCTGCTGGTGATCACCGAGGACGGGTCGGAGACGCTCAACCGGTTTCCGTTCGACCTGACCCCATGACGACGGAGGAGGCAGCGTGAGCGAGTACGAGGTACGGCACATCGATGACATCGAGGAGATCACCGACGGGCGCTGCCCCTGGCGTCCCGTGCGGTACGAGCTCGGCATCACCTCCTTCGGCGTCAACGCCTGGACCGCCCGCGAGCCCGGCGACAGGCTGATCAACGAGCACGATGAGGAGGGTGAGGACGAGGAGCTGTACATGGTCGTCTCCGGCCGCGCCCGCTTCCAGCTCGGCTCGGACACCGTCGATGCGCCCGCGGGCACGTTCGTGTTCGCACGGCCGGGATTGACGCGGACGGCCTTCGCCGAGGAGGCCGGAACCACGCTGCTCGCCATGGGCGGCCGTCCCGGAGAGGTCTACGAGCCGAGCGGCTTCGAGCTCTGGGCGCCGATCGCGCCGCTCTACGAGCAGGGACAGTACGAGGAGGCCGCCGACCGCGCCGCGCCGCTGGCCGACGCGCACCCGGAGTATCCCGGGCTTGCGTACAACACCGCCTGCCTCGAGAGCCTCGCGGGACGGCCGCAGCAGGCGATCGAGCACCTGCGGCGGGCGATCGAGTCGTCGGAGCGCTTCCGCGAGTGGGCGCAGGGCGACTCCGACTTCGACGCGGTTCGCGACGAGCCCGGGTTCAGGGAGCTGGTCG
Source organism: Gaiellales bacterium (assembly GCA_035695105.1). Lineage (GTDB taxonomy): Bacteria > Actinomycetota > Thermoleophilia > Gaiellales > JAICJC01 > JAICYJ01. Next base: position 35,916 of record DASSEV010000028.1, read on the forward strand.
GCGCGGAGTGACGCCGGCGAGCCGTTCCAGCTCGTCGGCCACCTGAGCCAGCGGGCGTCGGGTATCGATCTCCACCGTCGACCCGCGCCGAAGCAGGGGCTCGACGGACTCCAGGTCGGCGAGGATGCGCGCGCGCTCCTCGCCTGACCTGCCGAACTCGTTGCCGGATCGCGTAGCGAGCCGTTCGACGAGTACGTCACGGGGCACACTGAGCAGCACGACGGCCCGGAACCGCCGGTAGAACCGCCCCTGGTTGGCCACGCACCCGGCGACGAACAGCGTCCCGCCGGCATGCTCGTTGAGCAGGGTGGACATGCGATCCTCGCGCCACATCGGCTCGTCGGTGCCGTCCGCCAGGCGCACCGGTTCGATCCAGCCGCCCGTATCGGTGTCGACGACGGCGTGGCCGCGACGCTCCAGCTCGCCGAGCAGGGTTGTCTTTCCGGTCGCCGACATCCCGGTGATCAGCACGGCTGTCATCGGCGGGCCAGAATACCGCCGACACGACATGAGCGACTGGGGGAGGGACGCATGACCGGGATCGCACTCGAGCCGGGTGAGGGCGAGCGCCTCGAGCGGAAGGCGAGAAGCCATCGGGTGCTCTGCGAGCTGCCGGCGCTGGAGATGCTCGAGCTGCACTTCGGGCCGGAGTTCGAGGGCGTCGATCTGCACACGCATTCCGACCACACGGATGTCTTCTACGTGCTCGAGGGCGAGGCGGAGTTCACGATCGACGGCAGGACGATGCGCGCCGGTCGCGGGGCGTTCGTCGCGGCGCCGAGCGGCACGGAGCACGGGTTCCGAAACGCCGGCGACGGGGAGCTCGCGCTGCTGAACATCCATGCGCCGCACATCGGATGGATCGAGAGGCTGCGCGGCGGGCCGGTGTAGATCGCGCCCCGGTAGGATCCGGCGATGGCGACCCGGGAGGCGGAATGCAGCTGCGGGCAACTGCGCCTGCAGGCAGACGGTGAGCCGTTCCACGTCAGCATCTGCCACTGCCTCGCGTGCCAGCGCCGCACGGGTAGCGCATTCGGTATGCAGGCCGGGTACGCCGCCGACCGCGTGACGACCGTGGGCACGTCGCGGGAGTACGCGCGCACGTCCGACGAGGCCGATCGGAAGGTGCACGTGTTCCACTTCTGCCCGGAGTGCGGGAGCACCGTCTTCTACACCGAGCCCGACGAGCCGGACATCCTCGTGGTCATGGCCGGGACGTTCGCGGACCCGCTGTTCCCCCCGCCCGAGCGGTCGAGCTACGAGGTGCGGCGGCATCCGTGGGTCGGCCTCCCCGAGGCCATGGAGCGGGACGGTCTGTGGGCCCAGGTGCAGCCGCTGTATGAGGCCGGCGAGTACGCGGCCGCCGCGGACCTCGGGCGGTCGCTGGTCGAGCAGCACCCCGACCAGGGCCGGCTGGCGTACAACGTCGCCTGCTGCGAGAGCCTGGCCGGCAGAACGGCGGATGCGATCGCGCACCTTCGCCTGGCAGTCGAGCGGCACGATGACGTGCGCTCCATGGCGGCGGCCGATCCGGATTTCGACGCGATCCGTGCCGACCCGGCATTCCGCGAGCTGGTCGGCTGACCGCGAGCACCTACGCGCCGGTCGCCGCGCGGTCGGCCTCGACGCGCTCGCGTGCTCCCAGCATCGGGCCGGACGCGTGCTGCGTCGGCGCGAACGCCGCCATGCCGACACCCGGCTCCACGTCGACGAAGATCGACTCGAAGCCGCCGCGGCGGAAGTAGGTCTCGTGCCAGAACGACGTGCCGCCGCGGTCGCGCAGGTAGTCGGTCCACCAGCGCTTGTGCGGCAGCGTGTTCGTCCAGGCCTGCAGCGATTCGAAGTCGCGCCAGTACTGGCGCATCCCCGTGTGCGGTGGGTCGTCGCCGTAGACCACCCGTTCGTGCAGAAGGAGGCCATCAGGCTGCTCGGCGACCGTGGCGTCGATCTGCGGCCGCAGGGCCTTGAGCGTTTCGATTCCCCGCGGCTCCTCGACCCGCATCCCGAGGTAGATGACCACGAGGTCGGGGTAGGCGGACAGGTCGACGGTCTTCCGGTCGGGTGCATCGGCCATGGGTGATCCTCCGCTGATCGGGTACACGCCGACCCTATGTGACCGCGGCGCCCGCGTGCGGCGCGGCTGTCCTCAGAAGGAGTGGCCCGCTATGCCGGCGGACGGCGGCAGATGTCAGAGGCGTCGGTGCCGCTTCCACCGACGTGGCGCATGGGATCACCGGATCCGAGATCGTCGATGCCTGCAGTCTCCAGCGCGCCGATCGCCATTGTCCGGCGCACCGCCGAGAAGGTCAGCACGTGCGCGACGATGCCGCCGTAGCTGAAGATCTCCGGTGGGTCGCAGACGGCGTCGACGAATGTCTCGTCGCCGCGGCCCTCGCGCACGGGCGCGACCACCAGTTCCCGGAACCGTGGCGCCACCTCGTCGAGCCGGCGGCGGAGGCCGGCGCTGGTGGTATCGCCGCGGGGCGGCATCGCCGTGCCGCCCTCGACCGCCGTCACCCACATCTCGAGCTGGTACACGAGCTTATCGGTCTGAATGCGCAGCGAGGTGGGCCGCTCGTCGATCGACTCGACCGAAAGGTCGATCGGCCGGTCGAGCGTCTCGGCGTCGACGCGTCCGGTGCGATCCACGATCTCGCCGACCAGCCACAGGTGGTGGTCGACCATGCCTGTCAGCACGTCCATGGTTCCGCTCCTCGCGATCGATGGCAGGCGCAGCCCGCCGGGTGGATGGAAATGCACGGCCCCGGGATCGCCGAGGTCGTACGACGTCGCCGCCTGGTGCCGGTAGGCGGAGGGCGAGGCACCGTAGGCTCTCGAGAACGCCCGGGTGAAGGCCTCGGGGGACCCGAAGCCGGCATCCAGCGCAACGTCGATCACCCGGGCGTCGCTCGCCGCCAACCGGTGCGCGGATCGCTCGAGCAGCAGCCGGCGCCGAAGCGCACCGGGCGATTCGCCCAGCGCCGCGGCCACCAGCCGGTCGAAGTGGAACCGGGACAGATGCGCCCGTTTCGCCAGCGCCTCCCCGCGCAGCTCCGGCTCGTCCAGGCACTGCTCCACGATGTCAAGCAGCCACTGAAGACGGTCGCCGGAGGTGATCATTCCCGCACTGTGCCACCCCTGTGGGCCGTGCGCCTGACCAGGTTTGCTGACCTACAGTGGTACCGGCATCCCGAGCACTTCAGCCGCGCCCGATGATCTCGATCCGGTAGTCGTCCGGATCGCGAACGAAGCACAGCCGCGAGCCGCCCTCGCTGACGGTGTACGGCGGCCGCTCCGGCTCGATGCCCTGCTGCTTCAGCTGCTCGAGGGTGCCGTCGAGATCCTCGACGCCGATCGCGATGTGGCCGTAGCCGGTGCCGTTCTCGTAGCTCCGCCCGTCGTGGTTGTAGGTCAGCTCGAGGACGCTGTCGGCGCCCGGGAGGCTGAAGAAGTAGTTCGTGGCCTCGGTCTCGCCGTTTCGGACGATGTCCATCTCGCGGCTGAACGTGAACCCGAGCGCCTCGTAGAACGCGCGGCTGCGCTGCGGGTCGGTGATGCGCACCATGGTGTGAAGGAAGGTCGTCATGCCGCGCATTCTAGAAGCCCCGGATCCGGCCGTCCGGCCCGGTCAGTCTGAGGTGCGCCGGAGCGCGGCATCCCACCGCTCGTCCTCGGGCAGCGGAGCGGGGCGCCGGAACCTGCCGCGCACCGCGCCGAAGGCGACCCAGCCGAGCACGGCGAACAGCGGGAGCGCGAGGACGAGCAGCACGCCGGTCATCACCATGTTCGCGCCCGGCTTCCTGTCCAGCCAGCTCGCATCACCGCTGGGAGCGATGTCCGGGGCGGCGAACAGCTTGGGCTTGGCGTCCTTCGCCGCGAAGAACGCCGAGGGTGTGAACCAGTCCACGAGCCAGCGGCCGTGGACGCGCGTCAGCCGGATGTTGTAGGAGATCGCACCCTGTGTCTTCGGGTGCCGCGGCTGCAGGATCATCGTCAGGTAGACCTTGTTGCCGTCCACCGCCATCACCGAGTAGCGGTGGAAGTTCGTGCCCTTCGACCGGAAGGGCGGGACCGGGAGCGACCCGCCGAGCCACTCCTTGCGGGTGACGCCGCTGCGCATCATCGGCGATGCCAGCGCGTACGCCCTTCCTGGGGCGGTGCGCTCGACGCCGTAGCGCACGAACGCGTCCAGCGTGCGGTTGATGTCCCCCCGGTAGGCGTGCGGGATGGTCGCCGGGGGCGGCGCGGGGCCGAGCGAGAGCGGCACGACCTTCGTGTCGCGCACCCCGCTGCCGCACCCGCAGAGGACGGCGGCGAGCAGCAGGGCCAGGGCGGCCGGTGAGCGGCGAAGATGCATGTCCGTAGGACGCCGGCGCTCCCCATGAGTTCGCGGCGCCGTCGAATCGTACCGTCCGGCTCTACCAGTCGGCGAGCGTGTTGTCGTCGATCGAGCCGGCGTCGACCGCGGACTCGAACAGCTCGAGCTGGTCGTCGGGGATCGAGTACGTGTGCTCGGGGGCCGGGTAGCGGTGCGTCCGCACGTCCTCGGCGTAGGCCGAGACGGCCCCGGCCATTATCTCGCCGACCTCGGCGTAGCGCTTCACGAACCGCGGCTGGGGGCCGTCGCCGTTGATGCCCAGGATGTCGTGGAGCACCAGCACCTGGCCGTCGGTCTCCGCGCCCGAGCCGATGCCGATGGTCGGGATCGCGAGCCGCCTGCTGATCACGCCGGCGACCGGCGCAGGCACGGCTTCGAGCACGATCGCAAAGCACCCGGCCTGCTCGAGCGCCACGGCGTCACGGAAGAGCCTCCTGGCCGCCTCGGCCTGGCGCCCCTGTGCCTTGTGACCGCCCAGCGACGTTGCAGTCTGCGGCGTCAGCCCGATGTGACCCATGACGCCGATCCCGGCGGCGACCAGCGCACGGACGCGTTCGGCGGACGGCCCGGCGCCCTCCAGCTTGACGACGTCTGCGCCGCCGGCCTTGATCAGCCGCCCCGCGTTCGCGACCGCCTCGGCGTCTGACACCTGATAACTCATGAACGGCAGGTCGCCGATGACGAGCGCATGCTTGACCGCACGGCTGACGGCGGCGGTCAGCATGGTCATCTCGTCCATGGTGGCCGGGACCGTGGATGCGTGGCCGAGCACCACGTTCGCGGCCGAGTCGCCGACCAGGACGAGGTCGACGCCGGCGGCGTCCACGATCCGCCCGCTCGGGTGGTCGTAGGCCGTGATCATCACGATCGGACGGCCGTCCGCCTTCATCTGCCGCAGGGCGGGCAGCGAGATCTTCACGGCTCCACCAGCACGACGTTGTCGATCAGCCTGGTCTTGCCGAACCTCGCAGCTGCCACCCGCAGGGTGCCGGCGCGGGGCTCCGCAGGCTCGAACGTCTCGGGGTCGACCACGTCGAAGTACTCGACTTCGCCCTCGACCAGCGACCGGTCGCCGGCGGCCAGGGCGCGGTGCAGTGAGGCGGCCCGCCGGCGGTCGTCGTCTCCGAGGTAGACGTTTCGGGACGAGAGGGCGAGGCCGTCGGCGTCGCGCTGCGTCGGCACGGCCCGCACCTCGACCGCCACGTCGAGGTCGCGCACCATCCGGCGGATCACCGCCAGCTGCTGCGCGTCCTTCTGGCCGAAGTAGACGCGGTCGGGCGCGACCAAATGGAGCAGCTTCAGCACGACAGTGGCCACGCCCGCGAAGTGGCCCGGGCGGGCGGCGCCCTCGAGCCGCTCGGCCACGGCGCCGACCTCGACCCGCGTCGAGAACCCGGCCGGGTACATCTGCTCCACGGTCGGCGCGAGCACCTCGTCGACCCCTTCCTCAGCCGCGATCTGGCGGTCGCGCTGGTCGTCGCGCGGATACCGGTCGAAGTCCTCGCCGGCCGCGAACTGGGTCGGGTTCACGAACAGGCTCATGACCACGCGGTCGTTCTCGGCCCTCGCGGCGCGCAGCAGCGCACGGTGGCCGTCGTGCAGCGCACCCATCGTGGGCACGAGGCCGGTGGTCACAGGAGCGCCTCCACCTTCGCCGCCGCCTCCGGGTCGACCAGCGGCAGCGTGGCCCGGCCGAGGGCGCGGTACAACGGGGCCAGCTCGGGGCCGATCGCGGCCAGGTGCGCGCGCACCGTCTCGGCGTCGCCGCGCGCGATGGGACCGGTGGGCGGGTCACCGGCGACGTCGATCGTGCGGTGCTGGAGCGGGCGCAGTGCGGCCAGGGCCGTCTCCCGGTCCATCCCGGCACGCTGCAGCAGGGCGAGCGCCGCGTGGGTGAGGGTGACGACGTAGTTGGAAGCGAAGGCAGACGCGGCGTGGTAGATGGGTTTCGCCTCGTCGGCGAGCGGAAACGGAGTCATGCCGAGCTCGGTCGCGAGGCGCGCGCCGACGGCCTGATCACCGGTCACGGCGGCGTAGGCGCCCTCGAGCTGGTCGGGGCCGAGCTCGGGCCAGATCGTCTGAAGCGGGTGCACGCAGGCGGTCGGCCCGCGCGCCGCGTCGAGGGCGTGCACGGAGGTGGCACCCGAGAAGTGCACCACCGCCGCTCCCTCCGGGAGCCCGGATGCGAGCGCCCGGCAGACCGGCTCGATCTGGGCGTCGGGCGTCGCGATCAGGAGCAGGTCGCAGGCCGAGAGATCGGGCTGCTCGCCGCGGCCCACCAGGCGCGCGCCGCGTAGGCGGGCGGCGATCGTGCGGCCGACCCTGCCGGCCCCGATGACGACGGTGGTGGTGTGCATGGCGAGGTGCTCCGGTGGGGCCCGACCACTCTACCGAGCGGCCGCGCGAAGGCGGCACGGTATGCTCTGGGCGTGCCGATCTACGAATACCTGTGCAGCGGGTGCGCCGAGTCGTTCGAGGAGCTCGTGTCCGCGAGCGGGGAGACCGAGGTTCGCTGCCCGTCCTGCGGTGATGGGGCGGTGACGCGGCTGCTCTCGTCGTTTGCGACCTCGCGTCCCGAGGGTGCGATGGTCGGCGGCGGTGGCGGTTGCTGTGGCGGCAGCTGCGGCTGCGGCCACTAGCTGCTGAGTTTTCGGCGCCCGGGTGAACCAAAGGTGCCAGGCATTCTTGGTTCACCGGCCGTCATGGCACATGTTCGTCACTGCTCGCTGCAGTTTCGTGACCGTCCGACCTCTCTGCCAGAATCGCCGTCCATGGTGGCGGAAGCCGTGGAGCGGCAAGCGGAGCTGGAACAGCGAGCGGCCGAGTGGGCGGGATGCACGCGCTGCCCGTTGTCGGAGTCGCGAACGCAGGTCGTGATCGGCAGCGGTGACCCCGATGCCGACCTGATGTTCGTCGGCGAGGCGCCCGGGTTTCACGAGGACAAGCAGGGCGTCCCATTCGTCGGCCAGGCGGGCAGGCTGCTGGAGACGCTGCTCGAGGAGATCGGCCTCACGCGCGAGCAGGTGTTCATCGCGAACGTGCTCAAGTGCCGCCCGCCGGGGAACCGCGATCCGCTGCCCGCCGAGATCGAGTCCTGCCAGGGCTACCTGTACACCCAGATCCAGCTGATCCGCCCGGTCGTCATCTGCACGCTCGGCAACTTCGCCACCAAGCTGCTGTCCGGCAGCCCCCAGGGCATCACCCGCGTGCGCGGCACGCCGCAGGCGCACACCTACGGCGCGGTGACCGTGCAGCTGTTTCCGATCTACCACCCGGCGGCCGCCCTCTACACGCCGGCGATGCTCGAGATGCTGCGCAGCGACTTCGCGCGCATCCCCAGCCTGCTCGCCGGCAACGCGGGCGGGGCGGAGGCGGAGCAGCCGGCCCCGGTGCCGGCGGCGGCGATGGAGCCTGCCGTGGTGGCGGAGGACGCACAGCTCAGCTTCCAGTTCTGACGCCGGAGATTGCCGACCCGCGCGGGCGCAGGTATGGTCGGGATGAACCAGGAGGGGGGTCGACCGATGGGCAAGCTGCGGACACTCGCGATCGCCTGCATGGCGTTGTCGATGCTGGCAGCGTCGGGTTCCCCCGTCGGTGCAGCGGCCGGCCCGGTGCCGCGGCTCGGCCACGTGTTCCTGATCATTGGCGAGAACACCGACTACAGCCACGTGACGCCGACGAACTCGCCGTACACGATCGGCACCCTGAAGCCGCGGTCGGCGTGGATGACCAACTACTACGCAGCTACCCACTGGTCGCAGTCCAACTACGTCGCGCTGACCAGCGGTCAGTTCAACGCCTGCCAGCAGAGGGACGGCGGTATTGCCTGCCATCAGGACGTGGACAACATCTACCACCAGCTGGACGTTGCCGGCATCGGGTGGAAGACGTGGCTCGAGGACGAGGGCGGCGTCGGCTGCGGCAACCTCGGCGTCAAGAACGGGACGGAGACCTTCACCTCCGGCCAGTGCGTGCCGCACGGCAACTGCCCGCTCGTCGGCTTCTACACGACCGGCAACCCGCCGATCAACTACGACGATATCGAGGGCCCTGGAGGCGTGTTCAACCCGACCACGCCGAGCGCCGAGTGCCTCGCCCGCGACGTCCAGGCCGGCCCGAACATGGCGACGTTCAATGCCGACCTGGCCGGCGGCACGGTGCCGCGGTTCAACTTCGTGATCCCGAACGGCTGCGACGACGCGCTCGGCAACTGCAAGCCGATCAACAACCGCTACACGCAGTTCGACGAGTACCTGCGCCGGGAGATCCCGCTGATCAAGGCCTCCCCGGCCTATGACAGCCACGCCCTGATCATCGTGCTGTTCGATGAGGATCAGCGCCAGGGTGGGATCAACCCGAAGGATCCGTTCACGGCGGGCGGCCACACGGTCTGCTTCTTCATCGGCCCGGGCGTGAAGCCGGGGCGGTACAGCCGGCTCACCTACGCCTACAGCGTCGTTCGCATGCTGCAGGACGGCTACGGCGTCGGCCCCTACCTGGGGCACGCCGCCGACGTGCGGACGATCGACCAGATCTGGCGCTGAGCCTGCCTGCCGCCGACCATCCGCTGCGGCACAGCCGGCGCTGCTCCTCCGCGAGCCCGGAGGACACCGCCGCGCTGGCTGCGGCGCTGGCCCCGCGGCTGGCGGTGGGGGACACTGTCTGGCTGCGGGGCGAGCTCGGCGCCGGAAAGACCGCCTTCGTCCGGGCGGCCGCGGCCGCACTGGGCGTGGCCGGCGCGGTCACGAGCCCGACGTACACGGTGGGGAACCGCTATCACGGCACCGGCCCCGACGTGTCGCATCTCGACCTCTACCGCTCGAGCGGGCTGACCGACGAGGAGTGGGGTGACCTGGAGCCGTACTTCGACGACGCCATCGTGTTCGTCGAGTGGCCGGACGCCGGCGCCCGGCTCCTGCCGCCGCCGACCGTGCGCGTCGACATCGAGTTCGTGCCGGCCGATGCTAGGCTGATCACCGTTTCCTCCGATGATCCCGGCCTGGTGAACGCGCTTGCTTCTGCTTGCCCTTGACACCGCGACCGACGCGGCGACGGCGTGCCTGTCCCGGGACGGCGAGGTGCTCGCCGAATCGATGACCCGCGGCCGCTCGACCGCCGCTCAGCGGCTGCTCGACGACGTCCATCATCTGACGCGCGCAGCGCGCCTCGGCCTGGGCGAGCTCGACGCCATCGTGGCGGGGACCGGGCCGGGCACCTTCACCGGCCTTCGCATCGGGCTCGCGTCCGCGCGTGCGCTCGGGTTCGGTCTCGGGATCCCCGTCCACGGCGTGAGCACGCTCGACGCGCTGCTCGCCGGGGACGGCGTCGACGTTGCCTGCATCGACGCGCGCCGGGGCGAGGTGTTCTGCAAGGGCCCGGGGATCGAGACCAGCGCGCTCGCCCCCGACCGGCTTGCCGAGCTCCTCCCCGAAGGGGCCGTCGTCGCCGGAGACGGCGCGGTCCGCTACCGGGAGCAGCTTCGCGGCGCGATCATCCCCGGCGACGGCTCACCACTGCACGTGCCCTGGGCTCGGCACCACGCGAGCCTCTCCCCGCTGTGGGGATCACCCGACCCGCTCTACGTCCGCGCCCCGGACGCCGACCGGTCGATAGCCGCTGGAGCCGCTCCATGATGACGGCCGTCGACGTGCGGCCGCTGCGGCCGAGCGACCTCGACGCGATCGAGCGGATCGAGCGCCGTTCGTATCCGACCCCGTGGTCGCGCTCGATGTTCGCAGGCGAACTGTCGAAGCCGAGCGGGATCTGCCTCGGCGCTTTCCAGGGCGAGGACATGCTCGGCTACCTGATCGTCGCCCGCTACGTCGACGCGTGGCACGTCATGAACGTGGCCGTCGACGAACAGTGGCGCGGGCGCGGCGTGGCGAGGCAGATGCTGGAGCACCTGTTCGAGCTGACGGAGGACGACTTCGAGCGCGGCTACACCCTCGAGGTGCGGGTGTCGAACGCGATCGCGATCACCCTCTACCGCAGCCTCGGCTTCGTCGAGACCGGCGTTCGGCGCGGCTACTACACGGACAACCGGGAGGACGCCCTGATCATGTGGCGCGATCCCGGAGCCGACGGCGGCGGCGAGTGATCCTCGCCATCGAGAGCTCGTGCGACGAGACCGCGGCGGCGCTCGTCGACCGTGACGGCGCGCTGCGCGCCAGCGTCGTCGCCTCCCAGGCGCAGCTGCACGCGCGGTACGGCGGAGTCGTGCCCGAGGTGGCGTCGCGCCGGCATCTGGAGCTGTGCATCCCGGTGGTGGAGCGGGCCCTGGAGGAGGCCGGCGCCGCCCTCGACGATCTCGACGCCGTCGCGGTCACCGAGGGGCCTGGCCTGATCGGGGCGCTGCTCGTGGGGCTGGCCACCGCGAAGTCACTGGCGTTCGCACGCCACCTGCCGCTGATCCCGGTCGACCACCTGCACGGGCATATCGCCTCCCTGTACCTCGGGCCGGAGCCGCTCGAGCCGCCGTTCCTGCTGCTCCTCGCCTCCGGCGGGCACACGCTGCTGGCCGAGGTCGACCACCGCGAGCCGGGGATGCGGGTGATCGGACAGACGCTGGACGACGCGGCCGGCGAGGCCTTCGACAAGGGCGCTCGCTTGCTCGGGCTGGGCTACCCGGGCGGCGCCGCCCTGGAGCGGCTGGCCCGGGACGGGAACGACGCGGCCCATGACTTCGGCGTGGCGATGGCCGGCCGGCCCGGCTTCGACTTCTCGTTCAGCGGCCTGAAGACGGCGCTGCGAAACGCCGTCATGGCCTCGGAGGGAACGGACCCGGCTCGCGCCGACCTGGCGGCGTCCTACCAGCGGGCGATCGTGCGGTCGCTGGTCTCGCGAACGATGCAGGCCGTCGACGCGAGCGGGCGCAACACGCTCGCGGTGGTCGGCGGCGTGGCGGCCAACGGCGCCCTGCGGGGCGCGCTGGAGGAGGCGTGCGCCGGTGCGGAGGTGAGGCTGGCGCTCGCGCCGCTTGCGCTCTGCTCGGACAACGCGGCGATGATCGCCTCGGCCGCGCGGTACTGCACTCCGGTGCCGTTCCCCGAGTACCTCTCACGCGACGCCTACGCGACGGCATGAGCGTCGAGGTCGTGCTGTACGGGGCGCCTGACTGCCATCTGTGCGACGTCGCAAAGGGCGTCCTCGACCGGCAGCGCGAGCTGCTCGGGTTCGACCTGCGGGTGATCGACATCTCAGGGGATCCGGAGCTGGAGCGCGCGTATCGCGAGCAGATCCCGGTGGTGTTCGTCGGCGGTCGCAAGGCCTTCAAGTACAGCGTCGACCCGCTGGAGCTGGCCCGCCGCGTGACATCGGCGTCACAAACCGGCTCCTGAGCCTCCCCCTTGTGACAAGCGGATGGCAGTCCGAAAGCCGATCGCTACACTGATCGTGCAATGTCACAAGGAACCATTCCCAGGGAGGATTCGTTGGCCCAGGAACGCTTGACCGTGGGTGTCGCAGCGCGGCTCTCGCGCTATCTGCAGGTGCTCACTCAGGCGAAGAAGATGGGCCGCGACTCGATCTCGTCGCAGGAGATCGGGGAGTACACCAACGTCAACGCGACCCAGATCCGTCGCGATCTCTCTGGGTTCGGCAAGTTCGGCAAGCGCGGTGTCGGCTACAACATCGACTCGCTCATCTCCGAGATCCGGGCGATCCTCCGCACCTCGGGCCAGCACAACATCGCGCTGATCGGCGCCGGCGACCTGGGCCGGGCGATCGCGTCCTCGACGGTGTTCGCCGACCACGGCTTCCACATCGCCGGCGTGTTCGACTCCGACCCGCGCAAGGTCGGCTCGCAAATTGCGAGCCTGACGGTGCAGGACGCGTCGACGCTGGCAGATACGGTGCGCGACAAGAACATCATCGTCGGTGTGCTGGCGGTTCCGCCGGCGGCGGCCCAGCAGGCTGCCGACGCGCTGGTCGACGCCGGTGTGAAGATCGTCTTCAGCTACTCCGACGCGCTGATCGACACGCCGCCGGACGTGACCGTGCACCGGTCGAGCCCGGCCGCGGCGCTGTTGTACGCCCTGTACTTTCACCTGACGTAACGCTGGCTGAACCAAAAGTGCCTGGCACTTTTGGTTCACACCGAGACGTGGTCTAGCATCGTCCGCCATGCGCCTGGTGCTGTGGCACGGCTACCTGCTGTCGGGCACCGGCTCGAACATCTACACCCAGCACGTCGCCCGCGCCTGGGGACGGCTCGGCCACGACGTTCGCGTCATCTGCCAGGAGCCGCATCCCGAGCGTTTCGACCTCGGCCCGAACGTCCGCGTCATCCGGCCCGACATCGGCCCGCTCCTGCCGACGTTCGTGCTCGACCGCTACGAGGGCGTCGAGGCCCGCCTCGTCGGCGACATGACCGGCGAGCAGCTCGACCGCTACCTGCGGGCGAACACCGACTCGCTGGCTCGTGAGCTCGGGGATCAGCCGGCCGACCTCGTCCTCGCCAACCACGCGATCATGGGCGGGCCGGTGGCCGCCGCAGGCTGTGCCCCGACGGCGACGCCGTACGCCGTGAAGCTGCACGGGTCGGAGCTCGAGTACGCGATCCGCGGGAATCCCCGCCTTGCGCGCCTTGCCGCGGAGCCGCTCGACGGGGCCATCGCCGTGTACGCGGGCTCGCAGCACATCGTCGACGTCACCCGTGAGCTCCTGGGGGACGGCCCCTACCTGGAGCGGACCGCGATCGTACCCCCCGGCGTCGACGTCGACGAGTTCCGGCCGGAGGCGGGATCGCGTGAGCGCCTGGATGCGCTGCTTCGCGCCGACCGGCCGGGCGCGCACCCCGAGCGGCACCCCGACCCCGACGCCGCCGACCGCCTGGCCGGGGTGGGAGGCTTCGTGCTCTACGTCGGCAAGCTGCTGCAGCAGAAGGGCGTCCATCTGCTGCTCGAGGCCTGGCGCACCCTCGCTCCGCGGCATCCCGACCTCTCGCTCGTGGTGGTCGGCTTCGGGTCGGACCGCGACTGGCTGGAAGCGATCGCGGGAGAGCGCGTGGTGTTCACCGGGGCGATGGATCACGCGCAGCTCCAGGCGCTGATCCCGCTGGCAGACGTGATGGTGGTGCCGAGCGTGCTGCCCGAGGCGTTCGGAATGGTGGCCGCGGAGGGCGCGAGCTGCGGAGTCATGACCGTGGTCGCGGGGCACTCCGGGCTGGCCGAGGTGGCCGCCGGGCTGGGCGACGCCGCGCGCACCTTCGACGGCGGGGCCGCCGAGCTCGAGGCCGCGATCGCCGAAGTGCTGGCGCTTCCGCCCGCCGAGCGGCGTGCGGCGGGGGCCCGCGGCCGCGAGCGGGTGCTCGAGCGGTGGAGCTGGCAGCGGATCGCCGAGCGGCTGCTCGCACCGGTGGGCTAGACCGCCTCAAGCCACCCGCGCAGCGGTCGATTGCAGGCCCGTGAGGCTCGCAGGCCGCGCCACTTCCCCCGCAGGGGCGCAGTTTCGTCTCTCCGTGCTGGCCGCTTCGGCCATCCTCGGAGCGACGCTCGCTGCCCTGCTGGCGGCCCCGGCGCCCGACCGCGGCCCCTTTGCGCTGGCGGCGCCGGTCGCCTGCCTCGCGGCGACCCTCTCCGTGATCTGGCGGCACCGGCTGACAGAGCGCGCGCGGCTGCTGACGCCGCTCGCCACGCTGCTCGCCGTCGCGCTGCTCCACAACGTCGCCGGCGGCGACCGCATCCGCTACGAGCTGCTCCTGCTGCTGCCGATCGTGTGGCTGGCGCTGCAGGGAAGCCGCGGCGAGCTGGCCGTGGCGATCGTGGGCCTCGCCGCCGGCCTCAGCGCTCTCAACCTGTCCGGGGGGCGCGGATCGGCCGAGTGGTCGGACGAGCTGGTGTTCGTCGCCGTCGCCTCATCGGTCGGGCTGACCGTCCAGCACCTGATCGAGCAGGTGCGCCGGCAGGCGAGCGACGTCGCCGCCATCGCGAGAGCCGTCCAGGACGTGGCGGCGGCTCCCGACACGATGGCCGCGCGTGAGGTCGTGTGCCAGGCTGCGACCGAGATCCTGGGCGCTCAGCTGGCCCTGATGCTGGAGCCGGACGGGGACTCGGCGCTGGTCGTCTCGGCAGCCCACGGCAGCGAGGTGGCCGTCGGCACCAGCGTGCCGCTCGCGGGCGCCGGTGCTGCCGTGCTCGAGGCGCTGGAGCTGGGCGGTCAGCGCTTCCTCCCGGATGACGGCGGCTCCCTGTGCGCGGCGGCGATCGGCGCGCGGACCGCGCTGATCGCACCTGTCCGCCACCGCGGGGTGCCGGCCGGCGCACTCGTGCTCGGGTGGAAGCGCCCGCTGCACCGGCTGACCGGCCGCATGGCCGAGGTGATCTCGCTGTTCGCCGTCGAGTGCGCCCGCTCGCTCGAGCGCGGTGACCTGATCTCGCAGGTGCAGGCGCATGCCACCGACCTCGAGGCGGTGGTCGACGTGGCCCGCAGGCTGCCGCGCACCACCGACGCGCAGGCCGCCCGCGACGCCGTGTGCTCGGGGGTGCTCGAGGTGTGCGACGGCATGCTGGCTGTGCTGATGGAGCCCGACGGGGACGGGAGCCTCGTCTCGACCGCCGGTGCCGGCGCCGACATCGCTCCCATGCGGGTGTCGATGGACGACTCCGAGTCGGCGACCGTGGAGGTGTTCCGGACGCTCGAGCCGTTCTTCGTGCCCGACCTGGGCGGCCACCCGAGCGTCTCCCAGCGCCTGGTGCACGCGACCGGCGCGGTGTCCGCCCTGTGGCAGCCGGTGGTCGGCGACGGCGCGCCGGTGGGCGTGCTCGTCGTCGCGTGGCATCGCACCTTCCCGCGGCTCTCCGAGCGAGCCGCGGCGGTGGTCGGCCTGTTCGCCGCCGAGGCGGCCGTCGCGCTTGAGCGGGCCGACCTGCTCGCCCGGCTCGAGACCCTGAACCGCATGCTCGCCGTCCAGGTCGAGGCGCTGCGGGTGTCCGACCAGCTGAAGAGCGACTTCGTATCCAGCGTCTCGCACGAGCTGCGCACGCCGCTGGCCTCGATCCTCGGCTACCTCGACGTGCTGCTCGAGGGCGAGCTGGGGGAGATGGCGCCGGAGCAGACCGAGTTCGTGCATATCGTCGACGAGAACGCGCGACGCCTGCTGTCGCTGATCAACGACCTGCTGACCCTGTCGGGGATCGAGAGCGGGCGCATGCTGCTGCGTCCCGAGGCGACCGACCTTCGGCCGCTGGTCGAGCGCTACGTGCTCGACCTCGAGGTGGCCGCGGCCGAGAAGGGCCTCGACCTGGCGGTGCGGCTGCCGGGCGAGGAGCTGGTTGCCGCGGTCGATCCCGAGCGAATCGGCCAGGTCGTCACGAACCTGGTCGCGAACGCCGTCAAGTTCACCGAGCCGGGCGGTGAGGTGCGGGTCGAGCTGCGGCAGGAGGGCGACCACGCGGTGCTGTCGGTCAGCGATACCGGCATCGGCATCCCCGCCGAGGACAGCGATCGCCTGTTCCAGCGGTTCTTCCGCGCCCGCAACGCGACCGACGCGGCGATCCCGGGCACCGGGCTCGGCCTGGCCATCTGCAAGGGCATCGTCGACTCCCATGGCGGCGACATCGCCGTCGACAGCGAGACCGGCCGGGGCACAACTCTTCGCGTGTCCCTGCCGATGACCACCACAACCCACTGAAGGAGACCCCGATGGAGAGCGTTCATGCCAAGGTGCTCGTCGCGGACGACGAGCCACATCTGCTGCGGCTGGTGAAGTTCCGGCTGGAGCGGGAGGGCTACGAGGTGCTGACCGCCGTGGACGGCGAATCGGCCCTGCAGGTGGCCCGTGACGAGCATCCCGACCTCTGCGTGCTGGACGTGATGATGCCCAAGCGCAGCGGGTTCGACGTGCTGCGTGAGCTGCGCAGCGACGAGACCTGCGCCGGCATGAAGGTGATCATGCTCACGGCGCGGGCGCAGGATCGCGACGTGGATGTCGGATTCTCGCTGGGCGCGGACGACTACATCACGAAGCCGTTCTCGCCGCAGGAGCTCCGGGTGCGCATCGGCGCCCATCTCAGCAAGCGGTGATCGTCGCCGTCGAGCTGCTCGCGGCTGCCCAGCTGGCCGTGATCTCGATGCTCGCGCTCGTCCTCACGGGCCGGCGCGTGGCCATCGCCCGGGCCGGCAGGCGCCGGCAGCTGCTGCTGGACCGCTATCGCGACGCGGTGGTCGAGTTCGTGGGCCTCGACGACGACACGCCGCCGGAGCCGCTGACCAGACTACGTACGTCCGAGCAGCGGTCGGCCGTGGGCGAGCTGCTCGCCGAGTACGCCGGAACCGTCCGCGGCGAGTCTCGCGCGCGCGTGGCCGCCTTCGTGGCCGACCAGGGATACGCGGCGGCCGCGGCGCGCGACCTGCATGCAGTGCGCGCCTGGCGGCGCGGGACGGCCACGAAGACGCTCGGCGACTTCGGCGTCGTCTCGTCGGTCGACGAGCTGGCGGATGCGCTGCGGCTCGACCGCAGCCGGCAGGTGCGGGTGTCGGCCGCGCGTGCCATCGGCAGGGTCGGCGACGCGCGCGGCACGGTGGATCTGATCGGCGCCTGCGCGGCAGGCTCCGTCCCGGCCGGGATCGTCGCCCAGGCGCTGCTCGACATCGGCGAGCCGGCGCTGCCGTGGCTGCTCGGAGCCCTGGCGTCGGACGAGCGGCGCGTGCGGGTGGTCGCATGCCGGGTGGTCGGGCTCATGGGCGTCGGTGCCGACGCCGACGTCGTCGCCGCGCTGCAGGCTGCCGCGACGACGGATCCCGTCGTCGACGTTCGCGTCGCAGCCTGTGAGGCGCTGGGCCGGGTGGGCGGCCTGGACGCGGCGCTGTCGCTGGCGGCGGCGACGGCGGACGCGGAGCCGTCCGTTCGCCGCATGGCGTGTGACGCCGCCGCACGGCTGGCGGCGCCGGAGACGGCGGCTGTGGTGGAGCGTGCGCTCGACGACGGCCACGCCGAGGTGCGGCGCGCCGCCGCCCGCGCGGCAGTGGTGCTGGGCGTCGGTGAGAGCTCCGGGTCGCCCTTCGTCGCGGAGGCCGAGGCCGAGCTCGCCTGGGGATGGCGATGAGCCCCCTCGAGCAGCTCGTCTACGGCTACAACCACGTCGTCCTCGCCTACTTCGCGCTGATGAACCTGATGTACCTGCTCCTGCTCTACCACGCCGGACGGGCCATGCTCGACCGGGTGCAGCGGGGCCGGACGGAGGCGATCGACGACCTGCTGCGCTCGCCGCTCGCGCCGGGTGTGACGGTGATCGTCCCCGCCCACAACGAGCAGGAGTGCATCGTCGAGAGCGTCCGGTCGCTGCTGGCGCTCCGCTACCCGAGGTTCCAGGTGGTGGTCGTCAGCGACGGCTCGACGGACGAGACGGTGGAGCGGCTGGAGCGTGAGTTCGCGCTCGAGGCGTTTCCGCGCGTGTACGTCCCCGAGATCCCGACCGCCCCGGTGCGCCGCGTCCTGCGCTCGCGCGTCGAGCCGCGGCTGCTGGTGGCGGAGAAGATCAACGGCGGCAAGGCCGACGCGCTCAACTGCGGCATCAACCTGGCGGACGAGGAGCTGGTGTGCGCGATCGACGCCGACGCGATTCTCGACGCGGATGCGCTGCTGCTGTCATGCCGGCCGTTTGTGGAGGATCCGGACGAGGTGATCGGCACGGGCGGCATCGTCCGCATCGCCAACGGCTGCCGGATCGAGCAGGGGAGGGTGGAGGAGGTGGCGCTGCCGCGCTCGCGGCTCGCCGCGATCCAGGTGGTCGAGTACCTGCGGGCGTTCCTGACCGCCCGGGCGGGGTGGAGCCGCGTCAACGCGCTGCTGATCGTGAGCGGAGCGTTCGGCGTGTTCCGGCGCGACATCGTGCGCCAGGTCGGCGGGTACCGCGTCGACACGGTGGGCGAGGACGGCGAGCTGGTCGTGCGGTTGCACCGTGCGATGCGCGACGCCGGCCGGCGCTACCGCATCACGTTCGTGCCCGATCCGGTCTGCTGGACGGAGGCGCCGGAGTCGCTGGCGGTGCTGCGCCGGCAGCGGAACCGGTGGCAGCGGGGGCTGGCCGAGATCCTCTGGCTCCACCGCCACATGGTCGGCCGCGGCCGGTACGGCATGGTCGGGCTGGTGGCGCTGCCGGCCACGATCGCCTTCGAGCTGCTTGGTCCCGTGATCGAGCTGACCGGTATCGGGGCGGTCGCCGCGGGCTGGTACCTGAGGCTGCTGAGCGTCCGGTTCCTGGTCGCGTTCATGTTGGTCTCGCTCGTGTTCGGCATGTTCCTGTCGGTCACGGCGCTGGCGCTCGAGGAGGCCTCGCTGCGGCGGTACCCGAAGCTGAGCCAGCTGGCGGGGCTGGTGTTCTACAGCGTGCTGGAGCAGGTGGGCTACCGGCAGCTGACCGCGGTCTGGCGGCTGGCGGCGCTGACGCAGGCGCTGCGGTCGAAGCACCGTGGGCACTGGGGCGTGATGGATCGCCGCGGGCTCGTGCGCGGCCGCTGACCGTCACGGTCGGGTGACCACACGCTGCGAACGCGTCACCCCACGCGTCGTGAACGAAAAGTGCCAGGCACCTTTGGTTCACCGAGCGGCCGCCGATCGCCACTGCTCCGGTAACCTGCCGCTGCCGATGGGGGACTCGCCCAAGATCACCGATCCGCTCGAGGCCCTGGAGGCCGCGCGCCGCCAGTTCGAGGAGGCGGAGGACTTCACGATCGCTGTCGAGGAGGAGTTCGCGATCCTCGATCCGGACACGCTCGAGATGACCGCCGGCTTCGAGCGGTTCGCGGAGGCGGCGGCCGGCCATCCGTCGCTCGACGGCATGGTCGCGGGAGAGCTGATCCGGTCCGAGGTCGAGGTCAAGACGGGCAAGTGCCAGACGTTCGCCGAGGCGGCCGAGACGATGGCCCGCCGCCGGGTCGACCTGCTGGAGCTGGCCGACTCGCTCGGCTACCGGCTGTGCGCGGCGGGCACCCACCCGTACTCGCGGTGGCAGGATCAGCAGGTGATCGACACGCCCCACTACGCGATCGTCGAGTCGACGCTGCGCTATGTGGCCTGGCGCAACAACACGTTCGGCCTGCACGTGCACGTCGGCATCAACGGCGCCGACCGCGCGCTGCGCGTCAACAGCGCGATGCGCAACTTCCTGCCCGAGCTGCTCGCGCTCTCCGCCAGCTCGCCGTTCGTCGAGGGCGTCTTCTCGCACCTGCACTCCGCGCGCACGCAGGTGTTCACGCGCATGTTCCCCCGCTGCGGCATCCCCGACTGGTTCGAGGGGTGGGACGACTGGGAGTCGTACGTCCGCTTCCTCTACGAGACCGGCTCGGTCACCGAGCACACGCAGCTCTGGTGGAGCGTCCGGCCGCACCTGCAGTACCCCACGGTCGAGACGCGCATCTGCGACGCGCAGCCGGATCTCGGCGAGGCGCGCTCGCTCGCGGCGCTCATCTACGCCCTGACTGCGCGCTGCGCACGGGCGCTCGACGAGGGCGAGCCGCTCCCGTCCTGGCCGCACCGGCTGCTCGAGGAGAACCTCTGGCGCGCGATCCGCAACGGCCTCTCGGGCGAGCTGCTCGACCTCGACCGCGGCGAGTCGATTCCCGCGCGCAAGCGCCTCGAGCAGCTGCTCGAGTGGGCGGCGCCGGTCGCCGACGAGCTCGGCGTGACGCCCTGGCTCGCGATCCCCGAGCGGAACGCGGCCGAGCGGCAGATCGCCCGCCACGAGGAGGGCTGGTCGATGGAGGACATCTTCAAGGAGCAGATCGCTGCAGGCGAACGAATCGCCGGTTGAGCTCCCGAGCGCCGAGGAGCTGGCGTTC
>DASSEV010000029.1:0-26688 GCA_035695105.1 Gaiellales bacterium
CTGCCAGAAGGTGATCTTCCCGCAGCGCTGCCTGGAGCAGTCGTGCCCGTTCATGTACGCCTACGAGGCGTTCGGGCGGCGGTACGCGGGCTGCACGCACGGGATCTTCGCCGTCGCGATCGACGTGGAGCACCTGGAGCGCGCGCGGCGGCGCCGTAACGGCTTCGGTCCGATCCGGGCGGTGCGCGAGCCGCTGCCGATCTGCCCCGCGGAGGTTGAGCGCGCGTACGAGCATCGCGAGGAGCCGCTCGGCTGCGTCAACCCCGAGTTCGACGAGCTGCCAGACCGGCCGTCCTTCCGCGTCATCGAGAACGGACGGCCGCCCGAGTGAGGCGCACACGCATCCTGGTGCGGGTGCTGGCAGTTGCCGGACTCGCGGTCGGTGGACTGGTCGCGATGGGCGCCGGCACCGCCCACAACGGCGGCCCGGGGCAGGCCACCGCCGGCACCGAGCCGGCGCCGAAGCCGAACCGGCCCGCGTGGTCGATCCCGCCGGCTCCGCACCCCGGCGAGTTCCTGCTCGGACACGTGACCGGGCCGATCCGCACCACCGCGGGCACGGTCATGCCGCGCACGGCGCTGGGCAACGAGACCTGGCTCCTGATCGTGCGGCACAGCGGCATGCACGGCACCGCGCTGGTCCCGACGGGTGGGCGCCCGCAGCGCGCGCGGGTTGACCTGCGCAGGCTCCGTCTGCGATGGACACCGATCCACATCGACGTGGACCTGGCCACGCTGCGGCTGCGGGTGCTCAGCCGCGCGCAGGTGCTCGGTACCTTCCCGGTCGCTGCCGGCATGCCGCAGACGCCCACGCCGACCGGCAGCTTCTCGGTCACCGACCGCGTCCGCTTCCCGTCGTGGAGCTCCTACGGGACGTTCGCGCTGGGCCTGTCGGCCCACCAGGAGCACGTGCTGCCGGGATGGACAGGCGGCGACCAGATCGCGATCCACGGCACGGCCGAGCCGGCATCGATCGGCCACTACGCGAGCCTCGGCTGCATCCGGGTGCCGAACGCCGCGCTCGGGCTCCTGCGCCGGGTGGTGCCGCTGGGCGCACCGGTCACCATTCACGGTTAGGCGATCGAAGGAACGAGCGCGGGCGTGCGTCCGCCTACAGCGTCCAGCTGCGGATGGTTCCGCCGACGACATTCGCCCAGAGTCGTCCGTCTGCGACGCTGATCCCAAAGATCCAGGCGTTGATTGGCTTTGAGTGCCAGAGCTGGCGGCCGGTGCGCGGGTTGAAGGCCCTCAAGATCGTCGTCTGCGTTGTCGGGCTGGACGTGGTCTGGTCGGCCACGTACAGCACCCCGTTTGCGGCGATGGGGCCGTACCCAAAGGGCCAGGCGCCGCTGAAGATGTTGAAGGGGAAGTCGTGGTGCCAGAGCTGGCCACCGATCCCTGGCGTGAACGCTTCAAGGGTTGCGTACTGCCGGCTCGAGGATGTGCCCCAGCGGTAGGAACCGAAGATTCGCGCTCCGCCGGTTGCATCTGCGGACGTCGGAAGCTGGAGATTCTTGGGCACCTTCAGCGCGACGGTGTCACCCGTGACGGCGTCCACAGCACACTTGCTGCTGACATAGACGATGCCTTTCAGGATCATGGGTGACGCATCGCCACCTATCGGGCCGCTACACACGGCGGACCACAGGTTGTGTCCGTCGCCGGTGTCGAAGGAGTAGATCGCGCTGTTGACGACAACGAACAGTTCGTCGTGCCACACGGCTGGTGTGGTTTGTCCGTTGGTGTCAATCACCGGCCCGGTCCAAAGCACGTTGCCGGTATGCAGATCAAGGGCTTGGACGTGGCCGTAATCGACGTAGACGACGCCGTTGTCGATCACCGGCTGGGCCGATGAGCCACCCGACGGTGCCGTCCAAAGCAGCGAGCCATCCGTCGTATCGAAGGCACGAAGCTCACCGAAGAAATCTGGCGCCACCAAGACGCCGTCTGCGACGGCGAAGTTATTCGAGTAGCTGCCCCCCGTAGTGTTCGTCGTCCAGATCGACGCGCCGTTGTCGGCGAACGCCTCGATCTGGCACGAACTCGCGACGTGGACGGCGGTGTAGAGGACGCCGCCGCTCAAGATCGGCCGACCGGCGTTGCAGTCGCTGGGGAACGTGATGGCGCTCTGGCGCAGGCCGGCGACGGTTGACCGGCTGAGGATCGTCTCGCCCCGGTTGTCGGCATGCCGCGCAGCGTTTGCACCGCTCTGCAACCAGTCGCTCGGCGAGGCGCTTGCCGCTGCTGGAGGCGCGATCGCCAGTGCCGCAGCAAGTAGCGCAGCGCAAGGCAGCACTCGGATGGACAGCATCCTCTTCCTCCGACCGTCGCGGGGCAATCCGACACAATCTTCGGCCCCTCGGCGCCGGGCCTTCTTCCCCCGAAAGAGTGAGTCGGGCCACGGGGCAGACTCCCTCAGGGTCGAGACCACCGACCACTTGGCTGACGTCGCAAAGGCCCTACGATCGGCGAGTATGGCTGTGGCCAATGTCGGGCAGCTAGGCCACGAGGAGTCGGTTGCCCCTCGCTCAGTCGCCGGGATCGGGTGGCCGCCGCAGCCGCTTGGTCTCGCCGGCCTGCCGTTTCTGGGCGATCCGCCTCGCCGTCGCCGCCCGCGTCGGCCGCGTGGGGCGCCGCGGCGGTGCGGGCGGGGCGAGCGCTCGGCGCATCAGATCGGTGAACCGCCTGGTTGCGAGCTCACGGTTGCGCATCTGGCTGCGCTCGTCCTGGGCGACCACGCGCACGCGGCCGTCGGCGTCGAGCCGCGAGCGCAGGCGTCGCATGGCCCGCTGCCGCTCGTCGTCGGTGAGCGTGGGGGAGGAGGCGACGTCGAACAGCAGCTCGACGCGCGTGCTCGAGGTGTTCACGTGCTGACCCCCGGGGCCGCCGGAGCGGGTGAAGCGGAAGTCCAGCTCCGAGACCGG
This sequence comes from Gaiellales bacterium, assembly GCA_035695105.1. Classification (GTDB taxonomy): domain Bacteria; phylum Actinomycetota; class Thermoleophilia; order Gaiellales; family JAICJC01; genus JAICYJ01. The sequence continues at coordinate 2,925 of DASSEV010000029.1, forward strand.
CAGCGGCCGCGCCGCTCCTATGTCGAGGACGTCACCGACTGCCACAGCGCCACGCCTGCCTGGTGGAGGCTCTCGAGCCGCTGCATCTCCGCGACGTCGGGGCCGCGGTTGTCGGGGCCGGGCGTCTCGGCGATCGCCGGCAGGTGCTGCAGCCGGGGGTGGCCGAGCATCACGGAGAGGCCCTCGCCGATCTCGCCTTGGCCGACGTTCGCGTGCCGGTCGCGGTTCGAGCCGAACGGCAGCTTCGAGTCGTTGACGTGCAGGCATCGCAGCCGGTCGAGGCCGATGCGCTCGTCGACCTCGGCCAGCAGTGCGTCGACGCCGTCCGGCGAGGTGATGTCGATGCCCGATGCGAACAGGTGGCAGGTGTCGAGGCAGATGCCCACGCCGTCCGGCCGTCCCAGGTCGTCGATGATCAGCGCGAGCTCCTCGATCGTCACGCCGATCGTGCCCTGGTGGCCGGCGCTGTTCTCCAGCAGCAGCCAGGGGGCGTCGTCGGACCGGTTGCCGAGCACGACCTGCAGGGCCGGCACGATCTGGTGCAACGCCGCGTCCAGGCCCCGGCCGAGGTGGCTGCCGACGTGGAAGACGACGCCGTCGGCGCCGATCCGCTCGCCGACGCCGACCGTGTGGGACAGCGCCGCGACCGACTTGCCGTAGACCGCGTCGTCGGTTGCGGCCAGGTTGATCAGGTAGGTGGCGTGGATGACGACGGCGTCGATCCCCGCCTGCGGCCGGCGCTCGCGGAAGCGCGCGATTGCCTCCGGCGTGTGGTTGGTCTGACGCCACATGCGGGTGCTCTGGCTGAAGATCTGGATCGACCGGCAGCCGATCGCCTCGCCGCGGTCGATCGCGGTGTCGATCCCGCCGGTGCTGGAGACGTGGGCGCCGAGCAGCATGAGGCGCAGTGTAGGCGGCGGGCCTGAACGGCCGGCTCGGCCCGCCGCCGGCACGCGCTGCTCAGGCCGTGACGCCGGCTCCCAGCTGGACGATCACCTCGCCGGTCACGACCGTGGGGGCCGCGGCGGACGGGGCCTTCTCCCGCAGGAACTGGGCAGCGGCCTCGGTGCTGCCCCTGATCGCCCCCTCGTCATCGCCCACGACGACGGCCGCGCACCCGTCCGGCGTGCGCATCAGCGTGTAGCTGCGGACGCCCGGGACCGCGCGGATCACCTCCTCCACCTCGTCTCGGTGGCTGACGAGAATGTCGGCGAGGTTCGGGTCCGAGTAGCTTCGGATGATTGCGTGCATCACGCCTCCCTTGGCTCGCGGCGAAGGCGGCCCCGTGCCGCCCGGTCGCCGCGGCGATCATACGACGCCCCCGCGACTCAGGCCGGAGCGGATTGGACGCGTATTCGAAGGCGCGCCTCCATCGCGGCGCGCCGCGGCTGCTCTGTACGATCCGGCGATGCCGAACGAGGCCGTCCGCGTCCGCTTCCCGCCCTCGCCCACCGGGCTGCTCCACGTCGGCAGCGCCCGCACCGCGCTCTACAACTGGCTCTACGCCCGTCACACCGGCGGCGTGCTCGTCCTGCGCTTCGAGGACACCGACCGCGCCCGCTCGACCCCGGAGGCGATCGACCAGGCGCTGCGGGTGCTCGAGTGGCTCGGCATCGACTGGGACGAGGGCCCGACCCGGCAGACCGAGCGGATGGACGAGTACGTGTCCACCGCGGAGCGCCTCGTCGCCGACGGCAGGGCGTATCCCTGCTACTGCACGGCAGAGGAGCTCGACGCCGAGCGCAGCGAGCGCCAGAAGCAGGGCCTGCCGCTGACCTACTCCGGACGCTGCCGCCGGCTGACCGATGCCGAGCGCCGGAAGTTCGAGGAGGAGGGCCGCACACCGGCCATCCGGCTGGTCTTCGATCCGGCCGGCGAGACCGTCATCGAGGACGTCATCCGCGGCGTTGTTCGCTGGGACAACGCCCTGCAGGGCGACTTCATCATCCTGCGCTCGGATCGCACGCCTACGTACCAGTTCGCGAACCCGCTGGACGACATCGCCGCCTCGATCACCCACGTTCTGCGCGGCGAGGATCTGCTGTCCTCGACGCCGCGCCAGCTCGCCGTCTACCGGGCGGTGGGCGCGCCCGAGCCCCGCTTCGGCCACCTGCCGATGATCCTCGGCCCGGACAAGAAGAAGCTGTCCAAGCGGCACGGCGCGGTGTCCGTCGAGGAGTTCCGCGACCGCGGGTACCTGGCCGACGCCGTCGTCAACTACCTCGCGCTGATCGGCTGGAGCTTCGACGACCGGACGACGGTCATGACGCGCGACGAGCTGGTCGAGCGCTTCACCCTGGAGCGCGTCAACCCGAGCCCGGGCGTCTTCGACGAGGCGAAGCTGGAGTGGCTGAACGGCGAGCACCTGCGCCTGCTCACGCCCGGCCGCTTCACATCGGAGCTCCAGCGCTACCTCGACCTGGAGGGCTCCGCCCTCGCCGCGCAGCCGGAGCGGGTCGCCGAGGTCGCGCCGATCGTCCAGGAGAAGCTGCGCGAGCTCTCGCAGTTCGAAGGGTTCGCGGGCTTCCTGTTTGGCCCGGTCGAGTACGACGAGGAGGCGGTGCGCCGCGTCGTCGACGACCCCGACGCGCCGCGTGCGCTCGAGTCGGCCCGCGCCGCGCTCGAGCAGGTGGCCGACTGGGACGCGGAGGCAATCGAGGAGGCGCTGCGCGGCGCGTGCGAGGAGACGGGGCTGAAGCCGCGGGTGCTGTTCGGGCCGGTTCGCGTGGCCATATCCGGGCGGACGGTTGCCCCCGGATTGTTCGAGAGCCTGCAGCTGCTCGGCCGCGACGAGTCGCTGGCGCGGATCGCCGCGCTGGGAAGGAGATTCGTCACGGAGGGCTAAGGACGCTCGAGGATCCCCATGGAATCGAGCTCCACGTCACGCACCCTCCCGGTCACGCTGCCGCGGTTCAGCCTCGCGGCGCTGCTGCTCGCGCTCGGCCTCGCGGCGATGATGGCCATGGCGGTCGGCCTCGCCGCCTACACGATTCACGGCGGATCCGGCATCTCGCAGCAGGATCTGACGATCGCCAAGCGGCAGGCCTACCAGCAGGGGCACGACGCTGGGTACGCCGAGGGCCTCGTGAAGGGCAAGAGCACGGGCCATGACGCCGGGTACGCGCAGGGCCGCCACGACGGCATGGTCGCCGGCGTGATGAAGGGCCGGAAAGCGGGCTACCAGAAGGGCCACACGGAGGGCTACAACTCCGGCTACGCAGCGGGCGTGGCGGCCGGCCAGGCAGCGGCCGCATCGGCTGCGAAGAGCACGAAGAAGAAGCCCGGCAACTGACCGGTCGCTGACCCGGCTCCCAGGCTCAGGCGGCGATCTCCCAGACGTGCCCGCCCGGGTCGCGGAAGGCCGCGGTGCGGACGCCCCACGGCCGGTCGACGGGGCCGTTCAGCAGCTCGACGCCGCGACGTGCCAGCTCCTCGCAGGCTGCGTCGACGTCGTCGACGGCTAGCGTGAACTGGAAGCGCGCCCCCGCATCGGCGGGGGCGACGGGCACCGGCTCGATCAGCTCGGGCGCCTCCGCGGACCGCAGCAGGTTGAGCAGCGTCTGACCGAACCGGAAGACGGCGGAGTCGTCGTCCTCATGGACGACGGTGAGCCCGAAGACGGTCTCGTAGAACCGGCGCCCGGCCTCGAGATCGTCGAAGAACAGCGTGATCGCGGCGATTCCGCCGGGCCAATCGCGCTCGGATGAGAACGTCACCAGTCGCCTCCCCTCGGGTACCCGTCCCAGCATTCCGATCGTACCCCCGGGCGCGCCGACAACTGTATGGAGTGTGTGAGGACCGTTGCCAGGCCGTGAAACCACCCGTACGCTCGCAGGGTGATCACGGGTCTGCTGTATGAAGCGTCACGCACCGCCGGAGCGGCGATGCTCTTCGCGGGCGTGTGCTGCCTGATCACGGGCATGATCGCGCTCCTCACCAGCCACATGCCGGGCGACCCCCGAAGCGCGGGCGCCTTCCGGATGTCCCGCGTCATGGCCGTGCTCGGCGGCGTGTGCGCCGCCACCGGTGGGCTGACGGGGATGCCCTACCACTGGCTCGTCGGCGACATCGACCTGCAGACCTTCCTCGCCGTGGAGGCGGGCCTCGTCGTGGTGACGGCCGTCTGGGCGGCGGCGGCCCTGCGCCTGCTGCATCGCGGCGGCAAGCTCCGCTCGCGTTAGCTCTCGCTAGGCCGCGGCACGACGCAGACAGGCCAGCCAGACCTCCAGCGACTCCGGCTGCGGCTGCAGCACGGGGTTGCCGGCGGCGGCCGCCAGTCGCGCGCCGCCCGCATCGGCGCCGTGCAGCCGCACGAACCCGTTCACGGCCGCGTGCACCGACGCCTCCAGGCCCGGCTGGTAGGGCTGCACGACGATCGTCACGTCGGCGCCCGCATCGAGATCGGCGCAGGCCGCCGCGGCGGCGTCCATCACCCGCGCTGCGAGCTCGTCGCCACCCCCGTGCATCCGCCGGTCTGCAAGCAGGTAGAGGCACGCACCCTCCCCGGGCGAGGTCGCCGACGTCCACGCGGCGAGCAGCTCGCCGAGCCGGTCGCTGCCCCGCCACGCCGGCGTCGCCAGCAGCCTGGCCTCTGCCGTGCCCTCGAGCCGGAACGGCACCACGTCAGGCCGTGCCGATCGCGGCGGCGAGGCGGCGATCGCGCTCAGCCGCTCGGCGTAGTGCCGTGCGATCGCATCCCACCCGTACGCCGCCGCCGCCGCCGCGACGCCCGCCTCTCCGCGCGCCCGCCGTCCAGCGGCATCTGATTCCGCCTCGACCAGCAGGTCGCGCAGCGCGCCGACATCGGGCTCGAGCATGAACGGCGTGCTCGCCGTGACCCACTCGTCGACGCGGTTCACGGCCTTGTACGCCCGTCGTGCCGGCACCCGCCAGCACGCCGCGTCGGGGACGAACTCGTCGGTCGGGCCTCCCGCCGGCACGATCACCGGGAGCCCGCTCGCCATCGCCTCCAGCGCCGGCATGCAGAACCCCTCTCCCCGGTAGGGGAGCACCATCACGTCGCACGAGCGGTAGAGCGCTGCCATCTCCTCGTCGGACAGGTCGCCGTGCAGGTAGACGATCCGCGGCAGCGTGCCATCGCGGGCGTACTGCTCCAGCCGTGTGCGGTCGGCGCCGGGGTAGATCGTGTCCGCGCCGAAATCCTTGATCACGAGCGTCACGTCGTCGCGTCCCTGGAACGCGTCGAGGTACGCGGCCAGCAGCAGGTCCGGCCCCTTGCGCTCGATCAGCCCGCCGACGAAGAGGAACCGCGTGCCCTCCGGCGTGTCCAGCGGGAAGTCCGGTCCGTCCGGCCGGAACAGGCCGAGGTCGACGCCGTTGGGCACGACCGTGACCCGTTGCGGGTCGACGCCGCCCGTGATGTACATCTGCCGGACGTACTCGCTCGGAACCCAGATCTCGTCCACGTTGCTGCGGATCGGCTCGACCCACTCCTGCGGGATGGCCCCGAACTCCCAGGGCTGGATCACTGCCAGCCGGGCGGACGAGGGCCCGAAGTCGTACGGCCACTGGTGGCGCACCTCGATCTCGGCCGGGTGCTGCAGCACCGGGTCGAACGCCTCGCCGCTGCGAAGCACCCGCTCGACCGCGAAGCGCCCGTCCTGCGCGAGCCGCGCGCAGACCTCGCGGTTGATGCCGGCCAGGCTGGTCTTGCGGAGCTGGTCGCCCCGCCAGCGCACGGTCACCGGCGGTGTGGCCGCGGTGCCGTCCGCCGCCCGCTCACCGCGGTAGATCCGCTCGAGCTCGTCGATGTAGTCTGCGAAGCGGCGCGGCGGCTCGACCCCGGCCTGCAGCTGCTCCAGCAGCCCTGGCTCGGATGACAGGCGGTCGAGCGCCACCGCCAGGTCGTCCGCATCCCGGCCGTCGAACAGGAGGCCGTCGACGCCGTCGCGGACGAAATCCGGGATGCCACCCATCCGCGATGCGAGGACGGGGACGCCGCCGGCCATGCACTCCGCCACGACCAGCGGCGCGCAGTCCCACCAGAGCGACGGCACGACCGCGACGTCGACGCCTGCAAGCCGCTCGGCCAGCTGCTCGTGCGAGAACGCACCGCACAGCTCGACCACGCCTCGCTGATCCAGCGAGCGCAGGTGCTGCTCGAACGCTTCGGGTGCGTCGCCGTGGATCTGCACCCGCACCTCGGTCGCGCAGCGCTGGGCGGCTTCGACCAGCAGGCTCGGCCCCTTGTGCGGATAGGCGGACCCGAAGAAGCCGACCGTCAGCTCGTCGCCGGCCCTGCCGGGCTGACGCCCGGCGCCGAGCGCACGCCAGATCGACTCCTCCTGGGGCATCGCCTGGCGCACCACGTCGATCATCTGCTCGGAGTAGCCGTTGGCCACGAGCGTGCGCTTCATCGCCTCCGACACCGCCAGGATCGACGTCAGTCCGCGCTCGAACCGGCTGCGGATCTCGATCAGGCGCTGCCGGTGGCCGCGCCGGTCGGGGCTGCCGACGCACGTCGCGCAGCCGCTGCCGTCGCCGGGCCCTTGGCACAGCTCGAGCCGCTCGGTGTAGAGGTACGCGCGCGGGCAGATCGGCCAGTAGTTGTGCGTGGAGTAGTGGGCCGGGATGCCGCGTTCGGCGATCTCGTCGAGCAGGGCGGCGCCCAGGTTGTGCAGGTTGTGGACGTGCACCACCTGCGGCCGGTGCCGGTCGAGCGCCTCCGCGAACGCCGCCGTGATCGGGGGGTCGTCGATCTCGCGCTGGGGGTTGCCGAGGTCGAACAGGCCATGCGGTCGGTTGTGCACGCCGATCAGCCGCACGCCGTCCTCGTACCAGCGGCGCACCGCGTAGGGTGGGGCGTCCGGCAGCCTCTGCACCGCAGCGTGGAACACGGTGACGTCCCAGCCCCGCCGGACCAGCTCGCCTGACAGCTGCCGGGGCACGATCGTGCCGCCGCCGCTGTCGTTGTATCCGAACGAGGTGAGCATGATGCGCGGCCGTCCCTCGAGGGCCTGGTCGCGCAGCGACCGCGCCAGTCCTGGCAACGGCAGGGTCCGTTCCTCGAGCAGATCCGCAAGCCGTAGCCTCGCGAGCCGCTCGTCGCCATCTGCCTCGGGCACGAGCGCGGCGGCGCCCAGCCGCTCGACGGCAGCTGCCAGCGCCCGCTCGACCTCCTCGACCTCGAGCGCCCGGTTGTCCTCGCGCGAGCCGGCGGACTCGTGCCGCCGGAACCGGACCACGGCCCCACCGGGCGTGTGCCGGAAGCACATCGCGGGCACCGCGCGCAGCCACAGATCGAGGTCGGCGGCGATGCGGTAGCCCTCCGCGTAGCCGCCCAGCGCGTCGAAGACGCGGCGGTGGATGGTGGTCGACGGCCAGACCAGGATGTTGTGATGGCGGACGAGCACGTGGAGCAGGGCGCCCGGATCGAGCTCCTGCGCCGCCCAGGATCCGATCGCGTGCCCCGTGGCGTCGATCATCTCCGCGTCGCCGTGCACCACCGCCGCCTCGGGGTCGGCGTCGAAGATGGCAACCTGCCGCGCCAGGCGGTCGGGGGTCATCAGGTCGTCGTCCGCCAGGTTTGCGATCAGCTCGCCGCGCGCGAGCTCGATGCAGCGGTTCCAGTTGCCGACCATCCCCAGGTCGCGGTCGTTGCGCTCGTAGCGCAGCCGCGGATCCGCGAACGAGCCCACCACCGCGGCGGTGTCGTCCTCCGACGCGTTGTCGCAGACGAGCACTTCGATGTCGTCGAAGGTCTGGGCGAGCGCGCTGGCGATCGCCTCGCGCAGGAAGGCGGCCCGGTTGCGCGTGGGGATGGCGACCGTGACGCGCGGCGCGCTCATGCGGCCATCCGCAGGGTCTCGAAGCGATGCGGCTCCGCCGGCCGGGAGAACGGCTCGGGCATGGAGTGGAGCAGCGCCGGAACCCCCCGAGCCTCCGCGTCCGCGGCCTGCGGTGATCCGAACGGCGCCAGGGCCACGCTGCCAGGCACCCACAGCTCGCTCGCATCGTCGCTGGGAACGAGGTCGATGCCGAGCTCCGGGCCGGCGGCCAGGAGGGGCTCGACCAGCGCGACCATCTGCTCGACCTGCGACGGCCGCGTGCCGAGCGCGAAGCCGGCGAGCAGCCCGGCGCCGTCGAGCAGGCGCGCGTGGTCGATCGCCGCGGCCACCTCCTCCGGCTCACAGGCCGGGAGGGCCACCGCGTCGAACGGCAGCGCCGGCACCGTCAGGCCGGCCCGCGCCACCTGCCCCGTGAACAGCCCTCGGATCTCCTGGTTCGTCGGGGCGAGGCAGAGCGCTCGTCCCGCCAGCGCGTAGCCCGCATGGCCTCCGGCAGCCGCGCGGCGGTGGCCGTCCCGCTCCAGGTGCGTCGCCATGCGCGCCAGACAGGCCGCCAGCATCGGGGCGCGCAGCGGCTCCCAGCCGGCCGGCAGGGCCGGATCGTCAAGGGCCGACGCCAGCGCAGCCGGATCCTCGGTTGCGTAGACCGCCGAGCGCAGCGAATCGGTGGTGCCGCTGTCGGCATGCTGCCGCCACCCGACCAGGTGCCGGTCGACGTACGCGACGCCGTGTCGCAGCGCGAGGCGCATCCAGGCGTACCAGTCCGCGCAGTACGGCAGGCGGCCGTCGAAGCCTCCGATCGAGCGCAGCTCGGCGGTGCCGACGACGACCGCCGGGCAGGTGATGCAGTTGACGGGCGCGCAGAGGCGGAAGAACTCGGGCGCCGGGTACAGCTCGCGCGGCGCCTGCTGGCGTCCCAGCTCGCCGATGATCCCGCCGGCCTCGTCCAGCAGGTGCACCGGCGAGTGGGCGAAGGCGGCGCCCGTGCGGCGCAGCGCCGCCACCTTCAGCTGGAGGTTGGCCGGCTCCATCACGTCGTCGGCGGCGAAGGGCACGAACAGCGGAGCGCGGGTCTCGGCGAGGGCGCGGTTGAGACTGCCGTAGTAGCCGATGTCCCGTGCGTTGGCGGTGTAGCTGACGCGCCGGTCGGTCAGGTACTCGTGGACGATCGCGGCCGACCGGTCGGCGGAGCCGTTGTCGTAGACCCGCAGCTCGAGGTCGCCGTGGCTCTGCGACAGCACGCTCTCGATCGCCTCGGCCAGGAACGCCTCGCCGTTTCGGACCGAGATGGCGACGCAGACGCGGGTCACGCGGCCGCCGCCATGCCGTGACAGCGCTTGAACTTGACGCCGCTGCCGCACGGGCAGGGGGCGTTGCGCGGCACGTCTGACGTTGCGGGGGCCGATGCAGCCTGCGCCGCGGCGGCCTGCTCGTGCTGGCGGACGGCCAGCGGCAGGACGGCGTCGCGCGACTGGCTGAGGTAGGTCGCGTTGTGGAACGAACCCTGGCCGCGCGCATGCGCGATCGAGGCCTCGAGCAGCGTCAGCGCCGCATGAGTGAGCAGCGGGTCGGGAGTGACGGCGGGCGTCCCCCTGTATGCGGCGGCGGCCATCATGCGCATGGCGTTGTGGGCCGCCTCCATGCCGTCGACCGTGAGCGGGCCGTCCGCGTTGCAGGCATGTCCGAACCAGGATGCGAACCGCTCGTTGAAGTCCGGCGGGGCGGTGAGGTCGAGCCCGTGCAGGCGGGTGGCGAGGATCATGTCGAGCGCGCCCTGCGCGAGCACCCGGTTCTGCACCTCGGTGAGGTCGTAGCGGATCAGGTCGGCCGGATCCCAGAGGAAGTCCGTGGCCGAGGCGGCGAGATCGTCCCAGTGGTTGTGCCAGCCCATCTCGCGCTCCTCCTCGGGGTAGCGCTCGAGGCGCTCCTTGAAGATCTTGCGCTTCGCGTGCTCCGGCGTGCGGATCGGGTAGTGCAGCGAGATGAAGTGCACCGGGCACAGGCGCCGCCCTTCGAACTCGGCGGCATGGCCGCCGGTGCGGGCGATCTGCACCGGGACGCCGGCCGGCGGCTGCTTCCAGGCCTTGATCCAGAGGGTGTTCGCGAACTCGGCCGGCTCGTAGTGGTGGATGAACTCGCGCGGGTCGCCGCCCGAGGGGAAGCGGTCGTCGGTCGGGCGGAACTCGAGCACCTCGGACTGGACGGCCGTGTAGCCGAGCGCGTCGACCAGGCCGATCGCCTCGGCGTGCGACATCTCCGGCCACGGTCCGACACGGAACTCGTCGGCGTCCGCGCGGATGTACCAGTCGGCCCCGAGCTCTGCGGCCAGCGCCTCGTTGCGGCGCAGGATCTCGCCCCACATGTACTCCTTCCTGGCCCGCTCGCTGCCGCCCACGTCGTCGGGGAACCGCTCGACGTTGATGACGCCGCTGCCGAGCCACTGGCGGGCGATCTCGGCCGTACCGTCGGTGGAGCAGTTGTCGACCAGGTAGACCTCGACGCCGTCGTCCAGGTAGTGCTGGATCACCGAGGCGATCACGTCCTCCTCGTTGAAGGCGGGGAGGATGGCGACGATGCGAGGGCGCCGGAACCGGTACATGATCCCGGGCGCGAAGCTCACGCGGCCCTCCGCGCGGCGCCGCGGTGGAAGGCGTCGACCACCGATGCGACGTGGTCGACGTGGGCCTGCTCGATGCCGGGGTAGCACCCGATCCAGAACCCGCCGTCGGCGATCGCGTCGGTCGCCTCCAGCGAGCCGGCCACGCGGTGCTCGACGCGGGCGTACGCGGGCTGGCGGAGCAGATTGCCGGCCATCAGCTGTCGCGAGTCGATGCCGTTGCGGTCGAGGTGCGTGACCAGGTCGTGCTTGGTGTACGGCGCGTCGTGCCGGACGGTGATGGCGAACCCGAACCAGGAGGTGTGCGCCTCGGGCGCCTCCTCGGGGAGGATCAGGAAGCTCTCGTGCGCGGCAAGTGCCTCGCGCAGCGCGGCGTGGTTGCGCCGGCGCCGCACGACGAAGTCGTCGAGGCGGGAGAGCTGCACCGTGCCGATCGCGGCCTGCATGTCGGTCGCCTTCAGGTTGTACCCGACGTGCGAGTAGACGAACTTGTGGTCGTAGCCGTACGGGAGCGTCCCGAACTGCTGGGTGAAGCGCTTGCCGCAGGTGTCGGCGCAGCCCGGCTCGCACCAGCAGTCCCGGCCCCAGTCGCGAAAGGACTCGACCAGCTTCTTCAGCTTCGGGCGGTTCGTGAGCACGGCGCCGCCCTCGCCCAGCGTGATCTGGTGGGCCGGATAGAACGACAGCGTGGCGAACTGGCCGAACGTGCCCACATGACGGTCGCGCCACGTCGAGCCGAGCGCGTCGCAGCAGTCCTCGATCAGATAGAGGTCATGCCGCTCGCAGAACGCGGTGACGGCGTCGAGGTCGAACGGGTTCCCGAGCGTGTGTGCGACCATCACGGCCCGCGTCCGCGAAGACAACGCACCCTCGAGCGCGGTCACGTCGATGTTGTAGGACGGCAGCGTCACGTCGACGAAGACGGGGACGAGGCCGTTCTGGATGATCGGGTTGACGGTTGTCGGGAAGCCTGCGGCTACGGTGATCACCTCGTCGCCGGGGGCCAGGCGGCGGTCGCCCAGCTTCGGCGATGTCAAGGCGGTCAACGCCAGCAGGTTGGCCGATGAGCCGGAGTTGACGAGCAGCGCGTGGCGGTGGCCGGTGCGCCGCGCGAGCGCTCGCTCGAAGACGCTTGCCTCGGGCCCGGCGGTCAGCCAGAAGTCGAGGCTCGTCCGCACCAGCTCCACGACCTCCTCCGGGCCGAACACGCGGCCGGAGGCGGGAACGCGCGGATTGTCCGGGTCGAACGGACGGGCCTGGTGGCGGTCGGCGGCATACTCGCCGACCAGCGCCAGGATCTGCTCTGCGCTGGGCTGGCGGGACATCGTGCGGCGTAATCGGCGCCGCTTCGGGGGAGTTGAGACGCGAGTGCGCCGGCCGGCGTGCTGCTGCCGGCCGGCGCAGAGGGGCCGCTTACCAGCCGCCGCTCTGGGTGCTCGCGCTTGCCGAGGAAGCGTTCGCCTCGATCTTGGTGCCGGAGGGCGTCAGCGCATCCCAGCTTGCGCCGAAGTCCGTCAGGCCCTCGCCGGAGGTCTGGCCGGACTGCTTGTCGCCGATGAACATGTAGACCGGCCAGCCGTTGTACGTGACCTGCTGGCTGCCGTCCGCGCGCGTCGTGGTTCCGACGAGCGACTGATCGACACCTGCAAGCGCCACGGGCTTGCCCTTGCTCACGAGCGGCGGCCAGTAGGCGGCGCAGGCGCCGTTGCACGCGCTCATCCCCCTGGTGTCCTTCTCGAAGATGTAGAGCGTGCGTCCGGAGCCGTTGACCACGACGTGCCCCAGTCCGGTGGACGCGATGCCGACCTTGGCGGCGGTCGTGACGGAGGCGGGTGCCGCCGGTGCGCTCGTGGCGGAGCCGCCGTACAGCCCGCCCGTTCCACTCGCTCCGCCGCACGCGGCTGCGAGCAGCACGACTGCGAGCAGGCCGGCGGCCGCGAGCATGCTGATGCTGCGATTCATGAGGATCTCCTTGTCGATGGCCGGTTCACCCGGCCAGTCGGTGTCTGTCGAGAGGCTCGGTGGTCGCCGTGTGCGGCGTCCTGTCCTCTGGTACCTGTGATACGGCGCACATGCCGGATCGGATTTCCGGTGGTTGGAGCCGTCCCAATCAGCTGCCTCCATCTCAAGTGAGCCACTGCGCGGACGATTGACCGCGGCATGAAGGCCAAAGTCGTCCTGCTCTGCGGCGGTCAGGGCACGCGCATGCGCGAGGAGACCGAGTTCCGCCCCAAGCCGATGGTCGAGGTCGGCGGACGCCCGCTGCTCTGGCACATCATGAAGGCCTACGCCCATCACGGGTTCGACGACTTCATCCTCTGCCTCGGCTACCGCGGCCAGATGATCAAGCGCTACTTCTTCGACTACCACCTGCTCAGCTCGGACGTCACATTCGACCTGCGCACAGGAGACGTCAGCTACGGCGGCACCGGGCACGGAGAGGACTGGCGTGTCACCTGCGCAGACACCGGCGACGCGTCGATGACGGGCGCCCGGGTGAAGCGCATCGAGCAGCACCTGGGCGACGCCGGTCTGGTGCTCGTCACGTACGGCGACGGCCTCGCCGACATCGACATCGCCGCGCTGGTCGAGTTCCACCGCGCGCACGGGCGCCTTGCCACCGTCACCGGCGTGCACGCGCCGGCGCGGTTCGGGCAGCTCGTCTCGGACGGCGGCTGGGTGCGGCAGTTCGCCGAGAAGCCGACCGAGACCGGCTGGATCAACGGCGGCTTCTTCGTCTTCGAGCGCGGCGTGTTCGACCGCCTCTCCGCCGACCCGCGATGCGTGCTCGAGCACGACCCGCTGGAGAGGCTGGCCGCCGACGGCGAGCTCGCGGTCTACCACCATGAGGGTTACTGGCAATGCGCCGACACGCTGCGCGACGTCGAGCTGCTGCGCGGCCTGTGGGACTCCGGCCACGCGCCGTGGCGGGTGTGGGACGAGCGCGGCGCCGCCGGCGGGCCCAACCTCGGCCGCCGCGCAGGTGACTGGGCGGTCTCCCCGGAGGCAGCGCTTCGGAGCAGGGCGGCATGATCGAGGGGGTCGAGGTCTTCCCGCTCCGCCAGATCGTCGACGAGCGCGGCCGCGTGATGCACATGCTGCGGGCAGACGATGCGCACTTCGAGGGCTTCGGCGAGATCTACTTCTCGACCGTGAACCCGGGTGTCGTGAAGGGCTGGCACATCCACTCGGTCATGACCCTGAACTACGCGTGCGTCTCCGGGCAGGTCAAGCTGGTGCTCTACGATGACCGCGTGGACTCGCCCACCCGCGGCGCGCTGCAGGAGCTGTTCATCGGCGACGCGAACTACGTGCTCGTGCGCATCCCGCCCATGGTCTGGAACGGCGTCAAGGGCATCGGCCAGGCCCCGGCGATGATCGCCAACTGCGCCAGCCACCCGCACGACCCGCAGGAGATCTCACGGCTCGATCCGTTCTCGCCGGAGATCCCCTACGACTGGGCGCTGAGGCACGGATGAGCGAGCCGCGCGGCGAGTGCGACCTCGTCGTTGTCGGCGCAGGCATCATCGGGCTGGCCACGGCACGCGAGCTGCTGCGCCGGCATCCGGACATGGCGCTGCAGGTGCTCGAGCGCGAGCCCGCGGTGGCCGCCCATCAGACCGGCCACAACTCCGGCGTCATCCACCAGGGGGTCTACTACCAGCCCGGGTCGCTGAAGGCGCGGCTGTGCGTGGCCGGCGCGCGCGAGCTCTACGACTACTGCGACGCGCGCGGCATCCCGGCCGAGCGCTGCGGAAAGCTGATCGTGGCCACGGACGCGGGTGAGCTGTCCCGGCTGGACGAGCTCGAGCGCCGCGGCGTGGCGAATGGGGTGCCCGGGCTGCGACGCGTCGATGCGGAGGAGCTGCGCCAGATCGAGCCGCACGCGTCCGGCATCGCCGCGTTGCACTCGCCGCAGACCGGGATCGTCGACTACGCGCGAGTGGCGGCGGCGTTCGCCGACGACGTGTCAGCCGCGGGCGGCACGATCAGCACCGGGTGCGGCGTCACCGGTATCGAGCCGGCGAACGGCCGCATCCGCATCGTCCACGAGCGGGGCGAGACGCGGGCCAGGCACGCGGTGTTCTGCGCGGGCGCGTGGTCCGACCGCCTGGCCGTGATGGCCGGCGGTGATGCCGATCCACGGATCGTCCCCTTCCGCGGCGCGTACCGGGTGCTGCGGCCCGAGCGGCGCTCGCTCGTGCGGGGGATGATCTATCCCGTTCCCGACCCGGAGCTGCCGTTCCTGGGCGTGCACCTGACGCGCCGGATCGACGGCGAGGTGCTGATCGGCCCGAGCGCGCTGCTGGCCGGGGCGCGCGACGGCTATGCCCTCGGCCGAGTCGTGCCGGATGACATCCGCTCGACCCTGACCTGGCCGGGCAGCTACCGGATGGCGTGGCGGTTCTGGCGGACCGGGATCGACGAGCTCCGTCACGTGCTGCCGGGAGGCACGTTCGTGGCTGCGGCCGCCCGGTATGTCCCGGAGCTGCGCGACGGCGACGTGACCGGTGGGTTCGCGGGCGTCCGCGCCCAGGCCGTCGGCCGCGACGGACGGCTGGTCGACGATTTCGTCTTCTCGCACACCGAGCGGGCGCTGCACGTCCGCAACGCGCCCTCACCGGGAGCGACCTCCTCGCTCGCGATCGCGCGCCACATCGCCGACGAGGCGGCGCGCAGCTTCGACCTTCCCGCAACCACCGCCTCCTGAGGAGCAGCCATGCGCGTTCTCGTCACCGGCCACAAGGGCTACATCGGCGTCCATCTGGTCGACCTGCTGAAGCAGCACGGCCACACGGTGACCGGGGTCGACCTCGACCTGTTCGCCGGATGCGCCTGGGAGCCGTCGACGCCGGCAGACCGTGACCTGGTCGCCGACGTCCGCACCCTCGATCCGCGGGCCGTGGAGGGCCACGACGCCGTCTGTCACCTCGCCGCGATCTCGAACGATCCGATGGGCGACCTGAACGAGGCGCTGACCCTGTCCGTCAACCGCGACGCGTCCATCCGGCTCGCGCAGATCTGCAAGCGGGTGGGGGTCCCGCGGTTCCTGTTCTCGGGCAGCTGCTCCGTGTACGGGAAGGGCGCGACGCTCGACCTGGCCGAGGATGCGGAGCTGAACCCGCTCACCGCCTACGCGCGGAGCAAGATCGAGACCGAGGCCGCCGTCCGGCCGATGGCGGATCCGGACTTCTCACCCGTCTACCTGCGGAACGCCACCGCCTACGGCCACTCGCCGGCGCTTCGCATCGACCTGGTCGTCAACAACCTGCTCGCCTGCGCGCACGCGCTCGGCGACATCCGGATCATGAGCGACGGCTCGCCGTGGCGGCCGCTGACCCACTGCCGCGACATCGCAGCGGCGTTCGTCGCGTGCCTGGAGGCTCCGCGGGAGCGGCTGCACAACGTCGCCGTCAACATCGGAGGCAACAGCGAGAACTACCAGGTGCGCGATGTCGCCGACGAGGTGCGCCGCCTGGTGCCCGCGGCGGGCATCACGTACACCGGCGAGGTCGGCGCGGATCCGCGGGACTACCGCGTGAACTTCGACCTGCTCGGCCGGCTGCTGCCCGACTTCAGCCTCGGCTACTCGCTGCGCAGCGGGATGGAGGAGCTGCATGAGGCATACCGGCGCCACGGCTTCAACGCCGAGGACTTCGGCGGGCCGCAGTTCGTGCGGCTGCGGACGCTGAGCGGGCGGATGCACC
Organism: Gaiellales bacterium; assembly: GCA_035695105.1. Taxonomy (GTDB): domain Bacteria; phylum Actinomycetota; class Thermoleophilia; order Gaiellales; family JAICJC01; genus JAICYJ01. The sequence continues at coordinate 19,058 of DASSEV010000029.1, forward strand.
TGCTCGACCCCGCACAGGCTGCGTAGTACGATGCGGATCCTCCTGACGGGGGGAAGCTCGTTCACGGGGTGCTGGTTCGCGCGCGAGCTGGCCCGCGCCGGACACGAGGTCACCGCGACGCTGCGGTCGGCGTCCTACGACGGTGTCCGCGCCGAGCGGGTGGCGGAGCTCGCGCGCCATTGCGAGACCGTGGACGGCCTCAGCTTCGGCGACGACCGGTTCGTGCAGCTCGTACGCGGCGGCGGCTGGGATCTCCTGTGCGTCCACGGCGCGCAGGTGGAGGGCTACCGGAGCCCCGGGTTCGACGTCGCGGCTGCGCTGGCGGCGAACACGCGGCGGGCGGCCGACGTGGTGAGCCACGTTCCGAGAGTGCTCGTGACCGGGAGCGTGTTCGAGCCGGGCGCCGGACGCAGCGACGACGGCGCGCTGCCCGCCTTCTCGCCCTACGGGCTGTCGAAGGCGTTCACCGCCGAGGTGTTCCGCTACCACTGCGCGCGCAACGGCATCGGGTTCGGCCGGTTCGTGATCCCGAACCCGTTCGGGCCGATGGAGGAGCCGCGGTTCACGAGGTCGCTCGTGCGGGCCTGGCGCTCGGGCGAGACGCCTCAGGTGCGGACGCCGGGCTACGTGCGCGACAACATCCCCGTTTCGCTGCTGGCGCTCGCCTACGTTCGCTTCGCGGAGGAGATGCCCGCGTCGGGGGGAGAGGTCTCGACCGGGCCGAGCGGATACTGCGAGACCCAGGGCGCGTTCGCCGAGCGGTTCGCGCGGGAGATCGGCGGCCGGCTGGGGATCGCCGCGCCGCTGGAGCTGGTGGCCCAGGAGGACTGGTCGGAGCCGGCCATGCGGGTGAACACGGACCGGGCGAACGGCCCGTCGCTGGGCTGGAGCGAGCCGGCGGCCTGGGACGAGCTGGCCGCCTGGTACGGCCAGTCCTGAGCTAGACGCGCCGCATCGGCGCATGCACCGGCGTCGCATGCGTCCGTGTGACCGGGCGGTGGGCCGGGCCGTCGAACCGGCGCTGTGCCAGCGCAGGGGCCGCGGTCGCCGGCGGGAACGTGAACGGCGTCCACGACACCGGCACCGGCAGCGCGGGTGAGCCGGTGGCCGGTATGCCGACGGACGGCGGCGCGGGCGCAGGGTGGGGGTGGAGCGGATGCTCATGCCGCGCCGGTCGCCCTGGGAGCACCGGCAGCGACGCGGCGCGGGCCACGCCCATCGCGGCGGACGCTGTGGGCATGATGACGACAGGCATGCCGAGCTCGAGCGTCCAGCGCAGCCGCGTCAGCGCGCCGGCCGACACCCGCAGGCAGCCGTGCGAGGCGGGGGTGCCGATCGACGCCGGGTCGTCGGTGCCGTGGATGGCCAGCTGGTCGCCTCCGGCCCACTCGGGCGGAAGGTGCGGCTGGTGGCCGGACAGGCCGAAGGCGAACCATCCGAACGGCCCATAGGGATCACCGGTCAGCACCCGGTCGGTGACGCTGAACCGCCCGATCGGCGTCGGCGTGTCGGCCGCTCCGATCGCCGCGCTGAAGGTGGCAAGCGACCGGGCGCCGCGCATCAGCCAGATCCGGCGGGCCCGCAGGGAGGCGCGCACCCACACGGTGGTGCGCTCGGTGTGCGCCCGGCGCAGGTCGATCCAGCCGGTCGAGCCGTTCGGCCGCAGCGGCAGCACGACGCGGCCCCACCTGCCGTGCCGCGCCGTGGCGACGACCCACAGCCAGCTCGGCGAGCCAAGCGGCGTGGATCCGGGCAGGACGGCCGTTACGCGGCCCGCGGGCGCAGCCCTGACGATGGCCCCGTCCGGCACGGACGCCAGCAGGAAGCGCGGGCCGGAGACGGCTCCCGCCGGCTGCGGCCAGAGCAGCATCAGCATGATCGCGGCCGCGATCGCACCAGTCGTCACGTTCCGGTGATGCATCCCTACCGGCTGCAGATGGCTCCAATCCCCCGAGAGGACCCGCTCGTGCGGCGGCAATCCTACCGGATGACTTGACCGGTTCAAAGCGCTGGGTGCGCCGGGTGTGCTCCGCCTCACTGCGGAGAACTACGGAGCGGCCGGCGGCCTTCCACGGTGGCCGGCGAGGGCGTCGTCGGCGATGGTCGCGCCGTGAGCTGCGACGACGGCATGGCGGCGGGAGCCGAGGTGCGGGCGTGAACCACCTGATGGTGGTCTACAACCTGATCTACCTGGCCCTGCTCGCCCTCGGCCTGGCCTTCTTCGCCATGATCTTCCTGTCCACGCGGGCGTCCGCACGGGCGAAGCCGATGAGCGTCTCGGCCTGGAAGCGACGGGAGAACGGCTGGATGTACGTCGTCATGCTGGCGCTGCTGGCGGCGCTGGCGGCGACCATCTTCGAGACGCCCTGGCGGGCGGCTGCGCAGCCGAACCGGCAGATCGTCGACGTAACGGGGCAGCAGTTCGGGTTCGTGTTCTCGACGACCACCATGCACGTCGGCCGTCAGGTCGAGTTCCACCTGCGGTCCCGGGACGTGAACCACGCGTTCGCGGTCTACGACCCGAACGGCGTGTTCGTCGCCCAGGCGCAGATGATGCCGGACCATCCGCAGGAGCTGCGCGTCACCTTCAGCAAGCCTGGGATCTACACGGTGCGATGCTTCGAGTACTGCGGCGTCGGCCACCACCTGATGCAGGCCACGTTCCGGGTGCTGCCGTGACGACGGTGACCGCGGAGGAGGCGGGCCGGCTCGGCGCCGACTCGGTCGCGGTTCCCGTCGAGCGCGTGCGCGGCCTGGTGATGCGCTACGTTCTGGCATCGACGGCGATGTTCCTCGTCGCCGGTGCGCTGGGCGCGCTGCTGCGCCAGAGCCAAGGCCAGGTGCATCGGCTGAGCGCCGCGGTCTGGTACGAGGTGATGACGGCGCACGGGCTCGGGGCGTTCGTCGGCTGGGCCGCCTTCGCCCTGATGGGGGTGACCTGGTGGCTGCTGCACGAGCTCGGGTTCGACCTGGGCGTGTGGGGCTGGCGCTGGGCGGTCGCCTGCTGGTGGACGATGATCGTCGGCGTTATGGGCATCGTCATCACGTGCCTGGGACTTGGCTTCGGCGGATCCTGGGTGTTCCTCTACCCGCTGCCGCTGAAGAGCGCCTCGCAGTGGTCGGAGCTCGCGGCAGCGCTGTTCTCGGCGTCGGTGCTGGTGGTGGGGCTGTCAATCTTCGCCTACTGCTTCGGCGTGCTCGCCGTCGTCACCGGACCGGGGCTGCGGGCGCGCTCCGAGAACCCCTGGAACCGGCTCGGCTGCGCGCTCGGCCTGGGGATCCTGTGGCCGAAGCGGTTCGCGACCGACCGGCCGGTGCCCTACACCGTGATCCCGCTGACCGTGATAGCGATCGACATGATCATCGCCACCGTGCCGCTGGCGGTGTTGCTGATGGAGATGATCGTCCAGGCGGCGGACCCGTCCGTGACGATCGACCCGCTGCTCGCCAAGACGATGCTCTGGTGGTTCGGGCACCCGGTCGTCTATCTGCTGCTGTTCCCGGCCGTGGCCGTCTACTACCACCTGATCCCGCGCTACGCCCAGCGCCCGCTGGTCGCCGGCCATGCGCTTGCCATCGGCTGGGTGATCGCCGTGATCACGAACGTGCTGATCGGCGCGCACCACATGTACACCGATTTCCCGAACTCGTACCAGCAGGCGGTGAACAGCTGGATGCAGCCGCTGACCTATGCCGTCACCATCCCGAGCGCGCTGTCGCTGTTCTCGCTCGGCTTCACGATCTACCGGTCGGACTTCATGTGGACGCCGGCCGCGCGCTTCCTCTGCGTCGGGATGGTGTCGTGGCTGACGGCGGGACTTCAGGGGGTCGGCCTCGCGACGATCCAGTACGACCAGGTCGCGCACAACACGCTGTGGGTGGTGGGCCACTTCCACAACATGGCCCTGCTCAACATCGGGCTGGTCATCTTCGCTGCGGTGTACGCGTTCCTGCCGGCGCTGGTCGGCCGCGAGTGGTACTCGCACAGGCTGGCGAACTGGCATCTGGCGCTGACTGTTGTCGGCGGCTACGGCAGCGTGGTGCCCTGGATGCTCCAGGGACTGAACGGCGCTCCTCGCCGGTGGGCCGTCCTGCCGCACAGGTACCTCGAGCTGACCCAGATCGCGCTGCCGTTCGTGGCGCTGATCATGATCGGGCAGCTGGTCTTCGTCTACAACCTCGTGCGAACGCTGGACGCCGGGCCGGTACAGGCGTGGCTGGGAGTCCGGCGCGAGGCGCCGGAAACGTGGTCGGGCGGCCGGCCGGAGGAGAGCGCGGGCGAGACGCTGGGTGCGGTGATGGCGGGGCTGGGGGTGGCGGTGTCGGTCTACGCCTTCTGGTTCAAGCCATTCCTGTGGGTGCCGATCGGCATGCTGTTCGGCTACGTGGCGATCGCCCTCGGCCAGCGGCGGCAGGGGCTGGGGACGATCGGCGTGTCCGCAGTCATCCTGCTGCTCACCGTGCTGATGCACGCGGGCATCCTCTAGGGCCGTAGCTCCGGGTACGCTCACCGCATGAGCGAAGACCCGGCCGAGCCGCCACCGGCCATCGAGATCGGCACGTTCGCCGACCACCCGGAGCTGGTGCCCGAGGTGGTCGCCATCGCATGGGACGAATGGGGGGCGGAGCACGCCGAGGATCCCAGGGACAGATGGCTGCGAGAGGCGGAGCTGGACAGCCGGCTCCACTCCCCGATGTCAGCGGGGTTCCTGGCCGTGGCCGGGGGCCACGCGGTGGGCACCGTGCAGCTGCACGAGTTCGAGATCGATGCGATCCGGGACCGCTCGCCATGGGTGTGCGGCATGGTCGTGCGCCCCGAGTACCGCTCCATGGGCGTCGGGCGGCGCCTGCTCGCGGCGCTCGAGCGGTTCGCCGCAGACCACCGGGTCAGCCGGCTCTGGGTGTTCACCGAAGAGGCGGCTGGCTTCTACGAGCGCTGCGGATGGGAGCGGTGGGGGGAAGCGATCGAGGACGGTGAGCCCGGCGTGGTGCTGACCCGCGCGCTTCCCGTGTAGCCGGACCGGCATGCGGAGAACGCCGGTAACGAGGCGTCGCTGTTGACCCTGGTTACCGGCGTTCGCCGGAGTACCGCATACCGGATTCGAACCGGTGTTACCGCCGTGAGAGGGCGGCGTCCTGGGCCCCTAGACGAATGCGGCACGAGTCGCCCGAGGCGGCGGCCATTCTAGCAAGGCGTGTTCAGCCGTCGTCGACGATCGCCTCGACCTCGATCTCCACGACGAAGGCGGGGTCGACGAATGCGGTCACCCCGAGCATCGTCGACGCCGGCAGCACGTGGCCGCACCACTCGCTGTGCGCTCGGCCGACGTCCTCCTGGTGGCGCTCGACGTCGACGACGTACATCCTCGTCCGCACGACGTCCTCGACGGAGGCGCCGACCGCCTCGAGGGCGCCCGCGATCCGCTCGAACGCCGCCATGCACTGGGCGTACGCGCCCTCGGGCGGGCGGCCGTCCGGCCCAATCCCGAGCGTGCCGGCGACGTGCACGTGGGGCCCGACCCGGATCGCCCTCGAGTAGCCGACGCGCTCCTCGTAGACCGTGTTGGTGGAGTACCGCTGACGCTCCATCAGGCTCCTTTCGCCTGGCTGCGGACGCGCTGCTCCAGCTGCACGCGGGCCTCCGGCCAGTCGTCGTCGGTGATCGCGTACCAGGCCGAGTCGCGCCAGCGGCCGCCGTACATCAGCATGTGCTTGCGGAAGATGCCCTCGAACGTCGACGGCAGGGCGGCGAGCGCCGCGCGGGCACGCTCGTTGCGTGCGTCCGTCTTGAACTCCACCCGGGCGCAGCCCAGCCGGGCGAAGGCGTGGTCGAGCATCAGCAGCTTCGCCTCGCTGTTCGCGCCGCTGCCCCAGGCGGTGGGCCCGACGAGCGTCCAGCCGATCTCGAGCCCACGGTCGGCCGGACGGAACGACAGGAACCGGCTGCTCCCGACCGGCTGCCCGGCCGCGAGGTCGACGGTCGCAAAGGCGAACTCGGTGCGGCCCGCGGTCAGGTGCAGTGCCTCGTCGAACCAGGCGTCGAATGCGGCTGGGCCGGTGGAGGCGTCGATGCGCGTCCATCGCCACACGGCGGGGTCGCTCAGCGCGTCGCGGAGCCCTTCGCGGTGCCGCTCGGCGAGCGGCTCCATGCGGACGGCGCCGCCCTCGAGGGTCGGGGGGTGCTCGAACAGGTCGTCGAAGGGCACCCGCCGAGTGTAGAGGGCGCGGTCGGTACGCTTGCGCGCCATGGGGGACGACCTGTGGAGGATCAGCGCCGTCGAGGCAGTGCGCCGGCTCCGGGCGGGCGAGGTCTCGGCGCTCGAGCTGGTCGATGCTGCCCTCGAGCGCATCGACCGGGTCGACGGCGTGCTGAACGCGCTGCCGACCGTCGTCGCCGAGCGCGCCCGCGAAGCGGCGCGGCGCGCCGGCCGTGACGCACCGCTGGCCGGGCTGCCGATCGCCGTCAAGGATCTCAACGACGTCGCGGGCGTGCGCACCACGTACGGCTCGCCGATCTACGCCGATCACGTCCCGGAGGCGTCCGAGGCGATGGTGCTCAGGCTGGAGGGCCGCGGCGCGGTGGTGCTCGCGAAGGCGAACACGCCCGAGTTCGGAGCGGGGGCCAACACGTTCAACGAGGTGTTCGGCGAGACGCGCAATCCGTGGGACACGCGCCTGACCTGCGGTGGGTCGTCGGGCGGGTCGGCCGCCGCCCTGGCCGCGGGCGAGGTGTGGCTCGCAACCGGCTCCGACCTCGGTGGCAGCCTGCGCACCCCCGCCGGGTTCTGCGGCGTGGTCGGGATACGGCCATCGCCGGGGAGGGTCGCCAACGGCCCGGCGCCGCTCCCGTTCGACACGCTGTCGGTCGAGGGGCCGATGGGCCGGTCGGTCGCCGATGCGGCGCTGTTCCTCGATGCGATGGCGGGCTCAGATGGAGCCGACCCGCTGTCGCTGGAGGCGCCGGCCCGGCCGTTCCTCGAGGCCGCCGGTCAGGCCTCCCTCCCGGCCCGGATCGCCTACAGCGCCGACCTCGGCATCACGCCGGTGGCACCCGACGTGCGCGAGGCGTGCGAGCGGGCCGTCGAGCGGCTCGAGGCTGCAGGGGTCGCCGTAGAGCGGGTCGATCCGGCCATCGGCGAAGCGCCGGAGGCGTTCCAGGTGCTGCGTGCGCTCGGCTTCGTGTCGAGCATGGAGGAGCTCCACGAGAGGGACGTGCACCGGCTCAAGCCGGACATCGTGTGGAACATCGAGCAGGGCCTCGCTCTCACGCCGCAGCGGATCGCCTGGGCGGAGCGCGCCCGTGGCGCCGTCGCCCACGCCGTCGCGTCCCTGCTCGAGCGGTACGACGCCCTGCTGTGTCCGAGCGCCTGCGTGACGCCGTTCGACGTCTCGATCCGCTGGCCGCGGGAGGTGGACGGCGTGTCCTTCGACAACTACGTCGAGTGGCTGCGGATCACCTCGGCGATCACGCTGACCGCGTGTCCGGTGATCGCCATGCCGTGCGCGCTCAGCCAGGCGGGGCTCCCGGTCGGGATGCAAATTGTCGGCCGGTTTCGCGGCGAATGGGAGCTGATCGCCGCCGCCGCCGCGCTTGAGGAGGTCTGGGGCGTGGCCGGCCACGTGCCGCGCAC
>DASSEV010000030.1:0-31808 GCA_035695105.1 Gaiellales bacterium
GTGATGGGCCACGTCCACCTCCGTGTCCGCGAGATCGCCGATACGGTGAGCTTCTACCGCGACGTGCTCGGCTTCGATCTGATGGCGCAGCTCGGCTCGCGGGCCGCGTTCCTGGCCGCCGGCGGCTACCACCATCACATCGGTGCGAACACCTGGGAGAGCGCCGGCGCACCGCCGCCGGACGGGGACATGGCCGCGCTGCGCCACGCCACGATCGTGCTGGGGGACGACGACGCCCGCCAGGTGCTGGTGGAGCGGATCGGCCGCGAGGGCCACGAGGTCGAGCGGTCGCCGCTCGGCCCGGCCGTGCGCGATCCGTCGGGCAACCTGCTCGTGCTGGCGACCGCCTGACCCGCGATCAGCGCAGCGGGATGCCGGACGCGTCGCCCTCGGGCCGCGGCCCGTGGATCCTGCGGTCGGACTCCGCGATCGCCACGTCGTTGATGCTCGCCTCGCGGCGGCGCATCAGGCCGGCATCGGTGAACTCCCAGTTCTCGTTGCCGTAGGAGCGCCACCACCGGCCGTCGGCGTCGTGCCACTCGTACTGGAAGCGCACGGCGATGCGGTTCCCGGCGAACGTCCAGAGATCCTTCCGTAGGACGTAGTCGAGCTCCTTCTGCCACTTGCGCACGAGGAAGGCGTGCACCTCCTCGCGGCCGCTCAGGAACTCGTCGCGATTTCGCCACTCCGTGTCCTCGGTGTAGGCGAGCACCACCCGATCCGGATCGCGCGTGTTCCAGGCCGCCTCGGCCGCGAGCACCTTCTGGCGCGCGGTCTCCTCGGTGAACGGCGGGAACGGCGGTCGCTCCGACACGAGTGCACCGTACCGCACGGCCACGGTGCGTTCACCCGGGCCGCACCCCGGGCATGCAAGCGGCTGACAACCACGAGGAGGATCACATGGCGGTTCGTAACGGGAGCGCCGAATGGCGCGGCGACCTGAAGGACGGAGCCGGGCGCGTCACGGTCGGCGACGGTGTCTTCGAGGGTGACTACACCTACCGCTCGCGGTTCGAGGACGGAGAGGGGACGAACCCGGAGGAGCTGATCGCGGCCGCCCATGCCGCCTGCTTCAGCATGGCCCTCTCGAACATCCTGGCCACCGCCGGGCACATGCCGACGAGCGTCCGCACGAGCGCACGGGTACAGCTGCGGAACATCGACGGCGCGCCGACGCTGGCCCGGATCGACCTCGAGGCCGAGGGCGACGTGCCGGGAGTCGACGAGGCCGAGTTCACACGGTTCGCGGAGCAGGCGAAGCGCGATTGCCCGATCTCGAGAGCGCTCGCGAGCGTTCCGGAGATCGAACTGACGGCGCGTCTACGGGCGGGCAGCGGCGTCTGAGCCGGCTCGGGCCCGGGGCCTCCGCACAGGCCCCGGGCCGGTTGCGGGCATGCGGGTGCTGAACCCTGGGCGGTTCAGCTATGCCGCCGCCCACAGCAGACGGAGGGCCAAGCAAGGCGCTCAGCGACCCGCCGGTGGCGTTTCCTGCGGTCTCGCCGCCGTCAACCATGAGCTCGGACCCGGTCGAGCACGACGTTTCCATCAAGCTGAGACATGTCCACTCCTTTCGCGTGGTTCCTGCGTTCCGTGGACAGCGTGCCTGCGGCCGCTGCCCCCGCGCTGCCGCACCGGGAGTTGCCGATGCCTCCGCGCGGTCGGCTAGGGTGCGGCGATGGCAGACGCGAAGCGACGTCCCAGGGCGAAGGGCGAAGCGTTCTCAGCCGAAGAGCGGGCGGCGATGAAGGAGCGCGCCGCGGAGCGGCGATCGAAGGGCGGCGAAGAGGAGGTGCTCGCGAAGATCGCGGAGCTGCCCGAGCCCGACCGGACGACCGCGAGCCGCCTGCATTCGGTGGTCATGACCGCGGCCCCGCACCTGGCGCCGCGAACGTGGTACGGGATGCCGGCCTACGCGAAGGAGGGCAAGGTGCTCTGCTTCTTCCAGGCTCGCAGCAAGTTCAAGACGCGCTACGCGACGTTCGGATTCAGCGACCGGGCGAACCTGGATGACGGCAGCATGTGGCCCACCGCCTTCGCCATCGACGAGCTGACGCCGGACGTGGAGACGCGTATCGGCGCGCTGGTCGAGCGCGCGACTGGCTGATCCTGCCGGAAGAAGGTCAGCACCCGAACGTCCGCATCGTGGAGCGGTTCCTCGCCCTGTTCGACCACCGCTGGCCCACGCCGGCAGAGCTCGACGAGCTGCTCGCCCCCGATGTGACCATGATCGAGCGGCCGAACATGCTCAAGCCCTCGGGCGGCACGCGAGATGGGCAGGAGGTGCGAGCCGGCGTCGAGGCGGGGCAGGCCCTGCTCGCCTGGCAGTCCTACGAGCCGCGCGACCACGTGGCCGAGGGCGATACGGTCGTCATGCGCATGCGCTGGAGCGGCGAGCTCGCCGTCGACGCAGGACCCTGGCCGGCCGGAACCCGGATGTCGGCCTGGTGCGTGGCGCACTACCGGCTCGCGGACGGCCACATTGCCTCGATCGAGCAGCACGACTGCTACGAGCCACCCGAGCCGCCGGGCGGCTGAGCGCACCGGGCCGGCGCGCCCGGCCGGTGAGGGAGCCGGCCGGGCGCGAGGTGCGGAGCTCTCAGGCGGCTCCGGTGGGTGCGCCCTTCGGCGCTCCGGCCGGCGGTGTCCCGTGCGGCCCTGCGCCCATGCCGTTCTGGACGGCGGTGACGTGGAAGCTGCTGTCCAGCTTCACCGTCACCATGCTGCCGTCCGACTTGCGCATGTGCGCCTCATAGGCGGCCGGGCCCGAGTCGGTCTCGGCCCGCAGCACCGTCGCTCCGGGCACTGCCGCGAGCGCGGCCGCCTTCGCCTTCGACGCGGCTGAACCCGTCAGCAGCGTCTCGCCGGGACCATGCCCCGGGCCTCCCGGGCCCGGCGGCTGGCCCGGCGCGCCGTTCGCGACGAACGACGGCACCGAGCCCTGGGTCGAGCCTGTGGACGAGCCTCCGGTCGCCGCGTTCGCCACGGCGGCCGCTCCGACGGCCGCCCCGGCGGCGAGTGCGCCGGTGACGATCCAGCTTCGCAGTGTGGTGCCTGTCATGTGCTCCTTCCTGTCGACCGCGTGATCGCGGATTACGGGAACCCTGCGACACCAGGATGTTGTACGGTGGCCGTTTGGTCAGAGTTGGCTGAGACGGCGACGGGGGTGGGCATTCTCAGCAATCTCACACCTCGCCCGCGGCGACGCGTGACCTGATGCCGCGACGCTCCATGCATCACGTCACGACCACTTCCGGCAGGAGCTTCGAGATGAAGATGCGCTATCAGGTACCGGCCGTCGTCGCAGCCGCGGCGCTCGGCGCAGCGGCGGCGGCGAACGCCGTGATCGCGACCGGAGGCGGCGGACATGCCGCGACGACCACCGAGACGGTGATCAGGCAGGCGCAGCCGGCGGCTTCGACCACGTCCTCCGCGGCGAAGTCGGTCTCGCAGATCTACGTCGAGGACACGAAGGGGATCGTCGAGATCACGGTGCGCGAACGGTCGTCCACCGGCCAGAGCTTCGGATTCGGGGCGCCGCAGAGCGAGACCCAGACGGCGCAGGGCACGGGCTTCGAGATCGACGCGAAGGGCGACATCGTCACCAACGCGCACGTCGTCTCGGGTGCCTCCTCGATCACCGTGACCACGAAGAACGGTAAGAGGTACGCGGCCTCCGTGGTGGGGAGCGACCCGACCACGGACGTGGCGGTGATCCACATCTCCGCCAGCGCGAGCGACCTGCACCCGCTCAGCTTCGCCGATTCGTCGACGGTCTCGGTCGGTGACCCGGTCGTGGCCATCGGCGATCCGTACGGCCTCACCGACAGCGCATCCACGGGCATCGTGTCGGCGCTCGGCCGCACGATCATGTCCCCCAACAACCACCCGATCACCAACGCCATCCAGACCGACGCTGCCATCAACCACGGCAACAGCGGCGGCCCGCTGCTGGACGGCCAGGGTGACGTGATCGGCATCACCAGCCAGATCTACGCCGACAGCTCCACCAGCGGCAACGTCGGGATCGGCTTCGCGGTGCCCTCCTCCACCGTCGAGCGCATCGCCACCGAGCTGATCAGGACAGGCAAGGCCAGCCACCCATATCTGGGCGTGTACCTGCAGGACACCGCCGGCGGGGCGCGCATCGCCCGGGTGACCAGCGGTTCGCCGGCAGCCGCCGCCGGCCTCACGACGGGCGAGGTGATCACCGCGGTGGACGGCCACGCCGTCGCCGGGTCGGCCGCCGTCGTACGGGCCGTGGGTGAGCTCCAGCCGGGGGACAAGGCCGCGATCACGCTGCGCAGCGGCTCGTCCACCAGGACGGTCACCGTCACCATCGGGAGCACGTCATGAGCGACGACGACCGTCTCAGCCGGACGCAGCTCCGCCACCGCCTCGGCGTGCTGAAGCGCAGCGTGGTGGTGCTCGCGGCCGGGTCGTTCGCCGCGGTGGCGGTGCTGGCCGCCGACAGGTCAGCTGCGAGCACAGGCGGCACGACCACCACGCGAACGGCGCGCCAGCAGCCGTCGGCAACCGCCCGCTCCTACTTCGACGGTCAGGGGGGCGCGGGCGGCGGCCTCGACGGCGGCTCCGCGGCGCCTCCGGTAGCGGGCTCCCATGCCTCGTAGCTGGGTGACCCCGCCGGGCGCGGTCACGCAGCGCTTCTGGGCGATGGATTCGGAGATCCTGGTGATCCTGCCGCAGGAGCGGGCGCCCGCCGTCCATCTGGTGGGCGACCTGTTCGAGCGCTGGGAATCCCAGCTCAGCAGGTTCCGGCCGGACAGCGCCCTCAGCAGGCTGAACCGCGCAGACGGCCGGCCGGTTGCCGCGGGCGAGCCGCTCCTGGGAGTCATGCGGCAGGCCCTGGCAGCGGCGCGAGCCACCGGCGGCATCTTCGATCCCACCCTGGGCGATCGGATCGCGGACCTCGGATACTCGACGACCTTTGCGGCGCTGCCCGAGGTCGTGGTACCGAAGCTGGAGCTGGCGCCGCCGGCAGCCGCGTGGCGGGACATCCGGATCGGGCCGCTCGGCGTCATCACGGTGCCGCCGGGCGTTGCGGTTGACCTGGGGGGCATCGCGAAGGGCATGGCCGTGGACGCCGCCTGCGCCGCGCTGGCTGCGGCGGGCATCGGCCCGGCGCTCGTGTCGGCGGGCGGTGACCTGGCCGTGCACGGCGCCCTACCGAGCGGTGGCTGGCCGGTGGCCCTTGAGACGTCGGACGGCCAGGGGACGGTGACGCTCAGCGCCGGCGGACTGGCCACTTCCAGCACAGAGATGCGGCGCTGGCAGAGCACCGCAGGGCCGATGCACCACCTGCTCGACCCGCGAACCGGACGGCCCGCTGCCACCGATCTGGTGCGGGCGACCGTGCACGCACCCACCTGCGAGCAGGCGGAGGTGGCGGCCAAGACGGCGCTGATCCTCGGTCTCGACGCCGGCTCGGATTTCCTCCGGCGCACACACCTGTCCGGCCTGCTCACAACGCGGGCGAGATCTCATCCCATCGGTGCATGGCCGGGGGCCGAGCAGGTGACGGCGGCGTGACGGCAGCGTCTCCGTGGTCGCAGGACTGACCACGCTGCGCGTCGTCGAGGCGGACGTCCTGAGCGACCGGCCGAGCATCCCGGCACCGCCAGGCGACCGATGAGTTCCTGGCACCATCTGCGTCTGAGCTTCGACCACGCCGGGGAGGGAGACGCAGGATGACAAAGGTGATCGCACTGATGTCGATGTCGCTGGACGGCTACGTTGCCGATCCCGACGACGGCGTCGACGAGGTGTTCGAGTGGTACTTCGCGGGCGACGTCGAGGTGTCCATGCCAAGCCCCGCGTCGCCGTTCACGTTTCGGGTCTCCGAGCCGAGCGCCGGCCATCTCCGCGGGCTGATGGGCGAGGTCGGCGCCATGCTCAGCGGCCGGCGCACCTTCGACCGCGCCGAGGGATGGGGCGGGCAGCATCCCTGGGACGTTCCGGCGTTCGTCGTCACGCATTCGGTGCCCGAAGGCTGGCCGCGCCCCGGCTCCACCGTCCAGTTCGAGACCCGCGGGATCGAGAACGCCGTCGCGGAGGCGAAGGCAGCCGCCGCGCCGAGGTCGGTAGGCGTCCACGGCGCCGACATCATCCAGCAGCTTCTGAACGCCGGGTTGCTCGACGAGATCCACATCGACCTGGCGGCCGTGCTGCTCGGAAGCGGCGTCCGGCTGTTCGACCATCTCGCGGACACGCCGGCCGTGCTCGGCGACCCGACGGTTACCGCCGGCGTCGGCGTCACGCACCTGCGGTATCCGGTCCGCAGGACGCCCCTAGATGATTGATTCCACGGCGCCGTGCGGTCTGAGCGATCGGTAGGCAAGCAGCGCAAGGATCGAGGGAGGGTCGATATCGGGAATATCGGCCCGACCGAGGACGCCGCAAGGTGCAAGGCCGCAGGCCTTGCACCGGTCACGACCGATCTGCGATCACGCAGATCGGGAGTGGCCGTCCTACCGGTCGCAGCCCCCGCACGGATGGCAATCACCCGCAGTCGGGCGGTCAGACGTGCGGCGTCGTGGAATCAATCATCTAGCCGCAGAACATCATCTGCATCGGCTGGAAGGCAAGCGGATGCGTGGTGCCGTCATCCGTGGTCACCGCGACGGTGACCGTCGCATCGCCCTGCCGCACGAGCCTGATCAGCTCGACGGCCTGATCTCGGCTGATGCCGCGGCCCGCCGCCATTCCCTTGAAGTAGAACCCTTCGTCCACGGGTTCCAATCGCTGTTCCGTGTTCACGAGTCACTCCTGCAATCGGTGTCCGAGCGTGGCGTCCGCCGCGCCGGTGAGGGTCGGTGTTCAGGAGACCACCGTACCGGGAGTTCTGCAGTGGACCCGTGGGGATAACCCCACAGTTGCGGTGCGGCCATCCGGCCGGTGAGAATGGCTGCATGACGATCGAGCCGGGCGAGGCAACTGGGATGCGGCCGGCAGCCGGGCTGGGAGATCCGTCGCGGGCACTCTGGCACCCGTTTACCGACATGACATCGACGTCCCCGCCGGTCGAGATGGTGCGCGGCGAGGGCGTGTGGCTGTGGGATGCCGAGGGGAACCGCTACCTGGATGGGTCGTCGAGCCTCTGGTTCGCGAACGTCGGGCACGGACGAACCGAGATCGCAGACGCGATCCGCGAGCAGCTGTCGAGGCTGGAGACCTTCCACATCTTCGGCGACTTCACCAACCCGCCGGCCGAGCAGCTCGCCGGCCGCCTTGCGTCGCTGGCGCCGATGGCGGACGCGAAGGTGTTTCTGACCAGCGGCGGCGGCGACTCGATCGAGGCGGCGGTCAAGCTGGCGCGCCTGTTCCACGCCGTCCGCGGCGAGCCGTCCCGCCAGTACGTGATCAGCCGCAGCGGCGGCTACCACGGCACACACGGCATCGGCACGAGCATCCTCGGTATGCCGTTCAGAGAGGGGTTCGGCGAGCTCGTGCATGCCACGTCGAGGGTGGAGTGGGACTCTGCCGAGGCGCTCGAGGGGGAGATCACACGGCTCGGCAGCGAGCGGGTTGCGGCCTTCGTGTTCGAGCCGGTGATCGGGTCGGGCGGCGTTCTCGTCCCACCCGAGGGCTACCTCGAGCAGGTGATCGCGACCTGCCGGCGGCATGGAGTGCTCGCAATCGCCGACGCGGTGATCTGCGGCTTCGGCCGGCTGGGCAGCTGGTTCGGGGTCGAGCGGTGGGGGCTCGAGCCGGACCTGATCGCATTCGCCAAGGGCGTGAGCAGCGGGTACCTGCCGATGGGCGGGGTGATCGCGAGCGCGGCCGTGGCCGAGCCGTTCTTCGAGCGGCCCGGCCAGATGTTCGCGCACGGCGCGACGTACAGCGGCCACGCAACCTGCTGCGCGGCCGCGCTGGCGAATCTGGACATCCTCGCCCGGGACGACCTCGTGCACCGCGCGGCCCGGATCGAGCGTGACTTCCATGACCGGCTCTCCACGCTCCGGTCTCACGCACTGGTCGACACCGTGCGCGGCGGCATCGGGCTGATGGCAGCGGTGGTGCTCGACGGCGAGGCGCTGGAGGAGCGCCCGTCGCTGGCCCGCGACTTCTGGCTCGCATCCCGCCGTCGCGGCCTGCTCACGCGATCGCTCGGCGACGGGGCGGCCGTGGCGCCGCCGCTGATCGTCGACGACGCGGACATGGAGACGATCGTCGGCTGCCTGGGGGCCGCGCTCGACGACGTCGATCCGGGCTGAACGTCCAGCCGGATCGCCGCGCGGCCGGTACGTCCCGAAGCTATGGGCGGTGTAGCACCCGGGCCACGGCCTCGGCGCGATTGGCGGCGCCGGTCCTGGCCAGGATCTCCCTCACGTGCCACTTGACCGCGGCCGGGGTGACGACGAGCCGCGTTGCGATCTGCTTCGTGCTCAGTCCTTCGGCGATCAGCCGCAGAACCTCCAGCTGCCGCGCGGTGAGCGGGGGCGCGGCCGGCCGGTCCTCGCCGCCCAGAGTGGCGAGCTGGTGCAGCTCGGCTGCCCGCTGTTCGAAGTCGTGGGACGCCCGTCTCAGCGCATCGCGGGTGCGTGCGGCCTGCGTGACGTCCTGCACCACGCCGACCACGCTGATCGCGTGTCCGCTGCGATCGACGATGACGTCGCCATCGGCCTGGAACATGCGAACGCGGCCATCGGCTCGGATCGCACGGTATTCGAGCGAAAACGAGGAACGCTCGTGGAGCGCTCGTTCGAGCATCGCGGAGACCGCCTCGCGATCGTCAGGGTGCACCCGCTCGAATCGGCCCTCATCGCTGTGGTCGACGCTATCGCCTTCACCAAATCCGTAGAGCCTGCGGAGCCCGTCAGACCACCGCATGTGACCTGACCCGACGTCCCACTGCCAGCTGCCCATCCTCGCGATCCGCTCCGCCTCACCGAGCTGACGGCGGCTCGCGTCCAGCTCCCGCTCGAGCCGCTCCCGCCCGCTCACGTCCCGCAGCACGGTGCAGGCGCGAGCCTCGCCGGAGTCGTCGGTGAACAGCTGGGAGCTCATCTCCACCTCCACCGCCGACCCGTCGCCACGAAGCATTCGTGCAACGCCCTGCGCCCGGCCGGCCGCGTCTCGCTCAGCGAGCAGCGCCGGCCAGCGATCGTCGGTCGGATCGGCCAGCCCGCCTCGGCCCCGGCTCCGGATCTCCTCCTCGGAGAGCCGAAGCAGTTCACATGCTGCGGGGCTCGCGGCAAGGATCCGTCCATCGGGAACGGTGAACAGCACCCCGTCCGGGGAGTACTCATACAGCGCCCGGTACGCGCGCACACCGAGCTCGCGGTCATCCGGGCGGCTGCCTGCCTCCACATCTGCAGCTTGCACCGCCGCAGACTATCCGATCGGCCAGTGCCACCTAGCCCATTGGCCCTTGCGACGATGGGTCGGTGGGGACGACACTTTGCGCATGCACCGGAGAACGAACCGCGTTATGGCCGATCCAGCCGCCGTGAGCGGCCGCGACGCCGCGCGACAGCTCGCGAGATGCGCCGCCAGGGACTTCCGCGAGCTCCGCGACCGCGAGGCAGCGACGGGACGGGAGTGGGTCCGTCTCACGCTCATAGCGCAGATGTTCGACCGGGCCGCCCCGCAGCAGTAGCGGATTGCTCCAGCCACTGGGGCTGCTGGTAGTCGCGTGCGCATCGTCGTCGAGCACGGCCGTCAGCTCGTCGGCGCTGGTCGCGAACACGACCACGCCCGCCCGAACCGTGAGGTGGTCGACCACGGATATCGTCACCGGTGTTACCTTGCCGCTGCCGGAAGGCGTGGCAACGGCGGGGGATTTCTACGCCGTGTCGCCCGACCGTTCGAAGGTCGCGTTCAACCCGTGCTGTGGATGGAACACGCCGCTCGAGGTGGTGGGTGGAATCCTGGATTTGCAGGGATTTCGCGGTGCTGCGGGATGGTGTAGCGAGCCATCGATCTAGTCATCTGGCGTGCGCTGTCCGACAGCCCTGCGGGGTTGGCCACACCCCGCTTAGGCGATCTCCCCGATGCACGCGCGACCGGGCGGAAGGACGCTCCCAGTAAGGAGGTTCGCATGTCTTCCAAGGCCTTCATGTACGCCGAGACGGTTCTCGTGCTCGTTGCCGTCTCGCTTCCCGTCCACTATCTCGGTGGCCTGGACTGGCCGTGGGCGATCGGGGTTGGTGCGATGACGTCGATGGTGGTGCGCTGGGTCATCCACAGCGGTGTGGTCGCGCGCCCGAGGAAGCGGCCGCTGCCCGGCGGTCGCTGAGCCGGTCGCGAGGCAGCCGTGCTTACCGTCGCCGATATCCAAAAGCGCTTCGGCGCGCTGGAGGCGCTCGCCGGCTGCTCGTTCACGGTTGAGCGTGGATCGATGCTTGGCTTTCTCGGGCCGAACGGCGCCGGAAAGACGACGGCGATGCGCGCAGTGTTCGGGCTCGTCGACCTTGATGCCGGCGAGTTGCTGTGGGATGGCGATCCGATCACGCTGACAGAGCGGTTGCGGTTCGGCTACATGCCCGAGGAGCGTGGCCTCTATCCGCGCATGCCGGTCGGCGACCAAATCGAATACTTCGCACGCCTGCACGGGTTGGAGACGCCCATGGCGCGTACCGCCGCGGCGGACTGGCTTGCGCGGCTGGGCCTTGGCGAGCGGATGGGCGCCAAGGTGGAGGAACTGTCGCACGGAAACCAGCAGCGGGCGCAGCTCGCGGCCGCGTTGGTGCACGGGCCGGAGCTGCTGGTCCTGGACGAGCCGTTCGCCGGCCTTGACCCGGTCGCTGTGCACACACTTGCACGGGTGCTCCGCGACGAGGCAGCACGCGGCGCCGCCGTCGTCTTCTCGAGCCACCAGCTCGACCTGGTCGAGGACATCTGCCAGGACGTCGCCATCATCGACCATGGCCGGATCGTGGCAAGCGGCGACCTGGCAACGCTTCGGCGGTCATCGCAGTCTCGCCGGGTCGCGCTGCAGCTCGATGGCGCCCCGCCTGAGTGGAAGCCCGACATCGCAGGAGTGCAACTGGTCGATCGGCACAACGGTGATCTGCGCCTGCTGGTCGGCCGCGACGTCGACCCGGACATGGTGCTTGCAGCCGCGCAACGTACGGCGCGTGTGGTCGAGTTCGCCTATGGGCCGCCCTCACTCGACGAGCTGTTCCTCGAGCTGGTGGGGAAATGAACGGCCGGCGGGCAGTCACCCTGGTCGCCTGGCGTGAGATCCGAGAACGGCTTCGCAGCAAGACGTTTCTCGCCTCCACCGTCCTCATCCTTGCGCTAGTCGGCGGCTCCGCCTTCCTCGGCCGGCTTCTCAATCCCCAGAAGACCTACAACGTCGCGGTCACAGCCCCGGCACCGCCCGGCATCGACGCAGCACTCCAGCGCGCCGCACAGCCGTTCGACAACGCGAAGGTGCACGTCCGCGTCGTCTCCTCCACCGCAGCCGGACGGCGGCTGCTCGAAGATCGGCAGGTCGATGTGCTCCTGGTCCTGTCCCATGACCACCTCGTGTTCCGAGACACGGTCGACCCGAAGGTCGCCGCGGCCGCCGATACGGCCGTGCGCGGGCTCCGAAACGAACTGCCACCGTCCCCGGAGCTCACGTCCAGCACCCTCCATCCACCGCAAGAGACCAGCGATGAGGCAGCGACCACAGTCGCGTATGCCGGCTCCATCCTGCTCTTCATCTCGCTCGCCTTCTACGGCCAGTGGGTGATCAGCGGCATCGTCGAGGAAAAGAACAACCGCGTCGTCGAAGTGATCCTCTCAACCGTGCAGCCAAGACACCTCCTGGCCGGCAAGGTAATTGGAATCGGCTCGCTCGGATTCGCCCAACTCGCGCTCACCGTTGCCCTCGCCGCCGGATTGCTCCTTGCCGGCGTGTTCGACGCGCCGGCCGCGCTCAGCGGCGACATCGCGCTGGTCATCCCCTGGTTCGTGCTCGGGTACGCGCTGTATGCAGTCGCCTACGCCGTTGCCGGCGCACTGGCCTCGAGCCAGCAGAACGCCGAGACGGCCGGACAACCCGTCACCTACGCGCTCATCGGCGTCTACTGGGCCGGCTTCGCAGCACTCTCGAGTAATCCCGACGGGGCGCTGGCGACGCTGCTCACCATCTTCCCGCTGAGCGCGCCACTCGTGCTCCCCGCGCGAAGCGCCCTCGTCGGCGTACCGCTCTGGCAGCACGCCCTCGCACTCGTGCTCGTCCTGACAACCATCTACCTGCTGATCCGATTCGCCGGCCGCGTCTACGCACACGGGCTCCTCCACGGAGGGCCGCGACTCGGCCTACGAGCCGCCTGGCGGCTCGCCCGACAGCACTGATATGAGCCGATGCGCCGGTGGTCGGGAGAGCGGACGCTACGTCTAACTCACCTCCAACCGCGAAAGGTTGCCGAAATGAGTGCTGCGCTCGTCATCTACGAAACCATGTACGGCAATACGCGAGCGATAGCGGAGACGATCGCGGAAGCGATCTCCGCACGTATGCCAACCGACGTTCTCGAAGTAGGGCACGCACCGAACGACTTCAGCGACGACATTCGACTCCTCATCGTCGGAGGCCCCACGCACGCTTTCGGGATGAGTCGGCCGTCGACGCGCGAGGACGCCGCGAAACAGGCGGGCAGAGCGGTTATCTCCAGCCGTATCGGTGTACGTGAGTGGCTCGAGGTGGTCACGTTCCCTGGCGGCCCACCAATGGGAGCCGCGTTCGACACGCATGTGGAGCACCCAAAGCTCCTCCGGCATGTCGGCTCGGCGGCTGCCAAGATCGAGCGGCGCCTACGAGCCCTCGGTGTCGACGTCGTCTCCTCGCACGAGCATTTCTGGGTCCACGGAAGCGAGGGGCCCCTCGTTGACGGCGAGCTGGAACGGGCTCGCAGCTGGGCCAAGGGCATGGCCGTTCGGGCCGAGCAGGACACGGCCCGGACTCCGTAGCACCGAGCCGGCTTCTGGGCGCAGCGTCGAGCTGCGGCATCTACCGAGGAGGGCGGCCGTGGATCACCAGACCTTGCCGGCGAGCCGCATGGTCTTTACGCCGGATCATCCTCTATGGCTCTGCACACGGCTCGAAGATGACCACGGCCGTTTCCTGCGGTCGTCGCGCTGCGTAACTATCGAGATTCCTATCGAGCTCGCGCCAGCGCTGCCACAGGCGGTCACGCTCGGACGTGGTTGCGCGTCTGGCGACGACTTCGAGCTCAGCTCCGCCAGCGAGTCGGACGAGCGCGTGAGGCTCGGCTTGAAGATTCAACCACCAGGCCGGCTCCGCCTTACCCCAGCCGTTCATCGCCATCGTCACAAAGTTCGGCCCATCCTCGAAGTAGCCGAGGATGACGCTGCGCGGGTCACCGGTTCGGCGTCCCTTCGCTGTGAGCTGTAACGCGCCCCACTTGTCTGGCCGGGCACGCCACAACCCGCGCCGCCCACGACTTCCAGCGACGACCCGTCGATGGAAGTACCAGAACGTCCTCATGGACCATCGTGGCGGAAGCCAAGCGCGTTTGTTTGCCATATCAGCCATGTCGGCCTCCTCGGTGCCTGGACTCCTGCAGCGTTCCACCCGCAGGGTCAGCGAGCATCCGGGCACCCACCAACCGGCCTGTTGCGGCGCCGGGCGATGCGCCGGCTCCTTGTCCCTCTGCAAGCCGCCCGTCGAGCATCTCGACGATCCGATCGGCGCGCGTTGCCACCGACGTGTCATGGGTGACCATGACCGTGGTCAGGTTGCGCGTGTCCCGGAGCCTTGCGATCAGGTCGAGGATGCGGCGCCCGGCGTCGGAGTCGAGGCTGCCCGTCGGTTCATCGGCGAGGAGCAGCGGCGGGTCGTTTGCGAGCGCCCGCGCGATGGCAACGCGCTGGCGCTGGCCGCCAGACAGCTGGGTCGGTCGATCGTTGGCGCGGTCTGCCAGCCCCACAAGATCGAGCAGCTCGAGCGCCCGCGATCGCCGTTCGTGCCGGCCGCGGCCGGATCCGAACATGGGCAGCTCGATGTTCTCCACCGCGGTCAGGGTGGGCAGCAGGTTGTGGAGCTGGAAGACCAGGCCCATCACGCTGCGCCGGTAGGCCGCAGCGTCGCCGATCACGTCAAGGTCGCGACCGTAGACGTGTACATGGCCCGAATCCGGGTGGTCGAGCGCGGCGATCAGGTGCAGCAAGGTCGACTTGCCGCACCCGGAAGGCCCGATGATCGCCACCCATTCTCCCTGCTCGACGTCGAGGTTCATGCCGGTCAGCGCGTGGATCCGCCCGTCGTCATACGCCTTGTGAACATCGCGCACGCTGACGACGGTCGGGGCGGTGTCACTCATGGCGCAGCGCCTCCATAGGAGTCAGCCGCGTCGCGCGGAAGGCCGGATACGCGGCTCCTGCCAGGCCGACCAACACGGCGATGGCGAAGGCCCGAACGAATATCGCCGGCGCGTACACGGGAGTCAGAAAGCTCGAGATGGTGGGCACGAGCATGATTGCCTGGGCAGCGGCCACGCCCAGCGCCATCCCGACGATGCCCGCGAGCACGCAGAGCGCCACGCCCTCGCCGAGCACCGAGGTCATGATCCGCCGCCGGCTCCAGCCCACGGCACGGAGGATCCCGATCTCACGCGTCCGCTCCAGTACGGACATCACCATCGTGTTCGTCACGCCGATGGCGCCGATCCCGACGGCCAGCAGCGAGATCGCCAGCTGCAGCGCATCGAGCATGGTCATCCCCTGGTCGACCTTGCCGTACTCCGAGACGGACGAGATCGTGGCGAGTGTTGGCTCATCCCGCTCGATCGATGCGGCCACACGCTTGGGGTCGGCCCCGGGCGCGACCGTCACGTACACCGCGGTGACGGTGTCCGGCTTGCCCGCGATCCGCTGCACCGTGCGCAGCGGGAGGTACGCCCCACCGTTCTCAAACCTGCTGCTCGACCGGAACGTCCCAACCACCCGCACCCGCGTTCGCCCCAACAGGATCGACTCGCCGACCGAGGCGTGCAACGACCGGGCCGCGCCCTCACCCAGCACCGCCTCGTCTGGTGCACCGCTCAGAAGCCGGCCCGCTGTTGACCTGCCCACGATTGCCGGCAGCTGGTCGGGGCGCACGCCCATCTCCGGGAAGAACGCGTTGCCACCGACGCCGGTGATGTTGTAGAGGACACCCACTGCGCGGGCCACGTCCGGCCGGGCGGCGATCCGGTCGAGCTCGGACTGCTGCACGGTGCTGAAGCTGAAATCCGACGCACCGTTCTGCGCCACCATGAAATCGGCGTTTCCGGTACGGATGATCGCGCCCGACGTCTGCCGCATCCCCTCCGTCACCGCCCCCAGCGCGACGACGGTGGTGATCCCCACCGAAATCCCAAGCACGGTCAGCAGCGTCCGCACCCGTTGGCGCAACAGGTTGCGAAGTACGAGCGACGGGAACGTCATACCGCAATCCTCGCGTGCCCTGTCAGCGAGCGGATCGGGGGCATCCCTGAACCTGGCTCCGTAGCGCGCCGATGCCCCGCACCGAACTCTATGGCCGGTTCAGTAGTTCTGAGAACCCACGCCCGGGCCATCTCGGATGCACCGGGCACCGCGAGCAGCGAGCCTGACGCCATCTCACAGGAGGTAGCCGTCGTGTCAGCGTCTGCACATCCCTATCCCGTCCAGGTCGAAGGGCAGCTCGACCCGTCGCTCTCTCGCGGATTGTGGCTCGTCAAGTGGCTGCTCGTGATCCCGCATGTCCTGGCGCTCGTAGCTCTCTGGCTGGCGTTCTTCGTGATCAGCGTCGCGGCATTCTTCGCCATCCTCTTCACCGGCCGTTACCCCCGTGGGTTGTTCGACTTCAATGTCGGGGTGTTGCGCTGGACGTGGCGCGTTGGCTTCTACGCCTTCAACGCGAACGGCACCGACCGCTACCCACCCTTCACGCTGCAGGACGTCGAGTATCCGGCGCGGCTGACCGTCGACTACCCGGAGTCGCTGTCGCGCGGACTTGTCCTGGTCAAGTGGTGGTTGCTCGCCATCCCGCAGTATCTCGTCGTGGCCGTGTTCATCGGCGGCCTCTGGTATGGCACCCACTGGGGCGGCGCGATCGCACTTCTCGTCTTCATCGCCGTGGTGGCGCTGCTGTTCACCGGTCGCTACCCCCAGGGGCTGTTCGACCTCGTGCTCGGCATGAATCGCTGGGCACTCAGGGTTACGGCATATGCCTGCTTGATGACCGACACGTATCCCCCATTCCGCCTCGACATGGGAGCAACCGAGCCCGGAATCGCGATTCCCGCCGCAGCGCCACGCACCGCGGTGCGCGGCACCAGCCCCGTTGGTGGCGTCATCATGACCGTCCTCGGTGCCCTTGGCGTGCTCGTCGGCCTCGCCCTGATCATCGCAGGATCCGGCGTGCTGTGGGTCGACCAGACCCAGCGCGACAGTCGCGGATTCGTGATGTCACCGACGGAGCGGCTGACCACCCAGACACCAGCGATCACCGCCGCCTACCAGCGCACCAACGACGCCCTCCACGCCAGGTCGCTCGCGTTCGACACGCACGGCCCCTCCTGGCTGTTTACCTCCGACCGGCTCGGCACACTGCGCATCCACGCACACACCGCAAACGGCCGACAGCTCTTCGTCGGCATCGCGCCGACCGCCAAGGCCGAGGACTACCTCGCCGGCGTCAGCCACGCCGAGCTCAACGGGTTCCCCAACGGGAATCCCCGCTACGTCGATCAGCCGGGCCGCGCATCCGCCCCACGCCCAGCCGCACAGACGTTCTGGGCCGCGAAGGCGACCGGCAACAACGTCGCGCTGTCCTGGCACGTCCGCCACGGCGACTGGACGATCGCTGTCATGAACGCCAACGGAGCACCCGGCGTGTCCACCGACGCCCAACTCGGCGCACGACTCGCCTTCCTCGGTGAGCTCGCCGGCATCCTGCTCGGCATCGGCCTCGTCTCCGCCGCCGCAGCCGCCGCACTCATGGTCTTCGGCATCCGGCGACTCAACCGCCCCACGGCCATCAGCACGGCCGGGAACGACGGATGACTCGCCCTCGCACACGAGCCGTCTCGAGCGGGAGAATGACCGCGGATCACAACCCGTACCGCCAATCGCGCAGCAAACCTTGCGACCGTTGTCGAGGTTCGAATCGATCATGGAACCGTCGAGTGCACCTACCGGATCCCCTCGTGAAAGGGAGGTTCGGGCACCTTCCGGGTGAAGTGAAGTGGAGGCGGCGGGAATCGAACCCGCGTCCACGACCGCACGAGAAGAGCGTCTACAAGCGTAGTCCGGGTTTGGCATTCGCCCTGCGGCTGCCCCCGGACGGGCCACCGCGCGGACTAGCCCCTCTTTGGTGTCCCGGTCGGCGGCGGAGGCGTTCCCCCTTCCGGCAAGCCCGCTGGATGACACCGGCGATCCCTCCCGCGGGCCGGAGGGGCCGATGCGCTACCTAGTTAATTAGGCAGCGAGTGCGAGATCAGATTCCGCACTTGCGTGATTTCCAGGGATTTTACGAGGCCACCTGGAACCTCGGCTTGCAGCCCTCCTCGAAGATCGACCGTGTCGAAACCAGGTCGCCCCCTTGGAGGTACAGGTCACATTCTAGCCGGTGCGGATCAGGCGCCCGGATCGTGACGCTCGAGCCAGTCGCCCACCACCTGCAGGAACCGCTCCGGCTCCTCGACGTGCGGCATGTGCGAGCTGTCCTCGAACAGCACCCACTCCGACCCGGGGATCGCCTGGTGCACTGTCCGTGCGATCAGCGGCGTCGCCTCGTCGTACTGGCCCGAGATGACGAGCGTCGGCACATCGATCTCGCCCAGCCGCGGCGTCACGTCCCAGGTGCGCAGGGTGCCGATGCAATGGAACTCGCTCGGCCCGTTCATCGTCAGGTAGACCTCGTTCGGCATCTGCGAGAGCGACCGCTTGACGTAGTCGGGATTCGGCACCACGCGGCAGACGTGGCGGTCGTAGAACACCTCGCACGCCGCCTCGTACTCCTCGCTGTCGGTGGTGCCGGCCTCCTCGTGGCGGAGCAGCGTCTCGTTCACCTCAGGCGGCAGCAGCGCCCGCAGCCGGTTCGCCTCCTTCACCCACAGCTGCATGCTGGACGGCGAGTCGCAGATGACCAGGCTCTGCAGGCCCTCGGGCTTCGTCAGCGCGTACTCCATCCCGAGCATCCCGCCCCAGGATTGCCCGAGCAGGTGCAGGCGGTCGAGCCCGAGCGCATCGCGCACCGCATCGACCTCCTCCACGAACAGCTCCACCGTCCACTTCGAGGGCTCGCTCGGATAGGGCGACCGTCCGCATCCGAGCTGGTCATAGAAGATGGCCCGCCGGCCCGTCCGCGCCAGCTCGCCCATCGGCTCCAGGTAATCGTGCGCCCCACCCGGTCCGCCGTGCAGCAGCAGCACCGGCAGCGCGCCGTCCCGCTCACCGTCGCCGATCACCTGGTACCAGGTCTCGCCGCCCGAGAACGGGATGGTTCCTTCGGTCACGGGCAGGGCGTCGGGCACGGTGTACACCTATCACATCGCGCCCGGTTGCTATGGTCGCCGCCGTGCCCTACTGCCAGCACTGTGGAGCCCAGCATGCGGACGACGCCAGCTTCTGCCCGACCTGCGGCTCGTGGGTGGGTTCCGTCGGCGGGCTGGCGGCGCCGCAGGCGGCCACGCGGTATGCGAGCTTCTGGCAGCGGGTCGCCGCCTACGTGATCGACCAGCTGGTCGTCGGCATCCCCTACAACGTGATCTCCGCGCTCGTGCTCCACAGCACGCCGAACGTCACCAGCACCACCGACGCGTCGGGCAAGGTCAGCCTGCACTGGACGGGCGACTGGGCCCTGTTCGGCGTGCTGTTCGTGGCCAGCATCGTCGCCTCGTGGCTCTACCAGGCGCTGATGCAGAGCTCGTCCCGGCAGGCGACCGTGGGCAAGATGGTGCTCGGCCTGATCATCACCGACGAGGCGGGCAACCGGATCAGCTTCGCACGGGCCACCGGGCGCTACTTCGCCGGCATCCTGAACGTCCTCACGCTCGGCATCGGCTACCTGATGGTGATCTGGACGCCGCACAAGCAGGCGCTGCACGATCGCATCGCCGGCACCGTCGTGGTGAGAAAGACGTCCTAGATGCCCCAGGTGTCGGTCAGCCGGTAGCCCTCCGGGAACGGGTCCGTTGGGTCGACCAGCAGCTGGCTCACCCCCGTGATCCACGCGCTGCCGCGGATGGCCGGCAGTATGGCCGCACGGCCGGCAACCGTCGTCTCGGCGACGATCCGCCCGTCGAAGGTCGAGCCGATCGCCGACGCGTGGGTCATCGCGTCGTCCGGCCGCATCAGCCCGCGCGCGTGCAGCGCCGCCATGCGAGCCGAGAGCCCCGTCCCGGTCGCCGACCGGTCGAGCCGGCCCGGTGAGACGACGACCGCGTTTCGGCTGACACGGCCGACGCCCTGCCACGGCTCGGCGATCTGCACGATGCTCACCCCGGCGATGTCGGGGTTCTCGGGGTGGACGCAGGGCAGCTGCTCGCGCGCGGCGGCCCTGATGCGCTCGCCGGCGCGAGAGAGGTCACGCGCCTCCGACGGCTCGATCGCGAACCCGAGCGCCGAGGCGTCGGCGATGGCGTACCACATGCCGCCGTAGGAGACGTCGACGGTGATGGTGCCGATGCCCTCCACCTCGAGCGGCGCGTCCAGCCGATCGGCGAAGCACGGGACGTTGGTGAACTCGACGCTCTCGCAGCGGCCCTCACGGCATGCCGCCCGCACCTCCACCACGCCGCCCGGCGCCTCCAGCCGCAGCACCGTCTCCGGCTCGTGCATCTCGACCATGCCGGTCTCGAGCAGCACCGTAGCCGTGCAGATCGTGTTCGAGCCCGACATCGGCGGGTACTCGGTCGGCTCCATGATGATGAACCCGGCGTCGCAGTCGTCGCGCGCCGAAGGGACGATCAGGTTGGCATGGCAGGCAACGCTGCCACGCGGCTCCTGGAGCAGCAGCCTGCGAAGGCCGTCGCCGTGGTCGCGCAGGTGCTGCATCTGCTCGAACACTGTCTCGCCCGGCGGCGGCAGAACGCCGCCGGTGACGACGTTGCCGATCTCGCCGCCGGCGTGGCACCCGACCACGGTGATGGTGCGAGCGGCGCGCATGGCGGCGAGCATACCGGTGAGCGACCGGCCCCTCCTACACTGCCCCGATGCAGCTGGACATCCGCTTCACGGCGGTTCCTGTCGAGGCAATGCGCGCGTTCCTCGAGCCGCTCGGCTATCGCTTCGAATGGGGCCCGGAGCTCGACGGCATCGGCTTTCATTGGCAGAAGCAGCCGCTGTCCGGTAGCGGCGTGCGCGCAACGTACTTCCCGGACGGCGCCGAGGGCCTGCTCGTCGTCGAGACCGACGGCCTGGCCTCTCCCACGGATGCGGCCGTCCAGGACGTGACCGCCCGGCTGCTGGCGGAGCGGTTCGAGCACGCCCGCGTCTGGTGCCGTACGACCGGCCGCACGGAGTACGCCGGTGGGCAGAGCGCCGATCCGCCGGCGCCCGGCTCAGAGCCGCCGGCCTGGTATTCCTAGCCCGCGAGCAGGTCGGACCTGATCTCCGCCACCGTCCGGCAGCCTGCCAGCGCCATCGCTCGATCGACGTCGGCGGCGAGCATGTCCAGCACCGCCCGCACACCGGCCTCGCCGTCGACCGCCAGCCCCCACAGCACCGGCCGGCCGACCAGCACCGCGCGGGCCCCGAGCGCGATCGCGATCAGCACGTCGACGCCGCGACGCACGCCGCCGTCGACCAGCACCTCGAGCCGGCCTCCCGCAGCTTCGACCACCGTGCGCAGCGCGTCCGCCGGGGCCACCGTCCTGTCGAGCTGGCGGCCGCCGTGGTTCGACACGACCACGCCCGCTGCACCCGCGTCGGCCGCGCGGGCCGCATCGTCGCCTCGCAGGATCCCCTTCAGGACGACCGGGATCGGTGACTCCGCGCACAGCGCCGCCACGTCGTCCCAGTCGAAGTCGGGATCCTGCTGCGCGATGAACCGCTGCAGGATGCCGACGTCGGCACGTTCCTCGTAGCCGGGCAGCCCGCGGAAGTTCTCCAGCGACAGTCCGTCGGGCAGGTGCAGCGGCTCCCGCGCATCCGACTCCCGGTGCCCGAACACCGGCGAGTCGACGGTGACCACGATCGCGGCGTAGCCGGCGGCGGCGGCGCGGTCGACGAGCGCCCGGGTCAGGCCGCGGTCGCGCTGCGGATAGAGCTGGAACCAGCCGGCCGCGCCGGGATCCACGGCCGCCCGCGCCTCGGCGACCTGCTCGATGCTGGCCGTGGCGACGGTGCTCAGCGTCATGATCGTGCCGGCGGCAGCGGCGGCCCGCGCTGTTCCCAGCTCGCCGTCGGGATGCGCGAGGCGCTGCATGGCGGTCGGCGCCAGCAGAACAGGAAGCCGCACCGGTGCGCCGAGCACCGTAGTCGCAGTGCTGCGCTCGCCCACCCCCACGAGCATCCTGGGTCGCAGGCGGAATCGCCTCCAGGACACGAGGTTCTCCTCCAGGCTGAGCTCGTCGCCCGCCCCGCTGCGGTAGTACGCGGCGGCGGGTGGAGACAGGGTGCGGCCGGCGGCCGCCTCGTAGTCGAGCAGGCTGACGAGCGCCGCGTCCCCCGCCACATGGTGAACCCCGTGCACCTGTGCGATGCTACCGGCATTGCTGTTTGCTGCCGGCCGAGGGGTGGTAGACCGGACGCCATGGGAGGCCTGGTCGTGTTCACGATCGATCTGGGAGTCGCAGCGGTGCTGACCGCCGCGATCGGCTGGATCGTGGAGCTGCTGGGCAGGCTGTCGCCGCGGGATGACGACTCCGGCGGCGGTGCCGGCGGTGGCTGGCGCTGGCGTCCCGCGCCGCCCGCGCCCCGCGGGGGCCCCGACCGCAACGAGCACGCGGCGCGGACGAGACCGCCTCGGCGGACAGATCCGCGCCCGGCTCATCTCGTCCGCCGGTAGCCCTCCTTCACCGCGCGCTCCATCTGCCGGCGGGCATCGCGCTCAGCAATCGCCTGCCGCTTGTCGACACCCTCCTTACCGCGCGCCAGGCCGAGCTCGAGCTTCACCTTCCCGTTGGTCAGATACAACGAGAGCGGAACCAGCGTCATCCCACGCTGAGCGACCTTGACGCCCAGCTGCTCGATCTCACGCCGGTGCAGCAGCAGCTTGCGGTCGCGCACGGGCTCGTGGTTCGCGCTCGTCCCCTGGCGGTACGGGGCGATGTTTGCGCCAACCAGATAGACCTCGCCGTCGCGCAGCTGGGCGTAGCTCTCGCGGATGTTCCCGCCTCCGTCGCGCAGCGACTTCACCTCGGTGCCGCTCAGCACGATGCCCGCCTCCACCCGCTCGACGATGTGGAAGTCGTGCCGTGCCTTGCGGTTCTCCGCGATCAGCTTGCGCCCGTTCGTGCTCACGGGAGAATCCTACGCTGCCGCCGCCGTGGCCTCGGCCGCCGGCTCGAGCCCTGCAAGGCGCTGTGAGGCGATGAACATCCCGCCCGCGAAGAGCGCGAGCACCGCACACACGGCGTAGCCGGTCGTAAACCCGCGATGCGCGTTCAGCAGGCCTACGAGCGGGAACAGCCACAGCATCTGGATCGAGAAGACCGCCTCGGCGATCGACATGGACGTCGCGCGGAACTCCGACCGCGTGTTGTGCTGCAGGTAGGTGGAGAGCGTCACATAGACCAGCTCCGGCACCCCGGCCACCACGAGCAGCAGCACCACGGGCAGCGCCAGGCCGGACAACGCCGGCCCGGCTACCAGCGCGACCGCCGCGGCGACCGTGGTGACGCCGACGCTGACGGTGAGAGAGACGCGATCGGGCAGGTGGCCGCCGATCCAGCTGAACAGCGCACCGCACAGCATGCCGCCGCCCAGAGCGAAGCCGAGCATGGCGTCCGACGCGCCCCGGTCGTGCAGCAGCGGCGCGGCGTAGAACCAGGCGCTCGTGAACGCGGCCCAGTAGATGCTCCACGCGACGGTCAGCGTCGCCAGCCGTGGCGAGCGCCGCAGGGCGCCAAGCCCGCGCCGGGCGACCGACAGGCTGTCGCGCGCTCCTCCGCGGGCGTCGTCGGGCAGCCGGGCCACGATGGCACTCGCGATCAGCGAGCAGGCTGCTGTGAGCCAGAACGCCGCCGGCCGTGACCAGGTGGCGATCAGTCCGCCGGCGATGAACGACAGCGCTCCGGCGAACTGGAACACCGCCCACAGGCCGCCCAGCATGCGCGGGAACTGGGCGTGCGCGTCGTCGTGGGCGAGCGCGTCGAAGAGGTACGCCTCGTCGGCGCCGGTGCGAAGCGCGAACGCGACGCCATGGATCGCGCCGGCCAGGCAGATCAGGCCGAAGCCGGGCGCGTAGACGTATCCGAGCTCGGCTGTCGCGGTGAAGAAGCCGGCGGCAACCAGCAGCCGCCGCCGGCCGAGCGCGTCGGCCAGCACGCCGGTGGGCACCTGCGCGGCCAGCATGCCAACGTGCAGCGCGGCCTCGACCAGGCCGAACTGCGTGAGCGATAGGCCGCGGGACAGCAGAAAGACGGCCCACACCGGACCGGTGAAGGCGATGCCGTTGAAGAGCTGGTACAGGCGGAAGATGGTGAGCGTTCGCGCGTTCATGAAAACCTCGGGAAGATCGGTCGACGGGGCGGATCAGCTGAGGGACTGCGCCCTGAAAGAGGGCGCAGTCTCCCCCCGCTCGTCAGCCTGAAACGCGCGAGATGCAGAAGCGCAGCCGGCGGAGCGCCGAGGTGGCACAGAGGAGATCAGGGCTGCGGTGGTGCATCGGAGAGAGCGTACCAGAGGGGCCGGCCTGAAGGTTGCTTCGTGCTGCGGGTCAGCCCCCGTGCGGGGGCAGACCCGCGATCGCTTGCGGCAGCGCCGCCAGATCCGGCAGATCGAGGTCGACCTCGACCGCGCCGAACGACGAGCCCTTCCCCGTACGCACGAGGCACGTGCGCATCCCGATCCCCGCCGCCGGCGCCAGGTCGGATTCCGGGTCGTCTCCCACCATCATCGCCGCGTCCGCCGCCACGCCCAGCAGCCCGCAGGCCGTGCGGTAGATCGCGGGCGACGGCTTGCCGATCACCTCCGCGCTGACCGACGCCGCGTACTCCAGACCGGCAACGAACATGCCGGCATCCAGCGACGGCCCGTCTGCCGTCGGCCACCAGCGGTTGCGCTGCATCGCGACGAGCGGGACGCCGGTGCGCACCACCCGGAACACCGCGTTCAGACGGCCGTAGGTCCAGCTCTCGTCGGGCCCCCCGAGCAGCACCACATCGGCGCCAGCCGGATCGTCCACGAGCGAGATGCCCTCCAGATCGGGCCGCACGCCCGCCTCGACCATGGCGAACACGCGGGCGCCGGCGTGGTTCTCCCGGAGGTGGTCGGCGGCCGCCGACGCCGCGGTGATGATCCGCTCCGCCGGGAGTTCGAACCCCATCCCCGCCAGCCGCTCCGCGATGTCAGCACGCGTGCGGCCGGTGGTGTTCGTCAGCACCCCGAGCACGATGCCCACCGCAGCCAGCTGGGCGACGGCCTGCGGTGAGCCCGGGATCGGCCGCCAGTCGACGTGGAGCACGCCCTCCATGTCGAGCACGATGCCGCGCACGGGAGTCACTGGGTCAGCGCATCGTCGATCATCGCGCGCGCGATCGGAGCGGCCACCTCGCCGCCGACGCCGCCGTGCACGATCAGCACCGACACCACGACCCTCGGCGCCTCCGCCGGCGCGTAACCGACGAACCAGGCGTCGGTCTTGAGCCCCGGCCCCACCTCCGCCGTCCCGGTCTTGCCGTTCACCGTTGCCAGCGCGCTCGAGGCCGCTGTGCCGGTGCCATAGGCGACAACGGCGCGCATCATCTCGGCCACCTTTCCCGCGACGGTCCGGGATATCACGCGCCGGCTCGCCCGCTTGTCGCTGAACTTCCTGGGGAAGTGCGCGATCCACGGCGGATGCAGGATGCCGCCGCCGGCGATCACCTGCCCGACCGAGGCCATCTCGAGCGCCGTCGCCGTGACACCGGCCTGGCCGATGCCGGAGACTCCGAGAATCACGGGATTGCTGAGCGCAGACAGGCTCGGCATGTGGCTCTCGGCGAGCGGGTACGCGATCTTCGACGGCGTGTTGAAGCCGAAGCGGATCGCCGTCGAGTAGAGCTGCTTGCCTCCTGTGGCGACGGCCACCGGCCCGAACACCGAGTTGCAGCTGTTGGCGAACGACTCGACCAGCGAGCCGCCGCACAGCTCGTGGTGGAAGTTGTTCAGCTTGAAACCGCCGACGTCGGCGAACTTCGCCGGCGTGTAGTAGCTGTTCAGGTCGACCACCCCGGCCGTCAGCGCTGCCGACGCGGTCACCATCTTGAAGGTCGAGCCCGGCGGCTGCGTGGCGTCGAGCGCGATGCCGGCCGCGGCGCGGACCGCGCCGTTGCGCGGGTCGAGGATTGTGATGCCGCCGTAGCGACCGGCAAGCGCGGCTGTGGCGTCGGCCTGCAGCGTCGTGTCGAGCGTGGTGACCACATCGCGCGGCCGCCGCCCGTGATGGCGCGCCAGCAGGCGCGTCCCGTTCGAGCCTTGCGCAACCAGGTCGATGCGCGGTGCGCCGGCGAGGATGCGGTCGAGCGACTGCTCGAGACCCCCCTGCCCGTACTTCGCGCCCGCGGGCCAGCCGGCTGCCACCCGCGCCCGCCGCTCCGCCGGCGTCTGCGGCGCGCGCAGAAACCCGGTGATCGTGTAGAACGGCGCGCCCTGCGGGTACTGACGGTTATCCGCAGGGCCGCGTGCCAGGACCTGCCGGTCGTGCGAGAGGATCGCCCCGCGGTGGTCCGGCGCCCGGGCCACTCGCTGCAGCTGCTCCCCCGGCTCCAGCCCTGGCCATGCCATGTGCGGCGCCCACGAGATGCGGTACGCGCCCTGCGCCTCGACCAGCGGCAGCACGAGGCGACCGGTGACCGCCCCGAACAGCGACGTCCTCGCCACCATCGGTACGGTCGCCAGGTGGGTCGTCACCCGCGTGCCGCGCTCCGCGGACAGCCCCGTCAGCGAGCCGAGCGCAGCCGCCCGGCGATACGTATGCTGGAACTCCTGGAAGCTGGTGGCCGCTCGTGACGCCGGCGAGAGCTGCCGGTACATCGTCCGGTAGTCGCCGGCCAGCCATGCCGACGTGAAGACGTGCACCGGCGCCTTCGGATCCGGGCCGCTCGACCCGAGCGAGATCGGCTCGCCGCGCACGGCAACGTAGACAGCGCCCGTGGCGACACCGATGGCAACGAGCACGAGGAAGATGACGAGGGCACGCCGCAGCCACCGCCGCGGCGCGTGCTGCTCCGTGCTGCGGGCGCCAACCATCCGTCGTAGTGTGCCTCAGACGCCACGATCGAGCAGCACCCTCCCCCGCGCGCGCTCGACCGACCGCACACGCACATCGATCGCGTCGCCGAGCCGGTGCCGCCGGCCGCTCGTCGTCCCGACCATGGCGACCCCCAGGCGGTCGAGCTCGAACCGCTCCCTGCCCAGCCGCCCGGCCGGCAGCAGCCCCTCGAAGACGTCGCCGAACCGCACGAACAGCGCCCCCTCGATCAGCCCGACGATCTCCCCCTCGAACGGCTCGTCCCAGCCGCGGTCGTACAGCACCTGCTCGAGCAGGAAGGCGAGGCAGACGTCGTCGCCACGGCGCTCGACTCGCGCGGCGAAGCGCTCCGCCTCGCTGCTGCGATGTGCCGCCAGATCGAGATCCGTTGCATCGGCCGGCGACGGGTCGCCGGCGCCCAGATGCGCCAGCAGTGCGCGGTGGACGATGAGGTCGGGGTACCTGCGGATCGGCGAGGTGAAGTGGCAGTAGGCCGGGCTCGCCAGCCCGGAATGCCCGAGGTTCTGCGGGTCGTAGCGGGCGCGCTCCAGCGCGCGCAGCACCAGCGTGGGAAATGCCACGCGCCCCCGGCGTGACGACGCGACGTAGCGGCTCACCCGTTCGCTCACCTCCGCCGCGAACCGGGCGGCCTCCCGGCCGCCGTGCAGCTCGGGCTCAGGCGGCGTCGGCACCTCGAGCGCCTCGAGGCGGGCGAGCAGCAGCCGCACGGCGTCGGGCTCGGGCGGCAGGTGCACCCGGTAGAGCGCCGGTGCACGGGCGGCGGCGAGCAGCTCGGCCACTCGCTCGTTCGCCATCAGCATCAGCTCCTCCACCAGCGCGTGCGCCTCGTGCTCGGTGGCGGCCTCGGCGGCGGCGACGTGGTCGCCGGCGAACGTGAACTCGACCTCCCGTGACTGGATGTGCGCCGCACCGCGCGCGAACCTCGCTGCGCGCAGGCGGTGTGACAGCTCGCGAGCGTCGCCCAGCGACTCGGCCAGGCGCCCGGGCACCGGCTCGCCCGCGCCGCCGAAGATGTCCTCGACCTGCGGGTAGCTGAGGCGGTGGTCGCTTCGGATCACGCTGCGGAACGCCGCCATCGACCCGTCCGGCGCGACGTCGACGGTCACCGCCCAGCGGTCGACGCCGGGCTGCAGGCTGCAGACCCCGCTCGACAGCGGGTGCGGCAGCATGGGCTCGACCCGGCCTGGGAGGTACACCGAGCAGCCGCGTACGCCGGCCTCCTGGTCGAGCGGCCCGCCCGCCACGACGAAGGCGGACACATCGGCGATGTGGACGAGGACGCGCAAGCCCCCCTGCTCCCGCTCGACGGTGATGGCGTCGTCGAAGTCGCGGGCGTCGGGCGGGTCGATGGTGAACGTCAGCCGGTCGCGCAGGTCGACGCGAGCCGGATCGGGCGGAAGGGGATCGCGTGGCAGAGCGGCCACCTCCTCCTCCACCAGCTCGGGCCACGGGCCCGAGAGCCCCTCGTCGACGAGCACGCCGCCCAGCACGTCACGGACGGCGTCCGGCCTGCCGAGCACCTCGGCGACGCGGCCGCGCCCGCCCTGCACCTCGACCGACACCAGATCCCCCTCGGCGGCCGGAACGGAGCCGCGGCGTCCGAGCGTGACCGGCATGCCCGGCTCGAAGAAGGGCTCGCCGACGAGCAGCTTGCCACGACGGGTGACCTCGCAGACGGTGAGATGTCCGGCCGCCTCGGCGTCGGTCACGAACGGGCCAGGACGCGCAGCGCGGCGGCGAGCACGTCGTCGCGGCCGGACCCCGGCTTCTCGCGGACGTGCACATCCGGCGTGATGCCGCGGCGGTTCACCGGCTCACCGCCGGCCAGCTGGAACACGGCCACGGTCAGCTTCAGCGCGCCGCCGCCGTCGAGCGGATGCACGGCCTGCACGGTGCCCTTGCCGAAGCTCCGCGTCCCGACCACCTCCGCCCGCCGGGCCTGCTGCAGCGACCCCGCGACCACCTCGGCCGCGCTCGCCGTCGAACCGTCCACGAGCACGACCACCGGCAGATGCCCGACCGCCGTGTTGTCGGCCTCGTAGACGTGGGACGGCTCGTGCAGGCCGTGGATGGCGACAACGACGCCGGTCGGCTGAAACACGTCCGCGACGGAGATCGCCTCGTTCAGGAGGCCGCCGACGTTGCCGCGCAGATCGAGGATCAGGCCGGCGCTGTGCCGGTGGGTGGCCCGCTCCGCGATCTGGCGGATCCGCGCCCCCGCGCCCTTCACGAAGCCGGGGAGGTTGACGTAGGTGTAGCGGCGCTGCCGGTAATCGATCGTGCGTGTGATCGCGATCGGGAGGTCGACCGCGCGGCGCACGAGCGTGACGCGCACCGGGTGCGCGACGCCGCGGCGCCTGATCACCAGCGAGACACGCTGTCCGGGCGGGCCCTGCAGGAGGTCAACCGCCCTGCCGTACGAGATACGCGCGAGCGCCCGCGAGCCGACCTGGCGGATCACATCGCCGGCCCGGATGCCGCTGGCCGCCGCCGGCAGGCCGGGCAGCGCACCGGTGACCAGCAGGCCACCGCGCGTCTGGGCAAGGGCGAGGCCGACCCCCACGTAGCTCGATTGCTCGGACGTGACCACCAGCTGGTACGCATGCGGTGAGAGGTACCGGGTGTACGGATCGTGAAGCGCGCGGATCACGTCGCGCACGTCGCCCGCGTGAAGCGCCGCCGGGCTGAGCGGCCGGTAGTACGACTGGCGAAGCGTCGCCACCACCTCGTCGCGGATCGTTGCCGCCTGCGCCGTCCCGGGGCCCTCCATCCGCGAGACCGTACGGGTGTGCAGCTCGAACCCGCCGAGGAACGCGATCACCAGCGACACGGCGGCCACCAGCCAGATCAGGACGCGTCGCCCCATGCGAGAGGAGATTGTACCCCGCACGGGCGGCGACAACCGGCCTCAGATGCGCAGGAACTTGCGCAACGTCAGGCCGGATCCAAGCGCACCCAGGAGCATCCCGAACGCCACGAGCGCGAGTCCCAGCCCCGCGACGCCGCCCGGGAAGCTGTTCGTCGGGTCGGTCAGGCCGTGGTTGAGGTTCGAGAGGCCGACGTAGACCAGCAGCAGGAGCAGCACGCCTCCCGCCGCGCCCGCGAACCCGGTCAGCATGCCCTCGAGCACGAACGGCACGCGCACGAAGGAGTTGGTCGCGCCGACCAGCTTCATCACCTCGATCTCGCGCCGCCGCGAGAAGATCGAGAGGCGGATGGTGTTCGCGATCAGCACGACGGCCGCGATGCCGAGCAGCGCCATCAGCCCGCCCAGCACGATCAGCACCCACTTCGTCACCTCGAGCACCTTGTCGGTGATCTCCTTGCCGTACGTCACGCACGGCGCCGACCCGCAGTTCTTCACCTCCGGGATCTGCCCCGCCTGCTGGGACACCTGCGACGCCTTGTTCGGATCCGTCAGCTTCAGGTAGAACGCCGGCGGCAGCGGGTTGGTCTGCAGGAACGTGGCGTCCTTCTGGTCGGCGCTCGAGAGGGACTTCAGCGCCTTCTCCGGCGACACGTAGGTGATCGACTTGATGCCCGGGATCGCCGACAGCTCGTTGTGGACCCGGTCGAGCGTGGCCGAGTCGGACTCGGTGCCGCGCTGCATGTACGCCTTGACGGTGACGCCGTTTCGCACCCCCACGGTCTTGTCGTAGAGGAACAGCCCGAGCGACGCGAACACGGCGAGCAGGAACGTGACGATGAGGACGGTGACGCTGGCGGCGACGGTGGTTGCCACGTTGCCGCGGATCGAGTGCATCGCCTCGCTCATGAAGAACCGCCACCTCATCGCTCGTAGCCTCCACGACGGTCGTCGCGCACGACGCGGGCGTTCTCCAGCTGGATCACGCGGCGCCGCATCTTGTCCACCATCTCGCGGTCGTGGGTGGCCATGACCACGGTCGTCCCGGCGCGGTTGATGCGGTAGAGCAGCTGCATGATGCCGACCGACGTATCGGGGTCGAGGTTCCCGGTCGGCTCGTCGGCGATCAGGAGCGGCGGGTGGTTGACGAAGGCGCGCGCCACCGAGACGCGCTGCTGCTCACCGCCCGACAGCTCGTGGGGGTAGCGGTCGCTCTTGTCCGCCAGGCCGACCAGCCCGATGATGTCGGGCACCTTCTTGCGGATCTCGGCGCGCGACTTGCCCTGCACCTGGAGCGCGTAGGCGACGTTCTGGTAGACGGTGCGGTTCGGGAGCAGCTTGAAGTCCTGGAACACACAGCCGATGTTGCGGCGCAGGATCGGCACCTTCGACCGCTTCAGCTTCGGCAGCGACCGGCCGCCGACGATCAGGTTGCCCGCCGTGACGTCGAGCTCCTTCAGGAGCAGCTTGATGAACGTCGACTTGCCCGACCCGGACGGGCCGACCAGGAACACGAACTCGCCCTTGTCGATCTGCAGCGAGACATCGCTCAGGCCGATCACGCCGCCCTGATAGGACTTGGTCACCCCGTCGAAGACGATCATCGCCAGCGCGAGCCGGCGCCCGTGATCGGGCGCGTCGTCCCCGCGCGACGGGTGCGCGTCCTCCGAAGCGGGTGGCTGTGAACTTGGACGTGCGGGCACGGTTGGCGTCGAGCCGACGACCACGCTAATGGGCAGATGTGAAGACGGGGTGTAGGCCGTCGTCATCGGCCTCCTCCGGCCGGGTCGTCGAGCTCGGGATCGCTCGCACCACCTCCACGAGATCTTCACATCTCGCCGGTACAACCCGGCGAATGCTTCGACCGCCGCCGAGTCATCTGCCGCTGCGCGCGGTCGGAGTGTCCCTTGGAACGCTGGTCGCGGTCCTGGCAGTGATGGCGGGAGCGAGTGCACCTTCGGCGCGGGGCGACACGATCGCCCAGAGGCGGGCCGAAGCCCGCCGGATCGAAGCACAGATCCAGGCGTTCGATATGAAGCTCGAGCGGACGATTCAGCGCTACGACGGTGCTGTCACGCACCTGCACAAAGTCCGCAAGGCGATTCGACTCAACAGAATCGAGCTCGGCATCGCTCGGTCGAATCTCCGCCAGGCCCGCGGACAGCTGCGTGAGCTCGTGGTCGGCGTGTACAAGAACGGTGAGGCCAACCCGGCGTCCGTCATCCTGGCGTCCAAGTCGATCCAGGATCTCGTCGACAACATCGATGCTGCCAATCGCACGACGAGCGCAGAGACGGATCTCTTGCGGAGTATCGCGGCGGCGGAGAGGCAGATCGTCAGGAAACGAGCTGAGCTGAAGGTCCAGGCCGGCCAAGCGCGACGTCTGGTCGCCCGGGCAGCAGCCGCGAAGCGAAGCGTCCTCCACCAGCTCAACGAGCGGAAACAGATGCTCGCCTCAGTCAAGGCCAGCATCCGCAGGTTGATCCACGAACAGGAGGAGCGCCAGGCCCGGCTGGCCGCTGAACGTGCGGCCCAATCGGCAGCCCCGACCGTGCCGACCGGCCCACTCCCGCCTGCCAGCTCGGT
>DASSEV010000031.1:0-72247 GCA_035695105.1 Gaiellales bacterium
TGCGCGCGGCACCGCCCGGCTGACATGTATCAGTAGAAGCGGGCCACGCTGACGCGCGCCCGCGCGCCGTCTGCAACGGGGTCAGGCCGGAGGCCTGACCCCAGGTCAACGCGGCGCCGCAGCCCCTGTCAGCTCGGGCAGCACCTCGTGCCGGTATGCATCGAGCATCCGCCACTGGTCGTCGCCGACCTGCTGCACCGTGACGCTGTCGTAGCCCGCCCGCTCGTACTCGCGCAGCCGGTCGATGTGCGTCTGCAGATCCTGGTCACAGACGATGCTCTCGGCCACCTGATCCTCGGTCACCGACGCCGTCGCCTGCTCGAAGTGCGCCGGGAGCGGCAGGATCTGCATCACCTCGCCCTGGATGGCCGATGTCGGCCACGTCTCGAGCGCCGTCTTCCGGGCCGCCTCCTCGCTGTCCGCGAGGCTCACGTCGAGCTTGCCGAAGCATGGCCCGGTACCGCCCGCTTCCCGGAAGATCCGCGTCGCGTCAGCGTCGGGCTTGGTGTTCATGTACCCGTCGCCGATCCGCGCCGCCAGGCGCGTGGCGTGCTCGCCGAACCCCGAGACGATGATCGGAGGCGGCTCGTCCGGCATCGTGAAGATCGTTGCCTGCTCGACCGTGTAGTGCGTGCCGAAGTGCGACTGGTTCCCGCCCTGCCAGAGCAGTCGGATCACCTCCACCGCCTCCTCGAGCATCTCGCGCCGCACGCCGCTCGACGGCCACCGGTCGCCGAGGATGTGCTCGTTCAGCGCCTCACCGGTGCCGACGCCGAGGAAGAAGCGTCCCTCCGCCATCCGCGCCGTCGTCGCTGCGGCCTGTGCGATCACGGCCGGGTGGATGCGGATGATCGGGCACGTCACCGCCGTCCCGATCTCGATCCGCTCCGTCACCTGGGCCAGCGCGCCCAGCACGCTCCACACGAAAGGGCTCTCGCCCTGCGATCGCGTCCACGGGTGATAGTGATCCGAGACGGTCAGGAAATCGAAGCCCGCTTCCTCAGCGCGGCGGCCCCACTCGATCAGCCGATCAGGCGGGTGCTCCTCACAGGAGAGGTGGTATCCGATGCGCATCGGCCGGTCGCTCATTGCCCCCAAGTTCCCGTCGCCCGCGGCGGTGAAACTCAGCCGGCGCTGGTCAGAAAGCTGATCTTGCCGTTGGTCTCGAGCACGGCGTATGCGACCTTGTCGAGGCTCGAGATGTCCTGCTGGCGCGCCTGCGCCTCGAGTTCGGCGACCGTGATCCGCTGGCGGCGCAGGTTCCGCTCGATCGGCCTGCCCCGCTCGAGCAGGATCACCGGCTCGCCGTCGAGCGCGCGACGTACGCCCGGGAACCGCCAGCTGGCGTAGGCCGTGCCGGCCGACAGCAGCGTGATCGTGGTGACGACGATCGCGGCGCCCGTCACCGAATAGTCGCTCTGGGTGATCCCCTGCTGGAGCAGGTCGCCGATCACCACCAGCAGGACGAGGTCGAACGGCTCCATCGTCGTCAACTCCCGCCGGTTGATC
The DNA here is from genome assembly GCA_035695105.1 of Gaiellales bacterium. Lineage (GTDB taxonomy): Bacteria > Actinomycetota > Thermoleophilia > Gaiellales > JAICJC01 > JAICYJ01. Next base: position 1,510 of record DASSEV010000031.1, read on the forward strand.
ACCCTGAACAGGATCAGGATCAGCGGAAACAGCAGCAGGCAGCGCAGCACGAGATCCATCAGGAGCACACCTTCACGGGAACACCGTCATGGTCGACGTCTGGCTGACCAGCGGCGTCCCGCCGTCGCCGACAGTGATCGTGCGCGGACGACGCCACTGGATGTGGGTCGGGTTCACCGACCATTCGAACCACACGGTCAGCGTCTGCCCGGCCCGGAGCGGTGCATACTGGAACGTCGCTCCGCCGTGCCCCGAGGTCTGCGATGCCGGCCCCGGCTGCACCGAGTTCAGCGTCATGCCGTCGAGCCAGCCGCCGTCGAGCGTGATCACCGGCCGGGCGATCGGACGCTGGGTGGTGATGTCGACCCGCGTCTGGTAGATCAGCCCCTCGCGCAGCGCCGACGGGGCGTCGACCCGCAGCGTGACGCCGGAGGCGGTGGCCGACGCCGTGGACGCCCGCTGCCCGAACACGTTCAGCAGGGCCAGAACGACGAAGATGACGAGCACCGCGGTGAGCACGATGCGCACCCGGTTGGACCATTGCCACAGCCGCCCCTCGAGGTCGCGGTGGCGGGGAAGGCTGAGCCCGATCGGCGGTGCGATCCCATCCTCGCTCGGCCGTTCGCGCCCGTCCTGGGCGGCCTCCGCTGGCATAGACCGGTACTGCCCAGGGCGGCTCCGGTTCGAACACGACGTTTGGCCCACCGCGCGCTCGGGAACCCCGGTCCTCCGAGACGCTCCTGGCGAGCGTTTGGGGGAACGCGGGCCGGGGCCGCACCACCCGTGCGGCCCCGGCCGGCGACTCGTCAGCCGTTGCGCCGGGCGATCGCGCGGCCGAGCTCGGTCTTGTCCATCTTCGATCGGCCCTTGACCCCGAGCTTGCGGGCGCGCTCGTACAGCTCCTTCTTGCTCGTGCCGGCGACGTCGACGCCGCCGGCCGTCCGCTTGGGATGGTTGCGTGCAGCGGCGCCCGACTGGGCGCTCTGCGCGTCGGACGGCCCCTTGTGGTCCTTCAGCTCCCAGTGGTCGCCCTTCTTCTCCGCGATGTGCTTGACGGCTGCGAAGGCGGTGCGGTGCGCCCGCTCCTCGGAGTCGTACTCCGCGTGCGCGTTGTCGAGCGTCTTTGCGTAGGTGCGCTGAACCTTGGCGGGGGATCGCTTCAGCGTCCCGGGCAGGTCTTCCTTGCTGGTCGGCATGGCCGCTCCTTTCCCCGGTTGATCTGGGTCATGGGGGACATGCCCACGGAGCGGGCGGTGCAACCGGTGGCTATCGCGGCACGGCCTGGGCGGTCGGGCGCCCGTCCCAGAGGTACCGCCCGGCGACGACGGCCGCCGCCGCCAGGAGCACATTGCCGGCCGCGAACATGATCACGCCCGCAGCCTGCTGGTCGGCCAGCGCGTGTGGTCCGGCGAAGCCCGAGTAGATCACCCGCGGATCCAGGATCAGCCAGAGTGCGATCGCGTCGGTGGTCGGCATCGCGGCCGCAAGGTAGAGGGTGGCTGCGAACGGGTGCTCGATCCGGTGTCCCGGCGTCATCACCGCGGCGAAGAACAGCAGGCCCGCTGCGAGCAGCAGGAGGTGCATGAGCCCCTCCGCGAGCCGGGGCCCCACCGCCCAGTCGAGCACCGCCGGAACATGGATCACCCACTGGATGCCCACGAAGGTGACCCAGGCGACGATCGCCCCGGGCACCCACGTCGCGCGCCGCGCTCCTGTGAGGCGGCGCATCAAAGCGAGCGGCCGGCCGGCGAGCAGCAAGGGGGGCACGAACAGCAGCAGCGTCATCTGCTGGCACATGTGCCAGGTGAGCGAGCGGCGCGCCTGGTCGTCGAACGCCGTACAGGTGACCACCGCCCACAGCCCCACGGCGGCCGTGAACGCGCCCGCCCTCCACGCCGGCCACCCGCCCCCGGTGCGCCGCGCCCGCTGCATGACGGCCAGGTAGGCGACCACCGGGAGGAGCGCGCCGGCTACTTCGAGCCAGGACCAGGCGGCGTCACTCACGGCCCGCCGCCTGCGCTTCCAGCTCCGCCTTGTGCCGCTCCTCCGCCACGCGCTCGTTGCGCAGCAGCTCGACGCAGATCCGGCGCGCGAGCCAGAACGCCAGCACGGGTGCCACGAACACCAGCACCCTGTAGAGCTCGATCTGGGTCTCGTAGCTCCAGCCGAACAGCACGTAGGCGCGGTCGGCCGATCCGGCGACGAAGATCAGGAACACCCAGGTGAGGAACGCGGTGGCGAACCCGGTGCGCCATGGGGCGTCGCGGGGACGGTCGAGCAGGTTGTGGCGGCGCCGGTCGCCCGACAGCCAGCGGTCGAGGGTCGGCCAGAGGAACAGCAGGCCGAAGACCACGGTGGGGAAGAGGAGCCCGCCCCAGAACGGATTGGGAATGACCGTGCGGCCGGCGATGGTGACGTCGAAGCCGGGCATCAGACGAAGCGCTCCGATCAGCCATCCGAGGTACCAGTCGGGCTGGGCGCCGTTCGTCCCGTCCGCGACGTGATAGGGGCCCCAGAGCCAGATCGGATTGATCTGCACGAGGCCGCCGAGCAGGAAGAGCGAGGCGAACACCGCGAACATCAGCCCGAGCGAGCGCGGCACCTGCCCGGGGAACGTCGGAACGCCGACCAGCCGCTTCTCCGTGCGCCTCGGGCCACGGAACTGCGTGTGGTGCAGCGACGAGACGAGGAACAGGTGCACCGCGATCAGCGTCGCGATCAGGGCCGGCATGATGAACACGTGCGCGATGTACATGCGCGACCAGAACGCCTGTGTGCCGGGGAACGGGCCGCCCCAGATCAGCGCCGCCACGTTCGCCCCGATCAGCGGTATCGACAGTGCCACGCCGTAGCCGATCGCGAGCCCCATGCCCGAGAGCAGGTCGTCGACCAGCGAGTAGCCCATGTAGCCCTCGAGTAGCGCCAGGCCGAGGATGGACAGGCCGATGTAGTAGGTGATCTCGCGGGGCTTCCGGAACGCGCCGGTGAAGACGATGCGCATCAGGTGCAGGGCGATGGCGGCTACGAACACGTCCGCCGCCCAGTGGTGCGTCTGGCGCATCAGGAGCCCGGCTCTGACATCGAGGCTGAGATTCACCGCCGAGCGGTATGCCTCGGACATCTGAGCTCCCTGGAGCGGCCCGTAGCTCCCGTGGTAGACCACCTTCCCGGTCGACGGGTCGAAGAACAGGGCCAGATACGTCCCCGTGGCGACGAGCACGATGAACGCGTAGAGGGCGATCTCGCCGAGCAGGAACGACCAGTGATCCGGGAACAGGTATCGCAGCAGCTTGAAGCCGATCGCCGTGGAGTGCGTCCGCTCCTCGACCACCTCTGCCGACCGCTCGATCATGTCGCCTTCCTGTCCCGGACGCCCCACCAGGACGGGCCGACCGGTCCGGAGAAGTTCCCCGACGCGCGCAGGTACCCGCGCCGGTCGATGGTGAGGGGAAGCTGGGGGAGCGGTCGCCCCGCCGGGCCGTAGACGACCGTGCCACCCGTCCCCGGGTCGAAGGTCGAGTAGTGGCACGGGCAGACCAGTCCGGGCGGGCGGTCGACCGGGCGGAACAGCGGCTTGCGGAACAGCGCGATCGCGCACCCCGCGTGGGTGCAGATCTTGGAGTAGGCGACGATTCCCTCGGGCGCCCAGCCGGCGCGGTCGGCGGGCAGATGCAGGTCGATCGGGTCGAGCCGCACGACCACGAGCGGCGCCCCGAGCTGCTCGGGGTCGGCGTGCTCGGGGAACGCTGTCAGGAACTCGAGCGGCTGGATGTCGGCGGCCAGGATCGGCATCCCGTCCTCACCGACCAGCCGCACCCCTCGCTTCCACGGCGTGGCCGTGAAGCGAGCGAGGTCGAACACGGGGCCGAGCGAGACGAGGGGCGCCGCCGCCGCGGCGGCAAGAGCGGCCCCGGCGGCTCCGGCGCACGCGAGCAGCAGCTTGCGGCGACGCATCCGGCCGCCGCCCTCCCGGATCACCTGCGCGACCTTGTCCGCCTCCTGCTCGTCGGGGTCGGCGTACTCGCCCTCGAGATGCTCGGTCACGACCAGGAAATGTCCCGCGACGAGCAGCGCCGCGGCGAGCAGCGCGAACGTGCCGCCGAGCGTGAGGCCCAGGTACTGGGTCTGGTCGGGGATGGCGTCGAGCGCGTAGACCACGACGAAGGCAATGGCGCACATCGCCGCGAGCACCAGCAGCACCGCGACCACGAGCTCCGCCCGGGGCGACGGCTCGCCCTCCGGAACGATCCGGCTGTCCCCGTCCGGTGAGGGTTCCGGCTGCATTGGCTCGGGCGCGCGAGATCGCAGCACCACCGCGACGATCAGGGCGAACATGCGCCGAACGAGCTTCATGTCAGCCTCGATCCCGCGGCCATGGTGACCCCGACGAGCACGATGCCGGCCACGAACCAGGCGACCAGTCCCTCGGGCACCGGGCCGACGTGACCAAGCGAGTACCCGCCCCTGTCGTCGGGCGACTTCGCATACTGGATGTAGGCGATGATCGAGTCGAGATCCCGATTGGAGAGGCGGGTCGGCGAGAACCTGGGCATCAGGTTTGGGCCGATGCGCACCGCCTCCGCGATCTGCCGCGGTGAGTCGGGTGCGAGCGGCGGCGCCACCGAGTCGGGCAGGTACCCACCGGCCGCCACCGCCTGATGGCAGCCGGCGCAGTTCTCGGTGAAGAGCCGCTGACCGGTGCTGAGGGATCCGAGCGCCGGATCCGGGTTGGGAATGCTCGGCCCGGGGGCCAGCGACGCGACGTACGCGACGAGCGCCTTGACCTCCCGCGGCGAGTAGAGCACGCGCGAGCGGCGCGGCTGGACGTAGGGGTTGTGGAGCGGCATGTAGCCGGTCGTGATGTAGAAGTCGGCCGCCAGCGAGCCGACGCCTTGCAGCGATGGGCCGATGCCGGCGAGATCGCCGGGGCCAGCCGGATTCGGCGTCATCTTCCCGGCGCCCGTCGGCCCGTGGCAGGACGAGCAGTTGGCGGCGTAGATCTGCGCACCGAGTGAGACGAGCGAGGGATCGCCCGTACCGCCGCCCGACGCCCCCTGGGCCGCGACGACGCCGCTGACGGCCGCCCCTGCCGTGGCGACCAGCAGTGCGGCGAGTGCGATCGGGAGCCACCGCCTCACCGGCAGCCTCCCAACGCGAGCTCTCCCCCGGCGGTGTAGAGGATGAGGGCCAGGAACAAGGCTCCGATCACCAGCCCGATGTCCGCGATGAACCTGATCCTGCCCAGCGGATCGTCGAGGCCGTTCGACGTCGCGCGGTGCAGTGCGAGCGCCGAGAGAAAGCCGCCGGCGGCGACCAGCGCACCCAGGCCGCTGTAGATGCCGACCGGGACGTGCAGCCCACCAAGGCTCGGGCCGCCGGGGCCGCACAGCGAGAGCGTGTAGAAGTAGCCGAGGATGAGCTGGCCGAACCATGCGACCGGTCCTCCGAGCACGGCGTACCACTGCAGGAGGGCGGTGCCCCGCGGACTGCGCGTCGGGCTCACCATGCCGGGTAGAGGGTCGTCGCCGTGACCGCCAGGCCGGCGACCGCAACGAAGTACCAGTAGAGCGCGATGGCCGACAGCGCCGTCCGGCGGTACGGCGTCCAGCCGGTCGCGAGTCGTCCCATGATCCACAGCTCGAGCAGGAGCCCGACTCCGACGTGGGCGTGATGCACGGCGAGCAGCGTGTAGTAGATCGACGCGTAGGCGCTCGCGTCGGCGTGGAGCGTGCTCAGCTGATCCGCGTACAGATGCGCCTGGATTGCCAGGTACACCGCCTGCACGACGAACGCGCCTGCGAGCAGGCCGATGGCGGAGCCGCGCCGTCCCGCCGCCGCCGCGCGCACGGCCAGGAACACCGGCGCCGCCGTCAGGAGCAGCACGAGCGCGAGGATCACCGGCGCGGTCGCGCTGGGCGTCGCCACCCCGCGCGGGGGCCACGCGACCGTGTTGAACCGCAGGTACGCGTAGGTCGCGATCAGCGCGCCGAAGATCGTCGCCTCCGAGGCGATCAGCATCAGCATCCCGTACCAGCCGTTCGGCCGGGCGGCCTGGGCGGGTGCGACGGCCGTCATCCCGCCTCCGGCTCGTGCGCGTGCCACGCGCACAGCGCGGCCGCGGCCAGCGCGGCCATGATGGCCGCACCGATCAGGTGGTTGGAGAGCACCATGGCGAATCCGATGGTGGTCACGGCGGCGAGGGTGATCGGCCAGGGTGAATCGCTGGGCATGGAGACGATCTCGTCGAGCCGTCCGTCCACCGGTGTGGTGGCGGGGGTCTCGTGCCCGTGCTCGAGCACCAGCTCGCCGCGTTCGAGGCGTCGCGTGTCGGCCTCCCTGGTGGGGTCGTCCCAGCCGGGATACGGGCTCGTGACCTCGGGGATGACGGCGAAGTTGTAGGGCGGCGGGGGCGAGGTCGTCGTCCACTCCAGCGTGGGAGCTCCGAACGGGTTGGGGCCCGCAGGCTCTCCCCGGAGCCGGCTGTAGACGAGGTTCACCGCGATCAGCACGAGCCCGCCGGTGAGCAGGAAGGCGCCCAGGGTCGACACGAAGTTCTCGGGGCCCCAGCCGAGGTTGCCGGGATAGGTGAACACGCGCCGGGGCATGCCCAGCAACCCGGAGATGTGCATGGGGAAGAACGTCACGTTCGTGCCGGCGAAGACCAGCCAGAAGCTGATCTGGCCCATCCGCTCGTGGTACATCCGGCCCGTGACCTTCGGGAACCAGTAGTACAGGCCGCCCAGCAGCGGGAACACCGCGGCGCCCCAGATCACGTAGTGGAAGTGCGCCACGACGTAGTACGTGTCCGTCACCTGCTGGTCGAACGGGACGGCCGCGAGCGTGATGCCGGAGAGGCCGCCGAACACGAAGAACAGGATGAACCCGACGATGAACAGCAGTGGGGTGCGGAACTCGGGGCTGCCCGTCACCATCGTCATGCACCACGCGTAGATCTGGATGCCGCTCGGGATGACGATGATCAGGCTGGCCGCGGCGAAGAACACCAGGGCGATGGTGGGCAGGCCGGTCGTGAACATGTGGTGCACCCAGACCCCGAAGCCGATGAATGCGACGAGCAGCTCGGCCAGCGCGACGAGCGGAAACGCGGCCATCCTCCGCCGTGTGAACGTCGGGATGATCGACGTCGCGATCCCGAACGCCGGCAGGACGATGATGTAGACCTCGGGATGGCCGAAGAACCAGAACAGGTCCTGCCACAGCAGCGGCTGTCCGCCGCGGCCGGGATCGAAGAAGTGGAGGCCGAACTTCCTCGACAGTTCGAGGAACATCAGGTCGACGGTCAGCACCGGCAGCGCGAACAGCAGGGAGAACGACGCGGCCAGGTTCGCGTAGCAGAACAGCGGCATCCGGTTCAGCGACATGCCCGGCGCGCGCAGCTTGGCGATGGTGACCAGGAAGTTGGCGGCGGCGACGGTCGAGGAGGCGCCGTTCAGGATCAGCCCGAGCGCGTAGAAGTCGATCCCGAGCCCGGGGCTGTACTGGCGTGAGGCGAGCGGGACGTAGTTGAACCACCCTGCATCGGGGGCCTGGCCGATGGCGAGCCCGGTGTAGAACAGGATGCCCGATCCAAGGAACAGCCAGAAGCTGAGGGCGTTCAGGCGGGGGAAGGCCATGTCCCGTGCGCCGATCATCAGCGGGATCAGGTAGTTGCCGAACGCCCCGGTCGAGAGCGGGATCACGAAGAAGAAGATCATCGTGACCCCGTGCATGGTCATCAGCTGGTCGTACCTCTCCGGCCCGACCACCCGCTCGCCGGCCGTTGCCAGCTGCGTGCGCATGATCAGGGCCTCCACACCGCCCGCGGCGAAGAACAGCAGCGAGGTGACGAGGTACATGAGCCCGATCCGCTTGTGGTCGGTCGTCGTCAGCCAGCCTGTCAGGCCAGGCCGCTCGCGCCAGATCCTGTCGAGCCGCTCGACCCGCTCGACACCTCGTGCGTCGGCACCCTCGATGATCGCCATCAGCGCAGGCTCTCGAGGTAGGCGACGAGGGAGTGGCGCTGGCCGGCGGGCAGCGACGAGAAGCCCGGCATCCTCGCCCCCGGCTTGTACCGCTGGGGGTCGGTGATCCAGTCGTAGAGGGCCTGCGGCGTGTTCGGCAGGGTCAGCGCCGCGATGGTGCTGCGGCTGCCGACGTGCGTCAGGTCGGGCCCGACCTGGCCGACGGCGGAGGTTCCCGCGATCATGTGGCAGGAGCCACACCCCGCGCTCTGGAACACCTGCAGCCCGGCGGCGGCAACGCCGGACGGCGCCGGCGGCGTCTGCTGCTGGTTCGCCAGCCACTGCCGGAACGCCGCCGGCGGCTGCACGATCACGTCGAACGCCATCAGCGCGTGGCCCTCCCCGCAGAACTCGGAGCACTGGCCGCGGTAGACACCGGGCGTCGGCGCGTCGATCTCGATGCGGTTCGTGCGGCCGGGGATCATGTCGATCTTGCGGTTCAGCCTCGGCACCCAGAAGCTGTGGATGACGTCGGCCGTCCGGACGGCGATCTCCACGGGCGTGTTCGCGGGCAGGTGCAGCTCGTTGGCCGTGATCGCCCCGGTGCCCGGGTAGCGGAACTCCCAGAAGTACTGGTGCCCGATGACGACCACCGTCATGCGGGTGGAGCCGGCCGGAGGCGTCGACACGGCCGGCATCACGTCGATCACGAACCCGAACAGGATCGCGAGCAGCACGACCGGGGCCACGAAGCCGCCGCCGACCACGACCATGTACGGACGCCGGTCGTCGTGCGACGGAGCCGTGCGCCGGCGCACGAAGGCGAGCACGAGCAGGAAGACGACGGTGGCGAAGACCACCATCGCCCCGACGAACATCGCCCACCACAGCCGGTCGATCTGGCGCGCCTGCTCGGTCGCGGGGTTCACGATCGACTGGTTCGAGTTACACCCCGCGAACAGCATCGGTCCAGCGATCAGCGCGGCGGACGCTGACCAGCCACGGGCGCGGGGAGACGCTGGCTTCACTGTGCGGGGGCATACCCCTGCGCAGCGGCCTTCATGCACCACTCGGGCGCGCCCCCTCGGTTTTGTGAGCGGCGCCCCCGGGCAGGTTCTCCCCGTCACCCGAAGGAGGAACCATGGGCGAGAACATCGACGACCTCAAGGGCAAGGCCAAGGAGGAGGCGGGCCGCGCGACGGACAACCGCGACCTCGAGGCCGAGGGCAAGACCGATCAAGCCAAGGCCGACGTCAAGCGCGGCGTGGACAACGCCGCCGACTCGGTGAAGAGCGGCCTGGACAAGGTCACGCCGTAGCGCGCGTTCTGCGTGGCGGGGCCCACAGGCGCCCCGCCACGCAGGTTTTGCCCGCTCGGCGGTCGGGCAGGTCTCGTACAGGCGCCGCCGGTCCGGCCGGCGCGCCGCACCACTATCAACCACCTCCGAAGGAGGCTCGATGCCGTCCGTCTCCGACCACCTGATCAGCCGTCTGCGCGAATGGAAGGTCGATCGCATCTACGGCTACCCCGGTGACGGCATCAACGGCATCATGGGAGCCCTCCAGCGCGCCGGGGACGACGCACCGGCATTCGTGCAGGTCCGCCACGAGGAGATGGCGGCCTTCATGGCATGCGCCCACGCCAAGTTCAGCGGCCGGCCCGGCGTGTGCCTTGCCACCTCCGGCCCGGGCGCCATCCACCTGCTGAACGGCCTCTACGACGCCAAGATGGATCACCAGCCGGTGGTCGCGATCGTCGGCCAGCAGGCTCTGTCTGCGCTCGGCGGCGACTACCAGCAGGAGGTCGACCTCCAGGGCCTGTTCAAGGACGTCGCGCGCGAGTACGTCCACATGGTGACGACGCCCGACCAGCTCCGGCACCTGGTCGACCGCGCGTTCCGGATCGCCATGTCCGAGCGCACCGTCACCTGCGTGATCGTTCCCAACGACGTGCAGGAGGAGGACGCGGTCGAGAACCCGCCGCGCATGCACGGCACGATCCACTCGTCGGTCGGCTACACGCCGCCGACCGTGGTGCCGCACGAGGACGACCTGCGGCGGGCCGCCGAGATCCTGAACGCGGGCGAGCGCGTTGCGATGCTGGTCGGCGCCGGTGCGCTGCACGCCGGGCGCGAAGTGGTCGAGGTGGCCGAGACGCTCGGGGCCGGAGTGGCCAAGGCGCTGCTCGGCAAGGCGGCCGTGCCCGACGACCTACCGTTCGTGACCGGCTCGATCGGGCTGCTCGGCACGAAGCCGAGCTGGAACCTGATGATGGACTGCGACACGCTGCTCATGGTCGGCTCGAGCTTCCCCTACAGCGAGTTCCTGCCGAAGGAGGGCCAGGCCCGCGGCGTGCAGATCGACATCGACGGCCGGATGCTCGGCATCCGCTACCCGATGGAGCTGAACCTGGTCGGCGACTCGGCGGCCACGCTGCGCGCCCTGCTTCCGCACCTGACGCGCAAGACCGACCGGTCGTGGCGCGACCAGATCGAGAAGGACGTTGCCGACTGGTGGGGCGTGCTCGAGCGGCGGGCCATGCAGGACGCCCATCCGATCAACCCGCAGCGCGTGTTCTGGGAGCTCTCGAGCCGGCTACCCGACCGGGCGATCCTGACCAGCGACTCGGGCTCCGCCGCGAATTGGTTCGCCCGCGACCTCAAGCTGCGCGCCGGCATGTCGGCGTCGCTCTCCGGCAACCTGGCCACGATGGGTCCGGGGGTGCCGTACGCCATTGGTGCGAAGTTCTCGCACCCCGATCGCCCCGTGATCGCGCTCGTCGGCGACGGCGCCATGCAGATGAACGGCATCAACGAGCTGATCACCATCTCGAAGTACTGGAAGGAGTGGTCGGATCCCCGCCTGGTCGTCCTCGTGCTCAACAACCGTGACCTGAACCAGGTGACGTGGGAGCAGCGGGCCATGGAGGGCGATCCCAAGTTCGAGGCGTCGCAGGACCTGCCCGACTTCCCGTACGCCGACTATGCGCGCATGATTGGGCTGGGCGGGGTTCGCGTCGACGACCCGGACGACCTCGGCTCGGCGTGGGACGACGCCTTGAAGGCCGACCGGCCGTTCGTGCTCGAGGCCGTGACGGATCCGGACGTGCCGCCGCTGCCGCCGCACATCACGCTGAAGCAGGCGAAGGCCATGACGTTCGCGCTCGCGAAGGGCGACCCGGACTTCGGTGACATCGTCCGGCAGACCCTCAAGGACAAGGTCTCGGAGTACCTCCCGACCCGGTGACGTCCGTCGCAGCAGCCGGCGTTTCGGTCGACCGGGTCACGGCCCGGGCCTTCACCGTGCCCACGGATGCCCCGGAGCGTGACGGCACAGCCGCCTGGGACTCGACCACGCTGGTGCTGGCCGAGGTGGAGGCGGACGGCGTTACCGGCATCGGGTACGCCTACGGGGAGTCCGTCGCCGCGGAGCTGATCCGCTCGAAGCTGGCGGAGGTGGTCTCGCGCCTCGACGCGACGGCCGTGCCCGCCGCATGGTGGGCCATGCGCCGCGAGATGCGGAATGCGGGGGTGCCCGGCGTCTGCGCCACGGCGATCTCCGCCGTCGACGTCGCCATGTGGGATCTGAAGGGCAGGCTGCTCGGGCGCTCGCTCGCCCAGCTGTTGGGTGAGGTGCGAGACCGGGTGCCGGTGTACGGCAGCGGCGGGTTCACGTCGTACTCGGACGAGCGGCTGCAGGCGCAGTTCGCGGGCTGGGCGGCCGACGGGGTGACCGCCTGCAAGATGAAGGTGGGGACGGATCCGGATCGCGATCCGGAGCGGGTCGAGGCGGCGCGTGCGGCGCTCGGCGACGGTGTGGAGCTGTACGTCGATGCGAACGGCGCCTACGAGCGGAAGCAGGCGATCGAGCTGGCCCAGGTGTTCCGCGATCAGGACGTGACGTGGTTCGAGGAGCCGGTGTCCTCCGATGACCTCGAGGGACTGCGGCTCCTTCGCGACCGCGCGCCGGCCGGGATGCGCATCGCCGCCGGCGAGTATGGCTACGACACCTGGTACTTCCGACGCATGCTCGAGGCGGGTGCCGTCGACGTGCTGCAGGCGGACGCCACCCGCTGCCTGGGTGTGTCCGGCTTCCTGCAGGCGATCGCGCTGGCCGACGCCTTCGGGGTTCCGATCTCGGCGCACACCGCGCCGTCCCTGCACATGCACGTGTGCTGCACGGCCGGCCACATCGCGCCGCTCGAGTGGTTTCACGACCACGCGCGCATCGAGGCGGAGCTGTTCCATGGCGCGCCGCGCATCGAGGACGGCACCATCGGGCCGGATCACGACCGGCCGGGGCTCGGGTTGGAGTTGAACGCCGAAAGGGCTGAGAAGTATGCCGCGTAGACAACGGATGATCGGGAAGGTGCTTCGGAACGCCCGGGAGGGCAGGATGCAGCGGTCGCTGGCGTTGACGACCGCCGCGTCGGCCCTGCCGCTTGGAATCGAGATCTACTTCGAGCACTACCGCGGCTCGTTCGGCGACAAGTGGATGTGGACGCCGGTCGTCCTGACGCCGCCGCTGGTTGCGGCGGGCGTGGCGGGCGCCGTGTCGCCGCGCGCGGCTCGGACGGTGCTGCCGGCCGTATCGGCCTTGTATGCGCTGGACGGGCTCGCGGGCGTGGTCACGCACCTGCGTGGCGTGATACGCAAGCCCGGCGGCCTTCGCGAGCCGATCTACAACATCGTGATGGGCCCGCCGCTGCTGGCGCCGGGATCGCTGGTGCTGGTCGGAGCCGCTGGAGTGCTCGCGGCCGTCGTGCGCCGGGAGCGGTAGCGCGTGCCGTTCGAGGATCCCGGGCACCTGCCGAACCGCCGCGGTGGCGAGGCCGCCGAGCCGTACGACCTGCCCCGGCAGCGACGCGGGATCACGCCGCAGATGCACGGCCGGTACCCGGACTACAACGTGCTCGAGCAGTCGTCCCGCTGGGACGAGCAGACCCGGCAGGTGGTGCTGGCGCGGCTGGAGCCGCCCGAGTACCAGCACTTCGAGCCCGATCAGCTGCCCACACTCGAGGCGTTCTGCGACACGGTGATGGCGCAGGACACCGAGCCGCGGATCCCGGTGCTGCGGTTCGTGGACTCGGCTCTGCACGAGGGCCGTCTGCCCGGCTACCGCTACGAGGGGATGCCCCCGGACGGGGAGGCGTGGCGCCGCGTGCGGCGCGGGCTGGACGACGAGGCGGTCGCGCTGGGCGCGCGCAGCTTCGCTGAGCTGTCGGAGGAGCAGCGGGAGGAGATCGTCGGCCGGTTCTCGCGCGAGGAGCTGCGCGGCGGCGTCTGGGACACGATGCCGGTGAAGCGGGCGTGGACCGTGACCACCGCCGCGATCCTGACGGCGTACTACGCGCATCCGTGGTCGTGGAACGAGATCGGGTTCGGGGGCCCGGCGTATCCGCGCGGGTACATGCGGCTGGGGGTCGACCAGCACGAGCCGTGGGAAGGCCGCGAGGCGGAGGGGCTGGCCAGGGACTTCCAGCAGGACGTCGACGACGACCCGGAGATGCGGCCGTGAGGTCCGTGCGGCTGGTCAAGGGCAGCGTTCGTCCTCCGGACAACGACTCCGCGTTCCTGCTCGACCCGCACCGCCGCCACATCCCGGGCGCAGCGCGGATGAAGCGCTACCGCGAGGACGACGTGGTCGACATGGTGATCGTCGGGGCCGGCGCGGGCGGCACGGTGCTCGCGCAGCGGCTTGCGCGCGCCGGCTGGCGCATCGTCATCATCGAGGCGGGCCCGTTCTGGGATCCCGACCGCGATTGGGTCAGCGACGAGGCGGGGTCGCACCACATCTACTGGACGCAGACGCGCATCATCGGCGGCGAGGACCCCGTTGCGCTCGGCAACAACAACAGCGGGCGCGGCGTCGGCGGCTCGATGATCCACTACGCGGGGTACACGCCGCGGTTTCACCCGTCCGACTTCCGGACGCGCAGCCTGGACGGCGTGGGGGCCGACTGGCCGATCGCCTACGAGGAGCTGCGGCCGCACTACGAGCGCGTCGAGCGGGAGCTGCCGGTGGCCGGCGAGTACTGGCCGTGGGGCGATCCGCACGGCTACCCGCATGCACCGCATCCGATCTCGGGGGCGGCCGAGCGGGCGTGGGAGGGAGCGCTGCGGTACGGGATCGAGATGCGGGTGGGACCGGTGGCGATCGCGAACGGGCAGTTCGGCAACCGGCCGCACTGCATCTACCGAGGGTTCTGCCTGCAGGGCTGCAAGGTGAACGCGAAGGCGAGCCCGCTGGTGACGCACCTGCCGGACGCGCTCGAGCACGGCGTCGAGGTGCGCGCGGACTCGATGGCCACGCGCATCGAGACCGACGACCGGGGACGGGCGACCGGCGTGGTGTACGTGCACGACGGCCGTGAGCACGTGCAGCGCGCGGACGCCGTTGCCATCGCCGGCTACTCGATCGAAACCCCGCGCCTGCTGCTCAACTCACGCTCGCCGGCGCATCCGAACGGCATCGGGAACGGGGCCGACCAGGTCGGCCGCTACGTGATGGTGCAGGGCGCGCCGCAGGTCGCCGGCCGCTTCCCGGAGGCAATGCGGATGTACAAGGCACCGCCGCCCGAGGTGTCGAGCGAGGTGTTCTACGAGACGGATCCGTCGCGCGGGTTCGCCCGCGGATTCAGCATCCAGACGATCAGCCCGCTGCCGATCGGCTGGGCGGAGCATGTGATCGCCGACGGCCAATGGGGCAGGCAGCTGCGCGAGTACATGCGCGACTACAACCACTGGTCGGTGATGGGCGCGCTGTGCGAGCTGCTGCCCGAGCCGGGCAATCGCGTCACGCTCGCTGACGAGGTCGACGAGAACGGCATGCCGCTCGCGCGGTTCGACTACACCCAGAGCGAGAACGACCGCGCGAACATCAAGTTCGCGAAGGGTGTGCTGCACGACATCTGGGAGGCGGCCGGCGCGCAGGACGTGCTCACGATCGACCGGTACGCGCACCTGATCGGCGGCTGCCGGATGGGCACCTCGCCGGAGACGAGCGTGGTCGACGGCGACCACCGCTGCTGGGAGGTGCCGAACCTGTTCGTGGCCGACGGGAGCGCGCTGCCGACCCAGGGGTCGGCCAATCCGGCGCTGACGATCATGGCGCTCAGCTCGCGGCTCGCGGAGCGGCTGGCGGCCGGCCGGGTATCGCACACGAGAAGCCGAGACGGATCGAGGATGGTGGGAGTGGGATGAGCAAGGTCGTTGTGGTGACAGGCGGGTCGGCCGGCGTGGGGCGGGCGACCGTCCGCGCATTCGCCGACCGCGGGTACGACGTGGCGGTGCTGGCGCGCGGCACGGACGGTCTCGAGGCGGCGCGGCGGGAGGTGGAGGCGGCCGGCGGCCGCGGGCTCGCAATCCCGGTCGACGTTTCGGACGCTGACGCGGTCGAGGACGCAGCCCAGCGCACCGAGGACGAGCTGGGGCCGATCGATGTCTGGGTGAACAATGCGATGGTCACGATCTTCGCTCGGCTGCAGGACATCGAGCCCGAGGAGTTCCGGCGGGCGACGGAGGTGACGTACCTGGGAACGGTGTGGGGGACGATGTCCGCGCTGCGCCGGATGCGCCCGCGCGACCGGGGGACGATCGTGCAGGTGGGGTCGGCGCTCGCGTACCGGGGCATCCCGCTGCAGTCGCCGTATTGCGGTGCGAAGCACGCCATCCAGGGGTTTGTCGACTCGATCCGCGCGGAGCTGATCAACGAGCACAGCAGGGTGCATCTGACGATGGTGCAGATGCCGGCGCTGAACACGCCGCAGTTCAGCTGGTGCCGGTCGCGGATGGGCAAGGAGTCGCAACCGGTGCCCCCGATCTTCCAGCCGGAGGTGGCGGCCGAGGCGATCGTGTGGTCGGCCGAGCATCGCAAGCGCGAGCTGTGGGTGGGTTGGCCGACGGTCAAGGCGATCGTCGCGAACGGCATCAGCGCGCTGGCCGTCGACCACTACCTGGGTCGCAAGGGCGTGTCGTCGCAGCTGCTGGACGAGCCGCTTCCGCCGGGCCGGAAGGACAACCTGTTCGAGCCGGTGCCGGGCGATCACGGGGCGCACGGAACGTTCGACGGCGAGTCCAGGCCGGTCAGCCGCGAGCTGGAGGCGTCCCTGAACCGCCGTGTGATCGCGGCGGCGGCGGCCGGCGGGGTGCTCGCGGTCCGCGCGCTGCGGCGGAACGGGTAGGCTGGGCGGCATGGCCAGGGGCACTGACGAGGCGCAGGTCCCGCTCTCGCA
Organism: Gaiellales bacterium; assembly: GCA_035695105.1. Lineage (GTDB taxonomy): Bacteria > Actinomycetota > Thermoleophilia > Gaiellales > JAICJC01 > JAICYJ01. The sequence goes on from DASSEV010000031.1 coordinate 17,703, forward strand.
GGTGGTGCGTGAGGCGGCGGGCATGGTCGATCCGAGCGACAGCCTGGCGCTGGTCGGCGACTTCGAGCGGTGGTTCGAGGACGACGACGAGCCGGCGGCGACGGTGCCGAACCTGGAGCGGCGGCTGGCCGCGGCCCTGGACGAGCTCGATCCGGAGGGGGAGGAGCCGGCGCTCGCGGTGGCCGCAGCGGTGGTGTCCTACTTGGCAACGATGCCGCGGCACGCGCCTAGAGATGCCGAGCGGGTGATCGAGCAGGCCCTGCGGATGCAGTACGGGGACGACGTCCCCGAGGCGATCACCGCCTGGCTCTGAAGGGCGGCCGTGACGCTCCCGTCACCATCCCGTTACAGTCAACCCGTCACAGCTCCGTCACGAAACGGCCACGCGCACCCGGCGGGGCTTTGACTCCAATAATTGGGTCGCGCGCGGCTTCCGCCCAACCAGGCCGGGAACCTGTCACGATTGTGTGCCGATTCGGCAACCGACACCCGGCGGGTCTTTGACACCGTCCGGGTGGGCGTGACGGTTCTGTTGCGGGATCGTTGCCAACACAGGCCGTGACGGGTCTGTGACTCAGTTGTGACGGTGCAGGCCATCACAGAACCGTCACCCCGCGGTCACACCCACCCGATCGGACTTGGTCTCCAATAATTGGCTGCGGGTGAGTTACGGGTCAACCAGGCCGCCGGCCCGTCACGATGTGTGCCGATTCGGCAACGGGCACCCGGCAGGTGTCGGACACCGTCCGGGTGGGTGAGTGGAGTTCGTTGCAAGAACGTTGCCAACGCTGGGCGCGATGGATGGGTGACCCGTTTGTCGTGATCGTCGGTTACCGGCTGGCTTCGGGTGGCGCGGCCGTGCCCAACCGCTCGGCGCGCTCCTGCAGCAGCTCGCTCACGACCGCCTGGATCGTCCCGGCGATCGGAATCGCCAGCAGCGCGCCCACCAGCCCCAGCACCGCCCCGCCACAGAGCACCGCGACCAGCACCGTCAGCGAGGGAATCTGCACGGTGCGCCCGTAGATCAGCGGCTGCAGGATGTGGTTCTCGATCTGCTGGTAGACCGTCACGATGATGAACATGATGATCGCCGCCCGCGTGTCGACCAGCACCCACGCCGCCGCCACCACCCCGAACGAGCCGATCGTCGCGCCGACCAGGGGAATCAGGTCGAACACCGCCATGAACACGCCCAGCGCGAGCGAGAACGGCACGTCGAGCAGGTACAGCGAGATCGTGGTGACGGCGCCGCAGATCAGCGAGATGACCAGGTTGCCCGCCACGTAACCGCCGATGTTCCGGTTCATGTGGTTGACCGCGGCCACGATCCGCGGCCGGCGTTCCGGAGGTATCTGGCTGAGCGCCACCCTGCCCAGCGCGGGCAGCTCGTACAGCAGGAACAGCGTCAGGAAGAACACCGTCGACACCGCGACCGCGCCGCCAAGCACCGTGTCGACCGTTCCGAAGATGACGTTCGGCAGCACGTCCAGGTGCTGCTTTGCATGCGCCGCAAGGTGGTACTTGCGGTCGAGCTGGCGAAGCGTGGGATTGTGCTTTGCCTCCGAGATCGCGGTTGGCACGGCCGTCGTCAGCTGATCCACCTGCGTGACGAACGGCGCCACCAGCGTCACCAGGATCGCCACGAACAGCACCACGAACCCGACGAACACCACGGTCGCCGCCGGTCGCCGACCCATCCGCGACTCCAGCCGCACGACCAGCGGATTCAACGCGATCGCCAGGAACGCGGCGGCGAAGATCCAGACGAGCACGTCCCGCATCTGGCCCGCGACATCCGCCACGAAGGCCAGCGCCAGCAGGCCGATCACGATCCGCATCACGGATCGCGTGCTGACGTCGATCACCATCCGCCCGGAACGCGGTCCCCAGCTCGGTGCGAGCAGCGGCTGCTGCTCCTCGTCACGCGGCAGCGGCGCCACCGGCGTCGTCGTTCCTGGGGGTCGCGTCACGAGCTCTCGCGCAGCCGCCTGCCCAGCCACTCGACGTCACTCCGAACGCTCGCGATCGTCCGCTCCGGCACCGGCGAAACCCGCCGCAGCACGCCGATGCCGACGACGGCCACCACCGCCGCGGTCAGCAGCGTCGCCAGGGCGACCAGCGCGCACGCGAGCCATGCCGGCATCGCGGTCGAGAGCGCGAGGATCACCGTCACCATCAGCAGGATCGCTCCGGTCGCCGCGAACGTCGCGGCAGCCGCCGCGAAGCCCACGCCGACCGCGGCCTCGCGCGCCTTCTCGGCCATCTCCTGCTTGGCCAGCGCCACCTCGTCCCGCGCGAGCGCGGTGAGGTCGGCGGACAGCCGGTCGAGGGCAGCGGCAACCGAGTCCTGCGGTGAGCGGATCATCGCCGGAGTGGTACCCCCGAAGCGGTCGCGTCTAACCGGTCCGGCCGGTCAGCCGCAGCACGAGGATCGCGATGTCATCGGCGTTGCGTCCGCGCGGCCGCACAACCGCCCGTTTCGTCCGTTCGACGACATGCTCCGCCGTCGCATCCTCGGGGAGCTCCGCCAGCAGTTCGACCAGCCGGTCCTCGCCGCCGGCGTCTCGCCACGCGTCCGTCACCCCGTCCGTGTAGAGCATGAGGATGTCGCCCGGCTCCATCGTCGTCCTCGTCACATCGAGCTCCGGATCGTCAAACACGCCGAGCAGCGTCCCGCGGCCGCCCACCCGCTGGACCGCCCCACCGACGCGGCGCAGGAGCGGCGAGGGGTGTCCCGCGCGGCTGATCGTCACCGTCGTCTGCTCGCCCGTCTCGAGCACTCCCACCGCGGCCGTGCAGAACCGCAGGTCACCGGTCTCGGTGCGCCGAAGCGCCCGGTTCACCGTCTCCAGCACGTGCCGCGGATCGTCGTTGTCCATCGCCGCGGCACGCGCGGTATGCCGCGTCACCCCGGTCAGCGTGGCCGCCACCGCTCCCTTTCCGCAGACGTCGGCGATCATCACGACCCACCGCCCATCGCCCGTCCGGAACAGGTCGTAGACGTCGCCGCCCACGTCGACGCCTTCGCCGCCCGCCTGGTAGCCGGCGGCGATGTCGAGCCCGGGGATCGCCGGCAGGCTTGGGGGCAGCAGGCTCGCCTGCAGCGTGTCCGCGATCTCGCTCCGCTCCTCGAACAGCCGGGCGTTGTCGATGGCGAGCGCTGCCCGGTGCGCCAGATCCTCGGCAAGCCGCACGTCGCGCTCCTCGTACAGCCGCCCCGACTCCGCCTGCACGAACGTGATCGCCCCGATCGTCCGGCCGCGCGCGATCAGCGGCACCGTCAGTGCCGACCGCAGCTTCAGCTCCCGCAGGATGCGGAGCAGCCGCTCGTCGGGGGCGGCCTCCTCGAGCAGCTCGTCGGTGATCTCCGCCAGGTGCTCGGTCTTCCCCGATCGCAGCACGGCGGGCACGCCGCGCGGCGAGTCGGAGTCGGGCGGATACTCGACCTGCAGCCGCTCCACCAGCGCGACCTTCGCCGGGTCGCTATGGGCGACCGTGACGTGCTGGATCGTGTCTCCGTCGGCCAGGTACACGCTGCACCAGTCCGCGAGCGCCGGCACGGCCAGCGACGCCAGCCGGCGCAGCGCCACGTTCGAGTCGAGCGACTCGGCCAGCAGGTCGCTCGCCTCGGCGAGGAAGCGCAGCGCCTCCTCGTCTCGCTTCCGTTCCGTGATGTCGACGGTGACGCCGCCCATTCGCACCGGCGAGCCGTCGCCCGCGTCGATCACCCGTCCGCGCCCGTCCACCCACCGCACGGCGCCGTCCGGCCGCACGATGCGGTGCTCGAACGCATGGCCATGCCCGGCCAGCCCCTCGGCGATGCGGGATGCGACCACAGGCCGGTCGTCGGGGTGGATCAGTGACAGGTAGTCCTCGTACGAGCCGCCGAACGTGCCGGGCTCGAGGCCGTAGATGCGCTCCAGGCTCGGTGACCAGATCACGCGGTTCTCGGCCGGATCCCACTCCCACCAGCCCATCGTGCCGGCCTCGAGCGCCGCCTCCAGGCGCTGGTTGCCGAGCGCGATGTCCGCCGTCAGCATCGCCCGCTCGAGCGCCTGTGCGCACTGCGAGGCGAGCGTCAGGATGGCAGTCCGCCGGGGCGGCGCCAGCGCCGCCGTGTGCTCGAAGCTGAGCGCCAGCGCTCCGATCACCTGTCCCGGTGCCTTCAGCGGCACCACCGCCCAGGCGACCCGGCCCTCGGCCGGCGCCTCCATCGACGGGAACCTGGCCAGGACGTCGTCCCGCGAGTCCATGAACACCGGCGCACGCTCGCGGATGGCCGCGGCGATCGGCGAGTCTCCGTCCACGTCGATCGTGCGCCAGCGCTCCACGATCTCCGTGGCGTACCCACGCGTCGCCGCCACCCGCACGCTCCCACCGCCCGGGGCGACCAGGGCAACGGCGGCGGCCGCCGCGCCCAGCACGCGGATGCCCGCCTCGGCCGTGATGTCGCTCACCTCGTCCGGCGTCGCCGCCGCCGCCAGCCGGCCGGAGATGTCCTGCAGCACGCGCACCCGCTCGCGGTCGGCAACCCACGTCGACACGTCCCGCATCGACAGGGACGCTCCCAGCGTCGCACCGCCCGGCGCCACCACCGGGAAAGCGTTGATCAGGTGGTGCCGCCCCGCATGCGCCACCTCGAGGTCGCGGATCGAGTCGCCGCCGACGGCCAGCCGCAGCGACTCCACCACCTCGGGCGCCAGCGCATCGCTCTCAGCGATCGAGGACGGGCGTCCGCCGAGCAGGTCGGCTAAGGCGCGGTTCGCGTAGAGCAGTTGTAGATCACGGTCGACCAGGCCGAAGCATACCGGCGCCTCGTCCATCGTGGCCGCGATGGCGTCGGTCGGCGAGAGCGACTCGATCGAGGAACCGACGTGGGGCGGGTCAGGCCGCCGCACGCTTCACCCGGGTCAGGGGATCAGGTGCACGGTGCGCGCGATCAGCGTCATGTCGAGGACGCGGCGCACGGCAGGCGAGGCGTTCATCAGCTCGAGCCGGCCGCCCCGAGCCGCCAGCCGCTGCGCCGAGGCCAGCAGCACGCCCAGCGCGGTCGAGTCGAGGAACTGCACGCCACGCGCATCCAGCCGGACGATGTCGCCCTGCGCCTCGGCAGCATCCAGCGCGCTTCGCAAAGCGTCCGCCGAACCGATGTCGAGCTCGCCCTCCACGTGCAGCACGGTCACCGCCTCCTCGACCTTGTGCTGCTGGAACTGCGGGTGTCGAGGCCCGGCGTCGTTCGCGTCTGCCATGTGCAGGACCATACCCGTTGCCCGAGGCGTGGCAAACGGGGCTCACGCCCCCAGCGCGAAGGTCATGACCACCTCGGTGCCCGACGGCGGGGTGGGGCGGATCTCGACGGTCGTCGTCAGCGCGGCAATCACCGGCAGCCCCAGCCCGAGTCCAGGACTGTCGACGCGCGGCGCGAAGCCGCCGCCCTGATCGCGGACGGTGATGGTGACCACGGCGTCGGTCAGCTCGGCCCACACCTCGATCTCGGCGTCGGCCACCGATCCGTCGCGGTAGGCATGCTGGACGACGTTGGTGCAGGCCTCGGTCACCGCCAGCAGCATGTCGGAGGCCTGGTCGCCGCCGATGCTGTGCCCGTCCAGGAAGCCGGCGACGGCGTGGCGCACGAGCGGAATGTTCTCGGCCTTTGCGGGAACCGAGAGCTCCAGCTGCACCTGCTCGTCGTTCACGCGGTGGTGCCCTCTGGGGGAAACGGCTGGGCGGCCGCCTCGTCTCGGCTCGAGTACACCGGCATCACCGCGTCGAGCCCGGTCAGCTCCAGGATGCGGCGCACCGCGGCGCCCGACCCGTTTCCGACGATCAGCGCCCAGCGGCGCCCGTGCTCGGTCGCGTCGCGGTGCGAGGCGATCAGCGCACCGAGCACCGCGGAGTCGATGAACGCCGTCTCGGAGAGGTCGATCATCACCGATCGTGCCGACGACGCCTCGTCGAACGCCTCGCGGAGCTCGTCGACGGACGACAGGTCGTGCTCTCCCGTGAGCACGACGACGCACCCGTCAGCCGCGTCCTGACGGACAAGCGAGATCGCCCGTGAGCTCATGGAGGGCACCATACCCGCCCGGGGGGACGGGAAACATTCGGCCACCGCACTACGCTGCCGGGTGTGTCCGCGCACCCGGATTCCATTCGCGCCCGGCTCTCGGCCGACGCGCCGCAGGCGCAGGTGGTCTCGGCGCTGCTCGTCGTCGCCGGTGCGCAGGCGGGCCTGCCCGTCGACCGCATCGACGACGCGGTGATGGGGGCGGATCTCCTGCTCGGTGCCCGTCGCATTCCGCGGACCGTCGGCCTGACCATCCATCCCGGTGCCGTCGAGCTCGCGGTGAGCGACGTCGACGCCGCCTGGCTCGAGGGCCAGCGGCAGATGCTGGAGGTGCTCGCGACGGCGGTGATCGCCGAGGGCGCCGGCGTGAGGCTGCGTGTCGAGCCCTGACCGCGCGGCCGAGCTGGCGGTTCGCGCCGCCGGCGGAGACGACGCGGCGGGAAGGGAACTGGTGGCCGCCATGCGGCCGCTGGTCTCGGCGATGGCCGCCCGCTTCGCCGGCCGCGTGCCCCGCTCGGACCTCGAGCAGGCGGGAATGGTGGGCGTGCTGCACGCGGCACGCGGGTTCGACCCCTCCCACGGCACGCCGTTCGGCGGGTACGCGGCCCCGTTCGTCATGGGCGAGATGCTGAGCTGCGTGCGTCAGCTCGCCTCACCGGTGCGGGTACCCCGCTCCGTCGCGGACGCGGAGCGCACCGTCAACCGCGCGATCGAGGAACTGACGATGCGCGACGGCCGCAGCCCAACGCCGGACGAGGTCGCCGAGCACACCGGCCTCGAGGCCGACGCCGTGGTGGAGGCGCTACGCGCGCGGATCGCATCCACGGCGGTCGGCCTCGACGAGCCCGGCGTCGAGCACCCGTCGACGCCCGACCCCGCTCTGCAGGAGGTGGAGCGCCGGCTCGATCTGGGCGCACGGCTCGACCGGCTCGACGCGCGCAGCCGCCGGGCTGTGGTGCTCCGCTTCGGGCTCGAGCTATCGCAGCGTGAGATCGCCGAGCGTCTGGGTATCTCCCAGATGCACGTCTCGCGCCTGCTTCGTGCGGCGATGGTGACGCTGGCCGACGAAGGGGAGGACGGAGATGCCGCTAGGAGCTGATCGAGTGCGCGAACGTGACGGCGGCACCGCCCTGCTCTCGAAGCGGCTCGATGCGGTGGCGTGTGCAGAGCCGGTCGAGCAGGGTCAGGCCCGCACCGGTCGTGACCGGCACTCGGCCACCGGGAAACCCCGGGCCGGCGTCCACCACGGTCACCTCCAGCTCATCCTCCGACCGGCTGAAGCGGACCTCGATGCAGCCGTCCGTCCGGCTGCCGTAGGCGTGCACGATCGCGTTGGCGCAGATCTCCGACAGCACCAGCTTCAAGTCGTCCAGCGCTTCGTCTCCGATCGGCAGGCCCGCGGCCGCACCCACGAGCGCCTGACGCGACACCGCGAGGTAGGCGGCGTCGGACGGGATCGAAAGGCTTGCAACCGGGCGCAGGTGTGCGGATGACATTGCACAAGGAGAGTACCGTGACCGTCCGCTGTGAAACCTCCGACGGCGGCGCGGACGTGGGCGGGCAGGTGGTGCTCGCGATGGCCGCGCGCGCGGGCATCCCGCCGCTCGCGGCCGACCGGCTCCGCGGCGATGTCCGAGCGGCGCTGCGGGCCGCGAACGCCCTCGTCGAGCTGACCTGCAGCGGCGGCCCCGACGGGCTCGTGGTCACCATCTCGCCTCCCTCGGACGCGCTTGCCGCCGTCCGGGGCGCGCTCGACGGGCACGGAGCGCAGATCGACGGTGGTGCTGTCGTGGTCGCGGTCGGCCGCACGCCACTCCAAGCCGTCTAGACCGATGTTTCATCCCCGGTGCGTCTGCACACCCCCTCTGTGAGCGCCGGTAGGCGGCGCCGGAACGGAAGGAGCCAGACGGACACAATGCCAGCACACGACCACCGCACCGATACCGAGCTCGTGATGGCCCACCGGCAGGGTGACGCCAATGCGCGGGAAGTTCTCATCCTTCGCTATTCGGGCCTTGCCCGCGCGATCGCCCGTAGGTTCGCCCGCCGTGGCCTGGCATACGACGACATCGTGCAGAGCGGCTACCTCGGCCTGATCCAGGCCGTCGACCGATATGACACCTCCCGCGGGGTGCCGCTGCAGGCATACGCCGCGCGCACCATCGAGGGCGAGATCATGCACCTCTTCCGCGACCGCGGATGGGCCGTGCGCGTTCCGCGCTCGCTGCAGGAGATGAGCCGCTCGCTGGCTGCCGTGTCCGAGCAGCTGGGGCATCGCCTCGGCCGCAAGCCCACCGTGGCCGAGCTGTGCGAGGCCACCGGGCACTCCGAGGACGAGGTCAACGATGCGCTTGCGGCGCAGCGGGCCTACGTCGCCGAGCCGCTGACCGAGCCCGGCGCATCCGGCGAGCGCGACGAGGACGCGCGCCCGGTGCCGGCGCTGATGGTGGAGGAGACCGGCTTCGACTCCGTGGGCGATCGCGACCAGGTTGCGTCCGCCCTTCGTCACCTGCCCGCGCGTGAGCGCGAGATCGTGCGGCTGCGGTTCGTCCACGAGATGACGCAGTCCGAGATCGCCGAGCAGGTCGGCGTCAGCCAGATGCACGTCTCGCGGCTGCTGCGCTCCGCGCTGGCGACGCTGCGTGACGTGGTCGAGGAGGAGTCGCAGCCGATCGCGGCCGCTTCCTGACCCGCCGTTCGTGACACGCAAGGGCCCGGCCCGTCGAGCGACGGTCCGGGCCCTTGCTGTTGCTACTCCCCCGTGTCGACGATGGCGCCGCTGACGATCTCGAGCTCGAGCGAGTCCGCGGCCGGCCAGGTCGGGCGCCGGCCGTGACGGCGGTAGTACTCGACGTCGTCCACCATGTGCAGCGGGGACGTGACCGCGACATGGCCATTCGGAATCGCGGTCAGGGCCAGCGGCAGGAAGTACAGCCGCCCGGACGTCGCCTCGACCTCGAAGCCGAGCGCCGTGTCCTCGACGGGGTCGAGGATCAGATCGGTGATATGTCCCACCGGGTGGTCGGCTACGAACACCCGCATCCCGCGAAGATCGCTCAGACGGTGCGTGGGGGACACTGTGGTCCGGTTCCCGCCTCCAGGCGGCGCGAAACCCGCTGGTTTGGGCATGTCTCGGCCGGGTACTCCAGCGGCATGGGCCTGAGCGGATCGATCCTCGTCATCGCTCTCGGAGCGATCCTCCGATTCGGCGTCTCGTTGAGCGGCGAGCTGGGCGGGATCAGCGTGGACTGGGCGATCGTGGGTGACGTGCTGATGGCCGTGGGGGCGATCAGCCTGGCCTTCTCGGTGGCCTGGATGGCCGCCGCATCCCGCCGCGTCGAACCGTCCGCCGACCGCTACCGGCGCACGCGGCCGCCGTACCCCTCCTGAGCCCTCCGCCGGCGTCAACCGCCGTACCAGGGTGCGAGCAGGCCGCTCGAGCGTAGGGTTCCGAGGCCCGCCAGCTCCAGCTGGTGGACGCGCTGCCGGGAGATCGAGAGCATCTGGCCGACCCGGTCGGCGCTGCGGGGGCCGCCGCCGTCGAGCCCGTAGCGGAGCTCGAGCACGACGCGCTGGCGTTCGGGCAGGTGCGCCAGGCCGTGCAGCAGGGCGTCGCGCCGTTCCGTCTCCAGCATCTGATCCTCGGTGCCGGCCGGGTTCACGGCGCGCTCCATCTCGTGCTCGAACTCTGCGCCCGCGACCTGGGACACTCCGTCGATGTGGATCAGGAACGTCACCCGCTCGACCGGCATCGCGACGGCCTCCGCCACCTCTTCGTCGGTCGGCACGCGTCCGAGCTGATCCTCCAGGCGGGCGCGGACACGCCGCACCTTGACCACGCGCTCGGCGGTGTGCACCGGGATGCGAACCGCACGGCCGTTGTTGTGTACGCCGCGCTGCACCGCCTGCCGGATCCACCAGGTCGCGTAGGTCGAGAACTTGAGGTCACGGCGCCAGTCGAACTTCTCGACAGCGCGGATCAGCCCGACGGTGCCCTCCTGGATCAGGTCGACGAGCGGCACCCCGTGGCCCCGGTAGTGCTTTGCGATCGACACGACCAGGCGCAGGTTGGACTCGATCATCCGGCGCCGGGCGGCCGGGTCTCCCGCCTCGACGCGGCGCGCGAGCATGCGCTCCTCATCCTTGGTCAGGAGTGGCCGACGACCGATCTCGCGGAGGTAGACGTCGAGCGATTGCTCGGCGCCGTAGCGCGGTGCCACATCCTGCATTCGCCGTCGATTCCCGGGAACGGGGCCCGGGAAACCTGGTGGAGATCCTGTTTAGCCGGGCGACGGTGCGGGGCAGAAGCGGTCGATGCCACTTCTCACAGCAATGCCGCTGCTCGCGCTCGGCACGGGCATCGGCATCATTGGACTGATCATCATCGTCGTTGTCGTGATTCTGCTGCTCCGCCTTCTGTAGTCAGCCCGTTCGGGCTTTGTAAGAGCTTCCGTCCACCTCTGGTCATGGTGGAGCCGCGCTGCTACAACGACCAGGCAGGGTCGCAACGAGCAGTCTGCCTCTCCGTCTCGCCGACCCTTGGAGGACCGTCTCCCGCCCGCGTTTGGAGCCCGTGGGCGGGAGGCACTCCTCTAGGTCTCTGGTACGTCGAGGTAGCGCACCTCGGAGAACACCCGGCGCACCATCGGCTCGAACTGCTCGACGGGCAGCGAGTCGTACTCGGGGTCGAAGCAGTTCTGGTCGTACTTCTCGCAGAACTCTGCGCAGGCGTCGTACCACTGGTGGTCGCGGTAACGGTCGCGCGCGTTGCGGTCGCCGCCGGAGTGGTGCGCGTAGTAGTACATCTGGAACAGCCCGTGGTGCTTGACCACCCAGCACAGCTCCGGGCGCACGTACGGCTTGAGCACCGCCGCAACCATCTCACCATGGGTGTAGGGGGCGAGCTCGTCGCCGATGTCGTGCAGCAGGGCGGCGACGACGTACTCCTCGTCGCGCCCGTCGCGCAGCGCGCGGGTCGCCGACTGGAGGGAGTGCTCGTAGCGGGTGACCTGGTAGCCGGCGAATGAGGTGCGCAGGCGCTCGAGCGCCTCCAGCAGGCGATCGGGGAGCACCGTCAGGTACTCCTCCTCGTAGCGGTCGAGCAGCGCGTAATCCTCGGCGGTGCCCTCGGCCATGCTGGTGAACCGGACGGTCTCCATGGCCGCCAGTGTACGCGAATGCGGGGTCAGCCCGAGGCTGACCCCCGCTGTCACCGTCGCTACGCCGCGAGCGGCTGTGCCTCGGCGAGCAGCTGCTGCATCGCGACGCCCAGGCGTCCGGCCTGGTTGGCCTTGAGCGAGCCGTGCTCGTCGAATTGCTGCTGGGCGTGGGCCAGCGAGAAGTCGGCCGGGATCACACGGGCGCCCATGATGCCGAGCACCTTGCGCAGCTCGGCCTGCGCCCACATGCCGCCGTAGCCGCCGGTGCTGGCGCCGATCACCGCGACCGGCTTGCCCTTGATGGCATTGTCAGGGAACGGCACCGACACCCAGTCGAGCGCGTTCTTGAGCGTGCCTGGGATGGAGCCGTTGTACTCCGGCGTCGAGATCAGCACCGCGTCAGCCGCCTCGATCTCGGAGCGCAGCCGCTGCACGCCATCGGGCACAGGGTCGCGGTCGGCGCGGTCGCCGTGGAAGTGGGGGATGTCGGCGAGGCCCTGGAACGTCGTTAGCTCGACGTCGGCCGGAGCCTGCTCCTCCACTGCGCGGAGGAGCAGGCCGTTGTAGGAGTCCGGCCGCAGGCTGCCGGAGATGGTCAGCACACGCATCGTGATTACGCCTGCTTCACGAACGAGAGGCTGGCGTGGAGGCCGACCTCGTTGTCGAGGAGGAAACCGCCGCCGGGCAGCGGGGCGTTCCAGTCGACCCCGTGATCCATGCGGTTGATTACACCGTCGAGCTCGAGGCCGACGCGCTCGTTGCCCCACGGATCGGTATCAGGGCCAGAGACGGTGGCGCGCATCGTGACCGGCTTGGTGACGCCCTTGAGGGTCAGCTCGCCCTCGAAGCGGTCGGGCGCGACCAGGCTGCCGGTGATGGTCGCCTCGGGATAGCGCTCGACGTCGAAGAAGTCAGGCGCCTTCAGGTGGCCGTCGCGTGTCTCGTCGTGGGTGACGGCGCTGCCGGTCTGGATGGTGCCCGTCACGCGCGGCTCGTCGCCGCCCTCGAGCGAGGCGTCGAAGTCGAGGAACACACCGCGGACGGTGGAGATCTTCATGTGGCGGACGGTGAACTCCGCGTTCGAGTGGGAGCGGTCGACGGCGTAGCTGCCGGTGGGGATCGTTCCCTGGGTGATCTCGATGGTGCTCATGTGTCAGGCTCCTTCTTCCGATGTATACTTGAGCTAGCAACAATCTAGCACCAGAAAGTTGAGCCGTCAAGTATTGAGCCCTCAAGTATTGAATGCATGGCTGCCGCTGCTGCGGAGCCACGCGGAGCTGACCCGCGCGATGAACGCGACGCTCATCTCCGAGCACGGCCTTACCCTGAACGACTACGACGTACTCGTTCAGCTGGCCGATGCTCCTGGCCGCGTGCTGCGGCGGGTGGACCTGGCCGACCGGGTCGTGCTCTCCGCGTCGGGCATCACGCGTCTGCTGGAGGGCCTCGAGCGGGCGGGCTACGTCTGCAAGCGCGCATGCGACGCCGACGCCCGCGTCACCTACGCGATGCTGACCGACGCCGGCTACGACAAGCTGCTCGAGGCCTCCAGGACGCACCACGCAGACATCGAGCGGCTGTTCACCGAGCACTACAGCGCCGAGGAGCTGGAGACGCTGGGCACGCTCCTCAACCGCCTCGTCTGCCCCGCGGCCGCCGCGCAGGACGCCCCCGCGCCGGTCGCCTGAACCGGGCGCGCCGCGCGTGGTATAGCGTGGCGGCATGAGCACCGAGACCCATGTCCAGATCGACCGCGCGCGCCTGCGCCGGCTGATCGACCGCGAGCGGGCGACGTTCGCGGAGCGCCACCCGCGATCCCGCGAGCTGTTCGCTGATACCTCGAAGACGCTGCTTGGCGGCGTCCCCATGAGCTGGATGACCATGTGGGCGGGCGGCTTCCCGCTCTTCTTCGCCGAGGCGTCCGGCGCGCGCGTCACAGACGTCGACGGCCACACCTTCGTCGACTTCTGCCTCGGCGACACCGGCGCAATGGCCGGCCACGCGCCGGAGCCGACCGCGCAGGCGGTGGAGCGGCAGGTGCGGCGCGGCACCACGGTGATGCTGCCCGACGAGGACGCGGCCTGGGTCGGAGAGGAGCTCGTGCGCCGCTTCGGCATGGATGCGTGGCAGTTCTCGCTGACGGCGACCGACGCCAACCGCTGGGTGCTGCGCATGGCGCGGGCGCTGACGGACCGGCCCAAGGTGCTCGTGTTCAACTACTGCTACCACGGCACGGTGGACGAGACCGTCATCTCGATCGAGGACGGCGTGCCGCAGGCGCGACCTGGCAACGTCGGGCCCGCGGTCGATCCGACGGTGACGACGAAGGTCGTCGAGTTCAACGACGTCGAGGCGCTGCGCGAGGCGCTGGCCCCCGGTGACGTGGCCGCGGTGCTGGCCGAGCCCGCGCTCACCAACATCGGGATCGTGCTCCCGGACGCCGGCTTCCACGATGCGCTCCGCCAGGTCACGCGCGAGACCGGGACGCTGCTGATCATCGACGAGACCCACACCTTCAGCAGCGGGCCGGGCGGCTACACCGCCGCGCACGGGCTCGACCCGGACATCCTTACGATCGGCAAGTCGATCGCCGGCGGCGTGCCTATCGGTGCCTACGGGCTGCGGCGCGAGCTGGCCGATCGCATCCTCGAGCTGGACGTCGACCTGGAGGACGTGGGCGGGGTCGGCGGCACGCTCGCCGGCAACGCGCTATCGCTCGCCGCGGCCAGGGCCACCCTGGGCGAGGTGCTGACCGACGAGGCATTCGCGCGGATGATCCGACTGGCGGAGCGGTACACGGCCGGGGTGGAGGAGGTGCTTGCGAGCCGCCGGATGCCGTGGAACATCGTGCAGCTGGGCGCGCGGGCCGAGTACCGCTTCACGCCGCGGCCCCCGCGGAACGGCGGCGAGTCGGCGGCGGCGCATGACGGCGAGCTCGATGCCTACATGCACGTCTACCTGATGAACCGCGAGGTGTTGATCACCCCCTTCCACAACATGGCGCTGATGTGCCCGGCGACGGTGGAGGCGGACGTCGACCGGCACACCGAGGTGTTCGCGGCGGCGGTCGACGAGCTGATCGGCGGCGATGGCTGAGGGGCCGCTGGCCGGCCGGGTCGCGCTCGTGACGGGTGCGGGCTCCGCGGAGGGCATCGGCTTCGCAACGGCGCGGCTGCTCGGCCGACGCGGCGCGCGGGTGGCCGTCACCTCCACCACCGATCGCATCCACGACCGCCGGGAGCAGCTGGAGCGCGACGGCATCGACGCGGCGTCGTTCATCGCCGACCTGATCACGTTCGCCGCGGCCAAGGAGCTTGCGGGCGCGGTGGCCGGCCGGTTCGGGCGGATCGACATCCTCGTCAACAACGCCGGCATCGCCCAGGTCGGCGAGGAGAGCGTGCTGCGGCCGTTCGTGGAGATGAGCGAGGAGCAATGGCAGCGCGACATCGCCGTCAACCTGACCACGGCGGCGGCGGTCACCCATGCGGTGCTCCCGGGGATGATCGAGCGCGGGCACGGACGCATCGTGAACGTGTCCTCGGTGACCGGTCCGGTCGTCAGCTACCCAGGCAACTCGGGCTACAGCGCCGGCAAGGGCGGGATGGACGGCCTGATGCGGGCGCTCGCGATCGAGACCGGCAGGTACGGGATCACGGTCAACTCGGTCGCTCCCGGCTGGATCGCAACGGGGTCGTCCTCGCCGGAGGAGATCGAGGGCGGGCGGAACACGCCGGTGGGGCGGCCCGGGCGGCCGGACGAGGTGGCGGAGCTGGTGGCGTTCCTGGCGAGCGACGGAGCGAGCTACGTGACGGGCCGGTCGATCGTCGTCGACGGTGGCAACACCATCCAGGAGTTCAAGGGCAACTCGCCGCTTTAAGGGGTCAGGCCTTTGGCCTGACCCCCGCCCTGATACCCTCGCGCACATGGACGACATCATCATCTCCACCATGAACGACCTCCCCGGCTACGAGGTGGTCGAGGTGCACGGCGAGGTGTTCGGCCTCATCGTGCGCGCGCGGAACGTCTTCTCCAACCTCGGTGCCGGGCTGCGCACAGTGTTCGGCGGCGAGGTGAAGGGTTACACGTCGCTGCTCACGGAGAGCCGCGAGCATGCGGTCGACCGGCTGCGCGACGCTGCGAGGGAGAAGGGCGGGAACGCCGTGCTGGCCATGCGCTTCGACTGCAACGAGATCGCCGACATCATGAGCGAGGTCGCCGCGTACGGCACCGCCGTCACGGTACGCAAGCGAGATGATTGATCGATATCTCTCGCGAGCCTGGCCGCTGCGAGAGGTTTGGTGTTCGAGACGGTCGGGGTGGCTACGGCTGCGAACCGTCGCGTCGCGGCGTCCTCGGTCGCGTCAATATTCCCGATATTGACGCCCCCTGCGTCCTTGCGACACTCGGTTCTCGCCGTCCAGGACACCACGAAGATATCGATCAATCATCTCAGGGCCCGCGTCCGGCGGCTCCGCTCCGGCCACCGCTGCCGCGCTTGCGACCATGACCAGCCCGATGCCGACCCACTGGGCTGCGCTCAGACGCTGCCCACGTATGGCCAGCCCGCTCAGCGCTGCCACGGCCGGTGCCAGGCTGAGCACCAGCGCGTAGGTCGCCGACCGCAGCCGGCGCAGCGCGGCCGCGTCGAGCGTGCCCGGCAGCGCCGTCGAGAGCAGCCCCACCGCCGCGCCGACCGCGAGCACGTGGAGCGACAGCAGGTCGGTGCCCGCCGTGGCGATCGCAACCGCGGCGGCCGGCACGGTGGCGATCACCATCGCGAGCGCCAGCCCCTGCGCGCCGGGCAGCCGGCGGGCGTGGTGCGCGGACAGCGTGATGTACCCGGCCCAGCACGCACCGGCGCCGAGCGCCAGCAGCACGCCGGCCGTGGTCACGGGGCCGTTGACTCCGTGGGCGACGGCCAGCACCACAACCCCTGGCACTGCGAGCGCCACCGCCGCAAGGTCGCGAGGCCGGCGGAACCCTGCGATCGCAACGACGATCGGACCGACCATCTCGAGCGCCACCGCGACGCCCAGCGGCACACGCTCGATGGCCAGGTAGAAGCAGCCGTTCATCCCCGCGATCACGAGCCCGAAGCCGATCAGCGGGCCGGCTGCGGCGCTCCGCAGCGGCGCCGTCGTCGGCCGCGCTGTCGCGACCAGGAACCCGCTCGCGCTCGCCAGCCGCAGGGCGACCACCGCGAGCGGCCCGACGGCGGCGAACAGCCCGATGGCGATCGCCGCTCCCGACTGCACCGAGATCATCGCGAGCACCGTCGCGGTGACCCCGGTCAGCACGGACGAGCGCGAGCCCATCGAGATGCCTGCTCGGCCGGGCAGTTGAGCCCGGCCGAACGAGACTCAGCGCGCCCGGTAGACGATCCGGCCGCGGTTCAGGTCGTAGGGGGACAGCTCCACCCTGACCCGATCGCCGGGAAGGATGCGGATCCTGTAGCGGCGCATCTTGCCGGCGGTGTAGCCGATGGTGGTGTGACCATTGTCGAGCTGGATGCGGAACATGCCGTTCCGTAGCGACTCGGTCACCTCACCCTCCAGCTCGATCTTCTCTTCCTTCACACTCATACACGTCCTCCCTCAGGTCAGACGGGCGTCACGGACGTCGCCTCGGGGCCCTTCTGGCCCTCGCGGGCTTCGTAGGTGACCTTCGCACCCTCGACGAGGGTCTTGAACCCTGCGCCGGCGATGGAGCTGAAGTGGACGAAAAGGTCCTTGCCACCGTCGTCGGGGGCGATGAAGCCATATCCCTTGGAGTCGTTGAACCACTTCACGGTTCCGGTTGCCATATCGACACCTCCTTCCAGATTCCACGAACGGGTCAGGAAGGCGGGACTGCGCAACCAAACGAACGTTCCAGATCAGCAATCACTGTAGCATCCGGACGGTCGGGGCTATGTGGCTTCCGATGCGCTCTCGGGCGATGTGGAGGCCCGGAACTCGGCCGTCGTGTTGACGTGCGGGAACGGCTCGTCCGGCACCGGCACGCCGAGCGCCGCGCAGATCGGGGCCCAGCCGTCGCCCGGACGCCACTCGACCAGCCGCTCGGCCGGAACCTGCTCGCGGACGCGCTCGTTGTGGCGCTCGTACGCCTCGATCATGGCATCGCGCTCCGGCCAGCCGGGGCAGAACGACTCCATCATCGGCTGCGACATCGTCCGCGTGTGCGCCTGCTCCGCGCTGCGCGGCGGCTCCGAGACCATCTTCACGATCGTCTGTTCCATGCTCGACCACCATGCCTCGGCGCTCGAGCGCTCCGAAAGCAGCACGGGCGCCTCCGGGTTGGCCTCGGCCAGCTGCGACCAGAATGCACACGCCGGCCAGTCGACGGTGGCGGCGTATCCGGCGAGCAGCCGGTCCCAGTCAGGCATGGTGCCGTCCACGATGGCCGCGCGCCACGCATCGACGTGGTCGGGCTTCCCGAACACCTCGGTCATGTGGTAGCTGGGCTCGCCCGTCACCCGCTCGATGGCGAGCTTGAGCGAGTTGGTGCCCGTGCGGCCAAGCCCCGCGCCGACCAGCTTCAACGGCATGGGCAGAGGCTACCGGTTGAGCAGCGTGAGCGCACGGCGCCGTCACGCCGCGCCGGACGGTTCGACCTCGGCGCCGAGCCAGCGGGCCAGCCGGCGGAGTGGAGCGTCGAGCGAGACCGGCCGCGCGCCGCGCTCCCACCACACGCCGCGGACGTGCAGCCGGCGCGCGCGCCGGTCGTGCACCGGCTCGATGCGGCCGATCACCCGGTCGCCCCGCAGGATCGGGATGACGTAGTAGCCGTACTGCCGCTTTGCCGCCGGCATGTACATCTCCAGCCGGTAGTGGAACCCCCACAGCGCCTCGGCGCGGTCGCGGTTGGCGACCAGCTGGTCGAACGGCGACAGGAACGTCGTTCGGCGCGGCACCGGGTCGGCCATGGCATCGGGATGCGCGAGCCAGCGGCCGCGCTGCAGCAGAACGCCCTGCGAGCGGAACCGGTGCTGCTCGAAGAGCCGCTCGGCCTCCGGCCACGGGATGGGCTCCGCATCGCCGTACCAGCGCTCGGCCAGATCCCACACCCGCTGGTTGCCTCGACGGCCAACAACGGCCACCTCGCCGCCGGCGTTCAGCACCTGCAGCATCAGGCCGACTTTGCGCTCGCCCCACCAGCGATGCGGCGAGCGGCCGCTCGGCCGGTGGTCGGCGATCTCTCGCGACAGCAGCGGGCCGCGGCGATCCAGCTCGGCCAGGACGTACCGCCGGAAGTCGGCGTTCTCCGAGAGGTACGCCGCGCGCCACCGCTCCCTCGGGCCGGCGTCGGCCGGCCTGCGCATCCTCCCGAGCAGCGCGGGGAGGAGCTCCACCGGCCACAGAAACGCGTTCCACTCGATCAGCGCCCTCTCCTGCCAGAGCAGGCGATCCAGCTCGCTCCGGTCGTAGCGCTCGCCGAGCCGGCTCCACAGGATCAGGTGCTGGGGCGGTGCGACCGTCGCGATCGGGTCGAGCTGCAGGAACCCGAGGTGGCGGACGGTGGTCAGCGCATCCGTGGCCGACCCGTCCAGGAGCTGAGTGTGCACCGCGATCCGGCGGGCCTCCTCCGGCCCGACCTCCACGGCGGCCTCAGGCGTCAGGCTTGCCTCGTTCCTCTGGTGCGTCCCGCAGCAGCGCGTCGAGATCGAGGTCGCCGCCGGCGAACCCGATGTGCCCCTGGTCATCGCGCGGCCACTGGTCGAACGGCCGGTCCCACATCAGCTCGAGATCGTTGCCGTCCGGGTCGCTCAGGTAGATCGCCTCGTGCGTGCCGTGATCGGTCGCCTGGCGGATCGGCCATTCGATCTTCCGCAGCCGCCGCAGCGCATCGGCCAGCCCCGTCCGCGTCGGGTAGCGGATGGCCACGTGGTGCAGGCCGGCCACGCCGTCGGGCTGAGGCCCGCCGCCTGCGGACTTCCAGGTGTTGAAGCCGAGGTGGTGGTGATAGCCGCCGGCCGACACGAACAGCATGTCCCCGGTCGTGCCCCAGCCCGGCACGTCACGCGCCTCCATGACCACATCGAAGCCGAGCACGTCCACGTAGAACCGCCGGACGCGATCGATGTCGGACGTCCGCAGGTGCACATGGCCGATCGTCACTCCCGGGTCGATCGGCCGCTCGCTGCGCGCCCGGGGCTCGATCGACCCCTGTGGCCCGCCCGTGGGCTGCTCGGCGCTCATGGCCGGATGCTACCGCGGGCGAATCGGGCTAGGTTTGCCGGCTCGTGGCCCGTCTCGACCTGACCAGGGAGCAGATCCTCGCCTACCGCCGCCGCGCCGGTGCGCTGGACGAGCGCCTCCCCACCGGCGAGGAGTCGCTGCGCCGGGCGGCCGTTGCGGGGTTGCAGGACAGCATGCCGCGAGCGGCCGTGCTCTCGCTTCACGCGCGCGTCGAGGGCATCGACTCCGCGGGATGGGAGCACGCATCGCTCGTGCAATTGTGGGGGCCGCGCTACCAGGTGTACGTCGTCGCGGCCGAGGATCTCGCGCCGTTCTCCCTCGGGCGTCTGCCGGATGACGAGAAGGGGCGGCGCCGCGCCCAGCAGGCCGCCGATGCGCTCGAGCGGCACCTCGGGGGCGCCCGCCTCCCGTACGGGCAGGCCGGCCGCGGCCTCGGGGTGAACGCCAACTCGCTGCGCTACGGCGCGACCACGGGGCGCGTGTTGATTCGCTGGGAGGGCGCACGCCAGCCGACCGTGTGGACGGGACCGGCACCCGACGTGACGCCGCGGGAGGCCCAGCTCGAGCTCGCCCGCCGATACCTGCACGTGTTCGGCCCGGCCACAGCCGAGGCGTTCGCGAAGTGGGCGGGGATCGGCGCTCGTTCTGCGCGGGAGTCGTTCGCCGCGCTCGGCGGCGAGCTGGTGGATGTCCGAACGCCGCTCGGCGACGCGGTGCTGCTCGCCTCCGACGTCGACCCCGTGCGCGCCGCCCCCCGGCCACCCGCACCGGCGCGATTGCTTCCGAGCGGCGACGCGTTCTACCTGCTCTGGGGAGCAGACCGGGCGCTGCTGGTGCCCGACGCCCAGCACCGTAACGACCTGTGGACGTCGCGCGTATGGCCCGGCGCGCTGCTCGTGGGCGGCGAGGTGCGCGGCACCTGGCGCCGGGCTCACGACCTGGTGACCGTGCAGGCGTGGGGTTCGCTCTCGGCGGCCGAGCGCGACGCGGTCGAGGCGGAGGCCGCGAGCCTCCCGCTGCCCGGGCTCGACCGCGGCATCCGGGTGCGCTGGGAGGCGTGATCTCATCCCATCTGGGCGGGGAGCCACGCCGCCCGGGTGGCTAGCGTGGTCGCATGAGCGTCGCGCCGTGGAGCGTCATCGACGAGGGCTATCTGCGCGCTTACCAGTGGGCCGGCGCGCTGGCGGCCGGCACCCCGCTCCCCCAGGAGGCTGCGACCGTGGCGCTCGGCCCCGGCGAGGTGGCGCACCTGACGCTCCCTGCCACAGCCGTGAGCGGTTACTTCGGGGAGGACAAGCAGTACAACCGCTCCTTCCTGCTCGTCGGTGGCCCGGTCGGCCTCGCGCTCACCGGCGCCGCCAGCATCGCCCGCAACTCGGCGAAGAAGGCCGAGGCCGAGCGGGCAGCCGTCCCGCGCTGGCACATGCTGGGTACGGCCGATCTGATCGCCACCAGCCAGCGCATGCTCGCTCTCGGCAGCGGCGGCCAGAACGAGTCGTTCTGGTATGCGCAGACCTCCCCGGTCGAGCTGACCGCCGGAGCAGGCGGGATGCCCGGCGTCCAGTTCCAGGGCGCGGGCCATCCGGTGCTGCGGTTCGACGCCGCCTGGGCGCCGATGCTGTACGTGTTCGTGCACCACATCGTCGACGGCCAGCCGCCCGGCGTGCCGATGCCGCCGGGCCTGCTCGAGCGCGCGCAGCAGCAGGGACGCATGTAGATGATTGATTCCACGACGCCGCACGTCTGATCGTCTGACTGCGAGTGGTTGCCGAGCGTTTCGGCGCTGCGACCGCATTCGCGATCTGCGTGATCGCAGATCGCTCATGACCGGTGCAAAGGCGTTCGCCTTGCACCTCTTCGCCGTTGCGTCCTCGGTCGGGCCGGAGAGGCGGGCTGAGCCTGCGGCTCGGGTCGCGGCGTAGAGGCGCCAGGCGCCGGGCACACCCTTGAGCTCGTGCTCGCCCGCGTCCTCGAACTCGAACCCGCTGCCGGCGACGAGATCCTTCACCGTCTGGGACACGAGCACGCTGGTCGAAGGAGGGTGTGCCGGCCTGGCGGTCACCACGGGGGCACGGATCACTGCTCTGGCCAAGCCGTCTCAGCCGGCGCGAGTGCACAGCCGCGAAAGTGTGGGGCGTCGGAAGCTGCGGTGGAGATGCGGCCGGCATCCGCCGGTATCGCGTCCTACTTCCGAGTATTGAGGTTGACCGCTGCCCTGATCAGTGCCTTGAACGCGTCGGCGTCCACCTGCTCCCCCTCGCGGATGTCGATCGCCCGGCGGGCGTTCCCGTCGAGGCTCGAGTTGAACAGCTTCGCCGGATCGTCCAGCGATGCGCCCTTCATGAAGGTCAGCTTGACGACTTCCTTGTAGGACTCACCGGTGCAGATGATGCCGCCGTGCGACCAGACGGGCGTGCCGGGGCTGGTTGCCTTCGCCCATTTCCACTCCTCGACCACATCGGGGTCGGCCTCGTGGATGAGCCCGCGCATGCGGCTCAGCGTCTCGCCTCGCCAGTCGCCCAGTCCGGCGATCCGCTCGTCGATCTGCTCCGATGCCGTTCTGTCGCTCGATTCGGTGGCCATGCCCGTCTCCTTCGGATCGTTCGCTGCTTCGGTGCGAGCTTAGTCTCGGGGACCGCCTCCGGCGGCGCTGGGTGCAGGGGAGGCCCTACGCCGACCGACCTTCGTGGAACAGTGTGCGTCGTGAGTGACGATCCAGATGGCTCGAGAAGCGGCGTACGGATCCGCCTCGGCGTTGCGCTCGTCGTGCTTTCCTGGCTGCCGATCGCCCAGGTCGTGATCGCGCTCGACTCGATGTCCGGATCGCGGGCAGAGAAGGTGCGGCTCATGATCTGGGGCATCCAGATCCTGATAGGGATCCTCGGCGTCGCGGTCGCCGGACGGCCCACCGTCGATATCGTCAAGCAGGTCGGGTGGCGACGAGCGCCGCGGGTGATCTGGAGCCTGCTCTGGCGGGGTGAGACGGGCCCGGCCACAGGAACCTGACGGCGGTGCCGGCTGCTGCCCCGGCGACGGTGAACAGGCCGACCGAGAACAGT
This sequence comes from Gaiellales bacterium, assembly GCA_035695105.1. Classification (GTDB taxonomy): domain Bacteria; phylum Actinomycetota; class Thermoleophilia; order Gaiellales; family JAICJC01; genus JAICYJ01. The sequence goes on from DASSEV010000031.1 coordinate 40,186, forward strand.
GCGTAGCTGACAGATGCAAGCACAAGGCGGCGCGAGCCAAGCGGCCGGCCCCCGACGGAGCGGCCAAGCGTGACGGCCACGATGGCGCATGTAAGCGCCGCCGCGGCGGCGAAGCGCGCGTCCGAGTCGCTCGAGACCCACCGTGTGGCCGCCCTCCCGAACCGCGTCGGCAGCACCTTGTCCAGCTGCCGCTCGACCCGGGCGCCGCTGCTGCCGTTCGCCCAGCTGCTCCAGGCACCGTCGATCCACCGGCACGCCGCGAGGTTGATCGGGATGACGATGGCGAGAGCTGCCACGAACACAACCAGCGGGCTCCAGGTCGCGGCCAGAGCCGCGACCGGCAGGCCGATCACATAGCCGTCTGCGAGCCAGTAGGCGACGATGGCGGCCGCTGCAGCCGACGAGTGGCCGCCGATATCAGCTGGCTGATCCTCCACCTGTCACCTATCGGAAGACCACGCGAGTTTCGACAGATCGCCGGCACCCGGCGATGGCTCACCTCCGCACCCGGAACCGCAGGATCGTCGTATCGCCCGACGGCGTGCTGCTGATCGGTTCCAGGTCGACCCTCGGCAGGCCGGGTGCCGAGAACCGGACGCCGTCACCGAGCAGCACCGGCAGCACGTAGACCAGGATCTCGTCGACCAGGCCCCGCTCGAGGCACTGCGTTGCCACATCGGCACCGAGGATCTCGAGGTCCTTGCCGTTCGCTGCATCCAGCGCCGTGGCGACGGCCGCATCGATGTCGCCGCTGAGGATGGTGACGTCCGGGTCGGGGGGCTCGAGCGGGCGGTGGGTGAGCAGGAAGAAGGGGCCGGTGAACGGGTAGTCGACGCTGCCGGGCTCGTCGGCCTCCATCTGGCTGCCGACGTCCCAGGTTCGCCTGCCGATCAGCATCGCGCCCGTGGCGCCGGCGATCCGTGTGATGTCCTCGGGCGCCACGAAGCTGGCGAGCGGGCGGCCGCCGCCCCAGTCCATCGAGCCGTTCCGGCGGGCAATGAACCCGTCGAGCGACATCGACCTGTTCACGACCACCTTGCCCCCGTCCACGCCGCCCATTGTCGCACGATATGCGGCCCGGCAGGACGTGCCGCCGGCGATCGGTCATGATGGTCGGCATGACTGGCGACGATCGATTCGGCTGACCGGGGTGCTCGTCCGGCAGGGCGACCAACGGTGGTGGAAGGTCTACCACGGCAGCGAACCGGCCTGCTGGTAAGGGCCATGACAGCTGTCGGTCAGGCGGCGGGGCGGAGAGCCTCTCGCTCTGCGGGCGCGGCCAAAGGATCCAGCTCACGCCGAAGGTGAAGATGGCCGCAACGACCATGCCCTCGCCTGTCGCTGGAGGCGAACAATCCGGACGTCCCACCGACGGGCCGCCGAGCCCGTGATCGATCCGACAGTGCCGCAGACCAGAGCCCTGAGACGGCGGAGGGGCCCGCCTTGCGGCGGGGCCCCCTCCTGTCATCGCAGTTCAGTTGAGCGGGTGCGTCAGTTGCTCTGCAGGCACCCGAGACCGGTGGAGAGGAAGTCGTTGTTGCTGAACTCCTCCTGGGTCAGGTAGTGATGCTGGTTGATCACCTGGTTGTAGTAGTGGCCCGCCGTGCCCTTCGGGGTTCCGTACACGTAGGCGCACTCGTCACCGTTCTCGTAGCCGGCCGCGTCATACCAGCCGGTGTTCACGTCGGGATCGGTGATCGCCTCCATGATCTCGTGGCTGGTCGGGCTGATCTCGACGTCGGCGTCGACGTTGCCGTTCGGGGACTGGATCGACCCGAACGCCGACCGGGCGTCGCTGCCGCAGGTGTACGCGACGGTCTGCAGCGGCGAGTGGTAGATCGGGTACGACAGATTGGCGTAGATCATCCGGTTCGGCGCCATCGTGTGATAGGCGCAGTAGCCGGCCGTCTTCTCGTGGTTGATCGTGCACGCCTGGTTCTGCTGCTTCAGGGACGACGTCGAACCGGGAGCGAAGCACGTCTCTACGTGCTTGGCGATGAACAGCACGTAGATGTGCGAGATGTTCACCGGCAGGCTGTGTGCCTTGACGACGCTCGCCGTCTCAGCCTGCACCTGTGCGTCGTCGATGCACGAGTCGTAGCCCGAGCCGTCGGCGTAGATGCCCGTCCGGTCCTTGGTGTTCAGCGTGCAGCCGTTCGCCGGCAGCGGGTTCGTGTCATCGATCGGTGTGCCTTCGCGCAGCTGGTAGTTGATGTGCCCGTTGGTGCCGAAGTACTCGAGCAGCGTGGAGTACACGTTGGTGTGCTTGCCGCTGTCGTGGGCGACGTCGGCGAGGTACCGCGAGATGAGGCTCTCGTAGCCGGCGTCCATCGGATGTCCGGCCGGATGCCAGAAGATCGGCGTCACGACGACGGGCCCCGTGGAGGTCGTCCCCATCACCGGCCCGTTGTGCCAGATCAGCGGCGGGTCGCCGATGGCCGCGTTGTCCGTGTTGACGCAGCCCAGATCCACCGGAACCGAGTGGACGATGCCGCCGAAATGGCTCGAGCGCGGCGATGCGCCGGCCTTCGTCGAGCAGGCCTGCGAGGCGAACGCCGAGGCGCCCCCTGCTCCCGCAACCCCCAAGCACACCACCAGTGACACAACAACGAGCGCGCGAGCGCGCGTGAACCGCTTCATCAATCCCCCCATGGTCGTCGTCGGGCGGCCGGGTGCCACCCCTGTCGGGCCACGAGTGTCCACATCCGATGCCCTCCTGTCAAGGAACCATGTGTGAAAAACCACCTTTCCAAGCCGTATAGACCACTTGCGTCGCCGATCAGCGCCTTGCACCGCGCGCGCGACGGGATGATGCCGTTGCCGGGCCTGCCGAGGCGTTGGGTGCGGCGGTCGGCGCTCAGCGTGCGATCGAGCACGAGCCATGGCCCGCCGGCCGCCGTGGGCGGATCCCATCGCCGACGGCCCGACCGAGCAGAGCGCCGACGCGATGGCTGTCGCGGCTACGTTGCTGGACGAGGCAACGGCGCCGGAATTGCTGGATCAGCCCGTCCGGCGATAGCAGACGTGCGTCGCGAGCGGCGAGTGAAGCGCCTCGACCGGCTCGAACGGAAAGTCCGTGATGCCGTCGAAGATGCTCTCGCCGGAGCCGAGCAGCACCGGCACGATGTCGAGCCACAGCTCGTCGATTACGCCCGCCTGCAGGGCCTGCCGGACGGTCGAGGCGCCGCCGGCGATGTCGACGCCGCGATCTCCGGCGACCTGCACAGCCTGGGCGTATGCGGCGTCGAAGCCGTCGGTGACGAAGTGGAACGTCGTCCCGCCCTGCATCTCGATCGGCTCGTGCGCGTGGTGGGTGAGGACGAAGACCGGGGCGTGGTAGGGCGGCTCGGGGCCCCACCAGCCAGACCACTCCTCGTCCCATTCGCCGCGGATCGGCCCGTACATGTTGCGGCCCATGACGTAGGCGCCACGGGGGCGCATCAACCGACGCACGGCCGTGGCGTCGGCCTCGGTTGCGCGCTCGTCGCCCATGTGCCATGTGTGAACCTCGCGACCCCGCTTGCCGAGCGGATCGTCGAGGCTCTGATCGGGTCCCGCGACGAAGCCGTCGAGGGACATGGACATGTGACAGGTGGTGTCGCTCATCGTCGCACTCCTCCGAATACGGGCATCGTCCGGGCGTCGCCAGGTCGCGTGGCGTGGGGAAGGGTAGTTCGCCCTTCGCCCCTCGACCAGCCCTCAGCGGAACGAGGGCTGGGGCGGCAGCCCGTGGCCGGGCGGGGGCGCCGCGTCGCGCTGCAGCATCCAGACGTCTATGACGTGCATGTTGCCGGCCGCGGTTCGCAGGAGCGCGACGACCGACATCCCTGCTGGTACCGGTGGTACCAGATCTCGCCGTATCCCTCGCCGCCCGTCGCGGCCGCCACCGCAAAGCAGATCCACGTTGATGCCCTGCGAGCCGGCGGCTGACATCGGCACGGGGCCGTCCGCCGTCCAGCAGCGCCCGGACGTCGTGCGCTGGATCGAGACCGTGGAGACGACTCAGCCGCGTATGCGGCCGGGCCGCAGCGGGCGTGCGTGGGCGCTGATCTTCTCGAGGGCGCGTGTCAGCGCCTTGACGTCGGTATCGCTGAGGTGCTCGGAGAAGTGTCGCCCGATGCCGTCTCGGTGGTGTCGGCGAGCGCGCTGGAGCATCTCCGTGCCCTTCTCGGTCGGCAGCACGAGGATGGAGCGGCGGTCGCTGGGCGGGCGTACTCGCCGGACGAGATCGGCCTCCTCCATGCGGTCGATGACTCGGGTGAAGCCGCTCTTGCTGTACAGGATGCGGTCGGCCAGCTCGGTCATCTGGACGCCGTCGGGTGACTCCTCGGTGTGGACGAGCACGTCGTACCAGCGCTGCGGGATGCCAACGGCGTCCTGCAGTTCCGTGTCGAGGATGTCCAGCAGCGCCATCGCGCTCTCGAAGAAGAGGCGCCAGCACCGCAGCCGATCGGGCGAAGGGCTTGACAACGATGATTCCATGTGCGATTGTCCTCTATGCAACAGTTGCTCAACAGACTGTCGCAAATCTTACCAAACTCGGGAAGGAGCGAGGCATGGCCACCACCACCGTCGCGGGACGCGCAGAGAGCGGGTACGCGCTCGCCTCCAACGAGGGCGAGGCGTTCTGGCTGCTCGGAATGCTCCAGACGATCAAGATCGGTAAGGACGACACCGCCGGCGCCTACGGTCTGCTCGAGATCGTCGTGCCCGAGGGGATCGGCTCGCCCTGGCACGTGCATCCCGAAGAGGACGAGTGGTTCTATGTCCTCGAGGGCACGATGAGCTTCTGGGTGGCTGACGCCGAGATCGCCATGGAAGCCGGCTCATTCGCCTTCGGGCCCAAGGGCGTGCCCCACACCTTCTACGCCGGAGCCGGCGGCGCCAGGGCGCTGGTCGGGTTCGCGCCGATGCAGTTCGAGGGATTCCAGCGAGAAGTCGGGCAGCCCGCCCCCGAACGCGTGCTGCCCCCGCCCATGGAGGGGCCCCCGGACGTCGCAAGGCTGATCCCGATCGCAAGGCGAAACGGCTTCGAGATCCTCGGCCCCCCAGGGCCGCCTCCCGGGCATTGAGCGCCACGCCCGCGTTCTCGAGGGCGTCCCCCGAGCAGTTGACGGGCTATACGGATTGCAGTAAATCGGACACATGCGGCTGCGACGTACCAGCGCCGGCACGGCGGGTTAGCATCAGGGTATAGATGCACGACGAACGCGACGTGGTGGTGTATGGATCGGCCTGCCCGGCCTGCACCCAGGCCAAGGCAGTGCTCGACCATTACGGCGTCGCCTACCGGTCGCAACCCATCTCCGAGCTTCCACGCCGCCACGGCCGCGTACGCTCCATGCCGCAGATCACGATCGGCGGCGAGTTGCTGGGCGGCATCAACCAGCTGCTCGGCCTGGCGGGGTCGGGTGGCCTGGCACGCCTCGGACGTGCCGAGCTCGGACCGTGGGTGCGGGTGCGTCGCCGGCTCGGGCGAGGCTATGACGTTGAACTGCTCGACGCGCTCGGTCGAGTCCACCGCCGCCGACGAGTCTCCGACCCGGTCGAGGCTGAGCGTCTCAGGATTGTCTGGGCCAGCCACGGCGACGACATCTGAACTCATTTCGAACGCGCGTGTCAGGCCGTCTGGTCCGTGCCGTTTCCCAGCTCGCCCATCGTGTTGCCCGTGGGATCCCTCATTTACGATGCATCGGACTGTCCGCCTTTGGGGGGGCAGCCACGTGTGGCCCGGTTTGAGGTTGGGCGGCCTTCACGGGCCGCCCAACCTACAGATCACGGCAGTTTCGTGGCTGAGAGCGGTCCGAGCTCAAACGCGTAGATGCCGCCTCTTTGGCTCGCCACCAAGACCATCCCGTGAGACACGACGGGGCCGCCGAAGATGCGGCCCGCTCCGCTACCCATGCCGTTCTTGTGGAGCTGTCGCCCGGTGCTGGCCCCATAGACGTAGAGGCCATAGGAGCGTTGGGTCGGCGCCCCCACGTAGATCAGGCCGTTCGCGAGCGCCGGCGTGGCGGCCACAGTGTCATATCTACGCGGCGACGTGAACACGATCCGCGACCAGACGCGCGATCCGTCAGCGGCGCGCAGTGCAACCAGCCGGGTCGTCGTTCCGCCGACCAGCTGCGCATAGACGATGCCCCGGTGCACGGCCGGAGCCCGCTCCGGCACTCCGCCGGTGGCAGCGAGCCTCCACAACGTCGAGCCGGTTACGGCATCCAACGCATACAGCCCCGATCGCGTCGGGGCAAAGACGCGACCGCCTGCCACGGAGAGCTCTCCCTTGTACGGGTTGGGGATCCCGGGAAGGCTCGTCCAGAGATGCTGGCCGGTCGCCTCGTCGAACGCGAGCACCGCTCCCGCAGCAACGAACACACGCCCCCCGGCGACGGCAGGCGTCCCCGTCGGGTTCTCCCACCCGGTCTCGATGCTCAACCACCGCAGAGCGCCGGTTCCGGCGTCGAATGCCCGCAACCACACGCTGTTTCCGGGCGCACCGTACGACGATACGAACACCATGCCGTCGGCATAGACGGGGGAGCTGATCCGCTGGTCGCTGAGGCCAGTCGCCGACCACCGCACGCTGCCGTCGCTGGCGTTGACCGCCCAGAGCGTCGAGCCTGAGCCGGGCGTCTGAGCCGAGTCGGTGGTGAAGTACACAGACCCGCCGGCCACGGCTGGCGAGCTGTCCCCACCCGCCGACCCAGACAGCGAGCGCGTCCACAGCGTCCTGCCACTGGCCAGGTCGAGAGCAACCAGCGAGCTCGTGGTCGCGCCGCTCTGGAGACCGACGCCGACATAGGCCACACCGCCGACAACCGCGGGCCTGCCGATCACGATGCTCCCCACGTCACGATGCCACGCCCAGCGAAGGCGCGAGATCGTGCCCGCAGACAGGGCGGTCTCGCTGGGCTGGTAGGAGTTGTGCGCCGGACCGTACCCAAGCTGGGACCAGTCCCCAGGCGCCGCCATGGCCGATGAGGTGGAAACGGTCGCGACCACCCCCAACAGCGCGATCAGAGACGCCGCGCGTGTCCGACGCCGCAAACGAATGCCAACGAACGTGCCCATGTTTGAGACCCCCCGGGAGTAGAGCGCTTGTCACCCAGCAGCATCACCCACCCCACGACAGCTGTCATGAGCGCTCCCCACATCTCGCACTGCGGATAAGTCCCCATCTGCTGCTCGACGTGCAGGGGCACCTGCCATGAGTGCCTCGTCGCGCGGTGGGAGAGCGGCTCGTCCGTTGGGACCTCCACGGCGCGGTACTAGGATGGCGTCCTCTAGGAATGTCGTCTGAAGGGGTGATCCGTGTCGGAGCAGGTAACGAGCGCACGCGTCCGCGCTGTCGGGCCGCAGGAGTTGTCAGCGACCGACCCGACGCCCGGGATTCTGCGCGAGCTTGCCTTCTCGACGGATCGCGCGATCGTCATCCGGGCGCGCGTCGACGGAGGCGCGATTTCTGGCTGGCACCACCACGGCGACCGTGACGCCCTCGGCTACGTCGTCAGCGGCAAACTGCGCTTCGACTTCGGCGCTAACGGAGAGCATACCGACGTTGAGACCCACGGCTTCTTCCATGTCCCGCGAGGCCTCGTGCACCGGGACGTGAATCCGATCGACGAACCGCAGGAGGTCGTGATTGCCTTCGTGGGCGACGGGCCGCTCGTCGTCAATGTCGATCGGCCGTCTCGACACTAGCGAGCGCCTCTTGGCAGCAGGTAGTGCAACCAGCTCGCCCCCGGAGGAAGGTGGGGCGAGCCGGTGGTAGCGCGTGGCCGGGGACCGGTCCGAAGCCGGGCAGGGGTCAGATTCCCGCTGCCGATCGACGAACCTGCGAGCCGACGCAGATGCAGAGCCGCAAGACGGCAGCCACCGTGGGCAAGCGGCGGTCAAGGCGGCGTTACGCGATGCCTGGCCAAAGGCCAGTCGCGCCGCGCGGACAAGGCAACGGCTTGGCGAGGCCCCTCCGCTAACGCGCCGTCAGTTAGGTGACGCGGGCGTTCTCCGTGACGACAAGGTTGTAGATGGGGTAGACCTGCGGCGGGTCGCCTTGTGGCGCATGGAGCTCCTGAAGAGCTGGCATCAGCCTCTCCTGCACGAACCGCTGCAGGTGCTCCTTGGACTCCCAGACGTCGTAGACGTACCAGCCGTCTTCGGTGGGGCCGGCCGAGTGCATGATCAAACCGTCTGGCGCGTCGACCGACGAGAACTCGCTCGATTGCACGCCGAACATCTTCTCGCCGATCTGCTCGTACATCTCCGCTGTCCCACCGGGCATCATCTGGAGAGCTCCGATCGCCATCCTGCGCCTCCTTCCGTGCGTGTACCAGATGCAACGAGCGAATATACCTCGCCTGGCTGCCGTCTTGTCTGCTTGATGAGGTTGCAGACGTCCGTGGACGGTCGCTCATTCGAACGGACGAATGTCCTTTAGCCCGCCTCGCGTGCTTTCGGGCTGGGAGTGAACAGCTGCCAGTGCCCCTCGGAGACGACTTCGACGGTGCCGCCGACCACCTTGATGGCGGTCTCGTCGTCCACCGCGTACCCCGGCACGGGCAGGCCGGCGGCCCATCGTTCGGCGTTGGCCATGGAATGGTCCGGCATAGCCTGGTGATCCAGGTGCGGAAACATCGCAAAGTCGACCAGTCCCAGTGCTCTGTCGGCACCGGTGGCGGGCGGACTGCCGTAGACGAATTCTTCCCCGACGCCGGGGCCCATCACCAAGCTCCCGGCACTCACTCCCACCCATACCGTCTCATGCAGCGACGGCAACAGGCCGACCAGTCCCGACTGCTGGATCCAGTAGCACAGGTACAGGGGATCGCCACCTCCCACCAGCAAGGCGTCGCACTCCAAAACCGCAGCCGTCCAATGCTCCCTTTCGATGCTGGGTAGTGCGGTCAGTTCCAGCACGCCCAACGACTTCCAACCGAGCTCGCACAGAGGAGTGGCGGCGCGCCCGCTGATCAACCTCCATGCGCTGCCGGCACCGCCCGGAAAGGCATAGATCGCGGTCGGGATGCAAAGGGCAGTGGACTCGGCGATCGGTTTGCCGAGCAGGTCGACCAGCGCATCGCGGATGCTCCCGTTCTTGATGCCAGCCGAAGTGAGAAGAAGCTTCATACGGCCTCCTAGAGTCATTACTGCAGGCGAACCTTCGGGCCGCGCGCGGACCGGTACACGCTAGAGACTCGCAGACCACCGAAGACTCATCGGCTCACACCAGACCCAGCCTCGGGCCTTCGGCGCATTCTGAGACGAGTTCTTAGAGAATCGTCAGCGTTCGCCGTCCCAGTAGTCCAAGTGGGCTGACTGGCGGAGCATGTAGTGGGCGTCGCCAGCCCAGATGCCGATCTTGTCGCTGTCGGGGTACTCGGCGATGCCGAACTCGTTCTTGGTGGAGAACATGGCTACCCGCACCGGCTCCTCGGATCGATTGTTCACGGAGTGAGCGCCGCTGGGACCGGTTGGGAAGCAGACGACATCGCCTGGCTGCAGCACCTGGTCGCCGTCGGGTGTGCGGACGGTGGGCGACCCGGTGAGCACGATCAGCCACTCCTCGTCAGTCCAGTCGAAGTGGTAGGGACAGATCGCTTCGCCCGGCGGTAGGTCGTAGATGCTCATACCTAGCCGGGACGCTCCCAGCTTTGGGCCGAGCCGAACGCCTTGCGCGAGGTATCCAGGCGGCTCCGTCCCGTCCAGCCCGGTGTTTGTCCCCGGTGAAGATGTCGAATGTCCGCATTATCAGTTCCCCACCGCCGGGTCGGTCATGAACTCGCTGACCTCTTGTGGGCAGCGGCAGGCGGTGGCGATCTTCGCGGCCCACTCCAAGGCCGCGTCGCGTGAGGGCACATCGACGATGGTCACGCCTCCCAGCGGGTAGCTGCCGCTGGTGATCGTCCCGTCACCGGCCACCATGACCGGATCGACGTCTTCGTCCAATCCGCCAGCAAACACAAAGACGCCTGCGTCCTTGGCTTCCTGAACGACGGCGTGGGCCGCCCTTGAGACGTCAGGGATCTCCTCCTCGGAGATGTGATCCATCGCATGTGCGTGGAACGAAATCATGTATCGCGTCATCGAATGCACTCCTTGTCCTCGCGCCCTTTCCGGCAGCGTCTCGCGCCCGGTGCATATCCGTTACCCGGTAGAGACTGACAAGGCAGCGGAAACTCACCGCGAAACCTGAGGTTTCACGACTGCCTACGTCTCCGAGCTTTGGCGGGTTTCTGGATCATTCGGCACGACTAGGAAGTGGGGTGGCCGCATTGCTGACGTATCACGTGACCCAACTCGTCCCGCTCATCGAGTGTGTGCCGCCCGTGCCGGCAAGGTCGGCCGGTCGCGGCAGCGACCTCAGCGTGCGACCGCCGACCGCGGCTACAACCACGACAAGTACCGGCGCGAACTCCACCGTCGAGGCGTCGGCTCAGAGATCGCACGACGCCAGACCGAGCACGGTTCGGGCCTCGGCCGCGCGCTCGACCTGCGCTTCATGCTCGCCCTTCGATGCGCTCGATCTCGCACAGCGATGCGCGGAGCGGTGTAGTGCCGCTGGTTGGGTCGGCGGGGGTTGGTCGTAGGATCAGGTTGAGGTTGGCGCTGTCGGGGCCGTAGGGCGGATAGCCGGGCAGGTTGAGCTCTGTGCATGCTTGCCACCAGCCGTGCTGGCCGCAGACGACGCCGGGGTCGAGGTTCGAGTCGAGCCGTGCCCGGGCGCGGATGGCACCGTTTGGGGTGGCGATGCGGACCCAGTCTCCGGCGGCGATCGTGCGAGCCGCTGCGGTGTCCGGGTGGATCTCGACTTGTGGGTCGGGCGTGGCGCGGCGAAGCTTGGCGATTTGTCGGTGCTGGGATTCGGCGTATCGCAATGACTTGGCGCAGGTAAGGATGAGCGGGTAGCGGGCGGCCAGGTCGGGCCGCGAGCGGGGGCTGATCGCCGGCTCGGTGAACGTTGGGAGCGCTGGATAGCCGTTGTCGGCGAGCGTTTCTGAGAAGAGTTCGACCTTTCCGGAGGGCGTGCGGAACCCGACCTGGATGCCGTCCTTCATCCGGGCGTGCTTGTGATGGGTGGTGGTGAGCGGCAGGCTGATCCCGGAGGGATTTGCGCGGAGCTGTTCGAGCGTGATGCCGCTCGGCTCGAGCTGGTGTTGCCAGGCGGCGTCGATGTCGCCGTTCCAGAAGTGGGCGCCGAGGCCGAGGCGGGTGGCCAAGGCGAACACGATCTCCATGTCGGAACGTGCCTCGCCACGCGGCGGGTGCACCGGGCGGCGCAGCTGGACGAGCGACTGGGCCTTCTGGCTGACCTCGAAACCGATCCGAAGCCCTTCCACCTCAAAAGGCGTGGCCGCGGGAAGCACGATGTCGGCGAGGTCCGCCGTCGGGCTGCGGAAGACGTCGGCGTGGACCATGAAGTCGAGTTGTGCGAGCGCGTCGCGGCCGCGGGCGCTGTCGGCGTGGGCCATCACGAGATTGGCGCCGAAGTTGACCAGCGCGCGGGCGCGACCATCAAGCGCGGCGGTGTAGAAGTCGGGGCCGGTGGTGAACTCGAACCGCGCAGGGCCGAGCGGCCGCTCATCGAGGCCGATCGCCTTCGCACGCTGCTCGGGCGAGAGCAGTTCGGCACCGTCTATTGGACTTGCAGCGACAGGAGTGAAGAGAACATTGCCGCCCGGCGCGTCCAGACAGCCCAACAGCGCGTAGAGAGCGTTGATCGCTCGGATTGTCTGCGTCGTGCCGCTGTGCTGCTCCAGACCGCTCCAGGTATAGAACGCGACCGGACGCGACGTCCAAAGCGTTTCCGCTACCCGCTCAATCTCCGCTGCCGGCACACCGGTGATCTCGGCCGCCGCCTGTGGCCCGCACCGGCGGCAATGGTCGACAAGCTCAGCCAAGACGGGGCGACACGAGATTCCGCCCACCGTGTAGCCGCCATCAAGCGCCAGGTCCGCCTCGTCTGCGTCATACGTGCGGGTTTCCGCGTCATAGGTGACAGGCGAGGCGGTAGCCGCGTCCCATGCGACGAAGCGCCCAGGCTGCGCGCCTGGTAGGTCTTCGGTGCGCAGCAACCGCCCGGTATCCGCCCGCACGAGCAGCGGCGCATTCGTGAAGCGGCGGACGAACTCGACGTCATACGTCCCCTGATCGAGCAGCACGCTGCTGATTGCCAGCGCGAGCGCCGCATCGGTCCCGGGGCGCACCTGCAGCCACTGGTCGGCGTCTGCGGCGAGCCCGGCGCGGCGGGGATCGACCACCACCAACTTCGCACCACGCTTGCGGGCTTCGACCGTCGCCGTGGCGTGCGCCAGTCGGGCGACCGACGGGTTGTACCCCCAGTACAGAATGCATCCGGCGCGCTCGAGATCGGGCATGAACGCTCCCGGCACCGGCGCACCGAACGTGTACATCGAGGCGAGATAGCGACCCCACCCGCACAACTCCATCGAACATGTGAAGTTCGGGCTGCCAAACGCCCGACGCAGACGCGTGATCCAATCCACCGAGTCGCTTAGCGCCGAGGTCGACGGCGACGCCGACCCAAACACAACCGACTCCGGCCCGCTCCGGGACGAAATCCGCCCCAGCTGCGCCGCCACCGTGTCAAGCGCCTCATCCCAGCCGATCCGCTCCCACCCCGGATCCTCCGCTCCCTTCGCCGCGGTGCGCCGCATGGGGTACAGCAGCCGATCGGCATGACCAACGATCGCCGGCGCCGCCTTGCCCTTCACGCACACCGCCCGCCCCGTCGGATGGCTCCGGTCAGGCTCCAACGCGGTGAACCGGCCATCCACCGTGACCGCCGTCGCACCGCACCGCGACACGCACAACGCACAGAACGTTGGCGTCCGAACCTCCTCTCCACTAACAACCACGCCCAATCTCGACCTCCAATTGTGATCGAAGCTCACTCCAAATCGGCAAGTATCCATCCTGCCGCCTCCGAAGTCGATCCAGCCTCGGCCGGTCGGCAAGCTTGAGCGCGCGATCAGGGTTCCGAGCCGTCCGGTGCCTTACGCCGGACGGCTCGACCTTCCATGAACGCGCGGCTTTCCCCCGCAGGAGTAAGGAACTAGATCTGCGAGCCGAGCGCACGACGGATATCGGTGCACACTCGACACGCCAGATTCGCCGACTTTCGGTATGCCTGCCTCCCCGGATTGTGGTAGCACATCAGCGCGAGTGGGCGTCGGCGGATCCGATGCGAAGGAACCGCGAGCGCAGCCCGCAGATGTTTCCTCGTCGCGTCTGGGCCTACTAGCCGGTGAGTGAGACGAAGGTGATCTGTCCGGTTTGGCTTGGTTGCCAGGCGACGGCCTTGCTGGTGGCGGTCATGGTCATGGAGACGTATTGGCCGTTGATCTTGAGCGTTTGGCCGCTGCCGGTGGCGCTTGTGATGTAGAACCAAGCGAAGCTGAGGATGGTCATGTTGGCATTAGTGCCGGTGGCGAAGTTCTGCACGATGGGGACGAAGATCAGCCGTGGTGGGAGGCCCTGCGCATCGTCCCAGGATTGGTGGATGAGTGTGTATTGGCCGTTGCCGAGGCTCTGGAGATCCTGGCTCATCGACCCGGCCAAGGTATTGACCGAGTTGGCGCTTGGCTGGGCGTTGCCGGTCTTTGGTGACAGACAGCCGCCGATGTCGAGTTCGCCGATGTCGATCTGGTCGGTGATCGCGGACAGCACGTTTTGGCTGATGCCGGTGTAGACGTTGCCGCTGCAGCTGCCGCCGCTGGTGTTGTCGGCTGTGGGCAGGTCGACGGTGCCGCAGTTACCCGAGGCGTCGCAATTGAAGAGCGTCGTGCCTTGCCCGTTGTTGTAGGAGGCGACGGTGACGACGTACGGCGAGACGTGGTGCTGCGCCGATCCGATGCCCTGGATCTTGGCAGTCGCGGTCGCCGTCACGGTGGTCGAGGCATGTCCGAACAGTTTGGCGAAGAATGCCGGTGCCTGGTAGGTGGTCGTCACCCGGACCGTGTCATAGGCGGGCATCGCAACGTTGACGGTCTCGCCGCTGAGCTTGTTTGTGTTGAAGTTCGCGGTAGCGGTCGAGACGGCGCTGCCGGTTCGCAGCCCGGCCGCGCCGGCCAGGGCTGCCGCGTCGGCATCTGCTTGCAGATGACGCTTGTCCTGATACCAGCTACCCACATCGATCGCGAACGCCGCCATCCCAAGCAGCGACATCAAGAACACCACAAACAGGGCAAGCGTCTGCCCTCGCTCGTCGCGGCAGAAGCGTATATCCACGCAAAGCCTCGTTCCGGTTGGAGCCGAAGAAGGGAGCCAAACCATCCATCGGACTTCACCGTTTCTCGGCCGACCCCCATCGGAGTGAATGGAGGGGCCTCTAGCTCTTGCGCAACTTGCGACAGCCGCCGGGGCTGGCCTTAGAGCGCGAACTGGCTGGCTCCGCCCGCGACTCAGCGTCTGGGTGGACATCGGGGACGAACACGCCCACGACGTGTGCTAGGGCCGCGCCGTTCACACGAAACGACGATCTGCACGTGTTAGGGTCAGGCACCGCCAACTTGAAGGGAGAATCCGATGCACGCAGTCGTGGTACACGTCAACATCCGCGATTTCGACGGCTCGGTCCAAGAACTCCAGACGACCGTCGTTCCACGAGTCTCGCAAGCGCCTGGGTTTGTGGCTGGATACTGGACCCGGAAGGACGACACTGGCATGTCGATGACCGTGTGGGAATCTGAAGATGCTGCCAACCAGGCGAGGGAGCGCCTCACGCAGAACATGCCGCAAGGAGTGGAGCTTCAGAACTCTGAGGTACGCGAGGTCGTCGCAAGCGCGTAGCAGCGACACAGCGTCGACGGGATCGTCGGCGGGCGCCGGCAGTCGGCTCCAACTCATTGAGTACGGGGAGAAGCCGGCTTCGCGGCTGAGCGCGTACGTGGTGTTCTAGGCGTCTTGGTGGTTGAGGCCGAGGAGTTGCAGCGCTGCCCAGTGTCGGAGATGTGGGACGCGGTGCCAATCCCGGTCAGCGTGTGCTACGCGCTGGCAACAGTGAGCCGTTCGGCTTTGTGCCGGTAGAGGGTGGCGCCGGTCTGTTCGGCGAAGGCGAGGACGGCGTTGGCGTGCGCGGCGGCGTCGGTGGTGGCGGCTACGGCTGCCGCTTGGCGGGCGGCTAGGAGGTGGCCGTCGGCGGCGAGGGGGTGGCTGCCGAGGTGTTCGTACAGCTCTGCCGCCTCGGCATACCGCTGATCGGCGATGAGGAGGAGTGGTTCGCGCCACCGGCAGGCGTCGGGAAGGAGGAGTGTGGCTTGGCGGATGTCGTCGTGCCGGTCGGCCTGGGCGAGGATGGTGGCGATCTCGCAGAGTTCCAGGGAGTGACCGGTCATGCCCCCCGTGTCGCGCCAGCGGGTCAGGAACCGGTCGCATGTGTCGAGCGCGGCGCTCTCGTTGTCCAGGCTGTCATGGCAACGGGCTTCGAGCGCCAAGCCTTGGTAGAGAGGTTCGTCGATGCCGGTACTAGTGCCGAACCCAATCAGACCGGACGCGTCTCGGAGGGCATCATGGGGGTGATCGCGGGCCAGATTAACGCGGCCGCGCACGATTCGGGCCAGGTTCTCAACGAACTGGTTGGTCGTGGCCTGTACATGGGTCAGAAGGTCGCAGGCGGCGTTCCAGTCGGCGGCGTGGTAGGCCTGGTAAGCTCGCTCCGCTGCGGCGCCATCGGCGTAGTAGGTAAGTGCTAGGCGGCTCGCCCAACTCGCCGCGGTTGTATATGCGGCGTCCGCGGCCGGCATGTCTCCGAGGCCCCGCTCGGCGTCTGCCAGGTTGTGGTAGGCCATGGCCGTCTTTTGGTGGACGTTTTCGGCGAGTTTTTCTGCCGCGTCCCGCATGTCTCCTACGCCATCTAGGTCGCCGAGCGTGACGCGGGCGTAGCCATGCCACAGCAAGAGTATTGCGCGGCCCACCTCCAGGCCCGCCTGCTCGGCAAGCGGAATCATCCCGCCGGTGAGCGCGAGTGCCTCTTCGGCGTGTCCGGAGACGTTCAGGAAGAACGCTTGGTCGGCGGCAATATGACACATCGTGGTGCTTGGCGCGACGCGGGCGGCGTACTCCGCGCCGCGGGCCAGGTGCGCGTCCTGTTCGTCTCTCGACGGCGCATGGTTCTGGCACCACTCCGAGAGCATCCGCTCGACTGCGGCCGCGGCCTCCCACCGCTCAACGGTGACCTGGGCGCGGAGTGCGGCGTCAAGAGTCTCTTGGTCGGCCATATCGGCGTTATGGAGCGCAGTTGCCTGACCGAGCAGAAGTGTCGCGCGGAGTGCGGTAGCGTTCGGCGGGGCGAGTGTCAGCGCGGCCTGAAGGTGGCGCGCCGCGGCGGGATAGGCGCAGGTGGCGGCTGCCTGATCGCCGGCGTGGATGTAGGCGGCTAACGCTTTGGGGGCGAGGGCTGACGTGTCCTCGCCCATCGCCTCACGCAGCGCCAGCGCCTGGGTGTAGTGGTCTGCCAGGAGTTCGGCTTTGTCGTCGCGCTGACCAGCGCGTTGGTCGATCCACTCGGCGGCAGCTTCGTGCTTCTGGGCACGGTCGGCGCGGCGAATTTGTGAGTAGGCCACCTCTCTGGTCAAGGCGTGGCCGAACTGAAACTCGGCCTCGCCCTGCATCGACGAGCGCCGCACCCGCTGCAGCAACTGTTTTCGCTCCAGGCCGTGCAGTACCTCGTCGGCTTCCCAAATGTTTCGCTCGGTGAGGGCGCACACCGCTCCGATCCACGCGGTCCTGCCGATCACCGCCGCGTCTTGGAGCAGTGACTTCTCGTCGGCGGAGAGCGTGTCGAGGCGCGCGGCGATGATGCCCTGGATCGACTCCGGCGGATCTCCAATCTCGCCATCGAGGGTCCAGCCCGCGTCGCCATGAACGAGGAGGCTTCGGTCCTGGAGCATCCGCACGTACTCCTGCGCATACAGCGGGTTTCCGCCGGCCTGGGCCAGGAGCCGTTGCTGCACGTCTGCGGGCAGGAGGGCTTGATCAAGCAGACCACCGACGAGACGCGCGGTGTCCTCATCCGAGAGCGAAGTGAGCGACATCGTGTTCGGATTCGCCGTGCCCCCAGCCCAGCCCGGCCGTCGCTCGAGCAACTCCGGCCGCGCGGTGCACACGATCAGCATGGGTCGTGCGCCGCCGCGCTCGGCGAGCAACTCGATGAAGTCGAGCAGGGCGTCGTCGGCCCAGTGGATGTCCTCGAACACGAGCACCGTCGGCCCTGTCTCGGCCAGCGACTCGAGGAAGCGCCGCCACGCTGCGAACGCCTCCACCCGGCTCCCGTCACTCCGGCTCGTCGCGGCTTCCAGGCCGACCAGCGGGCCGAGATGACGCACCACCCACTCTCGGTCACGCTCCTCCAGCCCGAGTGACTCGACCGCGACTTGAAGCTTGTGGCCCGCCACGTCCGCGGAGTCCGACTCCAGAATCCCGGCCTGTGCTTTCACCAACTCACCCAGTGCCCAGAATGCGATGCCTTCCCCGTACGCAAGCGACCGACCGCGCCGCCATGTGACCAGCTCGGGTAGTTCAGCGACGTAGCCGTACAGGTCTTCGACCAGCCGCGTCTTGCCGATCCCCGGCTCGCCGATGATCGAGACCAGCTGCGTGGACGGCTCGTGTCGCGACCGCTCGAACGCAGCGCGCAATGTGTCGGTCTCAGCGTCTCGGCCGACGATCGGCAGCTGGTCGCGCTGCTGCTCGGGAATGATCGAGCGAGGCGCCTGGGCGACCCACACCGCGACCGGTTCAGACTTGCCCTTGGCGGCGATCGGCTCGTGCTCGCGATAGTCGATCGCACGGCTGGTTGCGCGATACGTCCACCCGTCGACCAGGACGCCGTCAGCAGGCGCTGCCGCCTCCAAGCGTGCGGCCGTGTTGATCACGTCGCCGATCGCGTCCGGATGGCCTTCGGAGGGGAAGGTGACCATCGCCTCTCCCGTCGTGATCCCGACGCGCACGTGCAACTCGCCGGCCAGTTCGCCGACCCGCTCACAGATCCCAAGGCCGCAGCGGACGGCTCGCTCGGGATCATCCTCGTGTGCGACCAGCGCGCCGAAGAGCGCCATCACCCCGTCGCCGGTGAACTTCGCGACCAGCCCACCGGTGCGCTCCACCTCTTCACGCAGCACGGCGAGGTACGGATCGAGGAACCCCTCCACATCCTCCACATCGAGTGCCTCGGAGCGCCGCGTGAACCCGGCGAGATCCGCGAAGAGTGTCGTAACGACGCGGCGCTCTCGCTGCTCTGCAACCGCAACGGGAAGCGGCGCGCCACACATCCCACATAGGCGGAAGCCGTCCGGATTCTCAGTGCCGCACTGCGCGCAGGCCGTCACCGGGCAAGTCTACGGGGCAAACGGCGGCGATATGGGATGCGACATTAGCCGCCGGCTCCCCCAAGCTCGTCGATGATCCGGGTGACGAACTCGCGCATCTTGCCGCACGTGTCGTAGAGCGCGGCGTGGTGCTCAGCGAGAGCTCTCCGGCCGTTCTCCGCGTCGGCGAGCGCGCTCAGTGCCGCCTGTCTCCCACCGATTGATGATCCCGATGTCTGCGGTCTTCCAACGGCACGAGAGGTTTCTCATCCGCGAGCGGAAGCTGCACCGAACCTTGTCCGGGTTCCTGCAATCCCTATGACCCGCGAGAGTTTGACGGGACAGGAGGGCACGGCCAAGAAAAATCAGGTTCGGTTGCTGGAGCACCACCTGAAAGCTAGGTGCAGGACAGCCCGACTTTGGCTACGATTTTGGCTGTCGAGGTCAAGCAGTTGGCCAGTTCTCATCCCCCCGACATGGAACGTGCGAGGCCGCCGGATCCGGGTCCGGCACAGGACAACGTCCATTCTTTTCGCGCCCACAACGAGCGTCGCTGGGCGCTTGAGAAGGATGTGGCGGCGCTCGAAGAGCGCGTTGCGTTTGTCTGCGAATGTCGCAGCTCGGACTGCTTCCAGCCGATCGGGCTGACGATCCAGGAGTTCGAGGCGGCACACATGTGCCCAAACTGGCACGCCGTCCTGCCAGGTCACGCAGACTCAGCCGGCGAAACCGTGCTCGTCCGCGAGCATCAGTTCTGGATCGTCGAGCTGAAGGGGGGCGGTGAGAGCGCGGGAAGGAGATTGACATGACTCTTGAGGCGATGGCGGTGGAGGATGCCGACCGCCTGCTCGATGAGGCCTGGCTGAACGGCGGCGATGTGCAGGGCGCGCTCGATATCGCCAAGCGACTAAGCCAGCAGATCGGGCGCGACCCCGTGATCGAAGACGCAAAAATCGCGCTCGCCCGCTGCAACGACTGCACGCCATCTCAGGCCTTCGAGCTACTGGTCAAGATCTCCCAGACCACCAACCGGAAACTCAGGGTCGTCTCGCACGAAGTCATCCACCGTCTGAACGGATCGGGAGACAAGGGGTAGAGTGCGTCACGGCAGGCCGGAGTTGAGATCACAGCCCGGTCGGCCCTTGGGTGAGGTTCTGCCGCGGCGAGTCGATGCGAGGTCGCCTGTGATGCTTAGCGTGGTCTCACTGGGTCGGCTTGCAGCCGACGCCAGTTCTCGCCGCCCATCAATGGTTGCTCGGCGCCTGTTTCGGAGTCGACCACGACCAGCCCAGAGGCACGGCCGGGTATCAACCGGATCGCCCGTACGCGGTAGCGCTCTTGCGTCGATGCGCCGTGCGCCGAGCCGGCGTGCCTCCCTGCTCATCATCCATCGCCCTGCGGCGGTGGGGTTGTGCTCGCGACTCGCCGCTTCCCCTACACGTTTCCCCGGAGGGGACGGTGTGGGCGCGCTATTAGCGAGGGCCGCTTGTGCTGCGATCGTCAGCTGGTTCGTCGTCCCGGTGGTCGCGACCACCGGTCGACTTGTGCCAGCGGCCGGTGTCCTTCGAAAAGAACGCGCGGCGAGTGAAGAACGCGACGACCGGACGGCGCCGGGGTGCCTCCGGGGTCTGATCAGGCGGCGCGGCGCGTTCGCTGGGCGTCTTCGGCTGCTCGTCCTCATTGTGGGGAAAGGACTGTGCGTGCATGCTCACCCTCGATCCATGGGGCCGTTCAGGAAACGACCAGGTGGTGAAGTCGGCGGGCAACGCGGAGGAGCTGAGCCATACATGGCTCGGCTGCCATCCCGGGCGGCGGGCTTCCCCCAAGAACACGCAGCTTAGCGGGCGGCTTCCGGAGCCGGTCAGCTGCCACGACGCGAAGGACCCTCCGAACTGTTAAGCAGCTAGCGGCCGGGGATCTGCGGCTTGGCCGGTGGCTCGTGGTCGGGCAGCCGGCGAAGGGTGGGCTCGGGGTCGCGGTTCTGCGCTGCCAGTTCGTCTGCGATCTGCTCGGCTCGCGATCGCAGCCGGTGAGGAGTTGGTGTCGGAGGCTGATCGGTCATCGTGGATGGCGGCGCAGGATGACCTTCGAGCCGCAAGGTGCGCATGTCGTTTCCTCGGTGCTGCGGTAGATCGACAGATGGGCGCCGCAGCGTGTGCAGATGCCGGGATCGGCTAGTCCCGGGAGGCTGCGCCTGGCGACGACCCAGACCTCCGCGTAGCTGCCCATGGTCTGGCCACGGTTACTCGGCCGCGACCTCACCCTAAGCTGACCGCCTTCGCTCCATGCGGGCAGCAGGAGGCGGCCTCATGTGGCGATCGGCCGGACTTACAGCCTGCGGGCGGCGGCATGGCCTCGCTCGGCGAACTGGTTGCGAATCGTGGCGCGCAGACGCTCGACGATCGCCCGCTGCCGCGTGACCGCATCGGCCGTCTCGTCGATACACCCCTGCCAGACCGCGGTGATGGTCGGCTGATCGGCATAGGCAGTCACCGCGGTCAAGCGGTCGAGCTCGGCCTCGGCAGCGGCCAGGCCAGCTGGCGTGGCTGCGTATCGCACTGGCTGCACGCCGCTTGAGCCGAACTCGCTCATCCGTCCACGCCGGCGCGGCGGTGCGTATCGCCATCGAGCGCATCTTCCGGCTCAATCAGCCACCGGCCACGGTGCCGCTGGTAGAACTGCCTGGGCGTGAAGGTCAGCGCTGGTGCCGGTGCCCCGGATTCTCCGGTGGCCTGGTCGGATCGCTTCGGCGGCGTTGGCATGGCCAGGACACGCGGCCCATCGCCCGAGCGGCGGCGGTCTGCTTCCATGGTGTCGTCACTCCCCTCTCGGACCGGCATGCTGCCGGTCGGTCGGTGAGGTCGGCTGGCTGCGTGGAAGCTGGGCTCGCGGCGAACCAAGCGGCGGGCGTTCCCCTATGACCTCACCCTAGCAGCACAAGATTGGAGCCGGCCCTCGCCAGTACCCGTCGTGTTAGCGGCGGAGGTTCGAGAGCCGCTCCCGTTGTGTGTGTACACCACGAGCGCGACGACGACCACGAGGATGATCCAGAACATGCGAGCCCCCAGCCAGAACGGTGTAACGACCGATGTCGTTGGTCAGGCGGGGCGCGGCAGGCCTCTGGGTCGCGCTTGCGCCCATCTTGGCGTGGTGCCCGCAAACGACTCCTACTGCACCGTCCGGGTCGCTAGGCTGGGGCGCGATGGCGGCGATCGGACTCCACGTGGTACTGGTAAACGGTGAGACGCGGGGCCTGGCGATCCGGCGGGAGCCGACCCCGAGCAGATGCTCGACGCCTTCATCAGCGGCAACAACCCCTTCGGCGGTGAATGGCTCGAAACCGACGACGGTCAATATCTGCGGAAGTCGGCGATCGTGCGCGCGTTCTACGCTCCGACGACGACCCTGAACCGCCGGCAACGAAACCGCCCGGATTCACCAAGAGCGACCGCCCCTACAACGCCTGATCAGCTGCGTGCGTCACTTGCCGCGCATGCGCCGCCACCAGGCTCGCAATCCGGTCGGCGCTGTCTCCCAGTCGTGACCCCCGCCGTACTGCGCAGTCACGTCGAGGTGATCGTCCTTGGGCTCCTCACGCTGCTCATCCGATGCGCTGTTCGGCTCGGTCATCTCGTGCCCCCTCATCGTCGGTGCACGGTCGCTAAGCGTGCGGGTCTTGATCAGGCTACTACTCGGCAGTCGTGCCGTCGTTCAGGGGCGCAGTGGCGGCCCGCCCTCGTGCCAGTTGACTACTCGGCAGTCGTGCCGTCGTTCAGGGGCGCAGTGGCGGCCCGCCCTCGTGCCAGTTGTCTGACCGGAATGCGTGGCTGCCGCAGGTGCGGCAGCGCCACCGCGGAAGCTCATGCGGGCTGGATATATGCGGAGATGAGGCAACGATCGTGGGCGGGGATCGGTCGGCGAACGGCAGACCCTCAGGATCAACGGCACCGCAGCTACGACAGATCCGCACCCAGTAACCGCCCCGGCCCGAGTCGCCGGCGGGTTCCATCAGCGGTTCCGAAAGGTGATTCGGCCGCGGCTCAGATCGTAGGGAGATAGCTCGACACGAACGCGGTCCCCCGGCAAGATGCGGATCCGATAGCGCCGCATCTTGCCGGAGATATAGCCGACAGTGTCATGCCCGTTGTCGAGCCGGATGCGAAACATCGCCCCGCGCAACGACTCGGTGATCTCGCCCTCGAGCTCGATCTTCTCTTCCTTGGCGCTCATGGCGCCTCCTGTCAGGCGACGGTTTCGACGCGCGTCGCTTCAGGGCCCTTCTGGCCCTGCCGCGGTTCATACGACACCTTGGCCCCTTCGGGCAGGCTCTTGTAGCCCTCCGCCACGATCTCGCTATGGTGGACGAACAGATCCTTCTCGCCGTCGTCAGGCGCGATGAATCCGTAGCCCTTGCTGTCGTTGAACCACTTCACGGTTCCGGTTGCCAATCACATCCCTCCTCTCCCGTACGTGGGAACGTTTCGGGAGGCACGGATTGCGCAACCGTCGAGCGTTCGTCTTACCGGCAGGCACCCTAGCAGCTCGCTCCTGAACCCCGACAACGACGACAAGGGACGAACCGACCAGGCTGCTAGATTGAAGGTGTCCGAAGGGGACGCCTGCCGCTTGGTGGCAACACCGAGTCCGGCTTCCACGCAGCCCGCCGCCCTCAGCAAACACGGCGCCACCCGGCGCCGCTCACGAGAGGAACGCGATGGATGCCCATGCCCCGCCTCGCGACCGCGCGACAGTCGCCAGCCTACGCCCGCGCACATCCCAGCAGCGATGACCGGCTGATGGCGCGCCGCCGAACGCGCACCACGGGCGCGCACTTCGAGCAGCGGCGCTCCTCCCAGCCACCGGGCACAGACCCATCCCAATCGGCCACCGGCCTCACTAGCTATGCGCCGAGGGAGCCTTTGCCGGAAACGTCGTGCGATTCGGCAACTGGCGGGTGCTCTAAGACTCGGGTAGCGGCGGTGGCGCTGCTCGTTCGACTGCTCTGACGATGATGTAGGAGATGGCGTAGAGGGCGAGCAGTGGGATGAACTCGACGATGTATGAGATGGGATCGACGCCGGGGAGCAGCATGGCGATGACGGCGAGCGCGACGATGGAGGCGCGCCAGTGTCGGCGCATCAGTGCCGAGCTCATGATGCGGAGCCTGGCGAGGATCAGCATCACGGCGGGCATTTCGAAGACGATGCCCATCGCCAGGAGGCTGAGCATGACGAACTGGATGTAGTCCTCTGCGCGCAGCTGAACGCTGAACGCTTGGCTGTTGAAGCCGAGCAGGAAGTCCAGCGCCGGTGGGACGACCAGGTACCAGCCGAACGTGACGCCGACGATGAAGAGCGCAGGGATCATCAGTACTAGCGGTCGTAACGACCGGTGGTGGCGCTCGTCGAACGCTGGAATCAAGTAAGCGTAGAGCTGGTAGGTGGCGACAGGCATGGTCAGCAAGAGGCCGCCATAGACACCGATCGAGATCGACGTCATGATCGCGTCCAGCGGGCTTGTCATCAGGAACCTGAAGGCGTGCCCGTTGTGGGAGGGAAGCGGCGCGGCCAGCGCGTTGAGGATCGCGCCCGATTGCCAGAAGCAGATGCCAACCGCGACGGCCAGCACCGCCAGTACAACCACCAGGCGCGTGCGCAGTTCGTCGAGGTGATCGACGAGACTGAGCTGTTCGGACGGGTGTACACGGCGGTGCCGGCTCATCGCTAGACCCCCACCCGGGCGTTCTCGACCGGCGTGACAGTGGTGGGAACATCCTCTGCCGGTGCGGCAGGGATCGGTCGTGGCAGCTCAGGGTCGTCATCGCCGCTGACGGAGTGCTTGAACTCGCGGATGCCCTTGCCAAGCGACTTGCCCATCTCGGGCAGTCGCTTGGGGCCAAGTACCACAAGCGCGATGATCATGACGATGATCAGCTGGATCGGTGAAACGTCAGGCATGAAGATCTCCTCTGATAGGGGCGAAGCGGCGGCCGGTGGATGGCCACCGGCCGCCGTGAACTGCGCCGCTTCGGTCAGCTGGCGTCGGGCGTGAACGTGTTCAGGTCAGGATCGGTGGGAGTGCGCTTCTTCACCTCGTCGAAGTCATAGAAGCGACCCGGCTTGGCACCCGCAACGCCAAACCCGAACCCGGCAGCCTCGAGCTGCTTGACCGCGACCAGGATGTCCTCGAAGCCGGGGAGTCCCGGGATCGGGGAGCCGGGCGCGGTCTCCTTCTGGTCGAACTTCATGAACACCCGGTCGTTGCCGAGCTTGCCCAGCGACTGGCGAGCCAGCGCCCTGTGCACAGCCTCGACACCCATGAACTCGGCCGTGATCACCGCATAGGCGGCATTCTTGGCAGCGGCGAAGTGCTTGGTGCCGATCAGATAGGCGTTGACGAAGATCTGATCGCCAACCTCAAGCGTACTGAGGAAGTTCGTCCGATTCGAAAACACCGAGTCGGGCACCCAGATCTTCTTGGTCGCCGGCCGTGCGCCCACCGAATGCAGCACGTTGTAATGGACAAGCTCCTCACGCGCAGCAGCCGCAATATTCCGCTGCGTGACCCCATCTCCACCGAGATGGCGGCGATACCCGACGGTGTTCACGATCGTCGCCAATACCTCAGCCGTCGCCGCAACGGTCAAGATGTTCTTGGTCGAGTTATCCCGACGCGTCGACGCTGACGCAAGCGACGGCAACGCCCCCATCAACCCCATCCCCGCAAGCGTCGCGCCCGCACCCGCGATCATCTGGCGGCGCGTCGCCGCCGGCAACCCTGGATGCGCCTCATCGATCGCGCGGCCCACATACTCACGTACGTCCTCCGACATCCCCCTACCTCCTGATAGACCCCCACCGGAAAACCCGGCAGACGCCAACCCCTTCGCACGCACCCACCACACCGGTTCACCGCATGACCCGCCAGCGTAAGGCGCGCCACCAAGGCCAGCGAATCACGTTTAGCCGCAGTGAAACTTGGGAAAACTCTGCCGCCCAGAGGACGCCCTCCGACAACCCCCGGCACAAACAGGTGCCAGATCGAGAAGAAGATTGGGCACGGGTGAACCTCCGCCCGAGTGGGTTGTTGGCGGCCATCCGTCGGCCATCCGATGGTGAATGGGGTTACCGACGTAGTCGTCTGAACGCACCAGACTGTCGCGTCGGACTGTTTCGGGCAACGCCGGCTCCAGTACCCAGCTCCAGTACCTACGCCTGATTTTCTTGGCGGTGCCCTCCTATCCCGCGAGCAGTTTGACGCCGTCCGATAGCTCTGGCACACTATGACTCCGAACACATGTTCGGACAAAGGAGCCGGTTGTGGAGCTATCCCCGAGACAGCGCGAGATCCTCGAGTTCGTCAACACCCACGTCGATGCGCACGGCTACCCGCCGACGGTGCGCGAGATCGGCCAGGCGGTCGGACTGACCTCTCCGTCGACGGTGCACGCGCACCTCGCCAGGCTCGAGAGCTCCGGTCTGATCAGGCGTGACAAGACCAAGCCGCGTGCACTCGAGGTGATCGAGGGCGGGCGCGTGCGCGAGCGTGCCGGTGCCCACGTCGAGGCGCCCAGTCGCAGCACTGTGCTTCCCCTCGTGGGGGACGTCGCAGCAGGCACCGGCCTGGTGGCCGAGGAGCGCGTCGAGGACATGGTGGCCGTGCCCGAGCAGCTCTGCGCCGACGCCGACTTCCTGCTCACCATCAACGGCGACAGCATGATCAATGCCGGCATCCTCAATGGCGACCTCGTGGTCGTTCGCAAGCAGGACGACGCCCGTAACGGCGAGATCGTCGTTGCCCTGATGGGCGACGAGGACGCCACCGTCAAGCGGTTCTACCGCGAGTCCGGCCGTGTCCGCCTCCAGCCCGAGAACGACGACATGGAGCCGATGTATCCCGAGCAGGTCAAGATCCTCGGGGTCGTCAAGGCGGTGCTGCGCAGGCTATGAGCCACATGCGGACAGTCGACGACGCGTTCGGCCCCACGCTCGATGAGGTGCTGGTGGCCGCTCTTCGGCGGGCGGCCCGGCCCGCGCGTTCGGCGGTCTGTCCCGTCTGCGATGGCACGATGCGGCGTCTCTCGGAGGGCGGCTCGCTGATCTGCGGCGAGTGCGGCAGCTCGATCGAGAATG
The DNA here is from genome assembly GCA_035695105.1 of Gaiellales bacterium. Lineage (GTDB taxonomy): Bacteria > Actinomycetota > Thermoleophilia > Gaiellales > JAICJC01 > JAICYJ01. The sequence continues at coordinate 66,641 of DASSEV010000031.1, forward strand.
CCGAGACCGCCCACGATCAGCTCCGGCTCGTGGCGTAGCAACGCGGTCGTGGCGGCTCCGCTGCGAGAATGCGGCGGTGAGGACGCGGCGCCAGTTCCTTGCGTCGGCAGGTCTGCTGCTCGCCGGCACCGGATGCCTGGGACGAGGCAGCTCCAGCGTCGAGACGTTCGGCTCCGGCTTCATCTCGAAGGATCAGCCGCTCGAGAAGACCGTCGCGATTCTGGCCGCCGGGAGTCAGGTTCCCGAATTCGCCATCTCGGAGTTTCATGAACGGACAGGCGTCACCGTGCATGTCGAGACCACCGGCACCGACGAGTCGCTCCTCCTGCGCCTCGCCGCGGGCGGATACGGCAGCTTCGACGTGATCATGGTCGGCGCCGACTCGCTCGGGTACCTCGTCGACTCCAAGCAGGTCGAGCCGATCGCCCGCAGCTTGGTGCCCGGCCTGTCGCTGCTCCAGCCCCCCTTCAACGACTCTCCTGAGGACGGTGGCCTGCGCCACGACGTCCCAGCCTGGTACGACATGGTCGGCGTGGCCGTTCGCGACGCGGCCACGCTCGGCGAGGACTCCTGGGCCGCCTTCTTCACCCTTGCGGAGCGCAAGCCGGGCCGCGTCGCCGTCCCTGACCGGCCTGACGACGTGATCGGCGCGGCGCTCGTCTCGCTCGGCCACGCCTGGGACGCCGACTCGTCCGGCGACCTCAACGATGCCGAGACGCGGCTCCAGGAGGTGTTCCCCGGCCTGCACGTGATCGGCCGCCACGCACCCTCCGAGCTCAAGCCGACCGCCGCTCCGCCGCTCGCGCAGCTCGTCCGCGCCCGTGCATACCGCACGCCTCCGGCCGGCACGAGCTTCTTCCTGCCATCCGAGGGCGGGGCGCTCGACGTGCGAAGCTACGCCATCCCCGCCTATGCACCCCATCCTGTGGCTGCGCATGCCTGGCTCCAGAACTGGCTGCAGCCGGTCGTCGAAGCGGGATCCATGTCGGAGCTCCAGCTGCCGGTGCCGCTCACGCAGGCGCGCGCGCTGATCGATCCGACCCTCGCTGCCAACCAGGCCATCTGCCCGCCCATCAGCGCGTTGCAGGCGTCGGCCCAGCCGGTGATCTCGGCCGACGGCGAGGCTGCCAGGCAGCAGATCTGGGCGAACCTGACCGCATGACCGGCCCGCTCGCATGGCTGCTGATCTCGGCGCTGGCGCTGCTCGCGCCGCCCACCCACGGCCCCACGCAGTGGACGGGCCGCCCACTCGCCGTCGTCGCGTCGCCCGCCCAGCCGAAGGCGGGCAGCCGGGTGCGGGTGGCCATCGCGCTCATCCCTGCCGGTGCGCGCAACGTCGTCGTCGAGGGCGGCGGCAGCCGCGCCGTCGCCCGGCCGGACCGGGGCACCGTGCGGCATGCCAGCCTGCCGGCCGGCTCCCCCGGCCCGCTCGAGCTGAGCGTGCGATTCACGCTCCACGGCGTCCGCTATCGCGCGCCCGGCGGCGTGATCTTCGTGGTTCCCGATACGTAGTCCGGATAGAATGCGAGTGCCGGTCAGGCAGCCGCGGCGCTTCGGCGTCGAGGAAAGTCGGGACACCGCAGGGCGATGGTGCCGGGTAACGCCCGGACGGGGAAACCCGCTGGATAGCGCAACAGAGAGGAGACCGCCCCGGCGTCACACGTGAACGCCGGGGTAAGGGTGAAACGGTGGTGTAAGAGACCACCAGCGCCCCCGGTAACGGGGGTGGCTAGGCAAGCCCCACCAGGTGCAACGCCAATCGGAGCGATGACGCGGCCCGCCGAGCTCCAGGTAGGCGGCAACGAGCCGGCTGGAGACGGCCGGCCCAGATGGATGGCTGCCCACGACAGAATCCCGCTTACAGACCGGCTACAGAAGGGCCCCGCTCCGGCGGGGCCCTTCCACATGATGCGGTTGTCGGTTTCGGACACGGCGCCGTGTGCCTCGGATACCGATCGTAAGAGATCACCCGCCACAGGTCAGTGGCGTGCCAGGCTCACATGGCTGATAGGTCGAGCACTGCGGAGAAGCTGAATGCTGGTTCCGGGAGTTCCCTGACGACCCGTTTGGCGACGATCGTCAGGATCTCGACATGGCCGCCCGATCAACTGCCCGCGGATTGCGAACGTCGCCTGGCCCGTCGGGGAATGGCCAGCACGATGTAGTCGAGCGGGATGGTGTGGTGCGCGTGGCCATCATCGGCGTCGGCAACTGTGCAAGTGCGCTCGTGCAGGGGGTCGAGTACTACCGCGACGCTGACCCGTCACAGCGCGTGCCCGGGTTGATGCACGTCGACCTGGGTGGCTACCACGTACGCGACATCCAGTTCACGGCCGCATTTGACATCGATCGGACGAAAGTCGGCCTGGACCTGGCTGATGCGATCTTCGCCGGACCGAACAACACGGCCCGGTTCGCGGACGTGCCGGGCAGAGGCGTGCCGGTGCATCGGGGCATGACGCACGACTCGCTCGGCAAGTACCTGCGCGAGGTGATCGAGCCGGCACCCGGCCCGACAGACGACGTTGTCGGGATCCTGCGGGATACAAAGACGGATGTCGTCCTGAACTACTTGCCCGTCGGGTCAGAGCAGGCCACCAAGTGGTACGTCGAGCAGATCCTCAACGCAGGCTGCGCGATGGTGAACTGCATGCCGGTATTCATCGCGAGCGAGCCGTATTGGCAGTCCCGGTTCGAACAGAAGGGCTTGCCCTTGATCGGTGATGACGTCAAGTCGCAGGTCGGGGCGACGATCGTGCATCGTGCGCTGTCGACGCTATTCCGGGACCGCGCTGTGCGCCTCGACCGAACCCTGCAGCTGAACGTCGGTGGGAACACGGACTTCCTGAATATGCTCGAGCGTGAGCGGCTTGTCTCGAAGAAGATCTCGAAGACGAACGCCGTGATGTCGACGCTCGAGGAGCCGCTGGCACCGGACAATGTTCACATCGGACCGTCCGATTACATCCCCTGGCTGACCGACCGCAAGTGGGCGCATATTCGCCTCGAGGGGACGACGTTCGGCGACCTTCCTCTGAACGTCGAGCTCAAGCTCGAGGTTTGGGACTCACCGAACTCTGCCGGCATCGGCATCGATGCCGTACGCCTGGCGAAGCTGGCGCTTGATCACGGAATGAGCGGCGCGCTCGAAGCTCCGAGCGCCTATCTCATGAAATCCCCACCGAAGCAGATTCGCGACGACGTTGCCCGCGGTCAGGTGGAGCGCTTCATTCAGCAGCATGCGAAACGAGCCGTACCGGACCCGGGAAAGCGCCGGGCCTCTCGGGCGGCACCGCCGACGTCCCCAGCTACATGACCGAGTCCGTCCAACCCGTGCGCGAGGAGCCCTGGGGCATGCGGCCTCGTGCCTTCGCGAATCGGCGGGAAGCAGGTCGATACCTGGCGGAGCACCTACGTACAGCGTCGATCGATTCGGGCGTGGTCGTTGGGCTTGCCCGGGGCGGCGTGGAGGTGGCGGCGGAGATCTCGAGCCGGCTGGGGCTTCCCCTGGACGCGCTGGCGGTGCGCAAAGTCGGCCACCCGCTTCAGCCGGAGTATGCGATTGGTGCGGCGTGCCCCGGCATGGAACCGTACGTGCGGCGGGACGTGGATCTGTCACCCGCCGAGCTCGACCATGCGGTACGCCAGGCGCAGGCGAGGGCGGCCGCGCTCGATGCCTATCTGCATCGTGAGGTGCAGCCGCTCAGCGTCGCGGGTTCGACCTGTGTGCTCGTCGACGACGGACTGGCTACAGGCGCAACCATGATCGCGGCAATCGACTGGGCTCGGCGGCACGGCGCGCGCCGCGTGATTGCCGCCGTGCCGGTGGGAGCACCGCCGACCCTCCGGCGCCTGGAGACAATCGCCGACCAGGTCGTCTGCCTCGAAGCGCCGGAACAGCTGTTTGCGGTCGGCGAGTGGTATGCCGACTTCGGACAGGTTTCGGATGACCGCGTGATAGCGCTGCTGAAGGACGCTGCCCGGGCCGAGCGGCGGGGGAGCGTCGTTGTTGAGGCCGGCGCCCTGCTGTTCCCCGGTGACCTGGCCGTGCCGGCGCACCCGGCGGGCACCATCGTGTTCGCTCACGGCAGCGGCAGCAGCCGCCACAGTCCACGCAACCAGCACGTGGCAGACCAGCTGAACCAGGCAGGGTTCGCGACGCTGCTGTTCGACCTGCTGACCCCTGCCGAGGCGCTCAACCGGAGTCGCGTGTTCGACATCCCGCTGCTAGCCGAACGTCTCACCGGTGCATCGGTCTGGCTCCAGCGGTGCGCAGCGGTCGCCGATCTGCCGTTCGCCTACTTTGGCGCCAGCACCGGCGCTGCCGCCGCGCTGTGGGCCGCTGCCCACACGCCCGGCGTATCGGCCGTGGTCTCCCGCGGCGGCCGCCCAGACCTGGCCAGCTCCGTGCTGTCCGACGTGTCCGCTCCAACCATGCTGATCGTCGGCGGAGATGATCGCGAGGTCCTCGCACTGAACCGGCGCGCGCTTGCACAGCTTCGCTGTGAATCAGAGTTGGTTGTCGTGCCCGGCGCAACCCACTTGTTCGAGGAGCCAGGTGCGCTCGAACGCGTCGCGGACGAAGCGGCGCGCTGGTTCGGCGCGCACGTCGGTTTCGGCGGGCTCTGAGGCGCCCGGTATCGTCGTCGCATGGAGCTTGTCGGCGCCGCAGCTGCGCTTGCCGCGGCGATGGTGTTTGGTGGTGGCATCGTGCTTCAGGCCGGCGAGGCGCGGCGCATCCCGCCGGCGGATGCGAGGAGGCTCGGTCTGGTGGCGCGCTTGGCCCGATCCTCGCGCTGGCGTGTAGGCACGATCCTGACCCTGGGCGGCTGGCTGTTGCACGCCTCGGCGTTTCGGCTGGCGCCGGTGACGATTGTGCAGCCTGCGCTGGCGTTCACCCTGGTGGTCGTGTTGCTGGGCGCACACCGCGTGTTGGGCGAGCCAGTCGGCGTGCGCGAGGTGGCTGCTGTTGGGGGACTGGTCGCGGGCCTGGTGCTGCTCGTCGCGGCGGCACCCACGAGATCCACGCATCATGCCCACGGCTTGCAGCTGGCGGTGCCGCTGCTCGTCCTGGGCCTGCTGGCGGTGGCGCCTCTCGCCCTGTTACCTGCCGGCCGGCCGCGGCCGTTGCTGGAAGCGATGGCGGGAGGAGTCGCGTTTGCCTTGAGCGGCATCGCCACCAAACTCTTCACCGACGCGTTGGCAACCGGCCGCCCGCCAGCCGCGCTCCTGTGGGTCGGTGTGGTGGGAGCTGCCGCGTTGCTTGGGGGTGTCGCCGAGATGAGCTCGCTGCAGGTGGGAAGAGCGTCGCGCGTGATTCCGGTCACGTTTGCCTTCGAAATAGCGCTTCCGGTGAGCTTGGCATCGCTTCTCTTCGGTGAACGGTGGGGAGCGCTTGGGGCGACGCGCGTCGGCATGCTGGCACTGGCCCTCACCTCGGTGCTCGCCGCGGCTTTCATACTGGCGACCTCCGCGGGTGTCACGCATCTGATCGAATCGGAGACGCACGAGTGATGATGCGCGGTCACACTGTGCAGTGGTATCCGTAGCCGTCCGAAGTGAAGTTGAGGCACATGCGGATTCGTGACGGTGGCTGATGCGGCGATG